>JAZRBF010000012.1:0-60490 GCA_045634985.1 Acutalibacteraceae bacterium | reverse complement strand
AGGCTGAGTAAAAACGCCCGTAACCTCATGGCCGCAGTCAATCAGTTTTTGAAGGCAAGGCACTGCAAACTCGGGCGTGCCCATAAAAACCACTCTCATTCGGCATTCTCCTTTTTGATAACACGCTGGGTGAAAACAATTCCGTCAAGATGGTCAATCTCGTGGCAGAAGCAACGGGCCTTGAGATCTTCACCTGTGTAAACACACCATTTGCCGTTTCTGTCCTGCGCCTGCACTCTCACGGTTGCAGGTCTGCAGGTTGTGCCGACCTCACCGGGAAGAGAAAGACAACCCTCCTCGGCAAACTGCTCACCTTCCTTTTTAACGATTTCAGGGTTGATGAGCTCTATATATCCGTCGCCGCAGTCAACAACCACAACGCGCCTTAAAATGCCCACCTGCACTGCCGCAAGGCCGACTCCGTTTGCCGCATACATTGTTTCTTTCATATCGTCAAGCAAAGTCCACAGACGTGCATCAAATTTTTCTACTTTTCGTGATGTTTTTGCAAGAATCGGATCGCCGATTTTTACAATATTTCTGATAGCCATAACTTTTCACCTCTGAGCCTCAGGTCAATTATCCTTCGGCTGATAAATAATATACAATTATAATTATACTGTTGATTCGGGATTGATATCCGCATATGTTGTTACGCTTGAGAAACGGCTGTCCGTTCCCATTTCTATAAGCAATTTTGATATCATCTGCCTGAATCTCTTGGTATTGCGGCATTTGATAATCAACCTGTAACGGTATTTGCCGCTGACTTTTGCAACTCTTGCAGGCATAGGCCCGAGAGTTATGATTTTTTCTCCCTCGAATTCCTCCGAGGTATATTTCCTGATAAGTGCAAGAGCGTTAGTTGCCGCGATTTTAACTGCGGTTTCGTTTTCACCCGTAAAGCCTATTACACAAATATCGCAATACGGAGGATAAACCAACGCTTTTCGGAGTCTGATTTCTGTTTTGAAGAATTCATCATAATCCTGCTTTGCGGCAAGACGGATGATTTCATTTTCAGGAGTGAGAGTCTGCACAACGGCGGTGCCCTCGAATTCACCTCTGCCTGCTCTGCCGACAACCTGCGTCAGCAACGAAAATGTTCTCTCAAGGCTTCTGAAATCGTCATTATAAAGCTGCTGATCAACCGAAACCACGCCGACAAGCGTAACATTCGGGAAATTAAGACCCTTTGCAACCATCTGGGTTCCTATCATTATATCGTAGTCACCTTTTGCGAAACTATCCAGAAGTTTTTCGTGAGAATTCTTGCCTGCAGTTGAGTCGGTATCCATTCTGACGATTTTTGCATCAGGCAGAAGCAATGCAAGCTCGTCCTCAATTTTTTGTGTGCCGAAGCCTGAATATCTGACGGCATCTTCACCGCATTCGGGACATTTGCTTGAAAACGGAACAGAATAACCGCAATAATGGCACATAAGTCGGTTGTTCGCGGTATGGTAAGTCATTGAAATACTGCAATTCGGGCAGCTGATGACTTCTGCGCAGGAATTGCACGCGGCAAAGGTATGGAATCCTCTTCTGTTAATAAGCAGAATGGACTGCCTGCCGTTTTCAAGATTGCTTTTCAATGAATCGAAAAGAGTTTTGCTGATCGCTTTGCTTCCCGGGGCTTTTTCTTCGCTTCGCATATCAACCGTTAAAACTTCGGGCAAAACCGCGTTTCCGTAACGGTTTCTTAAAGTGCAAAGCTCATATTTGCCACTCAGCGCGGATGCATAGCTTTCAACACTCGGTGTTGCAGAAGCAAGAATCAACAAACCTTTGCTGAATGCTACCCTGTATTTCGCAACATCAATCGCGCTGTATCTCGGGGTCTGCTCGGATTTATATGTATGCTCCTGCTCCTCATCAACGATGATAAGTCCGATATTTTCAAGCGGAGCAAAAACCGCACTTCTTGTGCCGATAACAATTTTTGCCTCGCCTTTTTTAACTCGCTTCCACTCTTCAAGCCTCTCTCTGACAGAAAGAGCGCTGTGAAAAACCGCAACATTGCTGCCGTATCTCTTGCAGAAAAGCGAAAGAGTCTGGGGAGTAAGACCGATTTCGGGCACCATAACAATAACAGATTTTCCTCTGTCAACAACTCCGTCAATAACGCTCATATAAACCGAAGTTTTGCCGCTTCCCGTTACGCCGTAAAGAAGCGAAACAGCGGCTTTTTCGCCCGATGCAAGAGCGGTCAATTTTTCGAATGCACTATTCTGCTCTTCGGTCAGATTAATCGGAGTGCGCTCACCTTTCTCGGTTGTGAAATCAGGCAGGTGCATAACGGGCTGCTCATAAAATTCGGCAACACCGTTTTTGACAAGAGCATTTGCAACCGCAGGGGTAAGACCCGTAAAATAGCAAATCTCCTTGACACTCGCACAGCCTACATCACAAAGCACATCGTAAATCTGCTTTTGCTTGGGGGTGAGTTTAATTTCTTCCTCTGAAGGGATAAGGCGCATCATACGCACAGTAAGGTCGCCGAGATTTCTGACGGCATCACTGCTTGTAATAAGAATTCCCTTTTTCACAAGTGATGAAGGGATTTCGTTATCCGCCTTGATGCTCAATGCCTTAAAAACTGAATCCGCCTTAACAAAAATTCCTTTTTTCGCGATATATGCATAGAATTCTTTTGCGTTACCTTCAAGAGCATCAATTTTTGATGAATCCGCATCAGGATTAACTGCATAAGAAAGCACCATACGATGGTTGATGCCTGTGGGAAGCATAGCTTTGGCGGCTTCATAAAGGGTGCAGAAGGTTCTGTCTTTAATCCATTCGGCAAGTGAGAGCATCTCATCATTGAGAAGCGGCTCTTCATCAAGCACCTCGGTAATTTTTTTGATTCTTTTGCTTTCTGTCACATCAGAAAGGTCAAAAACGATTCCGAGGCGTTTTTTATTACCGTTACCGAAAGGGACAGTTACTCTGCAGCCTTTTTTTACCTTTTGTTCAAGCTCCGCAGGAATGGCATAATCAAACGCTTTATCAAAAGTAAACACAGCCGATTCAACGGCAACCTTTGCATATTTCATCTGATTATCACTCCTCTCGCTTGATTATGAAACCCTGATCAGATGTTTCTGATTTCCTCGGGTTCAACGATGATATACTTGCCTTCAAGAATCTCTTCAAGAGCAAGGCTTACAGGCTTCTCTGTAATAGGATCTTTTTCTTCATAAGCTTTTTCTGAAATTTCTCTCGCTCTTTTTGCTGTTGCAGTTACAAGAGAATAACGGCTGAGATGGTCTTTAAGAACATTTCTGAGATCGGGATTAAACATTGTTGATTACCTCACTTATTGTTTTTTTGTTTCTTTCGATTTTACGCTTTTCTGCGCAAAGAATTGCTCTGATATCCTCGGCAGACTGCTCAACTGTGTCGCTGATAACAACATAATCATAGTCATATGCCTTGCGGATTTCTTCCTTTGCAATGAAAAGGCGGTGCTGAATTGTTTCTTCATCCTCTGTGCCTCTGCCTCTGAGTCTTTGCTCAAGCACTCTCAATGAGGGGGGCATAAGGAAAATGCTGATAACATCGTCATAGCGATTCCTGATTTGCTCTGCACCCTGCACCTCAATTTTGAGGATAACGGATTTGCCCTGCTCAAGCATTTCGTCAACAGGGTCTGCAGGAGTGCCGTAATAATTCTTGGCATATTCTGCATATTCGAGCATTCTGTTTTCAGAAATTCTCTTTTCAAAATACTCTTTTGTAACGAAATAATAATGTACGCCGTCGATTTCTCCGTCTCTTTTTTCGCGGGTTGTCATTGATACCGAAACCTTAACATCGGAATCAATCTCACAAAGCTTATTGAGTACGGTATCTTTACCTGAACCCGAAGGACCGGAAAAAACAACAAGAATTCCTCTCTCGCTCATTCTTCATCCTCCTCTTCTTCGATTTCCTCCATCTCGTCATTGAGTCTGTTTGCAACAGTTTCACTCTGGAGATAGGTAAGAATAACATGGTCGCTGTCGGTTATGATAACAGCTCTTGTCCTTCTGCCGTGAGTTGCGTCAATAAGCGTACCTTTTTCTTTGCATTCCTGAATGATTCGCTTTATGGGCGCAGACTCGGGGCTGACAATGGCAACAAGTCGGCTTGCGTTGACCATATTGCCGAAACCGATATTTATCAGCTTCATTTTTCGCCTCCGTATTATTCAATATTCTGAATCTGCTCTCTGATTTTTTCAATTTCAGCCTTGACTGCAACAACTCTGCGTGCAATCTCAACATCCTGTGCCTTCGAGCCGATTGTGTTGGCTTCCCTGTTGAATTCCTGGATAAGGAAATCCATTTTCTTACCGACAGCTTCGTCGGAATCAAGGAACGAACGCATCTGCGAAATATGGCTGCGAAGTCTGACAGTTTCTTCAGCAACTGCAATCTTATCAGCAAAAATTGCCGCCTCTGTCAGAATTCTCTGCTCGTCAATATGAGCATCAGCAAGAAGCTCTCTGAGTCTGCCGAGAAGCTTTTCGTTATATTCCTTGACTGTCTGGGGTGAACGCTCCTCAATGAAGCTGACATTCTCAAGAATTATTTCAAGTCTTGAAAGAACATCTTCTCTGAGTCTTGAGCCTTCTCTTTCTCTCATAGAAACAAATCCGTTAAGAGCTTCCTCAGCAACAGCCTGAACCGCCGCCCAAATTTTATCCTCGTCAGCCGCCTGCTTGCGGATTGAGAAAATATCGCCGACTCTTGAAATATCAGAAACCTTGATATTGTTTTCAAGACCGTAGGTTTCTGCAAGCTCCTTGTATGCATCAAGATAACCCTTCACAAGAGGATGGTTGACGCTGATAATAGTGTCAGGCTCTTCGACAGTTTCAATCTGCACATAGCATTCCATCTTACCTCTTGTGAGCTTACCCATAAAGAAGCTCTTGAGCTTTTCGTCAAGGAATCCGTAGCTTCTGGGAAGTCTTGATGAAAACTCGAAATATCTGTGGTTGACGCTTTTAACTTCAACCGTTATGTTCATACCGTCGACAAGCATCTGACTCCTGCCGTAACCGGTCATACTTTTTATCATTTTAAAAACACTCCAAATTTAATTGTGTGAGCAGGAGCAACCACCTGCAAGCGCCTCGGGAATTTCAACAAACGAGCCTTCCTCATCCTTGAAACCGAGTCTTGCAAACGCAGGTCTGAAAAGCTCCCTCGGAATATAAGCAAGGTATGCATTGCGGTTTGCGGCGCTGTTCATTGCAGCTCTCGCAAGCCCCTCTGCAACAATGTCATCCTCGCATTCCATTGAGAGAAAAAACATCTTATATCCCTCGCTGACAAAGGTGCAAACGCCTGCTTCCTTGTCCGCATCATATGCTCTGAAGCGAAATTTATCCTGCTCGTGGTCAGGAAGAAAATTCAACATATTACTTGCCGCCCTTCTTCTTGACACCTGCCTGGCTGAGAAGCTTTTCAACTTCTTCGGGAGTAAGGTCACGCCATTCACCCGTCTGAAGCATACCGAGCTTTACAGAGCCGACTGCAATTCTGCGAAGTCTTGCAACCTCGAGGTCAAGAGCTTCGCACATACGGCGGATTTGTCTGTTTCTGCCTTCATAAAGCACAATTTCAACAACTGCTCTGCCCTCTTCTTTTGAAAGCACGCGGACATCTGCAGGAGCTGTCATTCTGCCGTCAATTTCAACACCTGTTGCAAGAACATCAACCTGCTCGGCTGTTATTGCAGGGCGTACGGTAACTCTGTAAGTTTTAGGCACGTGCTTTGAAGGATGCATCATTGCATTAGCAAATGCACCGTCATTTGTAAGAATCAGCGCCCCCTCCGAAACTCTGTCAAGTCTGCCGACGGGATAGATTCTTTCTTTGACATCCGAAACAAGCTCAAGGACACATTTTCTGCCGAGCTCATCGTCGGTTGTTGTAACATATCCTCTCGGTTTATTGAGAAGGATATAACGAAGTGAGCCTTCTTTTTTAACTTTTTTACCGCTTACGGTAATGGTATCTCTCTTTGCATCAACGCTGTCACCAATCTGCGCAACATGGCCGTTAACCTTTACCTTACCGGCTTTTATCATTTCCTCCGCTTTTCTTCTTGAAGCAATACCTGCTTCTGAAAGAAACTTCTGGAGTCTGATTTTATTATCGGACAAACCGATTTCACCTCTGAAATATAAATTCTTTTATTTTTTCGTACAGCTTTGAGAAAAAACTCTTTTCTTCCCTGACAGGTTGCACCTGATAATACGCCGCATTTCCGGCTGACAAAACAGGAATATCCGCGATGACTTTCCCGCCCGAAACAAACACGGCTTTACCGAGAATGTCACCTTCACTGACAGGGGCATAAACCATCGGTTTTATCAGAAGAATACATTCGCAACCTGATAATCCCTGCATCTCCTGCGAAAGACGCAGACTGACCGAGCTTTTATCCGAGCCGCAGACATTCACTGATACACCTGATAAATCACAGGTCAACAGCTCTGATTGGCAGACAGAAAAACCATAGTCAAGCATTTCTTTATGGTCTGCCCAGTCATCAGGAGCGTTGAGCGTTACCGCCACAAGCGTTACGCCGTCCCTTTTCGCCGCGCTTACAAGACACCTGCCGCTTTTTTTAGTGAAGCCTGTTTTGATACCGATTGCATCGGGATAGCTCCACAAAAGACGATTATGATTTGTAAGGGTTCGCTCATAGGGCGGATTACCGTAGGTAACCTTTGCCGTTTTCTGCGAGCATATTGATGCGAATACAGGGTTGCGCAGACATTCAGCCGCAAGCAACGCCATATCGCGCGCCGTTGAATAATGCTCATCGTCATCAAGCCCTGAAGCGGTCACAAAATTGGTGTTTGTCATCCCGATTTCTGCCGCGCGGACATTCATCATCCGAGCGAAGTTTTCAGCATTGCCGCCGATAACCGTTGCAACAGTATTCGCTGCATCATTCCCCGATTGGAGAAGCATTCCGTAAATAAGCTCTCTCAACGAAACGCTGTCACCTGCAACGAGTCCCATTGAAGTGCCTTCAACGGAAACCATTTCATCCGTCACAACAATTTCCTTATCGGGTTGCGCATATTCAACAGCAAGCAGCGAAGTCATAATTTTTGTTGTACTTGCCATCGAAAGCTTTTCATCTGCATTCAGGCAGTAAAGGAATTCACCGCTTTCAAGGCAGAGCAAAGCTGCGCTGCGCGCACTCACGCTCAATCGGGATGCAGACGGAGTTATTGCAGTTAACACAACAATCGCCGCAACCATTAATGCGGATATAAATTTTTTCACAAAGCCTCATCCTCACATATCGGAATTAGCTGCATCTCTGATGACGCACCACTAATTCAATATATGATTAATCAGGCTGAATAATTATGCCTGTTCCTCTGCAGGGGGATTCTCGATATATTCGTCAATCACCTTATCGACGCTCTTATCCTTTGATGTGAGCTTGGTGATAACTTCTGTTGCCTTATCAACAACATCGGGAATCATACCGATTGCTCTTTCAACTGAGCCTTCTGCTGCGTTGAGATATCTTACAGTTACGCTGCCGTTATTGATAACAAGGAATGCAACGGGAGAAATTGTGATACCTGCTCCGCCGCCGCCACCGAAGAGCTCGGTGTTATTCTTTGAAGGGAAGTCTGTGCCGCCTGATGCAAAGCCGTATGTAACCTTTGATACAGGGATAATCTGGAGGGTTTCGCTGATTTTGATGGGGTCACCGATAATGGTGCTGACATCTACAAGGTCCTTGATTTTTTCGATTGATGTGCCGAGGATGCCTGATGCTGACTGTTCTTTCATTTTGTTTTCCACCTTTCTGATATTTGAAAAAATTATTTATTATCCTGCTTTTCCACATTTTCCTCTTGGGGGTCGCTACTGTGCATAAGCAGTTTAAATACAACTTTGAAAAGAAGTTCAAAAACGAGAACAAATACTGCGTTGATGAACTTTATGGGTCTGAACGAAATCTGTGTGTGAAGCCTTGCTTCAGTTTTGTTATAAATGAAATCGGGAACAATATCTATGCTGTACTTTTTGACCTTTGCCTTATTGACAAAAAGACCCATTGCAGGAAATGCTCCTGCGCAGACCTCACCGTATTTGATTGCGGTATCTGCCGAATCTTCTCCGCCTACGTTAAGCGAAATATAAAGCTCTTCAAAAGTAAAGGCTCTTCCGATTCTGCCAAACATACCGCCGAGCGCTGCAACTGCATCCTTCAGAAGCTGAACAACGCCGTCAACACCGCGGTTTTTATAGAATCGGACAAACATATTGTCGCCCTTTTTCTTTTTGGGTTCTTTGATTTTTTCATCCTCTTTCTGAGGCTTCTCTTCTTCTTTTTCTTTCTTTGGTTTTTCTTTTTTCTTCTTTTTACTCTTGGGCTTTTTCTCCTGCTTGGGAAGAATATTTATTTTGATGAAAAGCCACTTAATGCTCAGAGCAACATCGCCCTCATAATGGACGGTCACCGCAAACTTGATTGAAAGAAGAATCACGAAAAACGCAATGATTCCGAGAAATATATATAGCGCTGTCAAGCTGTCTCCTCCTTCAAAACCGATTTATTCTTCTTCTGCCTGGAAAAAGCTTCTGATTTGTTCGCCCTGCTCATTGTTGATTTCGTCATCCTGTAAATCATCAATCTCGGGTCTTTCGGGCAATTCGGGAAGCTCTGAAAGAGATGAAATGCAGAAGCAACGAAGGAAATCAGGAGTCGTTCCGTAAAGCAGTGGTCTGCCGGGAAGATCAAGTCTGCCCTTTTCTTCAAGCAAGCCTTTCTGACAAAGGGTTGAGATAACACCCGAGCAATCAACGCCTCTTATCTGCTCAACATAAGCTTTGGTGACAGGCTGATTATAAGCAACAACCGCAAGCACCTCAAAAGCCGCAGGTGAAAGCGGAGCATTCTTTTTGATATCGAGAACACTTCTGACCTGCTGAGCATACTCGACTCTTGAGCAAAGCTGATATTTGCTGCCAAGACGAAGAAGGCAGATTCCGCTGCCTCTGTCATCAAGAATTCTTGCAAGCTCCCAGAGCGCGCCTGAAACGGTATCCATATCAAGCTCAAGCGCCTCTGCTATTCTTGCACACTCAAGCGGCTCTCCCGAAGCAAAAAGTATCGCTTCGCACGCCGCACGAATCTGTTCATTCGTCAATTTCAATACTCTCCCCTCTGCCCTGAAGCAAGGTTACATCAACATTATCACCGCTGCCGTCAAACTGAATTCTTTTCGCCTTTGCCATTGCAAGAAGCGCAAGGAATGTTGCAACCATTTCGGAGCGTGATTCTGACCCTTCAAAGAAGGATGCAAACTTCTGCTTTTTGCTGTTTCTGAATCTGTCGATAATAACGCTGATTCTTGAAGCAACCGAAACAATTTTGTGAGCAACGATTCCCTTGAAAGCTTCAATCGGCGGAGGCAAGCGACGCATACCCTTACCGACAGCCGCAAGATAGGCTTTATAGATTTCAACGGGTTCGTGAATTCTGGTGTAAGTCATATCGGGTTCAAACTCTTCGGGCTCTCTGCCGTAGAATTCAAATCCCTTTGCCTGCTGCTGAAGTTTGCCTGCAACAAGCTTGCAATCCTGATATTCCGTCAGTTCGCCGCGAAGCTCTTCAACGAGCTTCTCCGCTTCCTCGTGAACAGGAAGAAGCGAAACCGTTTTGATATAAAGTAGTCTTGCTGCCATTTCAAGAAATTCACTTGAAACATCAAGATTGTCTTCCTGCATAAGACGGACATATTCGAGATATTGCTCAATGATTTCCATAATCGGAACATCGTTGATACTTAATTTCTTTTTACCGATGAGCTGAAGCAGAAGATCCATAGGGCCTTCAAACACCTCAAGCTTATACTGAATTTTATCCAAGAAAGCTGACTCCCTTCGCTGGGATTAGATTATTTTAAAAATCAATTGAAACGGAATATTTGCAAGCCACTCAATTCCCTGCATTATGATTCGGGTAAGGAATGAAAGAGGCACATCAAGCACACCGAGGAAAATGAGAATGAATACGCCGATGATGATGTATCTCTCATACTGCATATACTTGAAATAATATTTTGAGGGAAGGATAATAGCGAGAATTTTTGAGCCGTCAAGCGGAGGAATGGGAAGAAGATTAAACACCGCAAGGCTGACATTAATCATCGCCGCATAGTAAAAGAACATATATGAAACATACCATACCAGCGCTTCACTTCTCGAATAAAGAACAACAGCACCGTTTGAAAGAAGCACAAAGAATAACGCCATCAGCAGATTGGAAACAGGGCCTGCAAGAGCAGTCAGCGCCATACCGCCTTTGGGATTCTTGAATTTACGCGCATTAACGGGCACTCCTTTTGCGTAGCCGAAGCCGACAAGGAGAATCATTATTGCGCCGATAGGGTCGATATGAGCAAGAGGATTGAGCGTCAGTCTGCCCTTAAGTCTTGCAGTATCATCACCGAGCTTCGTGGCAACCCATGCGTGAGCAAATTCATGGATAGGCAAAGTGCAGAATACAACAAAAACACTTGCCATAAGTCCGATTAAAACATCGGTCATATTACCTTTACTTGTAATTAAATCTAAAAGCATTATTAAACCCTTTCCGTGCCTACAACCATTCTTCCGATACCGTTGAAATCGTTTTCGGAATAAACGCGGGCACATTCTGCGGTAAATAAATTTTCAATAGTTTCTGTCTGACCTTCTCCGCATTCAACCGCAATTGCACCCTTGCAGAAAGGAAGCCATTTCCGAGCGAGTGCTCTGTAGAAATCATAGCCGTCTTCACCGCCGTCAAGCGCCATCGAAGGCTCTTTTTGCACTTCTTTCTGAAGAAGCGGAATTTCTGCGGATTCAATATAGGGCGGATTCGAAAGAATCACATCAGGCTCGGGCAAATCAAAACCTTCAAAGCCATCAAACAAATCGCCACTGATAATCTGTGCATTTTCGCATCCGAGAAGCTTTTTGTTTTCAGACAGATATCGGAATGCAGCGTCGGATTTTTCAAGAAGAAAAACTTTTGCATCAGGTCTGTTTTTTGCAACGCTCAAACCGATACATCCGCTGCCTGCGCACAAATCAAAAACAACAGGATTCTTTTTATCCGAAAGATAATCAAGAGCAAAATCAACAAGCATTTCGGTTTCGGGTCTGGGTATCAGCACACCCTCGCCCACCCTGAAAGTTTCGCCGTAAAAATCCCATTCGCCAATAACATACTGCACAGGGACTCCTTCGCAACGGCATTTTATCATTTCAGCGAATCGCTCTGCCTTAACGGAATCTGCATCGGATTCACCATAAAGCACCGCATAATCTCTGCCGCATTCAAATGCAGTTTCGAAAATCCAACGCGCTTCATTGGCGGAGTTTTCAACTCCCGATTCGGAAAGAATTGCAGTTGACTTCGCGAGAATTTCTTTAATCTTCATCAATTATTCCTCTGAAGACTTTTCTTCATCTGCTTCAGCAGCTTCAGATTCTTCTTTCTTCTCTTCCTTGACAGGTACTTCACCTGTAAGAGCAGCATTCATTGCTTCAATAGCAACCTCGATAATATCATCGGTTGGCTCAACGGTTGTTATCCTCTGCATCAGCAGACCGGGAAGAGAAAGGAAGCTTGTGAATTTATTGGGATACTTGCCTGCAAGCTGGATGAATTCAAAGCCGACACCCATAATTACAGGAAGCATAAGAATCTTTGTTACAATCCATACCGCACGGATTTGCGTTAATGCGGGAAATGCAATTGAAACGATTGAGGAAATAAGAATGCTGAGAATAATCGTTACAAAAATGAAGCTTGTACCGCATCTGGGATGGAATCGTTTTTCTTCTCTGATATTTTCAACGGTAAGCTCCTTACCGTGCTCAAAACAGAAAATTGCTTTATGCTCCGCACCGTGGTACATATAAACTCTGCGGATTTCTTTCATTCTTGCAACGAGTGCCATATATGTTACGAAGATTATAACTCTGATAACACCTTCAAAAAGAGCTCTGAACATTTCGATTTTACCGTCTGACAGATACTTGTTTGTGAGGTCAAAAAGCAATGAAGGAAGGTACATAAACAGAAGAAACGAAACGCCCACACCGAGCACCATCGAAATGCCACCGATAACAGCCATCATCTTCGGACCGAAATGGTCACTTATCCATTTATCAAGCTTTGATTCATTCTCTGCCTGCAAATCATCCATTGAAGTTTTTTCTGCTGATTCCATAAGAAGCTTATATCCGCTTATCATTGATTCGATAAACGAAACTATACCTCGGAGAATCGGCAGATTGAAGAATGCGCATTTCTTTCTGATTGAAACAAAATCCTTCATCTGAGTTTCAATTGTGCCATCGGGCAGACGAAGCGACATTGCCATTCCTTTCGGGCCTCTCATCATAATGCCCTCCATCAGAGCCTGACCGCCGACTGCCACATATTCTTTTTTGTTTTCTTTACTCATCAGTTGATATGTCCCCTTCCGACTCTGCGCGGCTCTCTGCAAAAATTGCAGGTTCAAGCGGCAGAGTAATTTTAACCGTTGTTCCTTCGCCGAGAATACTTGAAATTTCAAACTCACCATTATGAAGTCTGATGATTTCATCAACAACGGCAAGTCCGATTCCCGAACCTCTTACGGTAGAATCGACTTTATAGAATTTTTCTTTGACATGCGGCAAATCTTCAGCCGAGATTCCGATACCCGTATCGCTGACCTTCACAACAAGGGTTGCAGGATTAGGCATATCAGCAATAACTATGATTCTGCCGCCGCTTTTTGAATATTTAAGGGCGTTATCAAGAATATTGATAAACACCTGCCTCATCCTTGATGCATCCGCTTTCGCAGGTGCAGGAACATGAGGAACATTATAAACTATCTCAACGCCTTCCTTGACCGTTCTCTCTCTGAATGAGAAAAGAACCTCATCAAGTTCAGCAAGGATATCTGTTTTTTCAAAGTTGAGCTTCATTCTGCCGCTGCTCATTCTTGAGAAGTCAAGCAACTCTTCAACCATCTCATTAAGTCTTGATGCTTCGCTGATAATAACACTCATACCTCTCTGCGTCATCGCAGGGTCAGTATCGCCAATCTGAAGCAAGGTTTCGCCCCAGCCCTTGATTGCGGTAAGAGGAGTACGAAGCTCGTGAGAAACGGTTGAAATGAAATCGTTTTTCAGTCTGTCCGTTGCAGAAAGCTTTGTCGCCATATCGTTAATCGTTGCGCAAAGCTCGCCGATTTCATCGTTATACGGATAATGGTCAATTCTCGCCTCAAGGTCGCCGCCTGCAATTTTCTTCGCAGTTTCACCAACCGCTTTGACAGGATTGACAATTGAGCGGATAAAGATACTGCCTGAAATCATAAGGAGCGCAAAAAGAGCAATTGCCACGATACATACGGTAACCGTCAACCTTGCAAGCTGCCGTTCAATCTGCTCAAGAGATATCATAAATCGAACTGCACCTGCGTGAGTGCCGTCGGGATAATTATAAACGCAGGTTTTGGCAATTATCTTTTCTCCCGAAGGAAGTCTGCCTGTCCACTTGGCGTTATTGGTGCCTGTCATCGCTTCTTCATAGTCAGGCATCGTTACCTTGCCTTTGATTTCAAAGCCGCTTGAAGAAAGAACAACATTTCCCGAGTTATCGATAATCCAGACCGCCATGCTGTCCTTATCGCGGAAACTTTCAACAAAGTTTCTGCCTGCAGTTCTGAAGCCGTCCGTTGCCGCATCTCCGTAAAGAGTGAAGCTCGCAGAAAGCTCCTCGGAGGAATATGAATCCAGCGCCATATTTGCAACGCTGTAATAATAACTGCGCAAAGAAAGAAGCAATGCAAAAGAAACAATAACAAGAATCAGAACAACAACAGACGCGATATTAAGAAACCAGCGTTTTGTTATGCCGATAAATCTCATGCATTATTCTCCTTTCTGAAATTTAAGGTTTGCCTGTCAGACAAGCCATTTATAGCCGATACCCCAGATTGTAATCAGATGCTGGGGATTTGAGGGCTCATCTTCAACCTTCATACGAAGGCGTCTGATATTGACATCAACTATTTTTTCTTCACCGAAATATTCATCGCCCCATACTCTGTTGAGGATTGCCGTTCTGCTCAAGGCGGCACCTGCATTAGTGAAGAAATATTCCATCATCTGAAATTCAACCTGTGTCAGTTCGATGAATACGCCGTTTTTGGTGAGAGTGCGGCTTCTGACATTGAGTTTGAATTCACCGAGAGTAATTGTATCAGAAGCGGTGCCCTTGCCTGTGTTGTTCATCGCAACACGTCTGTAAATCGCATCCACTCTCGCAACAAGCTCTGACGGTGAAAACGGTTTTGTAACATAATCGTCCGCGCCCGTCATCAGACCTGTTATTTTATCCATCTCCTGGGTTTTTGCCGTAAGCATTATGATACCGAGGTTATTGCTCTTCTGACGAAGAACTCTGCAAACCTCAAGACCGTCAACATTCGGCATCATAACATCCAGAATTGCAATATCAATATCGCCGCCGCAGGATTCATAAAGCTCAAGCGCCTGCGCACCGTCGCATGCTTCAAGAACTTCATAACCTCCTCTCCGAAGGTTGATGACAACAAACTCGCGGATGGCCGCCTCATCTTCTGCGATAAGAACACGTTTCATATTTTCACATCCTAAATGTCATTTATTTTAAACGAGAGGAACAATTCTTGTTTTGAGTTCGGAATCGGTTATTCCCCTCTCAACTCCGTTCTGGTTGATATAAGCATAGACCGTATATTCATCCTTCACGATAAGCGGAATATGCTTCTCAAGGTCGGTGCTCTCCGATTTTTCGTTTGAAATACGAAGAATCGAATACAGCTCCGTTACATCGCCTGTCTGCAAATCCTTTTCTTTGACTATCCAGCAGTTAAGCTCGCGATAATCTTCAACAACAAGCCTGAAACGGTCTTCGCCTTCAACAACGAGCATATATCCGTCTGCATAGTTTACGAGAGTATTGAGAACTGTTCCGAATCCATCCTCATAATAGTTAACCCAGCTTGTAATATAGAAATGCTGGGGGTCAATCGTCATTTCATTTGCATTGCTTGAAAAGATTTCAACCTGCGAAGGAACATCAATTCTTCCGTCACCGTTGATATCAGCGCTTGCAATCGGTTCGTTTCTGAGCGTTTTTACCGTTGACATAGTTTCTTCATCAAACAAAGGCGCGACCAACTCGGATGAGTTCTTATCCCAGTAGATAAACTCGGTTATCATCTGCTTATCGCCTTTCATCGCATCGATGAATATTTTCAGCGGCTCATCATCGGAAACCTTCTCGGTTTTGACTGAGGAATAACCGCTTATGTTTGCATCAACTCTTGCTTCACCTTTGAGTACCGCCGCTCCGTTTGAAACTCCGATAAGCCTTGCAAATCTCTGCGGTGTTGCCTTTGCGTTTGCGGATGCGCCGCTGTTTGCCGTAACAAGGAAGATATCATCAAGCGAATCGCCGTCAACATCAACTATCATCGAAACCGAGCAAAGCTCATTTGAGATTTCCTTATACGGAGTATCAATTGCAGGTGAATGATAGATTGAAAGGGTCTTGCTTGTGCTGATACCCGAAACGCTCCATAAAACGATAATCTCCGAAATGCCGTCGCCATTCATATCTCTGACGCTTACGCTTTCGACCTGATTGCCGTGACCGTTGAAATCGGAAGCAAGAATCCATTCGTCGTTTTTGATTTCGTAACTGCGTGCTTTTGAAGCGGTATCGCTTGAGGAATCACGATAAAAAATCATCGCCTCATCCTTCATATCGCCGTCAAAATCCTCAACGATGATTGCCGAGCGGTAATCGCCGTCATACGGCGTGCAGAGCGATGCGCCGTCACCAATCTGCGAGCGGAAAAGTTCAACAAGTCCTTCGTATTCTTCATAAAAAAGAGGCGGTACAAGAAGAGAATCAGCCGAGCGGAAAAACGAGCCGTCCGAACACGATGTAAATGAGAATGCAACCAGCATCAAAACAAGCATCACAGCAAGCATTTTCTTCACATTACCCCTCCTTCCGATGATTTTTGATACACTTACAGATTTTCACCATATTATATCACAGATAACAACTATAAATCAATATATAATTATAAATAATTTATTAATAATATAAAAGAAGACAGCCGTCCGAAGACGACTGTCTGAAGAAAATCATTATCTTATTATTCTGACTTTTACGGAATACGGAGTATCAATCCAGCAATAATCTGCACCAACAACAACAGGGACATCAATTTCACCTGTTGCATCAGCGGATACCGCGCTGAAATCAAGCTGAAGATCATTAGCTGTCAAAGAATAAACTTTATCTCCGAAGCTGCAGACACTGACGCTCTGCGCATCTCCGAGGCCGACTACTTCATATTTCAGCTGATGCTTATTGTTAATATCCTTGAATGAAGCCTCGTCAGGTTGTGACGGAAGCGCAATATCGGAATATCTGATTTCACGCAAGGAAACCTTGATAGTGAAAGTCTTTGTGCCGGGCATACCTGTTTCTTCATCCTTGACAGAAACACCCTGATGCACCGAATAATCAACAACAAATTCCTGCTCTGCGCCTGATTTGAAATCAAGGTCATTGAAGCTGATTGTCGCAACCGAAACCTTTTCGGAAACAGCATCCGAGAAACCGAAAACAGCACTTGCAGGTTCAACTGAATATTCAATCAGATTATCCGCATTTTCAAGGCCTGCAGGCAAGTCTGTAAATGTTACCGCAGACTCAGCAACAGCTTCTTTATAGATAACCGTATTGATAAAGATATTACCTGATGAAATATCGGTTTTTGATGATTTTATGCCGACATACTTTGGAGTATCGCCGTTAAGCTTTGAAAGCTTCATACTCGCATTAAAACCGTTGTTTTCAACCATATTGCCTGCAACGGTAGCATATGCATCAACCTGCATTACAGATTCAACCTCGGATTTCGGACCGTAAACGGTTACCTTTTCAACCTCGGGATTGAATTTCTCTGCAAAATATCCGTCAGCCGCAAATTCGCCGTTTTCAATGCTGACAACAAGATTAACAGGCACTTGCTTCTCGACATAATAGTCCAGAAGCACCTCGACTTCGCTTGAAGAATATGAAACGATTTTATACTGCGGTCTTGAGCTTACACTGCCGACATCAATTGCCAGCTTATGCGTGCCCGCTTTTGTAACAGAGCCTGTGTTTGCAACAGCATCAATATCCTTGACGATACTGTCATCTTCAACAATATATCTTTTGCCGACAATGGTTACATCAATCGTCAGATTTTCCGCGCCGAAAGGCTCAAGATCCATCGAATTTGCAACACCTGTTGAAGCCACCCTGACAGGCACATTTCTGATTGTTATCTCTGTTTCGGGGCTGAATTCAACCGCAACAACAAGCCAGATGATAACAGCGGCAACAACCGAAAAAACCAGCAAAAACTTATTGTTATAAAAAATATCACTTATTTTTTTGCCATTTTTAATCATTTTTTCCAACCCTTAAACAGTTTTTTGAACATATCCTTATCGCCTGAAAGCTTTTCGGGAGTTGCTTCAATCAGTGCATTAAGGAGCACTTCGCGAAGCTCCGCTTCAGTAACATTCCTTGTGAGTTTACCCTTGACAGCATAGGATATCACACCCGTTTCTTCGCTTGTGACAACAACAATCGCATCAGAAACTTCGCTGATTCCGATTGCAGCTCTGTGCCTTGTGCCAAGCTCATGGGAAATATTTTCATTCTTGGTAAGAGGAAGAACGCAACCTGAACAAAGCAATCTTCCGTCTCTGATAATGGACGCACCGTCATGAAGGGGTGAATTCGGGAAGAATATGTTTCCCACAAGCTCATGAGTAACCTTCGCGTCAACGGTTGTACCTGTTTTGATAACATCACCGAGAAGTGTTTCCTTCTCAAACACAACAAGTGAGCCGATTTTTTTATCGCTCATTCGTTGAACGGCCTTTGCAACCTCAATAACAGCCTCGTTCACAACTGAATTCTTTTCATCGGCTCCGCCTTTCAGAAGCGCGCTGAGAGCGGAAAACTTACTCTTGCCCACCCTCTCGACAACCTGACGGATTTCCTGCTGAAAAAGGATGATGAGCACAATGAAAATATTCTGGAAAACAAGCCTGAAAATATATGTACTTGACTGCATTTCAAGCTGATAAATAATGAGATAAGCCGCACCAAGCAAGAGAAGACCCTTGACAAGCTGCATAGCCCTTGTTTCGCGGATAAGCTTTATTCCATGATAAATAATGAATGCAACAAGGCATATATCAAGGAAGTCAGCCACTCCGAAATTAAGCGAGGGCAACTTCGAAAAAAAGTCAGATATATTATCAAAAAGAGACATCGGCCTTATTCGCTCCTTTCGTTGATTTCACTGCAAAATATCATAACACAACACTGAAATTGTGTAAACAGATATCAGTTTTATTTAACAAAAAATTTATTTTTCAATCAGACATACAGCGTGTGCGGATATGCCTTCTCCCGAACCTGTAAAGCCGAGTCCTTCCTCGGTTGTTGCTTTAACGCTGATAAAGTCAATATCTGTTTCGCAGGCATCCGCAATATTTTTACGCATCGCATCGATATGCGTTCTCATCTTGGGTCTCTGCGCAAGAATCGTTGCATCGATGTTGACAATTTTATAGCCTTTTTTTGAAATTTCATTCACTACTTCGCGAAGAAGCACAAGACTGTCCGCATCCTTGAATGCGGCATCATTATCGGGAAAGAGGCAGCCGATATCACCCATTGCTGCAGCTCCGAGAAGAGCATCGCTGATTGCGTGCAGAAGCACATCCGCATCAGAATGACCGAGCAGACCTTTTTCATAAGGAATTTCAACACCGCCGATAATCAGCTTCCTGTTTTCAACAAGCTTATGTACATCATAACCGTGGCCTATTCTGAGCATTTGCTCCACTCCTTTTCGATTTCTTTTATATCTTCAACAAATCTGTCATATGTTGTTATGCAGTTAAGCACCGTCACAAGCGCATTTGCCGTAAGTCTTGACGGCAACGCATAATAACGAAGCAACAAAGCGCGTCTTTCCGAGCTGTTTTCACCGCCTGTGAATCCGAATTCATATAAATCAAGCTTTGTAATCGGTCTTTCAGGCTCGGTTGAGCTTTCGCAGAGCACGCCTGCATTTGCGAGTGCCTGCATAATAACCTCTTCGGAAACGCCCTCAACACCGAGTTTTCCTTCTTTTGAAGGTTCGGTTTTGCGCCTTTCCTTCCCGAAAATATCGGGAATATAAGCGTTTTTTATATACTTTTTATCGACGGTTGAGCCAATAAAAGAACGAATTTTGAATCCTGCGGAATCGCTGTCCGTAAGCACAAGAATACCTCTTTTTTCAGCAAGCATTCTGATAAGTCGCTGAAGCTCCTTATCCTTGAAAATGCCGAATCCGTCGGTCTGAATTATCGGCGCATCGATGATGGATGAAAGCTTGATTTTATCATACTTTCCCTCAACAATAACCGCCTGATTGATTTTAATCATAGTTTATCTCCCGCCGACCCTTGCAAGCTTCACAATCGTCTTTTCAAGAATCAGCCTTTTATCCGTTGCGGTGCTCTTCATTGCAGTATCTGCATCAACAAGAATTTCTATGCATTCGCCGATATCGTCAAATGTAAGCTGTGCGCTGTTTCTGGCGGCATTCGTCAGCCTGAATTCCTTTCCCGCATAGTTATAATATTTTGAAACATCCTCTGCTCTTCCACCCGACTTTACCGCAGCTTTTGCGCGATAGATATCGGAATAAGATGCAATCAACGCACCGAGAATCTGAAACTCATCCTCACGCTGCTCAAATAACTGCTCAAGCTTTTTGAATGCGCTGTCAAATCTGCGTGCAGTAAGGTCTTTTATCATATCAAAAACCCTTGCATCAAGGCTCTTGATACAAACCGCGTCAACATCTTCTTTGGTGATTTCTCCCTGAGCATATGCGCAGACCTTTTCGGTTTCATTAAGCAGAGTATTAAGGTCGGCGCCGACACAGGTTACAAGATAAGCAGCAACACCCTTGCCGAAAACCTTTCCCCTCTTTTTCGCTCCGCTTTCAAGCATTTTTGCAAGCTCAACAGATGTTTTTTTATCGAGTTTTACAGCAAAAGCGAGCTTTTCAAAAAGTTTTATAACCTTTGTCCACTTTGCACCTTTAGGCTCATAAGCAACAAAAGAAAAAATCAATGCACAGTCTTCGGGGTTATCCTCAATAACGGTTTTAAGCTGGTCGAGGCCGTTTTCGTCAAGCGTATCAAGAGGAAAATCCTTGACAAGAACGCATTTTGTTTCCGCCATCATAGGCACAGCCTGCGCACTTTCGTAAATATCCGAAAGCGAAGCATCCTTACCGTCAAATGTATGAAAATTGAAGTCAGCAAAGGATTCATCAACGGTTTTTGAAACAATTTTATCAATATAAACCTTTTTGAGATAGCTTTCTTCGCCGTATACAAGATACACGCCGACAGGATTTTCTCTCAGCTTTTCTTTAAGTGCAGATTCATTTAAAGCAGGCATACCGCCCCTCCTTTCTCATTCTCTGAGAACGCTTACACCGCCTTTATCAGCGGTCAGAATAATGTCTCCCACACCACCTGTTACGGCGGCGAAACAATTATTCGAAATCAATTCCTTCTGTATAATGATTCCCCTTTGGTTTTCGGCGCAGATTACTGCTGCGTTAATGCCGTTTTCAAGCATATCAAGCGGATAATCGCTTCTTGAAATCAGAACATCAGCCTGCCTGAATTCAGGAGGAAGAAGCGAGATACTTTCCCCGGGAAAAGAGCAAACCAAAAGGGTTATATTTTCGTTTTTAATCTGCGTAAAACATTTACCGTTAAGCTCGTGAAATTTTACGGTAAAGCCATCGCATTCATATGTATTATCAAGTGAGAGAATCTTACTTGAGCCAAGCAAAAGCTCTGAGTTTTCGGGCAATTCATCAGCAAAAACCGTTTCAGGTCTGAACTCTTTGAGAACATCAAGCAGATATGATGATGTGACATCATTTGCCGACGGAACAGCAACGCAATCTGCTCCCCCGCTGTCCCTGAGCACGCTGCAGATTTTTTCGGAGCCGTTATAGGCTGTACCTCCGCAACCGACAAGAACATTTTCACCTTTATGCCTGACCAAAACCGAAATACCGTTTCCGGTATCAAACACACGCACAATGGTTTCGTTTCTGTGCAGAAAAGACGCCGATAATATACCTGAAAAGAAAATTGCACAAATGAGCGTATATGATAAAACGGGTTTCGGAGAAAAAACAAGCGAGGAAACAATACAGATTCCGACAAAAACAAGTATCAGGCCGATAAGAATATCCGATTCGGTTTCACTGATATTAACGCAAAGAAAATCCGCCTTCGCTATAATTGACGATAATCTGAGAATATATTGCAGAGGTATTTTACCGACTGAATAAAATATTTTTATCCCTGCAGGCAAAATTGAGCCTGCCGCTGATGCGATAGCGGCAACAAGCATTGCAAAGCCTGCGAAAGGGGTAATTATCAGATTTGAAATAATAGTTGCAAAACTGAAACCGCCTGTCAGCTCAAGAAGTACAGGTTGCATCATCAGCGTTGCACTCAATGTCACAAGCACAATATTGATTATGCCCGACAGCAGAGAATAAATCTTCTTCGGAAGTTTATTCTTAAGAAATTCCGCAATATGCGGCTTGACAAACTCCGCACAGATAAGAATACCGAGCGTGGAAAGTACGGAAAGTTGAAGCGAAACCGATGCACAGGCAAACGGTGAAACCGCCGTAATGAAAAGCGCCGAAAAACCGAGCGAATTGATGGAATCGGACTTTCGCATTACAAGCTCCGCAATCAAAAAAACAATTGTCATTATTCCTGCGCGCATAACAGAATATGTAAATCCTGTCAGCGCCATAAATCCGACAACGCCAACCACAGCAACGATATTCACAACAACCGAAGGTAACTTCAGTTTCTTAAGTACAGCAACAATCATCGACGCCCACAATGTAAGATGCAGACCCGATACACACAAGATATGCACAACACCTGCAAGTCGCATATCATTATAAATTTCCTGCGGTAATTCACTTTTATCCCCGAGAATCATCGCTACCGCAAGCGAGCCGTTTTCATCGGGAAAAACTTTAAAAATCGCTCTTTTGATTGAATTTCTCAACTCAATCATTTTCATTCCGAAAGGTTTTTCATTTTCAGGAGTTTCAATTACAGCAAACTCCCCTGTCGGATACGCGCCGAGCAGAAGACCCTTCGTCAGATTCGCATTTAACGAATCAGGGTCAGTCGCGCCCGGACGATAAAATACAAATTCGCCCTCAACAAAATCATATGGCAAAGCATCAGGCGCAGTTGAAAACACAAGCCTGATGTCTTCCGAAACTTCCGCTCCGTTAATTGATACTGTTTTTGCGGTACAATAATATTTGCCGTATTGCGGTGTGACCTCACTTGTGATTTGCGCCCTGAGAGGATAAACCCCGTTTGCAAGTGACACAAGAGGACGGACATAAAGGAGGTTTGTTGCAAGAATTATTGCGCAGGCAACCGCTCTCGATGCCATACAAAGAGGCATTACTCTGCCATCTCTTACACTTTTAATCAAAAGACCGATAACCAGAGCGACAGCAAACGCAACCAATGCGCCAACCGTCACTCCGGTTTTCTTATCAAATAAAATTACTACGGTCAAAAACACCGTAAAACCGATTACGGCAAACGGACGTTTCATTTTTTATCACCGGACAGAATTATTTTTCAATAAGAGGAATTGTTGCAAGAAATACAATATCATCTCTTTCAGCGGCATCTCCTTCTGCGAGGACAGCTGCCTTTGCAACGATGTTTGTATCAAACTTTGCACAAAGAGCCTCAACAGCCTTGAGAGATTCGCCTGTGCTGATAACATCATCAAGAATAACAACTTTCTTGCCTCGCATCTGCTCACCCTCTGCACCGTCAAGAATGAGTGTCTGCTCTGCATCCGTTGTGATGGAGCGCACGCTGACGGAAACAGGGTCGGTCATATAGAGCTTTGCCTTTTTGCGGACAACAAAATATTTTTTTCCGCTCTGTCTTGCCATTTCATAAGCAAGAGGAATGCTTTTTGCTTCGGGAGTTACGATAAAATCAAACTCGGGAAGTCTTTTGAGAAGCTCTGTTGCCGAATGTACGGTCACCTCAACATCACCGAAAAGTATAAATGCGGCAATGTCAAGCTTATCGCTGATGGGACAGCGGACAAGGTCTCTTTCAAGACCTGCTATATCAACTGTATAGTATTGCATATTTTTACTCCTTCACTCTGCAAATCAACCTGCGGGCCAGCCGAAACTTCTGCCGCCCATAAGGTGGAAATGAATGTGCTTTACGGTCTGACCTGCACTGTCACCGCAGTTGTTTACGATTCTGAAACCGTCATCAAGACCTTTTTCTTTTGCGATGATTGCGGCAACCTCAAAAATATGCGCAATAACGGCACTGTTTTCGGGTGTGATGTCTGCTGCGCAGGCAATATGCTCCTTGGGTACAATAAGGATATGAACAGGAGCCTGAGGCTCGAGGTCATAAAAAGCGAGCACTTTATCATCCTCATACGCCTTGTTTGAGGGGATTTCTCCGCTTATGATTTTACAAAAAATGCAATCCATAACAAATTTCCTTTCTTTATTTAAGCATTGCCTTGACAATATCAGCCACAGCAGCCATAGCGTCAGCGATGTTTGAAACATCCTTTGTGCCTGCCATAGCGCTGTCGGGTCTGCCGCCGCCTGAGCCGCCTGCAAGCTTTGAAACTTCTCTTGCAATGTTACCTGCGTGAGCACCCTTTGCAATTGCTTCCTTACCGCAAGCGCAGGCAAAATTTGCACTTGCGCCGTTGATGCCGCAAATTACCGCAACTGCATTTTCGTTTTCCTTAACCTTATCGCACATTGAGCGAAGGTCGCCGGGGTTAACGCCCTCAACGGTTGTTACAACAAGAGTAATACCGTTAATTTCAACAGCACCGCTCATAAGGTCGCCTGTTTTAAGAGATGAAAGCTCGGCGCGAAGCTGCTCGATTTCCTTTTCTTTTGCCTTGAGGTCTGCAACAACAGCCGCAGCCTTCTTATCAAGCTCGGAAACATTTGCAAGCTTCATATTAGCGGCTGTGCTGTTAATAAGAGCGTTATTCTTTGCGATATATTCAAGCACACCGTAACCGGTAACTGCTTCGATTCTTCTTACACCTGCTGCAACGGAGGACTCGGAAACAATCTTGAAAAGACCAAGTTTGCCTGTATTATCAACATGAGTACCGCCGCAAAGCTCAACAGAAAATTCGCCTGCTTTTACAACGCGGACAACATCGCCGTATTTCTCACCAAAGAGAGCCATTGCGCCTGCTTTCTTTGCTTCTTCAATAGGCATTTCTGTGCTTGAAACAGGCATAGCTGAAAGGATGATTTCATTGACTCTGTTTTCAACTGCGGCGAGCTCTTCTGCGGTAAGAGCTGAGAAATGAGTGAAGTCAAATCTCATTGCTTCTGCATTTACAAGCTGACCTGCCTGCTCAACATGTGTGCCGAGAGCTTCGCGGAGAGCAGCCTGAAGAAGATGAGCTGCAGTATGATTTCTTCTTGTTGATGCTCTGACGGTTTCATCATAAACGGTCACAGCAACATCGCCGACTTTGATGCCGTCGCCTGTAAGTGTACCGTGATGGAGATATGCACCATCGGGGTCCTTTGTTGTGTTTGTAACTTCAAAAACGCTTTCGCCGATTCTGATTACACCTGTATCGCCGACCTGACCGCCGCTTTCTGCATAGAAAGAAGTCTTATCAAGCACAAGGATTGCGCTGTCACCGTCATCGATATAATCTTTTCTTTCACCATCTGAAACGAGTGCAAGAATTGTACCTTCTGTGCCGTTTTCTGTGTAGCCTGTAAATACTGTGGAAACATCTTTGAGTGAAACGCCGTTATTTCTCCAGTCAGAGTCTGCAGCATTTCTCTTTGCGCTCTTTGCTCTGAGTCTTGCTTCTTCAACAAGCTGACGGAATCTTTCTTCATCAACGGTGATGTTTCTTTCATTTGCGATTTCTTTTGTAAGGTCAATGGGGAAACCGTAGGTATCCTGAAGTTTGAATGCAGCTTCACCTGAAAGTACACCGTTTTCAGCCTTTTCCATCATTTCGTTAAGAAGACCAAGACCTGAATCGATTGTGTTATAAAAGCTTTCTTCTTCGGTTGAAATAACCTTCTTGATATATTCGCTCTTTTCAACAAGGTTGGGATATGCATTTGCATTTTCAGCAATAACTGTATCGCAGACCTCTGCAAGGAAGGGTCTGTCAATACCGATGAGTCTGCCGTGGCGTGCAGCTCTTCTGAGAAGTCTTCTGAGGACATAGCCTCTGCCGCTGTTTGAGGGAAGAACACCGTCGCCTACCATAAATGTTGTGCTTCTGATATGGTCTGTGATAACGCGAAGTGAGATATCCTTCTTCTCATCATCATGGTAGTTGAGCTTTGCAATCTCCATAATGTGCTTCATAATGTTACGCACTGTATCAACCTCAAAAAGGTTATCAACATCCTGCATAACGCAAGCAAGTCTTTCAAGGCCCATACCTGTATCGATATTGGGATTGGCAAGGCGTGTATAGTTATTCTTACCGTCGTTTTCAAACTGTGTGAAAACAAGGTTCCAGACTTCAATGAATCTGTCGCAATCGCAGCCTACCTTACAGTCGGGGCTGCCACAACCCTTTGAAGGGCCTCTGTCAAAATAGATTTCGGAACAAGGGCCGCAAGGACCTGCGCCATGCTCCCAGAAGTTATCTTCCTTACCGAAGCGAACCATATGCGAGGGGTCAACGCCGACTTCCTTTGTCCAGATATCATACGCCTCGTCATCCTCAAGATAAACGCTGACATAGAGAAGCTCCTCGGGAATTTCAAGCACCTTTGTGAAGAACTCCCAAGCCCAGGCGGTTGCCTCGTGCTTGAAGTAATCACCGAACGAGAAGTTACCGAGCATTTCAAAATATGTGCCGTGGCGTGCAGTTTTACCTACATTTTCGATATCGGGTGTGCGGATACATTTCTGGCAGGTTGTGACTCTCTTTTTAGGGGGAGTTACTTCACCTGTGAAATACTTTTTCATGGGAGTCATACCTGCATTGATGAGCAGAATGCTCTTGTCACCCTGAGGAACAAGCGAGAAGCTGGGCAATCTCAGATGCTCCTTTGATTCAAAAAATGCGAGATATTTTTCTCTTAATTCGTTAAGTCCTGTCCATTTCATAATTGTTATCCTCCTGTGGAAAACCACTTATTTTACTTGATAAAACGGCTTGAAAAGCCAAAAAAAGGTGCAGTTTCACAACCCAATGGGACGGCATATCGCCGCGGTACCACCCAAATTGTGCAAACTGCACCACTCAATCCTTTTAACGCAGGAAACGCCGCTGTTCATCACAGCGGAACTCGGAAGCGGCCTTTCCGATTCTTTTGCTCAACGGTCATCTCAGCAAACTGACTGTCTCTCTGGGAGCTGAAGCGGAATTCTTCTTCTTCACAGTTTCGATATTAATTTCAAAAATAATTATATTACCAAACCGAAACCTTGTCAAGATTAATCAACCTTGTCAAGCTTCTTTGATGAAATCCAGGCTTCCTTGCCTTCGTAATCAAATCTTACCCACTCGGAGCCGTTGCTTCCCTCTTTCTTTTCGAAAGCGGTGATTTCATAGCCCTTATTGAGAGCAACAATAACATTATCGTCGTTTTCTGTATCGGGAGATGTTCTGATGTTTGATTCATCATCATTAACGACATACTTGCCGATTGAAATCTCCTGAGGCTCTGTTACAACGGGAGGCAGAGTTGTTATTACGTCAGCGGGAGCATCCGCACCGCCGATATCGGAAACTGTGCCTATCTTAAGGTTACCCCATTCTTTGCCGTTATAAGCAAGGAATGTACCGCCTTCGCCCTGGAAAATTTCTTCATAGGTGAAATCAACAACAACCTTGTAGGATTCTTTTTCAATCTTAATAATGCCCATCTTGCCGTCTTTCTTAACGGCAACATAACCGTTGGATGAGCCGCGGCAATAGTCATACGCTGCGGAGGGATCGTCTGAATCAATCTTATTGACTGCTTCAAATTCATAAGGAACAACAAGTTTACCGCTATTTTGAGCTACATAACCCCATTTACCGTCTTTGCAAACTGCGGCATAGCCCTCGTAATAACGGTCTCTCTCGTCATAATCTCCGCCGCTCATAACGGTATTATTGGTTGTTGCGTGGTCGGTGTGAGGCTCATTGCTGACAACAGCTGTACCGTTCATTATAACAACTTCATAGGCAGTTTTGCCCTTGAGTGCAAGAATATGGTAGCCTGACTCGTCAAGTCTGCCCTCTCCGTAATATCTGCCGTTACTGCAACGTTCAAACCCGTCATATTCAGCGGCAAGAACTACATTGCCCTGATAATCGATAAGACCGTATTTGCCGGAAACCTTGAATGTGCTAACCTTTTCGTTAAGGAACTCAATCTTCTTATATTTCGAAAGAGCAGGCAGAGCATTCCATTCAACGGGAACTTTGAGTGTGTCCGCAACGGGAGTTGTTGTAGTTGTTGTGTCATCGCCCTTATTACCGTTAACAAGAAGAACAACGGCAACAATAACAACTGCAAGAATTGCAACCGCCGCAATGATAATCTTGGGATTAAGCTTTGCGGATTTTTTGTCTGACTTGTTTTCAGGCTTCTCCTCGGGCTTTTTGTCGGGAACCTCTTCGGGTTTGTCTTCAATCGGAAGTTCACCGAATGAGGGACCTGCTGTTACAGGCTTATGCTCTTCGGCTGCAGGCTCTTCAGTAACCTCTGCTTTTACGGGAGTTTCATCAGCAGGAGCAGAGAAATCTTCGTCATCCGCTTCATCTGATGCAGGCTCGGACTTATCGCTCATATCAACACCGAGCATAGAGCTGATTCTGTCTCTGAACGAAAGAATATCTTCTTCCATCTGTGCTTTTTCTTCGTCAATTTCTGCTTCTATATCCTTGACTTCTTCAACCGTTTCTTCAGCAACCTCTTCAGCGGTTTCTTCCGCCGACTCAACAGTTTCCTCAACGGTTTCTTTTGTTTCTTCGGATTCTTCAGCAATTTCATCGGACTCTTCCGAAGCTTCTTCAACTGCTTCTGCAGGAGTTTCTTCGGTTGCTTCTTCGGTTTCTTCCGAAGGAGTTTCCTCAACAGTTTCTTCTGCCGCTTCTTCGACTGCCTCTTCTGTCTTTTCAACAGTTTCTTCTGCAGGGGTTTCTGTTTCCTTTGCAGGCTCTTCAGCGGGAGTTTCGGCAGACTTCTGCTCTGCACTCTCCGCCTTTGCATCTGCATAAGCGCCGATTGCAAAAGTAAACATTTCTCTGACAACCTCGTTGTCTATTCCTGTTTTATCTGCAAATTCCTTTAAAATTCTGGTAAGTACAGGGAGGTTTGCTGCTTCAGGGAATTCGGGTGCTTCTGTTCCCGAATATGCAAGAATATCCGCTCTTGCCTTACCGAGAACAGCGCTTGCGGTGCTCTCAGAAACGCCGAGAAACTTTGAAAGAGCATTAACAGGCATACCGTTATAGTAATGAAGAATAACGGCTGTTCTGCGCTCGGGCGAAAGCTTCGCAACAGCATCCATAACCCTTGCTGATTTTTCTACATCAGCAAGAACGGCTTCAGGAAGGAAGTCTGTTGTAGGCTCCTGCGCATTGGCATCAGCATCAGCAAAAATAAATTTCGCTGTATCCTTGTAAATCGAAGCAACTATCTGCTTGATCCAGATTTCGAAAGCTTCGGGTTTTATGAGCTTATCAATTGAGCAAAAAGCTCTTGCATAAGCCTTCTTTGTTATCTCGGATGCCTGTGACTCGCTTCCGCTGAGTTTTGATGCAAGGAAATATGATGTCTTGAGGGTCTTTGCATAAAGCATACCCATCGCAGAGGTATCACCCTTGCCGGCATTGATAACAAATTGTACCAAATTCTCGCTCACTTTAATTTTCCACTCCAATCGGTCTCATTAAAAGTACGAAAAACGCCATTTAATAATTTATTACACTTGTAATCAATTTTATACTATATTTGGTTAATTGTCAAGAGAATAAATATCAGTTTTCTCAAGATGTTGTATGGCAAAAAATCATACGCATACGAAGGAGCGATATCGGGTCAGATTTCCTTTTTTATTTTCTCGATTATCCGTTTTTCAAGCCTTGAAATATAGCTCTGAGATATACCGAGAGCATCAGCAACTTCCTTCTGCGTATACTCCCGTCCCCCACCGATTCCGAAACGCATCGTCATTATCTGCCGCTCTCTTTTATTGAGCAAAGACACCGCTTTATAGAGTCTGCATCGCTCATCTTCGGATTCAATATCGCGGTAAACCTCATCAGGCTCACTGCCGAGAATATCCGAGAGCAAAAGCTCATTTCCGTCCCAATCCACATTAAGAGGTTCAAAATAAGACACCTCTGCTTTCATCGGATTTGTTTTACGAAGATACATCAGAATCTCGTTTTCTATGCATCTCGATGCATAGGTTGCAAGCTTGATATTCTTTGAAATTCTGAAAGTATTGATGGCTTTTATCAGCCCGAGTGTACCGATAGAAATCAGGTCTTCAATCGGTATACCTGTGTTTTCAAATTTCCTTGCAATATAAACAACCAGCCGAAGATTACGCACTATCAATTCTTCTCTTGCATCAGCATCGCCCTGCTCGAATTTTTCAAGATAACGCAACTCTTCATCTTTTGTCAGAGGGGGCGGCAAAGTTTCGGGACCGTTGATATAATCGACCTCAATCCCAAAAAGTTTTGCCTTGATTTTCGAGATTATTTGCGCGAGTTTTTTAAACATAATTTCTTCTCCCTTCTGTCACTCGTATTATTGTCAACCGCATCCATAACAGGTGTTCCGAGCAAGGCACAAAAGCCGCCCGAAACAAGTTTTCCGTCGGTAACGGCAACAAAAATTTTCTCAGCATATGTTGTTCTGAGCGGAGTTTTCAGCGTTATATTTTCAGCAAGAAAAGCAGGCAATGCACCGCCGTTTTTTATCGTTGAATACGGTATCAGACGGAAGCTTTTCTGCGTTGTTATGTCTTCGTTTTCTTCAAAAAGTTTCTCTGCAAAATCCCTTTCCGCGATAATAACAGGTCTGCCCGAAAAGCTGTCGCGCAGGGAGTTTCCCGTATCATAAAGAGCCTTGCCGGTAATCGTTTTTCCGTTATATGTAACCGTCAGCTCATATATGCTTTCAGCAGGTGCTCTGCTTCTTGAAAAGCGGGTTAAAGCAGAGAGAATTCCGTAGCAAATCAGAGCCGAAATTGTTAATGTAATTATATCGATATCAAAATATACAATTCCGTTTTTATACAATGTTTTTTGGGGTGCAACGAAAACCGAAAAAGCAAGCATTATCCCTGCAAAGCCAAAGTTTGCAACCAGAAATGCAGAGCAATTTTTTACGAAGGATTTAAGGTTTCCGAAGCCGAATGCAGCAGAAACCATAAAACACAAAAATGATGTTTTGATTACCGCATTTATAAGAGCAGGAATACCGTCAACAAATATAATCAATGAAAATAATCCGCCTGCCAGCGAAGAGAGAAACATCCTCACCGTTTTGCAATCCGAGCCTGTCACCGCAGCACAAGCACGAAGCAAAAAATAATTGACAATCATATTGAGCGCCACAAGTATATCCGCATAAATAACCGTACTCACCTGAATCACCGCCGAAATGTCTTTTCAACCAGAATTATAAACTGTGAGTCACAAAATTTTTTGTCGTTTCAGGGAAGATAAACCAAACTTTTCTATTGATTATATTCTGCAACAGGTATATAATTGCATTGTTAAAATATATAAGGAGATAATATTATGAAGGGTTTTCTTTTCGACACACATATTCACACCAAGGAATCCAGCGCCTGCGGTGAGGTTGCGGCGGCAGATGTTGTTGCACGATACAAAAGCCTCGGATATGACGGCATTATCATCACCGACCATATGCAGCGCTGCATCGACCGTTTCGGCGGCACATATGAAGAAAATGTAAAATGCTTCCTGAAGGGTTACCACACCGCAAAGGCTCTTGCCGATGAAAATTTCAAAGTAATTCTCGGTATGGAAATCCGTTTTCTCGAAAATGACAACGACTATCTTGTTTACGGTTTTGACGAAGATTTCCTCTATTCAACGGATGTTGCTCACATCCCCACCCTCGAGGATTTTATGCCGATTGCAAAAGCAAACAATCTTGCAATTTTCCAGGCTCATCCCTTCCGCACAGGAATGGAAATCAAAACTCCGGGTATTGTTGACGGCGTAGAGGTTTATAACGGTCATGGCAACCACGATTCCCGAAATGATATCGCATATCATTGGGCAGAAAAATTCGGATTCAGAAAGCTTTCGGGCTCTGATTTCCACGGTGTCCTTACAATGGAGCCGGGCGGAGTTTATTTTGAAGATGAAATCAACGACTCAAAGGATGTTGCAAAAGCACTTCTCGAAAACAGATATTCGCTCAAAATATTCACCAAATAATTATTAGTTGTGCTTGTTTTTAAGATATTATTATGATATAATTTATAATAAGTTTTTGAAAGGGAAAATAAAATGAAATACAGAACACTCGGAAAAACAGGCGTTGATGTTTCTGTTCTCGGTTTCGGCTGTATGAGATTGCCTACACTTGTAGGTCAGGACAAAATCGACACCAAAGAAGCTGTTCGTATCATCAGAAACGGTATCGACAGCGGCATTAATTATCTTGACACCGCTTATTTTTACCACAACGGTGAAAGCGAAAGACTCGTCGGCGAAGTTATCAAAGACGGCTACAGAGAAAAGGCTTATGTTGCAACCAAACTTCCTCTCGGCAATGTAAACTGCGAAGAGGATGTTGAAAGAATCTTTAACGAGCAGCTTTCAAAGCTCGGCACTGATTATGTTGATTTCTATCTTCTTCACGCAGTCAATAATGATTCGTGGGAAAACAGGGTTGTTAAATTCAATATTATCCCCAAAATTGAAAAGCTCATCAAAGAAGGTAAGGTAAGACATTTCGGTTTTTCCTTCCACGATGACCTCGATGTTTTCAAGAAGATTATCGATGCTTATGACGGCTTCGAATTCTGCCAGATTCAGTTCAACTACATTGACACAGACTATCAGGCAGGTATCGAGGGTCTTGAATATGCCGCATCAAAAGGTCTCGGCGTAATCGTTATGGAGCCTCTTCTCGGCGGCAAACTTGCAATGCCTCACGAAAACATCGCATCGGTACTCAAAAAGTCAAAAACCCCCGTTGAATGGGCACTCGATTTCATCTGGAACAGAGCAGATGTTGCAATGCTCTTAAGCGGTATGGGTTCAGAGCAGATGGTAACCGACAACATAGGTTATGCCGATAAAGCTGAAGCAGGTATGCTTTCGGATGACGAGCTCGAAATGCTCAGAAAGGCAAAATCCGTTTTTGACGAGATGACTGCTGTTAACTGCACAGGTTGCGAATACTGTATGCCCTGCCCCTTCGGCGTTGAGATACCCAAGGTTTTTGCGGCATATAACAACATCACAACAGGCGGCAGAAGAGTTGTCAAAGAAATTATGCCCGATATCGAATATATCTGCGAAAGATGCAAAAAATGTGGAGCTTGCGTAAAGGATTGTCCCCAGCACATAGACATTCCTGAAACTCTCCGCAAAATTAAAGATAAATTCTGAGAGGTGTTTTTATGAAAATTCTTTTTCAGGGCGATTCAATCACCGATTGCGGACGCAACCGTTCGGATTACCACGATTTAGGTAACGGTTACCCCAGGTATTCGGCTGAACTTATTGCACAGGCTTATCCCGAAACCGATTTCGAATTCATCAACCTCGGTATCAGCGGAAATCAGACAAAGGATCTCGTTGAACGTCTTCAGAGCGATTTCATTGACATTCAGCCCGATTTCGTTTCAATTCACATCGGCATCAATGACACCTGGCACAGAGCCTCAGAACGCAACTGGCTCGGCAATGATGTGTTTGAAGCGCAGTACAGAAAAGTTCTTACCGAAATCAAAGAAAAGACAAATGCAAAAATCCTCATTATTGAACAATTCCTTCTTCCCGTTGAGGATAAAGCATTCTTCAGAGAGGATCTCAACGGCAAAATCGACATAACACGTGCTCTTGCAAGAGAATTCGCTGATTACTATATTCCCCTTGACGGTCTTATGGCTCAGGCTTGCGTTGGAAACAGCGAATATCATTGGTCGGATGACGGCGTTCACCCCAACGAAAACGGCGCAAGATTCATCGCTGACCTTTACATTGATGCATTCAAAAAGATGATAGGTTAATCCTTCAGAAAGGCAAAAAATGAAAAAGATAACTAAAGCTTTGGATTATGTTTTTATTGACGGCCTTTCGGGTATGGCTCTCGGTCTTTTCGGCACACTTATTATAGGAACGATTCTCGAACAAATCGGAAATCTTATTCCGCATGTTATAGGCGCATATCTTGTTGCTGTTGCAGGAATTGCAAAATCAATAACGGGCGCAGGAATCGGCGTGGGAATGGCTTTCAAATACAAAACATCTCCCCTCGCAGGTGCATCCGCCGCCGTTGCAGGTATGATTGGCGCTTTTGCAAAAAACATTGTTGCCGATACTTTTACAGGAATCTCGGGACCCAGCGATCCCTTGTGCGCATTCATCGCGGCATTTTTTGCAATTCAGGTCGGACTGCTTATCAGCGGCAAAACAAAGCTTGATATCATCCTCACCCCTGCCGTTTCAATCCTTGTTGGCAGCGCCGCAGGTCTTTTTGTAGGCCCTCCCGTTTCGAAGGTGACAACATATATCGGTCAGCTTATCAATTGGGGCGTTGAAAAAGAACCTGTTATTATGGGTATCGTTGTTTCGGTTATTATGGGTATGTGTCTTACTCTTCCGATAAGCTCGGCAGCGCTCGGCATCATTCTCGGATTAAGCGGACTTGCAGGCGGTGCGGCGGTTGTCGGTTGCAGCGCACAGATGGTCGGCTTTGCTGTTGCAAGTTACCGCGAAAATAAAGTAGGCGGACTCATTGCTCAAGGCGTCGGCACTTCAATGCTTCAGATGCCGAACATAGTAAAGCATCCGCAGATATGGATTCCGCCGATTATTACAAGCGCAATCCTCGGCCCGATTTCAACCGCTGTACTTAAAATGACCTGCCACGCTTCAGGCTCGGGCATGGGCACATCAGGTCTTGTAGGTCAGTTTATGACTTACAGTTCAATGCTTGAAGGCGGTAATGAGCCTGTAGTTATTCTTATTGAAATTCTCATAATGCATTTCGTTGCCCCTGCTCTGATTACGCTGGGAATAACAGAATTTATGAGAAAGAAAAAGCTTATAAGCTTCGGTGATATGGAGCTTAAAGATATGAATTAATCCAATACGGAGGACTGAAAAATGGCAAAAAAAATCACAGCACTCATCCTTACGGTTGCCCTCGTTTTCTCGGCAGCCTTCTGCATCCCCTCATCCGCAGCAACAGAAGTTACATCACAGGTTGAAAGAGGCTTCTACCGCTTTGTTGACAAACTCCTCGACGCTCTTGTAAACGGCATCTCCGCTCTTATCGTTGAGCCTCGCAGCTGGGTCACAAGAGATGAGTATGTTTCTGAAAACTTCTATGAAGGTATGGATGCAGACGAATTCATCTCCACTCCTGCCGCTGATGCAAAATGGTCACTCGGCTATGCAAACGCATCAATTCAGACAGGACACGAGCTTGAAGGCGGCCACTATGTAGGCGGCAGCCTTGCAATCGGCGACAAATTTGCAACAGAAATCAGAGATGACCAGAAGGTCAGAACAGTTGCAGTTTCTGACGGCAGAGGCATCACTATCTTCTGCGTAATCGACACTTACGGTATGTCATCATCCGATGTAAGAGGCATCAGAGCTGCTTTCGAAGAAGCTATCGCTTCAAGAAATCTTGATATCAATGCTGTTAACATCTCCGCTCTTCATCAGCACAGCGCAGTTGATACATTCGGTCTTAACGGCAACCTTATCAACGCACTCTTTACTTCCTCCGTAAGAAATATGCTCGGTCTTGAGCTTCCCAACGGACAGAACAAAGAATTTATGGATAACCTTTACAAGGTAACCGTTCAGTCAATGGTTGACGCTATCGACGATATGGCAGAAGGCGAGCTTTACTTCGGTACAGCAGACGCTACTGACTTCATCTATGACAAGCGCGCTCCCAAGGTTTATGATACAAACCTCAACAGACTTCGCTTCGTTCCCGATGACGGCTCAGAAGAAACATGGCTTCTCAATGCTCCCATCCATTGCGTAGGTAACGGCGCTGCAGGTACACTTATCACAGGCGACTATCCCTACTATATGGAAAAATACATCAACGAAAATGCAAACGCAAATGTTTACTATGTTCTCGGTGCAGAGCTTGCTATGACCTCCGAGTACGATTATCTTCCTGAGGTTGACACAGAATCCGAGCTTTACAAAGAATACGGCGAAGGCTATGCAAAGCTTGCTCTCTTCGGCGAAGAACTCGCAAAGCTTGCTTGCTCAATCGAAAATGACAAGCGCCTTACTCCTATCCTTAACATCAGACTTGCAGAAGTTTATGTTCCTGTTGATAACAGCATCCTCAAGCTCGCTGCAAAGGGCGGTCTTCTTACAAATGAAATCGTCAAGAATAACGGCACATACGAAGTTGTAACAGAAGTCGGTTACTGCGAATTCGGTAACGATGTTGCCATCTCAATCATTCCCGGTGAACTTGCTCCCGAAATCGCTTACGGTGGCGTTCAGACTGCTGAAGAAACATGGGACGGCGACGAATGGGGTTACTCCACATTTGCTGAAGCTTCAGAAGGCAAGACTCTCCTTGTTTTCGGCATCACAAATGACCAGATCGGTTATCTTCTTCCCTCAAACGAATGGCATTCATATCTCACAGAGAATGAAGAAATCGTTTCAACAGGCCGTATGGCAGGCGCATACATCGCAGAAGCATATCTCCTTCTTTTTGATGAAGTTCGCTGAATAAAAACTGCAGGGGTCGGTTACGACACCGACCCCTGTTTTAAATTATGACAGATTTATATTGAGTATTCGGTATAAATCCGTGATAACTTAAATTGATTGATACGGAGGTGAGCAAATGGGCAAACAGAATTCCCTGAAACCTGTTCTTAAAGAAACAGATTTCTTCCTTTACCTGATGTGCATATTCACATCGGCATTCGGCGCGTTGATGGTCTACAGCGCAACAAGAAATGACGCAATTGCAGACGGAATACTTTTAAGCCGCGACTGTTTGATAATGCTGATTGCATCAGGCGTAGGTATTGCTCTTTGCTTCTTCATTTCTTTTCTTGATTATGATTCACTCGTAAGACTCTGGCCGTTTATCGGCGGAATATGTCTGCTCCTGATTCTGTTGCTCTTTCCCTTCGGTGACGGTCCATCAGACAGACCCAACGCCCGTTGCTGGCTCCCGATTCTTTCGTTCGGCGATACAAAAGTTAACTTCCAACCGTCAGAGCTTGCAAAAATCGGATTTATAATCACATTCACCGCTCATATCGAAGCGGTCAAAGACAACATCAACAGCATCAAGAATGTGCTTCTTCTTTGCGCTCACGCGCTTGTACCCATCGGTCTTATCATCATCACTGACGACCTCGGCTCTGCCATTGTTTTCGCGCTTATCTTTGTCGGAATGATGTTTGTAGCAGGCGTTAAATTGCGGTATTTCGCGGTTGCGATAGGATTGGGCATAGCCTTTGTCCCCTTGCTGTGGACGAAATTCCTATCCACTTTCCACCGCCAGCGAATCCTCGCAATCTATTACCCCGAAGCATTAAGCACCTATGACTATAACAAAATCATTTATCAGCAGCAACGATGCGTCAACGCTATCGGCTCGGGTCAATTTTGGGGCGACGGTCTTTTCAAAGGAGCTTACACTCAATCAGCAACAGGTGTACCTGTTAACGAGAGCGATATGGTGCTTTCGGTTGTTGGCGAAGAGCTTGGATTCATCGGTTGTATGGGTCTGCTTCTTATTCTCTCGCTGATAATCATCCGAATTGCTTCAACCGCGAAGAAATCGCGCAACCTCACAGGCGCGCTTCTCTGCTACGGCGCGGTCTTTATGATTGGCGCGCAGACAATAATCAACATCGGTATGTGCCTTATGCTCCTTCCGAGTATCGGTATCACACTTCCGTTTATGAGTGCTGGTGGCTCATCAAACCTCTGCATTTATTTTGCAATCGGTATTGCAATGAGCGTTTACCGATTCAACTGCGACAGACCGCCGACAAATTTCAGGCTGGTAGGAATCAGCACACCATTCTCAGAATAAAAGAAAGAGCTGAAGTTTCACACTTCAGCTCTGTTTTTTTAATTGCTCTTCGATTGCATCGGCAATGGCCTTTGCATAAGCATCGATATTTTCATCATAAAGCTCGTTATCAATCTCATTTGATATAAATCCAAGCTCAACAAGGCAGCTTGTCATTTCTGTGTTTTTATTGACATAATAGTCATTACCTTCTCCTGCATAGCCTGACTTGACACCTCTGTTTTCAGAGATTCCTGCTTTTTCCAATCCATTAAGAATCTTTTGAGCAAACTGACGCTCATCGCGAGAATTTTCACTGCCTATCCAGATTTCAACGCCTTTCGCATCGCCCGAAACACTGTTTCTGTGAAGCGAAACAAACAAATCGGCTGAACGGATATTTGCAAATCTGCATCGGTTTTCAAGGCTGAGATAAACATCCAGCGTTCGTGTCAGCGCATAGTCTATCCCCTTTTCTTCAAGGCAATCGACAACCTTAAGCGCAAGATTCAGATTGTCATCTTTTTCTTTTCTGTCACCGTTTGAAGCGCCTGCATCCTTACCGCCGTGACCCGCGTCAATAACAACGCTGACCTTTTGCGGTATAAGCATCAGTGTGCCATTGTTTGAAAGATAAAAATACGCTCCTGAAAGCAATAATCCCACAAGGAAAAAAGCAATCAAAACAGCGGTAAGTTTCTTGTTTTCTTTGAAGAAATCAAGCATCCGTCCACCCCCTTTTTATTATTTAATCTTATAAGAAATCCGTAAAAACATTCCGTTGAGGAACATTTTTACGGATTTTATTTTAAAGCGAATCAATATATCTGCAAGCCGCAAGAGCAGCTACAGAGCCGTCAGCAGCAGCAGTTGTTATCTGTCTTATCTGCTTTTTACGGCAGTCGCCTGCAACAAATACGCCTGCTGTTTTTGTGGTGCAGCTTTCATCGGAATCAATATAACCCCACTCATCAAGACCTGCGATATCTGCAAATGCCTCGTTGTTGGGTATAAGACCGATTGCAACAAAAAGACCGTCAACCGAAAGCTCACTTTCGCTGCCGTCGGATTCTTTTTTGAGAGTAAGTCCCTTGAGAACTTTTTCACCGTTGAGAGCGGTGATTACCGTACCCATAATGAACTCAACATTATCCTTTTCCTTGAGCTTTTCAACAAGCTTTGCTTCGCCTGTGAAATAATCAAGATTCTGGATGACATAAACCTTACTGCAGCTATCAGAAAGAAGCACAGCCTCCTGCAACGCGGAGTTACCGCCGCCGAGAACAGCTACGGTCTGACCCTTGAAGAATGCGCCGTCACACACTGCGCAATAGGAAACACCTTCGCCGACAAGCTCATTTTCATTCGGGAGGCCCGTCTGTCTGTGCTTAACGCCGGTTGCGATGATAACAGCCTTTGCTTCGTGCTCACCGTCTTCTGTAACAACGGTTTTTGTTGCTCCGTTGTCGCGGATTTCAGTTACGGTTTCCATTTCAATTTCAGCACCCTGAGCAATAACCTGGTCAACAAGCTTATCAGCAAACTCGTTTCCGCTCATTGTTACGAAACCGGGATAATTCTCTATCTGGGGTGAATAGGTTATCTGACCGCCGAATGTGCTTTTTTCAAGCACAAGAACGGATTTATCTGCTCTGAGGGCATAGAGGGCTGCAGTTAAACCTGCAGGCCCTGCGCCCACGATAATTATATCATGCATTATTAAACAATCCTTCAGATTGCAGCGCCGTTTGCTGCATCAATGAATTTTTTGATTTCGGAAACACCTGAGAATTTTTCGATCTGTCCGCCTGAAACAACAATAAGAGTCGGAGCCTGCTTAACACCGAGAGTGAGTGCAAGTTCCTGGTTTTCATAAACCATAACCTCATTGACTGAAATACCTGCTTTTGCAAGATTTGCGAGAGCTACCTTGCAGTTGGGGCAAGTTGCAGTCTTAAAGAGATAAAGACCGTCAGCGAGAATTGCTGATGTTGCTTCAGCTTCTGCAGCGGGAGCATCCGCTCTCTTTACTGTGCCGTGCTTTGCGATATCGGAGCTTGCAATGCTGTAAACCTTGCGCTCCTTGTATTCCTGTGACTTACCGTCGTTCCAGTTCTGAACGGGTCTGTAATAGCCTGTGATACGGCTGTAAACCTCTGCTGACTCACCGCACTCGGGGCAAGTGAAATGTTCGCCTGCGATGTAGCCGTGATTCTTACATACAGAGTAAGTGGGAGAAATTGAGTAATAAGGAAGTCTGTAGTTTTCTGCAATCTTGCGGACAAGAGTTGCTGCAGTCTTCCAATCGGGAAGCTTTTCACCAAGGAACGCGTGGAAAACAGTACCCGATGTGTAAAGAGTATGGAGTTCATCCTGCATATCGAGAGCTTCGAAAACATCCTCTGTGTAACCAACGGGAAGGTGTGAGCTGTTGGTATAGTAAGGTGTGCCGTCGGAAGCGGTGATGATACCGGGATAACGCTTTACATCGTGCTTTGCAAGACGGTAGGATGTTGACTCTGCGGGAGTTGCTTCAAGGTTATAGAGATCGCCGTATTCTTCCTGATAGTCGGAAAGACGCTCTCTCATATGATTAAGAACATCCTTTGCAAACTGGCGTGTTCTTTCGTCAATCATATTTGCTCTGAGCCACTTTGCGTTAAGACCAACTTCGTTCATACCGACAAGACCGATTGTTGAGAAGTGGTTTTCGAAAGTGCCGAGATAACGCTTGGTGTAGGGATAAAGTCCTTCATTGAGGAGCTTTGTGATGATAGTTCTCTTGATTTTGAGTGAACGGGCAGAGATATCCATCATCTTATCAAGACGCTTGTAGAAATCTTCCTCATTCTCTGAAAGGAAAGCAATTCTGGGAAGGTTGATTGTTACAACGCCTACTGAACCTGTGCTTTCGCCGCTGCCGAAGAAACCACCGCCCTTCTTGCGGAGTTCGCGAAGGTCAAGACGAAGACGGCAGCACATTGAACGAACATCGCTGGGCTCCATATCGCTGTTAACATAGTTTGAGAAATAGGGTGTGGCGTATTTTGAAGTCATTTCGAAGAGAAGGTTATTATTCTCTGTTTCTGACCAGTCGAAATCTCTTGTGATTGAGTATGTGGGGATGGGATACTGGAATCCTCTGCCGTTTGCATCGCCTTCAATCATAATTTCGATGAAAGCTCTGTTGATCATATCCATTTCAGCTTTGCAATCGCCGTATGTGAAATTCATCTCCTTGCGGCCTACGATAGCATTCTGCTCTGCAAGGTCAGCGGGAACAGTCCAGTCAAGAGTAATGTTTGAGAAGGGAGCCTGTGTACCCCAACGGCTGGGAGTGTTTACACCGTAAACGAAGGACTCGATGCACTTCTTAACCTGATCATAGCTGAGGTTATCAACCTTAACGAAGGGAGCAAGATAGGTATCGAAGGATGAGAATGCCTGAGCGCCTGCCCATTCATTCTGCATAATGCCGAGGAAGTTAACCATCTGATTGCAAAGAGTTGCAAGGTGGCTTGCAGGAGCTGATGTAATCTTGCCTGTTACGCCGCCGAGACCTTCCTGGATAAGCTGCTTGAGTGACCAACCTGCGCAGTAACCTGTGAGCATTGAAAGGTCGTGGATGTGAATATCTGCATTTCTGTGAGCATTAGCGATTTCGTCATCATAGATTTCGGAAAGCCAATAGTTTGCGGTGATAGCACCCGAGTTGCTGAGAATAAGACCGCCGACTGAATATGTTACTGTTGAGTTTTCCTTAACTCTCCAGTCAGTAACATTAACATAGCTGTTAACAAGGTCTTTATAGTCAAGAATTGTTGACTTGAGGTTACGGAGCTTTTCTCTCTGTCTTCTGTAGAGGATGTATGCCTTGGCAACATCTGCATAACCTGCCTGAATAAGCACCTGCTCAACGCTGTCCTGAATGTCTTCAACAGCGATAAGACCCTTTTCAATTTTGGGTTCGAAATCTGCTGTTACCTTAAGAGCAAGGAAATCGATGGTTGAGGGATGATACTGTCTTTCTTTTGATTCGAATGCAAGCTTGATAGCTTCTGCAATTTTGCTGATATTAAAATCAGCCACTTTGCCGTCTCTTTTAATTACCTGATACATGCAACTCGTCCTTTCCGTAAAATATGTATATCAATATTTTTTCACCAAATTAATTTCTTATTCAACAAAAAAAATGCTGTGCGACAGCTTGTAAATAATAACAAATTATTGTGTGCGTGTCAATGACTTTCACAAGATATTGTGCTCTTAAACCCAAGTTTGTTAAAACTGCACTATACAGACACAATATTTTGGGTGTTTTTACAACTATACTCCGCGCAGTTCACAATTCTCAACATATCCGAGGAGAATTTTACGCATTTCTTCCATCTCATTCTTCGGCACAGCCGACAGACCGAAGCCGATAAGCTCACCCGAATCCTTGAATCCCTGGAGATAATGTCTTTTTGCACCTTTGATAAGCTCGCCGAGAGAATTCATTGAAAAAACACTGTGGAATTCTCTGACAACAGTTGTTCTGAATTCATAATCTACCCTGCCCTCAAGCAGAATATTTATGCTCCTGATAATCTTTGAAATATCGTAGCCGCCGATACCGACTGCAGGCGGATAGCTTTCGGGAGCGGCCTTTACATCCATCGCAACATAATCAACAAGCCCTTTGTCGATAAGCTCTTTGAGTTTGTCGGGGTAAGTGCCGTTTGTGTCAAGCTTGACGCTGTAACCGAGCGACCTGACAAGCCCGATAAATTCTGCGATATCCTTCTGCATAAGAGGTTCGCCGCCCGTTATGACTACGCCTTCAAGGATTCCCTGACGCTTCTTGAGAAAAGCGGTTATTTCTTCAACGCTGAATTCACCCTCGGCTGACGGATTGAGAACAATCGAAGCATTGTGGCAGAAAGGACAACGAAGATTACATCCGCCCGTAAAGACAATGCACGCCATTTTGCCGGGATAATCAAGCAAAGTCAGCTTCTGAAGACCCTGAATATTCATAAAAACCACCTCTTTCTGCGCCGAAGTCACTATATAATCGGAGTGTGAAGAAATAATAACACAAGATATAGTGTTTAATCTATGGCAAAAACCACAAAATTATGTGTTTTTAAACTTTTTCGGATAAAAAAAGCGGAGCATAACGCTCCGCCCGAAATATAACTATGAACTATTCGATTATATTACCGTTTTCATCAAGCAAATGTGTTTTGCTCTGCTTGTCATAATAAGCAATAAAAGTACCGTCGGGATTTCTTTCAATGCGGTCATATTCGTCGGAAAGTTTATTGCCGTTTTTATCAACAACCCAATTTCCTCCGATGCTGAATGAGCCGTCATCATCCCATTCACATTCGTTGAAATCAACGGCAATTCCTGTATCTGCACCGTATTCAATAGTGACAAGGCTGAATTTTCCGCCTTCGCAAACGATATTTCCATGCGTATCATAGATAACAACGATGTCATCGGGACTCAATCCCTGCTCATCACCCTGTCTGCCGATAAATCTGTCACCTGTAAAATAAAGCGTCGGATATTTGCAAGGAATAATCTCGTTTCCATTTTTATCATTCACACCAAAAAGCAGAGTTTTATAATTGCCCGTATAATTTCCATACACCGCCATCAGATTGAAGTCTTCGCCAAGCGACTCCTTGATAATCGGCTCATCACCAAAAGCGTTAACTATCTCGCCTTTATAATTGATAAGATAATATTTGCCGTTGCTGATTCCCTTTATTGTTTCGTCGGAATCATAGCCATCCCAACCTGTTGTCTGCGCCCAGAAAAGGTCTTCAAATTCAATATCAATAATTCTGTTTCCGTTTGTATCAATCAAAAAATCGTTGCCGCTGAAAGTGTCAACAATCAGCACATAAACTTCTTCGCCGTAATAAGCAGGAAGAAGACTGCCCTTGAAATAATCAAAAATGATATTTCCGTCCTTATCAATGAGTGCCGATTCCCTCGAGCCTGCATTCCACCGCTCAACAATAAAGCTGTTTCCGTCAACTGCATATGCCTTACTGTATTCGGGCGGCACAACAATATTTCCGTCTTTATCAATTACGCCGAATCGGTTTGATTCGTTATTTACATCCGCTTCATTGATATCATTGATATAGCAGGTCATATAACTGCCGTAATTTCTTGATTCGGTATCAATGAAAACAGTTTTGCCGTTATAACCCATTGCAACCGTCATTTCAACCGTTGCGTTTATGGTTGGAGATGGCTCGGGAGGTAAGGCTGCAATCGGGCGAAAAAGTGACTTAAACATCACTGCAACCGCAATTACTGCACCCACACACGCTGCCGCGGCAACGATTGAAGCCGTTTTTTGAATTTTCTTCTCGCGTTTTTTGAGATATTCTTCTTTTTTCTTCAATACTGCTTCTGCTCTGATTTCGTACTTATTCATAGTCAAAGCCCTCCTTTTCCAAAGCTTTTTTCAATGAATCCTTTGCACGGTAAATCAGCATTTCAACCTGTCGCTTGCTTTTGCCGATGACAGATGCTATCTCCTCATTGGACATATCCTCAAAGAATGACAGATAAAGCACCTGAGCATAAATCGGCTTTATTGATGACATTGCAGAAAAAATCGCTTTTCTTTTTTCCGAATCATCAGCATACTTTTCAACCGAATCGCAATCAGGCAGAAAAACAAATGAATCGTCAACAGGAATGATTCTTTTATGCTTGCGGATATAGTCGATAGCCTTGTTGCGTGCAATTTTAAAAAGCCAGGTTTTGAACTGCGACTCACCCATAAAAGATGATTTTTTAATTATAAGCTCAAGATAAGTATCCTGCATCAGATCTTCAGCGGTGCTTTCGTTATGCACGAAGCCGTTGATAAATGACACAAGAGAGTCACTGTAAAGCTCCATTATTTCTACAAGTCCCCTCTTGTCACCTGCAAGAAACTTTCGGTAGCTCTCATAACCTTTATCCACAATATCACCTCATTTCACCCTATAGACGAATTAAAAAGAAAAAACTCACAGTAATTTTTGTTATTTTGTCATTAAAATCAGGTAAGAGCGGAAGCCTTCCTTATCTGTTTGTTTTTCACTCTTCATTATTCATTAAAAAAAAGCGGAGTCCGAAAACTCCGCTTTGATTTTTAATTATTTGTCTTCCTTCTTCTTGTGGAAGAGAATCATATCAACGGGGAAATAAAGGAAGAACTGCATAGCTGAGCAAGCCATTGTTGCAATGTTCTTAGCTGCATTTTCCATAGCTGATGCATCTTCAAACAGACCTGCAAACCACTCCCAACCGATGAGAGCTTCCTTGATTGTGGGGTTGAGCCATGCTGCGAAAACGATGAGAGCGATTGTGAAAACTATGTAGATAGGAAGAGTTACTGCAACATTTGCGCTTGAGTTGAATGTCTTCTCTTTGTTGATAAAGAAAGCAACAATCTGAGCAACAATGTTTGCAACGTTGCTTACGATGAAGTAACCGAGACCGCCGATTGCAACAGGATAAACAAAGAAATTCCAGATGAATTCCTGATTATAGAGTTCAGCAATGGGAGGAATGAGGTTAAGTGTGTTGAGAAGTGTGAACTGAACGATCATTGCGCCGAGGCTGACAACGATAAACTTGATGAACTGCCAGATTTTAACAACAACTGCACCTTTTGCTTCAGCAGCCTTGTCAATCTTATTTAATAAGCTCATGAAAAAATCTCCTTTTCATTATAAATTCGATTAATTATAACATAATGTGTATTTATTGGCAAGTCAAAAAAAGACTTGTTTTTTTGTGCATTATTACTCAATAATATCAAGAAGCAAGGGCACCGATTCGGGTTTTGACTCTGATATGCAAAGCGATGCTCTGTATTGCTTCTCTGCCGCATCGAATAAAGCTTCATCCGAGCAATAAAGAGTTGCAAGAATTTCGCCGACCTCAACCCTGTCGCCTGTTTTCTTTTCGATAACAATACCTGCACTCGGGTCAATATCGTCTTCCTTGCGCTGTCTGCCCGCTCCGAGAGCAACGCAGACCGAACCGATACCCTCGGTATTCATCGATGATATATAGCCCGATTCGGTTGCAACAATATCGCGGCTGAATTTTGCCTGAGCAAAAAAGTCGGTATTGAGAATATAATTTTCATCACCGCCCTGAAGCTTCACCATTTCGGCAAGTTTCAGAAGGGCCGAGCCGTCATCAACTTTTGATTTTGCGAGTGCTTTGCACTCATCAAAGCTTCCCTTTCCTGCGAGTTCAAGAAGCTTTGCACACAGGAGAATGCAGATTTCGGTCAGATCCTCGGGACCTTTTCCCTTAAGCGTTTCAACCGCTTCGATAACCTCAAGCGAATTGCCGATATTCTTACCGAGAGGTGTATCCATATCGGTGATGAGCGCCGCAATTTTCTTGCCTGCTCCCTTGCCGATTTCAACCATCTTGGACGCAAGTGCCTGCGCTGAAGCTTTATCCTTCATAAATGCGCCGCTTCCGCATTTGACGTCAAGCACGATACAATCAGCGCCGCCTGCAAGCTTCTTACTCATAATGCTTGAAGCAATAAGCGGCATATTATCAACTGTTGCCGTTACATCGCGGAGTCCGTAAAGCTTTTTATCCGCAGGACACAGTCTTCCTGACTGACCTGCAACACAAAGTCCGCTCGTGTTTACAATATCAGTAAATTCATCACTTGAAAGCGATGTCCTGAAACCCGGAATCGATTCAAGTTTATCAACCGTACCGCCTGTATGACCGAGACCTCTGCCGCTCATTTTCGCCATTTTCACTCCGCAGGAAGCGACAACGGGCGCAACGATAAGAGTTGTTTTGTCGCCGACTCCGCCTGTTGAATGCTTATCGCCCTTGATGCCGTCAATTGCGGATAAATCCGCCATATCGCCCGAGCGCGCCATAGCATCGGTCAACCAGAGAGTTTCCTCTTCGTTGAGGCTGTTGAAAAAGATTGCCATCAGCATCGCAGAAAGCTGATAATCAGGCACAGCTTCATTCGCCGCGGAGAATGCAAAAAATTCAATTTCTTCTTTTGTGAGAGCAAAGCCGTCACGCTTTTTCTGAATCAAAGCCTTAAAGTCCATTGTTTCTCCTCAAAAATTCCGTTTATCAAAGCTCAAAGGAAGCAGTTCTTCCAATGTAACGGATTTATATTCGTTTTCATTTTTGGCAATGATGATTTCAAAATCACTTTCGCAGAATTCCTTCATAACCTGCCTGCAGATTCCGCAGGGAGGACAGAAATCCGACGGTTTTTCCTCCGCATTGCCACCAGCAACCGCGATTTTTTCAAACTCGGTTTCGCCTTCAGAAACTGCTTTGAATATTGCGGTTCGCTCGGCACAGTTTGTTGCGGAATATCCCGAATTCTCAATATTGCATCCCGTAAAAACCTTTCCGTTTTTGCACAGCAATGCCGCACCGACTGCAAAATGAGAATAAGGTGAATATGATTTTTCTCTTGCTTCAAGCGCAAGTTTAATCAGCTCGGAATTGTTCATTCAGCCGCCTCCAGAGCAATTTCAATCATTTTATTGAATGTCTGCTCTCTTTCAAGTGCGGTGCATTCCTCTCCGCCTGTCAAGGGACAATCGGAAATCGTGCAGATACAAAGAGCCTTCTTGCCGCTTCTTGCGGCATTCATATAAAGCGCCGCAGATTCCATTTCAACAGCAAGCACCCCCATCTTCTGCCACGACGCCAGACTTCCTGCATCATCATAGAATGTATCCGATGAAAAGAGATTGCCGATTTTCACTTTAACGCCGAGTTTTTCTGCAGCGTCAACTGCATTTTTCAGAGTCTGATAATCCGCAATCGGGGCATAAGTACCCGGCAGATTATACTGCATTGCATAGCTGCTGTTTGTGCATGCGCCCATACCGAGGACAACATCACGAAGATGAAGTTCAGGGCTGATTGCACCAGCAGAGCCGACTCTGATAATTGTTTCAACATCATAGAAATTGAAAAGCTCGTAAGAATAAATTCCTATTGAAGGAATGCCCATTCCTGAAGCCATAACCGAAACTTTCTTGCCGTTATAATACCCTGTATATCCCTGCACACCTCTTGTGTTATTCACAAGAACAGCATTTTCAAGGAAATTCTCGGCAATATACTTTGCGCGAAGAGGGTCGCCCGGCATAAGAACTGTTTTTGCAAATGCATCCTTTTCTATTGCAGCAATATGGGGTGTAGGTAAATTGCTCATATAATCAGCTCCTTATCAATATCCCTGAACTTCCTGGTTTTTTATAATCTTAACAATTGCGCTTGTGCCGAGTCTTTCGCATCCGAGGTCAAGAAAATCCTGCGCATCTTCAAGCGACCTGATTCCGCCTGCCGCCTTCATTCTGACATTTTCTCCGATATTTGCGGCAAACAGAGCAATATCTTCTCTTGTTGCTCCACCCTTCGAAAAACCTGTTGAAGTCTTTATGAAATCTGCGCCCGATTCGGTAACAACCTTGCACATTTCAATCTTTTCTTCATCTGTCAGAAGGCAGGTTTCGATAATAACCTTTAATATCTTGCCCTTACAAGCTGTTTTTACAGCTTTGATTTCTTCAAGCACTTCATCAAATTTCCCGTCCTTGACTTTACCGACATTGATTACCATATCAACTTCGTCAGCACCGTTTTCAACTGCATCCGAAGCCTCAAACACCTTCGCCGCAGAGGTTGAATAGCCGTTGGGGAAGCCAATAACAGTGCAGATTGCAAGTTTATCGCCGACATACTCCTTTGCCTGCTTGACAAATGAAGCAGGAATGCAGACGCTCGCGGTTGAATACTTCATACCGTCATCGCAAATGCCTTTTATCTGCTCCCAGGTGGCATCAACTGCAAGAAGCGTGTGGTCACAATGGGAAAGAATTTTATTGATATCCATAATGATTAACTCCTTATAATGCGTATTTTTCAATCATCTGCGCAACACCGTCAACTGCATTTGAGGGTGCAACTGCTTTTGCCGATGCCTTGCATGCATCATTGCTGTTTTCCATTGCAAATGAAAGGCCTGCAAACTCAAGCATCGGGCAATCGTTTTCTGCATCACCAAAGGTCATAACCTCATCTGCAGAAATTCCGAGCACTCCGCAAAGACCGTTGAGTGCAGTGCCTTTATCTGCGCCGATTGCGGTTGCGGCAAGCTCGCCTCTGACAGCGGAAGTCATAACAAGATTTCTTTCCTTAAAGAAATCAGTAATTGCCTTTTCGTTTTCGCCCATTGAGAAAACATCAATAACCTCAACTCCGCTTTCACCGATAACCTCGACAAGACTGTCGCAGAGAGTTACGCGCGAAATGAAATCGCGCAGGAAGTCTTCGGGCAGACCCGTATCAGCCGCATATGCCAATGCTGAATTCTGAATATAAATTCTGCCGCCGAGATAAATATGATAATGCACAGGCAAGGTATTAAGAAATTCAACCGCCTCAAGAGCAATTTTATTCGGTACAAGAGTTGAATAGACATACTCCCCTGCGTTGCGGTCATAAACCGCCGCACCGTTTGAGCTGACAACATAATCAGCAAACGGAATCTGTGCGGTAACAGAATCTGTGAAGCGCAGAGTCCTGCCTGTTGCAATCGCAATTTTTATTCCTTTTTTATGAGCTTCAAGCAATGCTTTCTTTGTTCTTTCAGTAACGGTCATATGGTCGGGCGCCATAAGAGTTCCGTCAAGGTCTGACGCAATAAGTTTAACTGCCATTTTTTCTCCTTCTTATAAAACAATATATATTTAAGTATATCATCCGCAATCAGCCCCGTCAAGAAACAGAAGGGATAAATGAATTTTTATTTATATTTTTAACTTGTGAAGGGTCTAAAATATCGTGACACAAAAGAACGCGGTTTATTATAGTTTTAATTTTTTAAAAAATATTTTCCGTTTTGCTATTGATTTTTCGCAAGTAATATTGTATAATTGTGACACAACAGAACACAAAGAGGGCGATGCAATGTATTTTGTAACAAAAAGAACGGAAATAATTGAAGATGAGTTTACTGTGCAATACGGTATTGCTGACGAAACGCAGGTTTTCTGCTTTTTTACAAAAGATAAAAAAGAAGCTCAATCGGTTTCTGACCTTCTTAACGGTTGCAAGGTTGAGCCTGTTCACGTTATCGATATAATCGAAGATATGTTTTACACATAAAAACCGCCGTGCAAAGAGAAGAAGCCCTCTCTCTGCGCGGCGGTAAATTTTCAATCAGGATATTTGATTTGTCTGCCTGTAATAAGAGTTGCAAAAGAATGATAAATCATATCTCCGAGCTTCTTCCAGAAGCCTTTGAATGCAATATCAAGCGCGGTTCTGAAGCCGTAGTCATCCCCTGCTGACTTGTATCCGAATGCATCCTTAATGCTGAAAAGCTCATTCCAGCGGACAACCCTTGTTGAATAAACAGAGGTGTCATTTTCGTCAATTTCAATCATTCTGTAGCCATAGCCTGTTGAATAGCTGTCACCGTTATAGCGAGTGCTTATCGAATTGACGATATCAATCCCCTGATTCTTTACGCTGAATCCGTTCATATGCTCGTGACCCGAAAATACGGCAAGAACATCCCCCTGCTCAACCATTGCATCAAACTGACCGAAGTTATTGTATCCGCAACAAGGTGTTTCGGTGAGTATGCCGTGGTTTTCCTGCTCGGGGTCAAAACGATAATATTCGCCTTGATTGTATTTGTGAGCAAAGGTGAAAAGACCTGTTTTATCGGTTTTTTCAAGGACATCGTAAATCTCGGGAACGATTATGTGCTGGAATGCAAGGGAGTAAACAACCTCGCCGCCGTTTGCAGCTTTAAAGGCATCGGATTGCTCTTTATACCATTCAATCTGGTCTGCCTGAACGCAGGAATATCTGCCTTCACTGTCATAATCACCTGAATCAAAGACCCAGATGTTGAACTTTACAGAGTCGCCCTCCGAAGCTAAAACAGGAAGATTATATGTTCCGCAACCTGAAAGAGCCTCACCGTCATCAACGGAAACAGAGCAGGAGAAGGTGTTGTAATAAGCCATCAACTCCTCTCTTGACATTGCGCCCGACTCGGAATCGTGATTACCGAAAGTTACGGCAACAGGAATATCTCTCTGTTCAAAAACACCCATCAGTTTATCAATAAGAATTTTGGTGTCGGCAGGATCGTTGCAATTCTGAACATTATCGCCTGTTATAACAACGAGGTCAGGATTTTCTCTGTCGCAAGCCTGACCGATTGCCCATACCGATGCGTCAACATTATAGTCCTCAAGATGCGTGTCAGTAACATGCATAATTCTGAATTTGCCGTCATCGCTGAAACGAAGAGTTTTCTCTGCAGAATCATTCGCAAACGCAGTAACACATAAGCTGAAAAGCATTATAAACGCAAGTAAAACAGAAATAATTTTTTTCATAATATCCTCTCTCAATCTTATATCATTTCAATTTCGCTGTTGTAATATTGCTCCTGAAAGCTGATTGCTTCTTTGATTTCTTCCTTTGTGAAGCTCATTCCTTCAGGCGCAGCAACAAGCTTATCCTCGTTATCATCGTAACGGTGAACAATCGCAATTATCCTTGCGGTATATTCCTCTACCCTCTCATCAACTCCGAGCAGATAAACATCAAGCTCCTCGCCGTCGCCGCCGATAACATCGGGAATGCATCCGTAATTAATGGGATAAACGAGCGTATAGTTTTCCTTCTCGTGAACATATCCGAGAGGTCTGTCCATAACGATTCTGACAGTTTTGCCGAGATATGATTCGACAAGTGACTTACGCATTGCAAACTCAAGCTCATCGTAAGTTACCTTAATCATCTTTGTACTGTTAAGACAAACACCCGTTCCGTTGCTGTGATAATAAGCAACGAGAAATCCGTTTTCAACCTCAATAATTGCAGGGTAACAATAGCCGTTGTTGCGGTCATCTTCAAGGTAGAAAACATTATGTTTTTCAAAGGTTTTGCCCTTATCTGCGCTGACAGCGATAACATAAGGCGTTCTGCCCCAAGGCTCGTTTTCGCCTCTCATAAGGTGCTCGGGCTCGGGATTGAAAACTGCAACGGTATATTTGCCGCAATCCTTGACAAGCATCGGCGAGCAAGCGGAAGAAAAGAAGAGATTGGGTTCGGGAACGCTCCAGGTTTCGCCGTTATCCTCGGAAAAACTCTCAAACTGGAATCCAAGACTTGTTCTGATATAGCACCATATTTTGCCGTCGGGCAAAACATAAAATCCGGGCTCTTCGTAGCCGTCGGGATTCTTCGGAAACGGACAGGAAAATTCCGTTTCATTCTTGACCCAGGTTTCGCCGTCATCATCCGAATAAAAGAAGCAGACAACACCGGGCATAAACTCCTTATGCTCAGTCAGGACAGTATGTCTTGCCGCTGAGAAAATAATTCTGCCGTTTTCAAGCTTTATAACTCTGTCATTATTTATAACATAATAATCCTGAATCTCGATGCAATCAAGGCAGTTTTTCGGCTCTGTCCAGGTTTCACCTTCATCAGATGAACGGCAAAGAACAATCTGATCGGTACCGTCCGCATTCTTGATGATATAGAATGCACCGATATCGCCGTTATTCATTCGCAGAAATGAAAGACACATTATGTTTTTTGCATCATCGGGTTTGGTGAAAAGAATCTTTTTTTCGCTCCAGGTTTCACCCTCGTCAGACGATGTTATTGCAGTGATATGCGCAATGCAATCATCCTCCCAATCATCACCCTCAAATGCGGTGTAAGCAAAAAGCAACGAGCCGTTTTTGAGTCTGATGAATGCACCTTCACCGTTTCTGGGGTTATTTTCAGAAGTGCCGATAAAAAGCACCTCTCTGCCGATTTTTCTCATATTATTCTCCTGTCATGCACAAAAATTTATATACGGATATTTTATTCCAAAAAACAAGTAATGTCAATTGCGATATAAGAAAAAGGATACGGATGACCGTATCCTTGATATTTATGCTTTTTTCTTTTCGGGGATAAGAAAAATAAATATAATCGAGCTTGCAAGAAGCATCATCGGATAGAAAAGATTGCCGATGATTTCAAATGCTGTAAGCTCATATCCGAGAGTTGTAACCGCCGAAAGAGCAACAAGAATCTGCGCACCGTAGGGCAGGAAACCCTGCGCGATGCAAGAGAATGTATCAAGAATCGATGCTGTTTTTCTCGGCGAAATATCAAAATCCTTTGCCATTTCGGTTGCAATCGGGTTTGCCATAACAATCGCAACAGTGTTGTTTGCAGTTGCAATATCCATCAGGCCTACAAGCAGACCGATACCGAGCTGGCCGCCCTTTCTGCCCTTGAATATCTTGCGTATCCCGTTAAGCAGAGCTTCAAATCCGCCGTTATGCTTGATAAGAGCGCACATTGCCGCAACAAGAATTGCAACCATTGATGTTTCAAACATACCCGAAGCGCCGCTTCCCATATTTGAAAGAAGCTCAGGCATAGTGATTCCGCCTGTTGCAACCATAATGATTGCGCCCGAAACGATACCGATAAGCAGAGTCACAAAAACATTGATGCCGATTATTCCGCTGATGAGCACAAGTACATAGGGAATGATTTTGATGAGATTATATTCATTTGCAATTTTTTCAGGTACATCTGAATTGAATGAAAGAACAGAAATTATTATCAGAGTAACAACCGCCGCAGGGACAACGATTGCAAGGTTTGTGCGGAATTTATCCTTCATCCGGCATCCCTGACCGTTACAAGCAGCAATGGTTGTATCTGAAATAAACGAGAGATTATCGCCAAACATTGCGCCGCCGACAACCGTACCGACACAAAGAGGAAGCGAAAATCCTGATGAAGCGGAGATTGCCGCTGCAATGGGAGTAATGAGAGTGATTGTGCCGACGGATGTACCCATTGCGGTTGAAACAAAGCAACTTATAACAAACAGCATAACAACCGCAAAACGGGGCGGAGTTACCGAAAGCATAAAATAGGCAACACTCTCTGCAGAGTCTCTTCCGACAACGCCGACAAAAATCCCGGCAAGAAGGAAGATAATAAGCATCGTAATAATGTTTTTATCTCCGACACCCTGACCCATTATTTCAAACTTCTCTTCGAGTTTTTTTCCTTTTGTTTGAAGCACCGCAACAAACAGCGCAACAAGAAACGCCACAATAACAGGCACATTATAAAAGCCCATAGGAATTTTCATTACATATTCAAAGATTATTCCGAGCGAAAGATAAAACACCACAAAAACACCAATCGGAATCAAAGCAAAAGCATTGGATTTTTTCATTTCAATTCTCACTTATCATTTATTTGCAAAAACGCATTGGATGTTATTATATCATAAACCGCAATTAATTACAACGAAAATTTTCTTTTTATTATAAGGTTGACAAAGTGTTTTTTCAATTGTTAGAATATAAAAAAACAATCAAGCGAGGAAACATGAAAAAGGTTATTGTAATCGGTTGTCCCGGCTCGGGCAAAACAACTTTTGCCGTAAAACTTAATAATCTCACAGGATTGCCGTTATATCATCTCGATGCAATCTGGCATAAGCCTGATAAAACACACATTCCGAGAGAGGATTTTGACGAGCGAATCATCGAAATATTCGCAACGGACGAATGGATAATTGACGGTAACTACGGCAGAACAATCGAAATGCGCCTTCAGCAATGCGACACCGTATTTCTTTTTGATTTACCGACAGATGTCTGCCTGCAAGGAGCAACAGAAAGAATCGGTAAAGGTCGCTATGATTTACCGTGGATTGAAAAAGAATTGGACCCCGAATTCGAGCAATTCATCAAGGATTTTTCAGCAACAACCCTGCCGAAGATTTACGGATTGCTTGATAAATATAAAAACGAAAAAAAGATTATTATTTTCAAATCAAGAGCGGAGGCTGACGATTTTATTATAAAATATCCGATTACCATCGAGCCTCTTGACCCCGCCGACTATCACAAATGCTCAAACATATGGAATATGAAATCTCAACCGCTTGCAGATAAATGGCTCGAAGAAATAAAATCAGGCAACCGTCTTGTTTTTGTTTATAAAATCAACGGCGAATTTATCGGCGAGGGAGCGCTGGTTTTCGATACAGGCGATTCTGATTATACTATTGCAAACCAAAGGGTTTATGTTTCAAGAATGATTGTCAAAAAAGAATACAGAAACAAAGGAATCGGCAGCGAAATCCTTGAATTCCTTATAAAGAAAGCAAAGGAAATGGGATATTCTGAAATGACAATCGGCGTTGATAAAGACAACAAAAATGCTCTGCACCTGTATAAAAAATACGGTTTTACGGAAGTATTGTTTGACGGTGCTGACGAAAACGGAGAATATTTCAAACTAATGAAAAGGATATAAAAATGTGCAATTTAAATCTGTCATTTGAGCATCTGAATAAGCCTGATTTTCCTGCTCTTGCAAACGATATTTTCACAATTCTTGCTGATAATATGACGCTTATCGCCCCTACAGGCAACTCAAGAGAGGATGACTATAACTGTTGGTACGGATGCGTAACAGACGGTCTTATTCGTGACGAAAGACAGATTATCCTTATAAAGAACAACGGAAACCTTATCGGATTCTTTCAGTATTACATTAATGAAGATACATTTATGATGGAAGAAATACAGTTTAAATCCGAGTACAGGGGCAAAGGTGTTTTCAGGGCATTATACGGCTTTATTATTCCTTTGATAAGAGATGATATAGAATTTGTTGAAGCATATGCAAGCATCCGCAACAATAAATCAATCGGTATTCTCGGAAAATTCGGATTAAAAAACATTGGTCTTAACAAAAACGGAAGAAGTTATCATTTCAAAGGTAATTATTCGGATTTATTGAAATGGTATAGCGGTGAGTAATTATGAATAATTATCTCAAAAATCTTAACCGAATCGAATTCGTTGTCACTCTCGCCTGCACAGGCAGATGCAAGCATTGCTCGCAGGGTGAACACAAAAGCTCTGAGAGTATTGACAAGATATTATCAGCAGATGCCGTTCGCAAAATCGCCTCGGAATATGATATCAAATCCGTTATGACTTTCGGCGGTGAGCCTTTGCTCTGCTCCGAAACTGTTTGCGAAATTCACAGAGCCGCAAAAGAAATGAACATTCCGAAAAGGCAACTCATAACAAACGGATTTTTCAGCAAGGACTCCGAAAAAATCAAACTCGTTGCAAAAGAAATAATCGACAGCGGTGTAAATGAAATACTGATTTCGGTTGATGCATTTCATCAGGAAACAATTCCTCTGAATTATGTAAAGGAATTTATAACTGTGGTAAATATTCCGTCAATCAATGTTATGCTTCATCCTGCCTGGCTGGTAAACTGCGAGAATGATAATCCCTATAACCGCAAAACAAAAGAGATTCTTGCTTCGCTCGATTACCTCGGCGTCAAAATCAGCAACGGTAATGATATCTTCCCTGCAGGCAATGCGCTCAGATATCTCGGCGAGTATTTTGACCTGAACAAGGAAATAATTAATCCCTATGACGAAGACCCTTATGACATCAAAGCAATTTGTCTGAGTGCAAACGGCGATATTCTCGGAAGCAACATTTACAAGCAGGATATCCTCGGAATTCTTGACTGCTATTCCCCTGCTGACACATCGGAAAGGAAATAAAATATGCTTTTTAATGAAACAAAAATATCGGGCATTACCGCCAAAAACAGAATAATCCGAAGCGCAACGCACAACGGTCTTGCTGACGAAAACGGTGCACCGAGCGAAAAACTGATTGCAAAATACGAGCATCTCGCAAAAAATGAGGTCGGATGCATTATCACAGGCTATGCGGCAGTCAGCAAAAACGGTGTTTCGCCCTATCCGAGAATGATGAAAATTTTTGATGACGGCGTAATTGAAAAATACAGAGAATTGACCGACGCCGTCCATCGCTATAATACACCCGTCATTCTTCAGATTGCACATTGCGGCAGACAAACTTCATCAAAAGCAATCGGATTGCAAAAGGTTGCTCCTTCAAATGTGCTTCACGCATTCTATCCCGACAAGGCAAAAGAGCTTACCGATGAAGAAATTCTCGGAATTATTGACGATTTTATTGCGGCGGTTGTCAGAGCAGAAAAATCAGGCTTTGACGGTGTCCAGCTTCACGGCGGTCACGGTTATCTGCTTCACGATTTTCTTTCCCCTTACGGAAACAGAAGAAAAGATCGTTGGGGTGGCTCGCTCGAAAACCGATGCAGAATAGTTGAGATGATTATCAAGGGCATCAAAGAAAAAACATCTCTGCCTGTCTGGATTAAAATCAGCGCAGAGGACAACCGCAAAAACGGAATGCGAATCGATTCTTCAATTGAAATCTGCAAAAGACTCGAGTCTGCAGGATGCGATGCAATCGAGGTTTCGTGCGGCACTGTGCAAGACGGTATGAATACAATGAGAAGTAAACTTATGCCGATGGATGCGGTTTTCAAATACCGCGAGCCTTGTGCATCATTTCCGAAACTTCTCGGCAAAATTTCTCTTTCTGCCGCCAATCTTATAAATCCGATGATAAAGCAACCCTCTCCCCTTGAGAATTTCAATGTTGAAAATGCTGCTCTCATCAAATCTGCAGTTTCAATCCCTGTTATCGTTGTCGGCGGTATTCATAAAGTCAGCGATATGGAAAGCATAATTGCTGACGGCAAAGCTGATTTTGTTTCAATGTGCAGACCGTTTATCTGCGAGCCTGACCTTGCAAGAAAACTCAAAAACGGACAGAAAGAAGCAAAATGCATAATGTGCAATTATTGCGGTCTTGTAATCGAAAAAGACCCAACCAAATGTCTTTACGGTAAAGTTAAATAAAACAAAAACGGAGCAGCCAGAAACTGCTCCGTTAATTATTTATTATGATTATGCTTTGTTTGCTGAGCCGAAGAGTTCGATCTTCTCTCTTACGCAAGCCTTGATTGCTTCTGCACCGGGAGCAAGAAGCTTTCTGGGGTCAAAGCCCTTGCCTTCAAGGTCTTTGCCTGCTTCGATATACTTTCTTGTTGCTTCCTGGAATGCAAGCTGGCACTCTGTGTTAACATTGATCTTTGAAACGCCGAGTGAAATAGCCTTCTTGATCATGTCAGCAGGGATACCTGTGCCGCCGTGAAGAACGAGGGGCATTGTGCCTGTCTTTTCCTGAACTGCTGCAAGTGTTTCGAATGAAAGACCTGCCCAGTTTGCGGGATATTTGCCGTGGATATTACCGATACCTGCTGCAAGCATTGTAACGCCGAGATCAGCAATCATCTTGCACTCGTCGGGATCAGCACATTCGCCTGCACCAACAACGCCGTCTTCTTCGCCGCCGATTGAACCTACTTCAGCTTCGATTGAAAGACCTTTTTCTTCGCAGATTGCAACGAGTTCCTTTGTCTTTGCGATGTTTTCATCGATGGGATAGTGAGAACCGTCAAACATAATTGAGCTGAAACCTGCTTCGATGCAAGCCTTTGCGCCTTCGTATGAACCGTGGTCAAGGTGAAGAGCAACGGGAACAGTGATGCCGAGGCCTTCGATCATACCTTCAACCATACCAACAACGGTCTTGTAACCGCACATATATTTACCTGCACCTTCTGATACACCGAGGATAACAGGTGACTTCATTTCTTCTGCAGTAAGAAGAATTGACTTTGTCCATTCAAGGTTATTGATATTGAACTGACCAACGGCATAATGGCCTGCCTTTGCTTTTGTGAGCATTTCTTTTGCATTTACTAAGGGCATAATTACACACTCCTATAAAATTTTATCGGAAATATTATATATCACCGATGATTAAATGTCAATAAGATTAACCAAAAGAACGGATAAATAACTTTACAGTAACGAATCGGAAAATAACAAAGCCCATCCGAAGATGGGCTATTGCTATATATAATATTAAAGGTTTAATAACTTGATGTCAAATCTACCGTTCTGTTTAAAATAACCTAAATTAAAAATTTCGCCCGGATGCTTTTTACTCCACAATTCTGCAACTTCCTTCAACTCTTCTGCTGTAATCAATAGAATTTGCGTATCATTGTTTAATGAGTAATCTACACATTCTTGCACACTTTGAGGTGTGAAGCTCGGAGCAATAACCATAAAAACAACAACTTCTTTTTCGGATAATCTAATATATCTATCAAACTGCTGAATATGATCTTTTAAATTAACGGGTGACTCTTTGGATTTATTGTCCCAAAGAATATATTTATCCTTAAAAGAAAGTTTACCGTCTGGATGCTCTGTGCCTATCAAAGTAAGAGGTTTATTTAAAAGCATTTTTTCAAAAAGATAATTTGTTGCGCTTTCAAACAAGTGTTCACACTGCAAATCCTTTTCTATGAAATTGTTTGCTCTTAAATATTTTAAATCTCTAGATGCAAGATAGGTATAAATGGATATCAACTTTCCTCTTTCATCTTCTGTTTTTATCTCAATTCTACGAAGTGAATCATAATAATTTAAAATTCGATCAATAAGATTATTTTTATTTCCAGAAGAACTAATGCCAAGTTCACAGCACCAAGTTTGTAACATCACAACATCAAGACCATCTCTTAAAGAAAACCCACCAATTAAATTTGACGGATTAATTGATTTAAGAATTACTTCCTTCAACTCACTAACTGTAGGGTTATTGGAAATTTCAATTCTAGATCTTCTGTAATATTGACTAGCTTTTGAAACAATATCTATTAAATACTGTTTTTTTGTCTTTTTAACAACATAATCAACAAGTTTTTCATATCCATAAGATCTAATCTCAATATTAAAATACTTTCTGATAACTTTTGCTATATCGTCAGGAATAATGTCACAAATAATACCTTCAGAATTTTTTATGCAAACAAGCAATCCTTTTGATTGTAACAATCTCCTAGTGTAATCAATATCATCATATGAATGTAAAATATTTTCAGCATTCGGGAATCTTCCTGAAGAGGCTTCTAGAATATTTTGTTCTCTTGTTGTTATACCAAGAAAAACTCTCAATGCTTCAAGTAAATTTTTCTCATCAACAGAAATATCATTATTGTGACTCCAAGCGTTATCCAACATATATTTAAAGAGTTCTAAATCCTTTGACATATGTAAAATATCAAAATTATTAGATTCATCAATAATTTCTTTTTCATAATTAAGTACAGCGGTATCTGTATCTCTAGCAGAAGAAACAAAGTCATCTTGATTAAGTAAATAATCTCTCAATAAAATTGGAGCAATAATACGAACCGCTCTGTTCTTATCTAATTTAATCTCTTCAAGTCTATTAAAAATATTTTCTTCTGAAATATATTGTTTTTCAGTTTTAATCAAACATTCAATAATTTCTTCAAAATTCAAACGACTATAATCCGCAACATAAGCAGAAGCAATGCGTTTAGCAATAGTGATATTAGGGATCTGTTCAACATATTTAATAAAATTCACAAAAATCACCTCATATGAATTATATCACAGAAAATTATAAATGTCAAAACAAAGTGGTATACATTAATTCTGTGACACCATCGGTCAGAAACATTGTCGCATTGCTCGCTTGGAGCGCTTCGCACTGCTCTGTGTTTCTTCCTGCTCAACGAGTCTGCTTCATCTCGCACCGCGAGCGCAGACTCGTTGAGCCAGTTAACAGCCGCAACTCGGGTGCCGAAACACGGTGTCAGAGGGTTGAATTCATATTCTGGAGTAAAAAAGAAAACGACCACCTAATGGTGATCGTTTCTTTTTTGGCGCCCCAAACAGGACTCGAACCTGTGACACCGCGGTTAACAGCCGCGTGCTCTACCGACTGAGCTATTAGGGCAAATAAAAAATGTCGGCGTCGACCTATCTTCCCGGGCCGCTTCCAGCCAAGTATTTTCGGCACTATTGAGCTTAACTACCGTGTTCGG
>JAZRBF010000011.1:0-32228 GCA_045634985.1 Acutalibacteraceae bacterium | reverse complement strand
AAGATTATTTACAGGCAGAACCTTTCCGTCATCAAGTGTTACCGTTCCGTTATAGATACCGTATATCTGATGACAGTTCATTCTGCCTATTTTAAGGTCAACATCTGAATGATTGTCAAGGGTAGGTGTCAGTGTCATATTGAATCTGCCGTCCTCGGAGATAAATTTCCATTCCTCAAGGAATCTGTCCTTGGGGAATTTTTCAACATCGATTGCACCGAATTTGTGTACCTTTCCGTCATAGATGATGCAGGTTTCGGTTGCGTTGCTTTCATTGCCGATTGCCCATGTGATTTCAAAGCCGACAAGATGTCTTTCGCCCTTTTCGTCGGTCACATACTGTGCGCCGTTGCCCCAGTACCAGACCATTTTATGAATAGTGTTTACGCGACCCCAGTCAAGAGCGCAGAAAGTGTTTTCTTTTGAAAATTCGTAAACTTCGTCGCCCCATTTCAGAGTGCCGCCGCAGGGCATACAAAACTGCTTTGTGGTCATGAAATATTTTGTTTCATCCTCATCGAAAGGAAGAACGGTTGTTATATTTTCAAGGCCGGGCATAATGTCCATGCTGACGGAAGCTTCAAGAATCTTTCCTTTGTAGGGCTGCTTGTACCAAAGAGTTCTTTCTGTTTCCATTGTATTGAAATCGAATTCTGCAGAACCGATTTTATCCTTGAATCTGTTGGGAACATCGCCCTTTGCAGGCGGAACATGTTTGTTTGCGCCGAGGAAATATTTCATCGCGTCAATAATAACTTCGCCTGTTTTGAGGTTGACAAGCTTAAGACCGACATATCCGCCGACATTGATGTTTGCAAAGCTGATAAGAAGCTGGTATTCTTCGTTTGCAATGTTATAAAAATCCCATTCCTTGCGGCTCATAATGCCTGTCTTGACGCGGTTGCGGTCATATTCGAAAACATTGCGTCTTGCCCAACCCTTTGCAAGGAGCTTGCCGTCGGGTGCAAGAAGGGGTGTGCTCTCTGTGTATTCGGTCTGTTTTGAGGGCTCCTTCCATTCGCTGAAGGGGACATAAGTTCTTTTGAGTTCTGTAGCCAATTTATTTTCTCCTTTTTATGTGCATTAAAATTTATTATACCATAATCTGACAATTTTTGCAAGTTGTGAATCAGCGGTTTTCAGGGAAAATGCGTCAGATTTCAGCGTAGAATATTTCAAACGGTAACACAAAGATTACAAATGTTTACAGGTTGGTTTCAATTTGGTTTTTCCTATTTACAAAGCATGTTTTTGGTGCTATATTCGTTTTGCAATTGAAACAGAGCGAAAAATTCGCTTGAAATATGAGGAGGATATTTACGATGAAAAGAACTTTCAGAAATGCAATTGCAATGATTCTTGCGCTTGTTATTGCCTGCGGCAGTCTGACCGCATTCGCCCAGACCCCGGGTGACATCGAATGGTATTTCGATGAAGGTGCCGAGCCCTGGATTTATTCTTATGCAGGTGAGATTGAGGTTGGCGGAGAAGCAACTTTGCCGCCCGTATCAACGGAAGAATACCTTTATCTCACGATGGATGTAGAGGAAGAGGGCTATTACAAAATCGAAGTTGACAGCGATTGTTGGCACGGTGTACAGTCACCTGAAAACGGAGTCTGCAAATTCACCATTGATTCGATGACGCAGGATTATAACCTTCCGACGGTTTATTATCTTGAAGCAGGCGAATATATTATTGGTTTCGATCTTTATGAAGAAAAAGCGGTCAAGGTATCGATGGAGTCTCTCGGCGATATAGTTGCACTTGAGTTTGACAGAAGCGAGCTTGAGGACAGAATTATGTATTACAATATCTTCGAGGGTTCGGACGGCTCATATCTGATTGGTATGGATAGCATTGCGGTTGAGTTTGGTTGCGGCGAAAAGATTGCAATGAATTGGGCATCGTTGTCTGTTTATACGGACAAAGAGCTTGTAAAGGGTGAAAATGCCGTTGAAATCGGTCTTTACGGAGCGATTTACAGGGAAGATGCAACAATCAGCCTTATTGATATCAATGACCTGATTGCATCTGTTGAGGTCTCAAACCTTGATTACTATACCAACCTTACCTGTTATTACAACGGCGATGTTTATGCACCTTTTATGGAGGAAGAAACAGTAACCATTACCTACACAGACGGCACAACCGAAACTCTGACAGATTTCAGCGGATGGGCAGACCTTGAAAAATACGGCTATCCTGTTGAAGTATTTTATAACGATGAAAGCGGAGAATGGGAGCTTTTTGTTATTGTTGCAGGCCAGATAATGGTGCAGAAGGAATGCACACTCACTTATGCATCAGCATCCGAAAATCTCGTTGTGTACAGAGAAAGTGTTGTTGACAATCTCAGCGAGCTTGTTATCCGAACAAGCGAATATATTATAGATATTCTGAATTCTGATTCTGCAGGCGAAGCAATTACTGCGCTGATAAATGCTGTTAAACAGATGATTTCTGATATCATCTATGTTTTCAAAGATGTTTTCAGAAACACAGCAGGCCTCTTCGGAAGTCTTATATAAAGCCAAAAGGCTTACACCAAAGAAGGTGTAAGCCTTTTTTATCTGTTGAGAATATAGATTGCGAGATTGAGATATGCCGCGAAGGATACCCACAGAAGGTAAGGAATCTGCAGATAAGCCGCAATGGGACTGACCCGCTTGAAAAGAAGAATCATCGCAACGATAACTGCAATCAGCAGAAGAATCCAGACGAATGCGAAGAGATATGCCTGAAGATTGAAAAAGATGATGCTCCAGAGAAAATTGACCGCAAGATTAACGGCGTATACTGTCAATGCAGCGCGCACTTCATCGGATTTTGTGTTTCTGAATCGGTAAACAAGTGCGGCGCTGATACCCATCAGCGTGAAAAGAATTGTCCACACAATCGGAAACAGAATCGGCGGCGGAGAAAGGGGAGGCTGATTTATTCTTGAATAGATGTCCATACTTCCGCTTGTCAGCGCCGCAGAGAGACCTCCGACGGCAAGGGAGATAACCGCGGAGATGATATAGGGTTTGTATTTTTTAAGCATTTTTGTCACCTCTGCTTTATTTTATGCCTGAAAAAAGCAAAAAATTCTGTATCCAAGTTCGTTATTAGCATAAAAAAACAGATTATTTGAATTAATCACCAAAAAACACCGCTAAAAAATGTGCAACATTAATGAAAAAAATTTAATCGGTTGAAATGTTGTTCATACTATGTTAAAATTAACTGAATTATTATTTATTATATTTATAGATAAGGAGAGATGATATGGCAACTGAGTCAAATGCACCGGCAAAAAGTGCCGTACCGAGAGACCGACGCTATGTTGGTTCCAAGGAAACATTTGCTTATATTCTTGATGACATTGCTCAGAGCTTTAACATCGGTAAGTATGACGATGTTTTCAAGATGACCATTCTCAAAATCAGCCTCAAGCTTCAGTCGTTCACAAACCTGATTATCGGTATCTGGGATATTATCAACGACTTGTTCCTTGCATCAATCGTTGACAGAACCCGTACCCGTTGGGGTAAATTCAAGCCCTGGCTTGTGGTTTATGCAGTTCCCGGCGTTCTTATTACAGTTATTTACTGGGCATTGCCGATGTTCTACGGAACGGCAGGTATCGGTTCCGATATTGCGAAATTCGCACCGTATTTCGTGTTGCAGATTTTCTCAAACCTTGCAGGCTCGCTCATCGGTATTGTTCGTCAGGGTATGACCGCAACAATCACACCCAATATCATTGACAGAACAAGACTTATCACATCCGCAAACCTTCTTTCGGGCTTCGTTGAGAAGGCTCCCGAAATTCTTATGGGTCTTTTGATTGACGTTTACATCAACAGCTCATCAAACAAGGCTCTTATGATTGCAAACCCCATCAAGTATCAGCTTGGTTATAACAGAATGTTCGTTCTTGGTGGTGTTATCACTGCATTCGTTTCAGGTGCATTCGCTCTTATCTATGCATTCGTTGCAAAAGAAAGAGTTATGCAGACTGTTGACCGTCCCAGCGTATTCAGCGGCATCAAATCCGTTCTTACCAACAAGCCGCTTCTTCTTATCACTCTTTCCGAGTTCCTCGGCGCATTCAGCCTTAACTCGGGTACAAACCTCTACTACATCGAGGTTCTTAACCTTGCTTCAATGTCAACAATCGTTGGTATCCCCGGCGCTGTTGTTTCACCCATCTCTTATTCATATGTTCCCTGGGCTCGTTCCAAGTTCTCAACAAAGGCACTCTGGATTGCAGGCTCACACGTTGACAGCGTGCTTATGCTCGGCGTTTTCGCAGCAGGCCGCCTGATCAAGATCAAGGGCAAGATGGGTTACGAAAGCCTTGCAGTTATGATTCCCGCATTTATGCTCCGCGAAACTATCTGGATGTTCTTCTGGGGTATCAGAAAGGTTATCCCCGAGGAAATGAGAAACGAAGCTATCGACTACGGCGAGTGGAAGAACGGCTTCAGATCCGAAGGTATGACAGGTGTTGCCAAGAACCTTGTTACCAAGATGGTTAACACAGCCAAGGGTGCAATTCAGCCCCTTCTCTTCGGTTTCTTCGGCTACGACCCCAACAAGAACCAGGGCGCTCAGACTCCCGAAGCTCGTTATGCACTCTTCTGGATGTGCACACTTCTTCCGGTTGTTTCAGGTATCCTCAGCATCATTCCTCAGCTCTTCTATGACCTCAGCGGTGAGAAGAGAGACAGAATGTATATGGAACTTCGTGAAAGAAGAAAAGCTATGAAGAGCCAGGTCGACCAGTTCAATGAATCTGTCGGCGCTGACACTCAGGAATAATTCAAACCACAAAACCCCGACGAATCCCGTCGGGGTTTTCAGATTTAGGGGCGGAAGATGGAGAAGATAATTAACGGAATAAACAGGATATTGTGCAGAAAAAATATGGTTGTTATCGGGGTTGACGGTCCGTGCGCTTCGGGCAAAACCACTCTTGCGAAAAAACTTGCAGAGATGACGGATGCGCAGATTATCCACGCGGATGATTTCTTTTTGCCTCACGAAATGAAAACACCCGAGCGTATGGCTCAGGCAGGCGGTAACATTCATTATGAGCGGTTTGCGCAAGAGGTTGCCTCGGGATTGTCATCGCAGAAACCGTTTGAATATGGTGTTTACAGATGCTCTGAAGGGAAAATATCGGAGAAAAAAACGGTGATTCCCGAAGGTGTTATAATCATTGAAGGCTCATATTCTTTGCACCCGTTGATGTATGGCGGATATGATTTGAAAATATATGTTGAAGCGCCGATTGAAACAAGGCTCGAAAGAATCCGCGAGAGAAACGGAGAAGCCGCACTTGATGCCTTTATTAAAAAGTGGATACCGCTTGAAAACAGTTATTTTGATTATTTCAGGATAAAAGAAAAGTGCGATATTGTTATTGAATAAAACAAAAAATCCGTTGCCCGGAATGAGCAACGGATTTGTTTTTATTAGTCGAGCTTTGCCTTGAGGTAGTTGTCGTAGAAATCTGCAACTCCTGCATAGAAATCATCAACAGTACCATCGTTGAGCATAACATAATCTGCCATCTTTTCGCTTTCGCTTGTGTGGAAGATTTCTTCCTCGTGAAGATCGTTTTCGCGAAGCTTCTCAACGCTCTTGCCGTCTCTTTCAGAGCCTCTTGCGAGCATTCTCTGATAACGAACTTCGTCATCGCTGATAACAACGTCAACAAGAACAAACTTATCGCCGAATGCCTTCTTGAAAACCTCAATGTCTGAGGGAGGACGGATGCCTGAAACAAGGAAGTTGGGGCTGTCTGACTCCTTGATTTTCTTAACAATCATTTCGGGGAAGAAAGTCTGGCCGAATTCGGACATATACTTCTTTGATGTTGCATGAAGATTGTCTCTTGTGAGCTCAAGGCCGTCTTTTGCGGCAAGCTCTCTGACAACGTCACCGATTGAAATCATCGGGAAACCATAAGTTTTTGCTACATATTCAAGGAAGAAATCCTTGCCTGTGCCGTTCTTACCTACAGCTGCTAAAACCATAATAATAACCTCCAATTAAATATTATTGCATATAGAATTTTACAATATTATACTGCTTTTGTCAACGGATTATTTTTTGTTGATGTGAAAAGAAAAACGCACTGACCGATTATCAGACAGCGCGTTTGATTATGTTTTTAAGGCTCGGAAATATAGTTGAGGGGGTCAACACGCTGACCCTTTACCCTGACCTCAAAGTGAAGGTGAGGAGCGGTTGTGTTGCCTGTGTCACCGATTTCACCGATTGTCTGACCCTGCGTAACTTTATCGCCAACCTCAACCATAATTATTTTGGCGTGAGCATAAAGTGTCTGAGTGCCGTCGCCGTGGTCGATTATGCAGTAGTTACCGTAGCCTGTATGGTAACCGCCATCATTTGCTGCTTCAACAACAACGCCTGTATCAGCGGCGCGGAAGGGTTTACCGTAGGAAAGGCTGCCACCCTTGCTGTTGCGGTTGCTGCCGCTTGAATTGACAACAAAAATGTCAACTCCGTGGTGAGCTCTGCCGCTTGAATATCTCGGGAAACCTTCAACAACTTCGGATTTATAAGATACGGGCCATATCATATTATCAGAGCTGATGAGAATCTTATCTGATAATTTTTCTTTTTCTGTTTCAGCTTCTGTGGAAATTTCTGTTTCGGCCTCGGTTGTTTCCTCAGCTTCGGTGATTACTTCTTCAGCTGTGGTTTCTTCAGCAACTTCGGTGGTTACTTCGGGAAGAGTAGTTTCTTCTTCGTCAACTGAATCTGCGATAACTTCGGGAGCTGATTCGGTTATAACAATAACTTCCTGCTCGGCAATTTCGGTTGAGAAAAGTGATTCGGAAGGAATGCTGAGGACTGAATCGAAGCACGCTGCATCAAGCATAACTGAATTCTTCGAAGCCTCGGTATTGCTGAAAACCCAAGGGGTGATTTCTGATATTGAAACGATGATGAGTGACATCATCATTGATAATATTTTAATTCCTGCTGCCATTTAAAAATACTCCTTATCGACCTGACTACCTGACATTCAATAGACTACATACACGGTTTTTTGCAAAACCCAAGGAGATATTATACCAGAAAACGGAATCAATTTCAATAATAATTTTTCCAAAATGGCAGATGGGGAGGTGCGCTTTTTGTTCAATTCAACTATGAATTATGAACAAAAGGTTAACAAACGGACAAAATCATTCTGATTTGTGCAACTTTATAGTTTCGAGGATACTGTAAGGGATTCTTAAATTGCCGAGTCCTGTGCCGATTGCTATATGAGGCTTCATTTTTGCGTGGAAATCTGTGCCGCCTGATATGATTAATCCCAATTCTTTGGCGAGTTTCTGATATTTTTCCTGCATTTCAGGGGTGTATTCGGTATAATAACCCTCAATACCGTCAAGGCCGCATTTTTTGAGTCGGATAAGGAATTCACGAAGCTCTGCATCGGATTTCTTTGTCAGATGAAGATGGGCAATGCAGGCAACGCCGCCGCATGCCTTGATTAATCGGACGGCTTCTTCGTCGGTCAGGCTCTGCTTGCCGCAGTAGGCATATTTGCCGTTTTCGAGATAAAGCGAGAAACCTTCTTTAACGCTTTTGGTATAACCCTTATCAGCAAGAACCTTTGCAAAATGTGCTCTGCCGATAAAATCGTTGGGGGCAATTGCTTTGACTTCATCGAGAGTGATGTCAAAACCAAGCTCGTTGAGTTTACGGCAGGTTTCGCGGTTACGGTAGCGGCGAAGCTCAACAACGGATTCAAGTGCTTCTTTCAAGAGAGGATTTTCGATGTCGATATAATAGCCGAGAATATGTGTTTCGGTTTCCGACTGTACGGAAAACTCGATTGCAGGCACAACTTCAATGCCGATTCTTTCTCCTTCAGCCATTGCTTCGCGTATGCCGTCAATCGTGTCGTGGTCGGAGAGTGCAATAGCCGCAAGACCTGCTTTTTTTGCTTCTCTGACAACCTCGGCAGGGGTCATCGAGCCGTCAGACATAAGGGAATGAGTATGAAGATCGATATATTTTTCCATAATATCACTTTCCTGTTTTTGGTTTTTGATTATTATACTTTATTGCATTGGAATAATCAATAAAAATAACGGATATACCGAGGCATATCCGTTAATAAATTACCATTCGTGAATGCATTTAGGATTTGCAAAGATTTCATCAAGCCTTTTGATGAAGGGGATAACATCATTGAAGCCGCCGATTCTGTGGTCAAACATAATGTTGATGGGCAGAATCTTCTTTGTTGCGATGTCAACAACTCCGTCTTCGTTTCTGAAAGCATAATCTTTATCCTGAACGGCACCCATTGCCATAATGAAAACCTGAGGATAAAGAATGGGAGCATATGTTACATTTCCGTTAAGACCTTTGTAAAGCGAGCCGAGGTTTGTGAGACAAACAGAGCCTTCGTTCATATCGTCAATCTGAAGAGAGGTTTCATCGTGAGGTACATGCTCAAAAAGACCCGAAATCTTTGCGACCTTATATTTGCCCAGATATCCTGTTGCAACCTGTGCTGCGGTTGAAGCAAACTTACCCTTGAGGACAAAGCCGATTATTCTCTGCAGAATAATATCAAAAAGAAGGCGGTCAACATCTGTGGTTTTGAGAGTGCTGACAAGTCTTTCCATTTCCTCTGCAGTTTCTTTGAGGCTTCTTTCCTCAAGATTTCTTATTTTTACAGGGAAGGTTTCGCCGTCAATAACCATCGGTACGGCAACATCGATATGCTTTTTGATGATGAGTCTGCCGCAGGATGCGTTGAATTTATACTCCATATGTGCGTTAAGACGGGGCGCCGCCTTAAGACCCTCGGTCAGCACGCGGAGCATAATTGTGTTGAAAGAAAGTTTATAGCCGCAGTTTGCCTTAAGTTTCTCGAATTCTTCCCAGAAAGCGGTGATATCAGCTTCGTAGTTATAACCGCCTGCAGGAATTGTTCTCTGTGCGTTTGAGAGAACATTGCCTGTTACTCTTTTTTTGAGGTTATAATATTCAATTTTGTCGCCGGGCTCAGGTCCGTTAAGCGCTTTTGTGATATATTCCTTGAATCCCATTTTTATTTCCCTTCCTGAATTTAAATTCAAGTAATTTTATCAAAAAATGTTATATTATGTCAAATTAATTTTTTATTAATATTATAATACTGTACATTGGCAAACAGCAGTGATATAATTAAAATGAACGGAGGGATTACATTGAAAAATATCGTTCTTATCGGTATGCCCGGAGCAGGCAAAAGCACAATCGGAGTTTTGCTTGCGAAATCGATGCTGATGGATTTTGTTGATACGGATTTGCTTATTCAGAGAAAATGCGGTGAAAGTCTTTGCGGAATCATCAATTCGCAGGGGATAGATGCATTTCTGAAAATTGAAAACGAAGTTATCTGCGAAAACAAGTTTGAAAACTGCGTTGTTGCAACGGGCGGAAGCGCGGTCTACGGCAAGGAAGCGATGGGAAAACTCCGCTCGCAGGGAGTTGTTGTTTATCTGAAGCTTTCGGCATCGGAGCTTGAAAGAAGAATTGACAATATACACACAAGGGGTATCGCGATGAAAGAGGGCACAACGATTTCGGCGCTTTACGATGAGCGAGCACCTCTTTATGAAAAATATGCCGATATAACCGTTGAATGCGAGGGGCTCACACCTGAGCAATGCGTTGAGGCCATTGCGGAGGAAATCGGAAGATGAAAATTATCGGAAGCGATTATGACGGCACACTCAACCATAACGGTATTGATGACAAAAAGCGCGAAGCTATTGAAAGATGGCGCGCGGCAGGCAATGTTTTTGCGATTATCAGCGGCAGAGGTGTTGCAGATATTGTGAAGATATATGAGGAGCAGAAATTCGGATGCGATTATTTCGTTGCCGATAACGGTGCGCTCATTATGACTCCCCACGGCGAAACGATATCCGAGGTCAGATGCGAAGGCGGTGTTGCTCACAACCTGATTTCCGCTCTGTTTGAAAGCGGATGCAACCGAGCGTTTGTGCATACGGAATTCCCTTGCACCGTTTACGCCTTTGAGCAGGAAGATATGGAAAAGTGCAGTTATCTCTTTGAGAATTTGCCTGAGATTCCGTGGTTTACCCAGATAAGCACGATTCTGCCCGATTTTGAATCGGCGCAGAGAGTGACCGCAATCATCAGAGAGAAATTCGGCGACAAGGTAAATCCGATGCAAAACGGCATCTGCATCGACATTGTCAGAAACGATATGAATAAGGCGAGGGGATTATATATCCTTGCGGAGCATCTCGGCGCAGGATATGACGATATCATCGCAGTCGGTGACAATATTAATGACAGGGATATGATAGCAGAATTCAGGTCATACGCAATGGAAAACGGAATCGATTCGATAAAAGCCCTTGCGGATTATGTTATATCGGATGTTACGGAATTGATTGAAAAAGAGCTTGATAAATAAAGGAAACAGCCTCCTGCACAACGCAGAAGGCTGTTATTTTTATTCGGGAATTTCCTGCATTCCGTAGGCATCAACAAGAGTCTTGTATTCTTCCTCAGAAATCGAAACAACAGAGCCGTGGCGCGGTCTGAGATGGTTGAGAGAATAGGTTGAGCGCTGTACCTGTCTGAAGGATTCAAAATCCCTCGTCATCTGTGCGAAGAATGTGCCTTCGCCGTATTCATCCATTATCATCATCCACGCATCCGTACCGTTTATGCGATACATTGAGCTTCCCTCAACTCCGTACCAGTTGAGCGAGCAGATTGTGTAATCGGTGTTATAAGGGCCTGTCAGATTCTTTGACCTTACATAAGCGATTTTCTGAGTGAGGTCTTCTTTGAAATAGAGATAATAGTAACCGTCTTTTTCGTTGTAGATAATGTCGCCGTCAATGCATTGAATATCTCTTGTGCCTCCCGTTTCGGGGTCATATTCATTCCATCTGCCGTATAAAACCTTCGGCTCGGTTTCAAATTTCTTGAAGTCCTTTGTGTATGCGTAATAATGGCCTGCAGTGTCGTTTTCAAGAGTTGAGGTCGCCCAATAGACCATATACATACCTGCGTTTTCGTCCCATATCGCCTGCGGTGCCCAAGCTCTGTTTGCTGTTTCGAAGCCTTCAAACTGACGGATATCAATGACCGTTTCGTCAATCCAGTTAACGAGGTCATATGACCTCCAGGTGATGAGCGCGTGGTTTGAGGTCCAGCCCTCAAGCGCATTCATATCGGTTGCGATGATGAAATAGCAGTCCTTGCCGTTTTCGTCCTGACCCTTGAGAATATAGGGGTCGCGCACACAGCCTGTGCCGAGCTTCTGGTCAATAATCGGCTCGTTATCGTTGAGCGCGTTGAATCTGTATCCGTCTGTGCTGACAGCGAGATGAATCCTCTGCTCATCAACCTCATTGCCGACAAAATAGCAGAAAAGATATGCACCGTCTCTGCTGACGGCAGGGTAGGCATAATCATTGAAAGCATAGTTGAAAAGATAATAGGGAATCATCAGGATTGCCATAAGTATTCTTTTGAAACTCATAAAGGTCATAAATAATCCTCCGTTGATTTGTTACGGATAAAGTATACACGATATTTTGCCTAAATGGAATAGTTTTAGTGACAATTTATTTTCCGTTGACACCAAAGCAACCAATAGGTTATAATTATAAAGATAAATAAATAACAAGGGGATTGCTATGGACAGCTACGCAAAAAGATTTAAAATTGACTGTTCACCTGTTGCGGATAAAAAGCAGATTTATGTCAACGGCGCAACAAGGCTGACAGTTATTACACCATTTATGCTCCGCGTTGAGAAACAGAAGGACGGCAAATTCTGCGACGAGCCGACTCAGAGCGTGTGGTTCAGAGATTTCTGCAAATGTGCTTTTGAAGTCAAGGAAGCAAACGGTAAAGTTGAAATCAAAACCGAAAAAGTAACATTTGTTTATTCGGTAAAAGCAGGCAGGATGCTTTATATTATCCTTTCAGACGGAAGAAAGGTCAAGAATTTCAAGGCAGGCAACCTCAAGGGTACAAGCCGTACTCTTGATATTACCGCAATTGATAAGGTTGGCGACGGCGTTTGCTCGAGAAACGGTGTTGCTGTGCTTGACGACAGCGAAACCCTCGCAATCAAGCCTGACGGCACAATTCTTCTCAGAGACAACAAGGAAACTGACGAATATTATTTCGCTTACGGCAACGATTATATCGGCGCAACAACCGATTTATATAATCTTACAGGTAAAGTGCCTCTGATTCCGAGATACGCTCTCTCCAACTGGTGGAGCAGATACAAGGACTATTCGCAGAGTGAATATCTTTCACTTATGGACAGATTCAAGGAAGAAGAAATCCCCATCACCGTTGCAACGGTTGATATGGACTGGCACTGGGTAAAGATTCAGGAGAAATTCGGTAAGGATGCCCACCGTATGCATAAGCACCTCAACTTTATGGAGTATGTTTATGACATCTGGTCAAAGGGTTGGACAGGTTACAGCTTCAATACCGACCTTTTCCCTGACCCCGAAGGTTTCTTCAGAAAACTTAAGGAAGATAACTACAAGGTTACTTTCAATATCCATCCTTCAATGGGTGTGCGTTGGTTTGAAAATCAGTATGAAGAAATGTGCGAAGCAATGGGTCAGGACCCCAAAACAAAAGAGCCTGTTGCATTCGACATAACCGATAAGAAATTCACAGAGAAATATTTTGATATTCTTCACCATCCCTTTGAAAAGATGGGTGTTGATTTCTGGTGGATTGACTGGCAGCAGGGCAAGAATACCGCCGTTAAGGGTCTTGACCCCCTCTGGGCGCTCAACCACTATCATTTCCTCGACAATGCAAAGGATAACCACAGACCGCTGATTCTTTCGCGTTTCTGCGGCGCAGGCAGCCAGAGATATCCTCTCGGATTCAGCGGCGACACAACGCAGACCTGGAAGAGCCTCGATTATCAGCCCGGTTATACCGCAACCGCATCAAACGTTGCTTATCCCTGGTGGAGCCACGATATCGGCGGCCATTGTATGGGCAAAAAGGATGATGAGCTTTATCTTCGCTGGGTGCAGCTCGGAGTTTTCAGCCCCGTTATGCGTCTTCACTCAACAAACAACGAATTCGCAGGCAAAGAGCCCTGGAATTTCAGCGGCCCTGTGCAGAGAATTGCAACCGATGCTCTTCGCTTAAGACATAAGCTTCTGCCTTATATTTACACAATGAATTACCGTACCCACACCGAGTGCAGAGCAATCTGTGAGCCGATGTATTATGCATATCCCGAGGACGAAAATGCATATAAGTGCAGAAACGAATTTTTCTTCGGAACAGAGCTTATCGTTGCTCCCATAACAGAACATACCTCGCTCAAAACAAACCTTGCAGGTGTCAGCGTATGGATTCCCGAAGGCAGATATACAGACATCTTCACAGGCAGAATTTACAGCGGCAATAAGTTCGTTAAAATGTTCCGCGATATTGATTATATCCCCGTTCTTGCAAAAGAAGGCTCAATCATTCCGATGAGCGCAAATGACAGAACGAACGATTGCTCAAACCCCGAAACCCTCGAGGTGCTCATTTACCGCGGAAACAACACCTTCACTCTCTATGAGGATGACGGCGAAACTCTTTCATATCAGAGCGGCGAATACCTCAAGACCGCATTCACCGTTGCAGAAAATGGCGACAAGGTTGATTTCTCCGTTTCAAAGGCGGACGGTATTGAAACCGTTGCGCCCGAAAACAGAAAATTCATCCTTAAATTCAAGGATATTGTTTCGGCTGATGCAAAGGTAACCGTTGACGGCAAGGAAGCTGATGCAAAGACAGAAACTGTTGACGGCACCCTTGAAATTGAAGTTTGCGCAAAGGCAGTTTCCGATATCAGAATCGCTCTTGTTAACTGCGCTTATCTTGAAAACAAGGATGAGAAGCAGGAGATTACAAAGGTTATCTCAAAATTCCAGATGTCAACCGACAGAAAAGCAATGATTTATAACGGCTTTGTAAAGAAGGGCAAGGCTCTTCCGAGAGTTGCCGAAGATTTCGCAGGGCCGATTAAGGAAATACAGGCATTATACAGATAATTTAATACAGAAAGGGGTCTTCTTATGTTAAATCTTATTCTTCAAAGGTTTGTTCCGCTTCTTACAACTCTTGCTATGTTGCTTAACAGTTTCGGATTGGGTGTAGTTATTCCCTACAACCCAGAAAGAACAGAGATTGTTGTGAGTGGAAATGTAACAACAGATGTGGACGAAATTCTTGATGCCTATAATTCTGCGGTTAAGAAAACGGGAATGGTAATCGGTAAAACATCAACAGATATAATCGGCACTCCGTCAGTTTCGGGTGACGGTTCAGCTAGTGATATAGCTCCTTTTGTGACTGCGTTTGAAGATGCAGAAACCTATATTTTCAAAGTTCCCGGTAATGGTGAAATACTTGAATCCGATGTAAAAAGTGCAAAAATGTCTGTTAAAGACGGCAAGAAAACGATTGTTATTAAGATTAAAGACATTAAACGCACAGGTACGGCAAACGATGCTTTGTCAAGAGCATACGGATGGACATCGACATTTGACGAAGCTTTTTCGACATTGGGAATGACCGTTGTTTCAGGTGATGTGACAGAAAGTTATTATGATTGCGTGATTACCTGTGTCATAGATGAGAAAAGCGGCAAAATAATTTACGGCGACTGGGATGCAACTTCTGAAATAGTTGCCAATGATTTGTGCATCAGAATGCTTGGCGTTGAAGTCACTATAGATATGGAATATACTGCAACAGCATATATTGATATCTGATAATGAAATTTAAAAGCCTGACGGTATAACGCCGTCAGGCTTTTCCTTTTAAAGATTATTAAGAATTTTAAGAACGCAGGAAAGCTCCTCGGGTCTGAATTTATCAACGGGCTTGTTGTTTTCAACGCAATCTGCGAAGTAGATAAGCTCGTTTGCGTAGGCATCGCTCTTGGGAAGGTTGATGCTGCCTGTGTCGCCTTCTGCTTCCTGTGAAAGGTCGATTTTTTCGTTATCCTTGAGATAAATCATCATCTTGCCCTTTTCGTTTGCAACAATTGCATCCTCAAACTGGAAGCGGAATTCTGCGGTGAAGGGATAGCTTGCGGCATACCAGGATGCCTCGGAGTTGATTGAGAATTCGCCAAAATCATAAACAAGGCTGATATAATCCTGCTTGGGAAGTTTTGAACGGTACTGGTTTGCAACCTTCGGCAGACCGAAAGCGTAAACCATAAAATCGAGGTCGTGAATATGGAGGTCGAAGGGTACAAGACCGCTTCTCTTTTCGTCCATCATCCAACCGTCCCAGCTCCATTTGGGGTATCCGCCAAGACGAATCATTGTGCCTGAAAGGAGTTTACCGTATCTCTTTGAATCGTAAATCTCCTTGAGAAGCTCATATTCGGGCCAGAAACGAAGCACGTGAGCAACCATAAATTTAACATTATTCTTTTCTGCTGTTGAATAAACTCTTTCAACATCCTCTTCCTTGAGAGAAATGGGTTTTTCTGTAACAACATTGATACCCATATTCATTGCTTTGACAGCAACATCTGCGTGAAGATAAGTGGGCAGGCAGATATCAAGGATATCAAGCTCTTCATTTGCGAGCATTTCATCCAGATCTGTGTAGCAACGCTTATCGCTGTATTTTTCCATTCTTTCGGGACGGATGTCGCAAAGCGCAACAAGCTGTGCGTTTTCCATTTCTTCCCACGCGGGAATATGAGCGCCGCTGATACCGCCGACGCCGACAAGACCGACTTTAAGCATAAAGTATAACCTCCTTTGGTTTTAACAGAATCATTTTACCACTTTGAGAGCAAAAATCAAGAGTGTAAAGGATGATTGATAAATAAATGTTCAAAAATATTAAGAAATGATTAATTTTATTAAGATTTGGTTAAGAATATTAAAATTTCTATAAGAAATCCTTAAGAATCTTAAGTTAATTTTAAGTTTTTATTAAGATTATTGAATTTGTTTTTAAGCTTCGTTACAATGAAATTGCGGTGGGGACAAAATAAAATTTAACCGCAAAAGAAAGGAGCAAAAATGAAAGCAAAAAGAATTTTATCAATCATCCTGTGTATTGCAACGCTGATTTCTGCATTGTCGCTGACGGCGTTTGCGCAGGAGCAGGAGCCTTTTGCAGAAATCAAATTCAGAAATCCCGAAATAAAGACTGTAGAATTCGGAAAAACCGAAGAGCTGTATCTTGAATATGACATAGGGGACGCTGAAAATTATAAAATCGAGTGGGATATTTCAAAAAAGAAGCGTTGCGAAATTGAGTATATAACCGATGAGGCAACGGGTCTTGTGACGGGCGCGAAATTAACCGGCAAAAATTTCGGAGACGCCACTCTTACCGCAACAATAATTGACGGAAACGGAACGGAAATCATATCGGCACAAAAGCTGATACGCGTTGTTGAATCGAAAGATGAAAACAAAACCCTTGAAGAAAAGCTCAAGATTATTCTGAGGGATTCATATCTCACTTTTGGTATGACAGTGATGTATGTGCCGATTCTGGGTGTTTTTGTTGTACCGGTTATGGTGCCTTACTATGCATTTCTGATCGTGAGGACCTTGATTTTCGGAGCATAGCAGGAGGATAGAGTTATGAATTTTAAAAAAATTTTATCAATTTTTATGTGCATTGCAATTGTGTTCGCGGCATTACCCGTAGCATCATACGCACAGGATGATGTACCGACAGCAGAATCTAAACAATCCGAAGGATTTATTAATTTTGATGTTTTAAAAGAAAAAGCCGAAGACACCTTTGAGCTTACAAGTTTTTTAGGCTATTGGGGTATTTATTTTGGTCTTGCCGCCATAATCGGCACTCTTTCATTACCCATCAGCCCTATTTTAGTTATATATCATCAGATCACCAAAGCAATTTCAGATAAGAAAAGTGTGGCTTCATAAATGAAGGAGGATAAAAATGTTTTTTGCATATCTGATTTATATGGGACCGTCGTTTCTGGTTTCGATTGTTGCGGATTTGATTTTGCCCGATAAAATTTCGCAGCCGATATTTGATTTTTTCTATAACAATGCGACCGTATTCTGGGATTTTGTTGATAAGATTTTCGGTATCGCGTAAAAGTCGCCCCTGCCGTTTCTGGCAGGGGCGTTATTTTATTCTGTTCAGTTTGCAGCGGGTTTGTTGCTCATTCTGAAAACAAGTTCGCCGCCGTTCATAAGCTGTTCGTGAGTAACATAGCAGCCTTCAAGAGCAACTCCGTTGAGAGTAACGCTTTCAACATAAACATTTTCTGCACTCTGATTAACGGCAGTCATCTTAAGTGTTTTGCCGTTTGAGAGCGAAATCTCTGCGCCGTTAAGGTTGGGAGAGCCGAGCCAGTATTGGTCGGTGCCTGCAAGGGGATAGAAGCCCATTGCAGAGAATACGTACCAAGAGCTGAGTGTGCCACCATCATCGTTGCCGTCAAGGCCGTTGATATCGGTGCTGAAACGGTTTGCAAGAGTCCAGCGCACCCATTTCTGGGTGAGGTCTGCTCTGCCTGCGTTTGCAAAGAGATAGGGTGTATGAATATCGTGCTGATTGCCGACCCAGAAGCCATGACCGGGGTCCATTGCGGCTCTTGAGAGCGATGCGTCCTTCATAAAGTCGTTAAGCTCGCTGACGAAGTATTCCTCTGAGCCGAAAAGCTCAATCATTCCGTCGATATCCTGAAGCGCGTTCCAGCGCCACTGTCTTGCACTGCCTTCGCAGTAAGCGTCGGCAAATTTCTTAATCATAACCGCATCATAGAATGATGTGATATAGGGGCTGAAATTCCAGACGAATGAGCCGTCAGCGTTTCTTGCCTGGAAATATTTTGTTTCGGAGTTGAAAACATTTTTGTAATACATTGCCTTTTCGTTGTAGTATTCAGCTTCTTCGGTCTTGCCCAGAGCAAGAGCGAGGTTTGCAATCGCGGCATCTTCCCAGGAATATTCAATTGTTTTTGCAACCGTTCTTCTTACGCCTTCTGCATCGGCAGGGATGTAGCCGTATTCGTTATAAAGCTCAACCCAGCCTCTGCCCGATTTATCTGTGGCATTTTCGGAGGTGTATTTCATTGCTTCATATGCCGCTTCAACATCAAAATCGGTGATACCCTTAAGATAGCTTTCGGTCACAACGATATTTGCGTTGTCGCCAAACATTGAACCTGAATAACCTGCGCCCTGAGGCCATCTGGGAAGCACGCCTGCACCCTGGTCAGCCATTGCAACAAGGCTGTTGAGACAGTCGGTCTGGATATCCTGCGCAATGAGAGTGTAAAGCGGATGAGTTGTGCGGCAGGTATCCCAGAGGGACATATCTGTGCGGTAAGTGTAGCCTTCTGCAACATGCACCTGCTTGTCAAAGCCGAGATATTCGCCGTTGACATCGGTGAAGTTTGTGGGCATTATCATGCTGTGATAGAGTGCGGTATAGAATGTGGTCATAATTTCGTCATCGTCAGAGCTGATTTTGATAACAGAAAGGCTTTCTTCCCAATCAGCGGCGGCATTTGCTCTCACGCCGTCAAAATCAAGCTCACCTGCTTCTGCTTCAAGGTTGAGCAGAGCGTTTTCTTCGCTGACATAGCTGATGCCCACTTTGATTTCAACATTATCGTTGTTGAGCGAGCCGAAGTTGAGGTCGATTCCGTCATCGGTAATCTCATATGATTTGACGGGTTTGCTTGTAACAGCCGCAAAATATGCAGGAAGGCCGTCGTATCTGCCTGCAAAGTTACCTGCAAGAAGGCATCCGCCCGAGATAACTCCGCTTTCTTCATCATATTTTGTGTAAGCGTTGCTTGATTTTCTGTTACCTGCGGCGCTTGTTGCGTCAATGAAAAGATGAGCATCCTCGCCTGTGAAGAAGCTGTAACGATGCACGCCTGTATGAATATCGGCGGTCATTTCTGCAAGGCAGGCAACTGTAGGCAGGTAAACTGCATAGTAACCTGTGCTTGCTTCTTCCATCGAGTGCGAATAGGGCATAACTTTTGCGCCGTTATTGCCGACGGAAGGAGTAATTCTGAAGTTGCTGTAATCCTCGGAACCTGTGCCAGAGAGTCTTGAATGGCTGAAGCCCTTGATGTGGGCGTGTTCGTAGTAATAACCCGAGGTGTTGGTTTTGACAAGGTAAGTGCCGCCTGCAAAGCAGGTATCGGGGCCGAGTCTGACCGAGCCGAAGGGTACTGTTGCCGCAGGGCTGAGCATACCGCAAGTCCAGGGGATACCGCCTGTGCCGATAAACGGGTCTACATACTGACCGTATTCACCCTCAACGATTTCGGGCATTTCAACATTCTTGAAAAGCACACCGCCGAAGATGCCTGTGAAAAGCGTTTCGATTGCAACAAAAACCGAAACAAGAGCTCTGATGATTTGCAACATATTCGTCACTCCAATCGGATAATTCTATTTATAAATATAAAATAAAGAGCGTCAAAAGTCAAGAAAGAGGAGCAAGGTAATTGAATTGCAGCGAAATATAATGTATAATACCGGAAAAGGAGTGGTAAATTTGAAATTTTTATCTTCAATTTTTGCAACAAGACAGATTGTTGCGATGGGTGAGATTTTTGTTGTTGCAGGAAAAATGATTGCCGAAATTTTTTCTTTTGACTTCAAAAGGGTAGCGGCGCTTTTTGTTGCATTCACCCAGCTTGTAAGCCTTGTTATTTTTGATACACCCGTAACGCCTTATAAAGACAGCATCGATATGAGTCGATTCAGACTCGAATGGTCGGATGAATTTGATAACGGATTTGATACCGAAAGATGGCAGGGTCATTATGTTTACGGCGCAAATGATACCCAGCTTCGCGATACTGCGTGGTGGAACAGGGAGCAGGTCAGCTTCACTGATGACGGATGTATGAAAATTACTGCGGAATATAAAGAAAACGGCCCGAAGGGTGCAGGATATTATTCCTACGGTATGGAAACCAATCCCAACAAGCATTATGATGCAGGATACGAAGGCTACGAACAGCTTTATGGTTATTTTGAAATCCGCTGCATTCTGCCGAAGGGCGCAGGTATCAACCCTGCATTCTGGCTTCTGTGCGACGGAATGTTTGATGTCAATACTGACGGCGGTGTAACGGGAGCAGAGGTTGATGTGTTTGAAACCAACACAGACTATGACGAAACAAGCAAGGAATTCAATTCGGTTTACCATACAATCCACGTTGACTCATATGACGAGTATCACAGAAGCGAAAATCAGGGCGCATTTTATGCGGATGACCCGTATAACAAATTCAATACATACGGCGTTGAATGGAATGAGAATGAATATATTTTCTATATCAACGGCATTGAAACCGCGAGAACATCTTTCGGAGGTGTTTGTCAGGTTCCGCTTTATCTGATAATTTCTGTCGGAGTTGATGAAAAAATTGCACAGAATGAATACATACCCTCATCGCTCGTTGTGGATTATGTAAGATGCTATCAGTACATTTAAGTTCATATAAAAGAAACAAGCAGCCTGAGAAATCAGACTGCTTGTGTTTTTTTGTTTATTTGCCCTGAGTTGAATATGCTGAGAAAATATCGTTAATTTCCTCGGAGCTGAGGTGGTTCTTGACAAGAAGGACTTCAACAATCTTATCAACAGCGGCTCTGTTTGCGATAAGAAGTTCCTTTGCGTTATCAAGTTCCGTCTTAAGGATATTGTTGACAGCGTCGCGGATTTGCTGGGCAAGGAATCCTTCGGTTGCTTCGCTTTCAGAAATTACGGCAAGTCCCATAGTTTCGTCCATACCGTAGTTGCAGACAATGCTTCTGGCAATGGCGGTTGCTGTTCTCAGGTCACTGCTCGGGCCTGTTGAAAGACCTTCGTCCTCGCCGAAGAATACAAGTTCTGCAGCTCTGCCGCCGAGAGAAGTCCTGATTCGGTTGAGAAGCATCTTTTTGGTGTATGTGCCCTGCGATTCATTGTCGCCGTGAAGCATATAACCGCCGTGATTACCTCTTGCAACGATTGTCAGGTAAGAGGGAGTTTCGCCGCCGTGCCAGCAGAGGAATGCGTGGCCTGCTTCGTGATAAGCGGTCTTACGGATGTGAGAAATATCCCATTTCTTTTCTTCGCCGTAGTTGAAGGTTTCGAATGCTTCTTCAAAGACCTCATCATCAACTGTGGTTTTGTTCTTTCTGATTGCAATGCGCAAGGAAAGCTGGAATACGGAAGCAAGCTGAGCAAGGCTCATACCTGTTGATCGCACTGCGATGTTTTCGATTTCGTTTTCGGAGATGCTGAACGCCTCAGATTTCGAAATCTTCATTTTGATAAACTTGATTCGGGCATTTTTATCGGGAAGATCAATGTAAATATGTCTGTCAAAGCGTCTGAGAAGAGCAGGGTCAAGGCTCTTCTTTGTTCCCGGCTCAACCTCGAAGTTGGTTGCCGCGAGAACAAAAACGGGTCTCTTGGCGTCGGTCTTGAAGCCGTCCATCTCGGAGAGGAAGGCGGTGAGAATGCTTTCGGATGCGGCAGAGAATTCGCTGCCTGTGCGCTCTTTGGCAATGGCATCAATTTCGTCAATGAAAATGATTGACGGAGCATATTTTCTTGCTGTAGCAAAAAGTCTGTGAACTGCTTCTTCGCCTTCACCGACATACTTTTTCTTGAACTGGTTACCTTCTGCAAAAATGAATGTAACATCGGATTCGCCGGCAACAGCTTTTGCGAGCATAGTCTTACCTGTTCCGGGAGGGCCGTAGAAGAGAACGCCCTTTGGTACGCCGAGACCACGGTTTGAGAATGCCTTGGGATTCTTGAGGTAATTTACGAAATACTGAAGCTCTTCTTTTGCGCTTTCTGCACCGATAATATCGCCGAATCGAACATTGGGTTTTGAAACTGCATTGAGAATGCTTTCGCTGTCATCGCCGTCGACAGCAACCTCAAGATCGATGCCGTAAAGTCTGATGTTGGCGGTCTTAAGATCTGCAGAAATTGATTGCGCAGTTCTGAATGTAACAATCTTGTTTGATTTTGCAAGGCTATCCATACTTGCTTGCTGATATGTTTCGTCAAGAATACCTGCAACTGCATCGAGAAGAGTGTTCTTATCTGTAACGCTGATTTCACCGCGTGCGCCTTCTTTGAGAAGAGAGAACATCTCTTCTTCGGAGTAACGGTGCTCTTCGTCGGAAACGATATAGAGAGGGATATCGGACATTTCGCAGGCATATCTAAAGAAATCGCTGCCTTCGGAATCAATATCCTCGATGCTCAGGTTGTTGCCTTTATCCTTTGTGCCTGCGTGAAGGTCGCAAAGAATAAGGTCATAGTCATTCTTATTGATAAGAGCAACAGCTTCGTCAAATGATGAAGGACTTGTGACTGTGTAGTCATCGGGAAATGCCGAAACGATGGAATCCCTGACGCTGTCTGAAGCGAAAACCATAACGGATGCTTTGTTTTCTCTTCTGAAAAGACGGGCTACTTCTTCGTTGTCTTCAGGGATAACAAGGTCGATATTGATTGTTTCGATATTCTGAATTTCATATCCGTTTGAATCTATTGAAACAAGACGGAAAAGTTCATAAAGCTCGGAACTGAGGAAGGTGTTTGCTCGGCTTTTAACCGTTCTTGCGTCTGCGAGACCGCCTTCCGCAAAGAGAATGCAGGAATAAACATTATCGGAGATGTTGCACTTGATTCCAGCTTCTTTTTCGAAACCTCGTGCGCAGGAGAGAATTTCTTTTTCAGCTATCGAGCGGAGGATATGAGCCTCCATATGGTTAAACATAACAACATTACCTGTTGCGAATCTGGAGCAGATTGCTGCAGGGAATGAGGAGGTGCCGTCCTGATAATCTCCGCTCTTTTCAAGAGCCCTGAGAATAGTTTTGCGCGGTATGTGCGAGAGATTAAAGGTGGGTGAGCCTTCATAGAGTTTTTTGCCTGCATTGGTGGTGAAAATCAGGATTGTTTTTGAGAAATCAACTTCTGCAGATGTGTAGGTGTCGCGAAGACGACCTGCGTCCAGAATCTGAAGGAAGAGATTGATTGCGTTTATACCTGCTTTTTCAATTTCATCAAAGAGGATTACGCATTCGGGATTTCTCTTTACAAAGCCTGTAAGAGCACCTTCTTTGGAGCCTTTGTAGGATTCATTTGTACCGCAAAGCTCCATCTGCGCATCGTGGCCTGAATATTCACTCATATCAAAGCGCTTATAAGGAAGTTCAAGAAGAGATGCAGCTTGCTCGGCAAGGAAAGTCTTACCGACACCGGGAGGGCCTGCGAAGAGGAATGTTGCCTTAGGTTTCTTGTTTGTTTTATCTGTGAATCTCTGAAGTTCTGCCTGGAAATAGCCCGAGGCAAGAACATTGATTGCATAGTCCTGGCCGAAGATGACCTCACTCAGTTTTCTCTGAATCATCTTGACCCTTCTGGTCAGAGCATCAAGTTCGTCTTTGGGAAGGTCGTTTCCTGTAACTCCTTCTGCGTCCTGAACAGGAATTGCTTCTGTGCCGGAGGCTGAACCATTATCAGCTTCAGGGGGAGCAGGGGTGTCAGGAGTGTGAGCGGTGGAAGGTTTGCTCAACTCTCTTGCAACGGCATCCGCGGTTGCTGTTGATGCTGTGGGGGGAGTTGAAGGAGTTGGAGGCGCAGAAGATTTGGAAGAGTCTTTTGCTGAAAGCAATGCGGTCATATCGTCAAGCATTCTTGACACTGTTTCGGGGGAGAATGAGCGCTTTTTTGCCTCAGCCTTCTGAATGATTAATCGGATTTCATCTGTTGGCGATGAAATGATACTTTTGATAAGAATATCTGCTGAAAAAATGCTGTTTTCTGTCTGGGACGCCGCTCTTTCAGAGAAAACCATATTTTGTCTGAAAAGATAGTCATCCATTGTTGTATCTTTGATGACACACAGCGTGTTCAAGGTTGCATCGAAATCATCGTGAACAAGGTAATTCTTGACGAGATTGAAAACTGCCTCAACTTCATTGCGATCATACCCTCTGCCTGCCAGAGCATCAAGTTCGCCATCAACGGTAACATTATTTCGATAATATTTAAGAACGGCAGCGAATATGTGGTTGGCGGTAACTGATTTATTGCTTTTTTCTTTCCTGAATGCTTCGGCATCAGCCAACAGATAATTTAAAAAAAGGCTTTTGGTTATGCTGTTTCCCATTTCTTTCACCTCATCTGGTTTAAAAAATATTTGCTTATTATAGATTATAGTTAATTATGCACATATTGTCAATAAATATCGAATTCGGCAGAGTGTTCGTATTATACGGCGCAACCGAATTCGCTGAGAAGCTCCGAAAAGGGATTGTAATGAGTAATTTTGCTGAACTTCTGCAGATAATAGGAGCTTAGTTTAAGCGGCGATTCCTTTTTCATTTTAATGAAAAGAAGGGCGGTGTTGTATGCATCAGCATATGCTTCGTGCAGATGTTCATCGTACTCAACGCAGGCGATATTCAGAGCATCGGAGAGTCTGAATGCTCTGGATGAGTTGATTTCTTTACTGAAAGCAGCTTGGCAGTCAACGGTATCTTTGAAAACAGTATCAAGGACAGGGAAACTGATACCTTTTCGATTTGCTTCCGTACGAATCTGTTTCTCATCGCTGTCACTCCAGGTAACAACAACAGCGCCTTCGGGAATCCATTTGAGCAGCATATCAAGAGCAACGCTGAAAACAGGAGCACCCTTAAGGTTTTGGGCTTTGATGCCTGTCAGACGGCTTATATAACTGTCGAGTATTCCGTATTCGGGCGAAACGAAAGTCTTGAAGTTGTCTGTAATTTCAAGAGAGTCATCAATCAAAACAGCTCCGATTTCGATGATTTCGTTTTTACAGCCGCAAAGCTTTTGCTTTGACTTCGGAACATTACACATTTCCAGATCGATAACTACATATTTGCTCATTTTCTGCTTGCCTCCTGCAAAACAAGATAAATTTGTATAAGCATATGATAATCCTTTCGGGCTTGAAACTGAATAGCAGTGTGTGTTGAAAATGGCATTGATTTTTTGCAGTTTATGCAGTAGAAAACAGAAGACACCGCACAGGCATATGACCTGTACGGTGTCTTTAAGCTTGGATTTTGGGCAGTACGAACTGATAGGTTATACCAATTATCCGCAGGATTTAAGCAGTCCGACTGCGCCGCCAATTAATGCAACGGGTAAGAGCAGAGTAAATCCGCCGATAAACACTGCAAGCAGGATGAATGCAGGAACTGCGATTGCAAGCAGTATGGTTGCTACGATTTTAGCCGCGCTCCAGGTAAGTTTGAGCGCCAATCCTACGGCTTTGAAGAAAAGCCATATTGCAAGAATTGAAAACAGTATTTCAATCATAAAAATCACTCCTCGATGCTTGGCTTTCTAATACTTATATACAATTAATATTCTGTTTATTTGTTACGATGTTTTTGATTTGTTACAACAACTTGATTAATTCACACACATTTTTAAATTCTGTCTGTTGTCAGGAAAATAGGATTATATTTTTTCTCCGGTGTTTTTATTTACAATTTTAATTCCAAGTGATTCTGCGTATTTTTGGTTTTTATTTATTTTTTCTGACAATCTGATTGTGAGCATTCTTTGTTTAGGACTCATTTGACTAATCCCCTTTACTTAAGCTTTTGGTGTGTGCAAGGGTTAAAGGAGGATACCCTTGCACACAGGTTTCTCAACCGAATTGTTGTTCAGGAACATTAAGCAACGAATTTGCCATATTCCAGAACGGTGTCTAGGCTGCAGGTAACTCTTTCGAGTTCGCGGTTAACCTTGCGTACGGTTAGCTGTACGCGGTCACCCTTCATACCGTTGCCAAAATAAAAAACTGTTTTGCCGGTTACATCATCCCGTACATAGCAACCGTAGTTGTTGAAGCCAACTACTGTTCCTGTGATTAGGCTGTGTTTTTTAAAGTGTTCCATTATTATTCTCCTTTGTGTCTTTCATTGACTATATAATATCGCATAACGCAAACAAACGGAATAACACTTTGTGGCAGAAAGGCTTCGCGTTTTTTACACTTACTGCAAATTGATAATAACAAGGTGTTGCACCGAATGGAAAAATAAAAACGGCACCCGATTTACGGATGCCGTTGAGTTTTATTCGCCTCTGAGGGCGTTATATTTTTCGAGATTTATTTTTTCATCTGCAACCATCTGCTCAACCCAGAGCTGAAGGGCTTCGACTGTTATTGAAATATGCTCAAGTTCTTTCTGGATGAAAACAAAGTCTTTGATTTCTTCGTCATCAATTATACCGTCAGCGGTGATTTCAATAAGTCTTTCCTGATTCTTTTTCATTGAGTTGAGGGAAGAGAGCATCTCAAGAACAATTTGTGCAAGGTCCTTAACCTTGACTTCGGGCACATATTTTTCGCCGATGGGGCACTCATTTGAGCAATAGTGATTGCAAAGAGTAGGCTCTCCGTATATTTCGGAAAGGAGCAAAACCTCCTCGGGGTTTATCGGGAATTTGCCGTTTTCGATTCTTTCAAGACGCTCGGGCTGAATGGGGTTGTTCAAAAGTAATGCTTTGTCGCAGACAGCATCTCTTGTCATACCGTGACCGGTACGGGTCTTTTTGTAAATTGTTTCCGCCATAATACATCTCCTCAATTGTGTATAATAAATACATTATATCATACTTTTTTCTTCAATTAAACCCCTTTAACGACAAAAGTTTCAATGATTTTATCAAAACAACCTCCTTGCATTTGGTAATACCATTTTACAAGGAGGTTGTTGATTGGCTTAGTCACCTATGCACATATTGTCAATAAATATCGAATTTGATTTTTATAAGATGCATATATCATAAACGTCAAAGTTTTTGTTGAAATAAAAAGTTTCATATGCTAAAATAAATTCATAGCTTGATTTCTATAATAAATTCCTTGATTAAAAGTGGAGGCGTTTTTTATGGCAATTGTAAAACTCGGAAACAATGTTACTGTTTCTGAAGGACTCACACCGCAGGGAGGTAACTTGCTGATTGCTGACACAGTTATCAATGGTACCGCCCGCCGTTTGTTTATGGATGTAAGAAACGAAACCATACCAGACGGACAAACAGCATACATGTTCGGAAATAAAATTATTGTTACAGTTCATTGGAGCGGTTTTTCTGACGAAGATATCAGACAGTGCGAGGGTCCTATCAAATTTTCTGCCGGTCTGAATTATCTTGAAAGCGGATTGTTTATGTTTGTTAAGTTTGGCTCGTATCAATGGGGAGATATCCTTGTACAGCCTGACCTGTTGTGGTATTTCAACGATTACACAAAGGGATTTGACGAGATTGCTTTTGTGTTTGTGGATAGCGACACGGGTAAATTGGTTATGCTCAGAAGTTTTCCTATAAATGAAAATTTCGGAGAATTCTTTGTTTACGGAAACAACATGTCTTATGAGTTTTTTGAAAAATCAGGTTATAAACAAAGTTCATACAAAAGTGTAAGAATATTATTTGATGACTGGTCAAAAGCATCTATGCGCACCAGACTCTGGCTGTTAAGAGAAGATCCTGAAGCATTAAGTGAATCATCAGGAATGGTAAATGCGACCATTGACACAAACAACAATATTCATTGGCGCATGGAGCGATAACAGATTTAATTACCTTTTCGCATAGATTAATCCGACAGATAATATAAAAAAGGAGAAGATCAAATTGAAAAAATTACTGACTCTTTGCACGGAATATACTTTGGGTTGCATCAAAGCTGAAGGCTACCGCGGTGACAGATATATTGTTGAAAAAGAGTACTCTGATGAAGAATACCAGGCAATCAGAGATAAAGCGGACAAGTATGAAATTTATGTTTACTCGAGCGAAGGCTATGACTATGGGTATGGGAGAGAAGGCTGTGAAACCAGTGAATCATCCAGAAATATTGAGGATTATCAGATAGTAGTGTCGCAAGACGGAATTTGTTTTGCAGGTGTAGTCGGTGCGTCAGATTACTATGGCTTTAATAAAGAGTCTTATCGTGATAAAGAATTGCATGTAACCCTTGTTGATGACCCTTCGGATGGATGGAAAAAATATCCTTTGATTTATAAAACAGGCAGTTCTTTTTCAAGCGATGACCACGAAAGATGGGATTATTCATATTATTATCTAAGAAAAAAGTAACATTTGGTATTTAAAGGAGATTGTCGGATGTTTGAGTTTTACAGAATTGTAGCGAATCCCGACGGAGAAGAAATAAAAAAGTTTCAATACGAGGAAACACCGGAAACGACAGCTCTGAAAGAGAAACTTCTGAAAATAACAGATGAATATGAAGAATATGATGTTGAAAAGATCGATTGGTATTATCATACGCATATTGAAGAAAGAAGCTTTCCTATAAATTTATCAGAATCCGTTTTTAAAGGGGATGAGTTTGTCGGATGTATGCGAAATGGTGTGTTTTTTGCTGTGAATGATATGGTTGCGGTTACACATCAGTCAACAGGGGCACAGGTTTCATCATCTTCGAAATTTAGAAGACGCAAATAAATTCAATTCCAAAATCTTGCAGATATCGCAAAACTCCCTTCAGAGCAGTCTGAGGGGAGTTTTATATTGTAGGATAAATTTAAATAGAATTACAGAGGCCTCTTACGAAGTGAAAAAATTGTTGAAGATACAAAAACCGTCTTATGCGCCGAAACGGGTCTTTTTGTAAATTGTTTCCGCCATAATACATCTCCTCAATATGTATAATAAATATATTATATCATACTTTTTTCTTCAATTAATCCACTTTAAAGACAAAAGTTTCAATGATTTTATATAAAACAACCTCCTTGCATTTGGTAATACCATTTTGCAAGGAGGTTGTTGATTGGCTCAAAGCAAATAGGATGTTAGTTATATTTGAGAAAGCAATTCTGCTTTTTTAGCCTCAAACTCGTCTTCTGTTATAACACCTAAATCTTTTAGTTCAGATAGTTTTTTAAGTTTTTCAATTGCATCATCAGTAGGAGTGTCAGTGGATTTGCTCTTTTTGGCAAATATCTCTGAAAAACTTTCACCAAGTTTCTTTTTACCTATGATCATTTTAGATTTAATGTCTTTGGGGTTGGAGTCATCATATTCGCTTTCAGCATTATCGATATTCTCTATGATGTGAATATCGTTTTCAAATTCTTCTTCAGTATAACTGAAGTTTGCACTATCAAGGGCTGCTTGCAGTCTGTTTGCCATAGGTAACATTGAAGCAAAATTAAGTCCACCTGAAATCACACCACCGAGAATGGGAATTGCTTTTGAAACACCTTTGGAAACAGTAGATTTTGTAACTTTTATACCGATAGCTTTACCAATTTGTTTGACCATAGGATACCAAAAGGTTTTGGTAAGAGCTTTTTGCGGAAGTTTTTTTAGTGTTGTTTTTGCAATTTGAGTTGATAAAACACGCACACCAGAAACGGCACCAGAAACACCAAACATAACACCGCAATACAACAAAAGTTGATTTCTTACTTTTTCATCATCAATTTGCCCGTTTTGCCACAGGTCATCTGCTCCGTACAGGTAGGAAAGCTCTTGAGCAAGCCTTAATGCCATACCAAAAAATTGTAGAACATCAAGCGGTATAGTAGCGGCCATTGCTAATCCTCCAGGAATTCCTGCCACAAAAGAAGCAAGAGATGATTCACTTGTTCGTTTTAAAATAAGTTTTCCTGCAAGGTGTGAAAGCTTTTCTTGAGGTATGTTTGCTTGGATTGGTCCTAAATCAATAACATCTTGAATCATAATATCTTCCGAAGCGAACATTTCTGCTAGAAATTTACTTCTATTTACTTTAACACCAGGTATTTGAATTGCTGTGGAGATTATATTTTCCAAAGCAAAATCTTTTTCTGTGCCAGTTTGATTAGTCATAAGAGATATTCCTTTCGATTGTGATTATATTTGTAATAGCACATTCATTTCAGCCGTTTGAGAACATCGCGGTATTCGTCTGATATTTTTTTATACAGCTCTTCTAATTTTTGTTTCCATTCTGTTTTCTCTTTCTCACTGTCCGGAGAGGGTGTTTTTGGTGCGTTTTTCTCTTCCATAGAACCCTTCCTTTTGGTGTCAGTTATCTGCTTTCAGCGTTTCCATCATTTCGCAAATCTGCGCTTCGTATTTCTCCAGATAAACAGCAGGTACAGGCTTTCTTCCGCTTATTCCCAATCTGGCTTCAGCTTCTTCTTTTACAAAGTCCTTTTTTGTTCTTAAATTCCAAAAATAATCATAATCTTCTCCGATAGCTTTCCAATTATCAACATCTGTAAAAATAACTTCTTTACCATGAGATACCATCCATTGGTTAACCCTTTCCAATTTAGGAACATACACTCTTTTCATTCTTTTATACTCTTCAAGTAACTTTTCTTCCGTTTTATATTCTGTTATTCTAAAATCATTTAAAGTTATTAAATTTCTTAATGCCGCATATAATTTGCCTGATTCAAATCCGTCTGTGTCTTCTACTATATAATCCAATCTTCTTATTGTCGGAATATCTTCTGCTTTTAACCATCTGTCATATGCCATAATTTTTCATCCTTAAAAAGTTTTATTTTTTTGAAATTATATCATATGCTTCGACAGTTTTCAATACACAAAATCCCCTTGGATTGCTCCAAGGGGATTCGTTTTAGTTATTCACTTATCCGAACTAATTAAAATTAGTTGTTAGCGATTGCTGCCTGTGTGGCGGTTAGCAAAGTGGGGGAATTATTTTATATCATAATTTTTAAGCAAAAATGTTTTTACATTATCCAAATCTGAAATACCTGAACAATCAAAAACAATACCGAATAAATCATCCCATTGATAAGCAAGATTAACAGGGTCATTTTTCACTTTATAACGCATATCACCAACAGAAGATATTTTCCCTTCCCATTCGCCATTATTCCACTTTTGAGCAATTTGTTTTACAATTTCCACAAAGGGCTCATAATTAATGATGCTGTTTTCTTCAACACATTGAATGAGTATCCATTTGCTTTGTTCATTAACACTGATAATTTTGTATGTATACATTACTCCACAACCTTTAGTAAAGCTCATACACATTATAGACTGTTTGTAATGGTTTTGCAATAGACACAAAAATCCCCACCGATTGCTCGATGAGGATGATAATTATTTGGAGTCTTTGCTTGTTGCTTGCGGCAAGGTCGGCAAAGGGACGCTTACTCCTCAAGAAGCGTGATAGCTTTCAGGTACTTTTCTCTTCTAATGAGAGCCTTTTCGTCAATGGAATCTAATCTTGTCAAATCAGAATTATGTTTCAGGTCTGCTAGTTTGACAGCCCTTGCAACAGGATTTTCTTTAATCATACGGACATAGTCCATATAATCAACACCGTCGTCATGTGTCATTAAGGCGATTGCGTCGGTAATATTTTTTTCAAATCCCATTTTTGCTAAATCCTCAATAGTGTATTCAGTGTCCTCTACCACGTCGTGCAACAATGCAACGATTGTTGTTTCTTCGTCATTCATTTGTTCAGCCAAATGTAACGGATGAAAAACATAGGGCATACCGCTCTTGTCAAATTGCTCTTTGTGAGCATCAAAACATAACTTCATTGCTTTTTTGGTTTGTTCGGTATATATCATTTCATCACCTCTTATTGTAATCATAGCACATCTTATGTCCGATAAAAAGTACTGTAAGTGCAAAAATCCCCTTGGATTGCTCCAAGGGGATTCGTTTTAGTCAAAGTACCTCGTGTAACGAATTACACTTCTCTCATTAAATTACATTTCTTTGATAGCTGCCTGAGCTGCTGCAAGACGAGCAATCGGAACGCGGAAGGGTGAGCAGGATACATAGTTGAGGCCGATCTTGTGGCAGAATTCAACTGATGTGGGATCGCCGCCGTGCTCGCCGCAGATACCGTAGTGGAGGTTCTTGCCGCTTGCCTTACCCTTTGAAACAGCCATTTCCATAAGAGCGCCAACGCCTGTCTGGTCAAGCTTTGCGAAGGGATCGAACTCGAAGATCTTTGTATCATAGTAAGCATTGAGGAACTTACCAGCGTCGTCACGGCTGAAGCCGAATGTCATCTGAGTAAGGTCGTTTGTGCCGAAGCAGAAGAAGTCAGCTTCCTTAGCGATTTCGTCTGCTGTGATGCAAGCTCTGGG
>JAZRBF010000010.1:0-97524 GCA_045634985.1 Acutalibacteraceae bacterium | reverse complement strand
CCCCGGTCTTATTGCAACAGATATGGGCAAGATGGAAGAAGAACACGGCGGTTTCCTTATCAAATTATCCTGTGAAGAGCGTATGGGTAAACCCGAAGAACTCGGTTATGCAATCGCAACTGTAGCTGACGAACGCAACGGTTATCTTGCAGGTGTTGATATTCTTTGTGACGGTGGCAGCACAAGAGGTCAGAAAGAATTCAAAAAGAAGAAATAATTGTTTTTTTATACTAAAACAAAATATTTTGATTTATCAAAAACACACAAAAGCAACAGCCTGAAAACTGTTGCTTTTTCTTTGTTTGAATATTATAATCAAATCAACAAATCAGAATTTGTCGAGTTAACTTTTTGGAGGTTTTTTATGGCTTTTTTATTGGTTGTTATATATATTGCATTTATAGGTCTCGGAGTTCCCGATTCTCTCATCGGCTCTGCCTGGCCTGCAATACATTCTGAAATGAATATTCCCGTTGAAGCGGTCAGTATTCTCACGTTTATTATTTCGGGTTGCACCGTTTTATCAAGTATGTTCAGCGCAGGAATTCTCAATAAATTGGGAACGGCCAAAGTTACCGCGTTCAGCACAGCTATGACTGCGACGGCTTTGCTTGGATTCTCTTTTGCAACATCCTTTTGGCTTATGATACCGTTAGCGGTTGTTCTCGGACTTGGTGCAGGTGCGATTGATTCAGGGCTTAATAATTATGTTGCTCTTCATTTTAAAGCGAGCCATATGAATTTTCTGCATTGTTTTTACGGTGTGGGAGTGAGTCTCAGTCCTTATCTTATGTCACAGGCATTGAGCAATACAGGTTGGCGCAGCGGTTATCGCTATGCTTTTTATGTTCAGGCGGCAATCACGTTACTCTTGATCATATCGATTCCTATGTGGAAGAAATCATCATCCGCCGAAGAAACTGAAGAAGAAAACAGCGTAAACCTTTCTCTTTTACAGATGGCAAAAATGCCCGAAATCCGTCTGGTGTGGATTATTATGATTGCAACGAACGCAATCGAATATGCCTGCGGAGTCTGGGGAAGCACATATCTTGTAACAGAAAAAGGATTTCGAGCAGAACACGGTGCGCTCGCTCTGACAATATATTACATCGGAATGTCAATAGGACGTTTCGTTTCAGGCTTGCTTTCTGATAAAATCAGCACCTGGAAACGTATCGGTATCGGCACATTCATTCTTGCTCCTGCCGTTGCAATTATGCTTTTTCCCTTGCACGGTGCAGTTTCTGTTATCGGTTTGTTCCTGATTGGCTTGGGCAACGGCTCAATTTATCCGAATATGATACATCTCACACCTCACAATTTCGGCAAAGAAGTATCACAGTCGATTATGGGTTCACAGATAGCATTTGCATACATCGGCGTTATGCTTGCTCCTCCTGCAGTAAGTCTTATCAGCGGGCTTTTCGGAATAAAGATATATCCCGTACTGCTTGCCGTGCTTTACGTTGCAATGGTTATTGCGTTGAAATGTTTTGTCAATCGCTTGAAAAAACAAGGCAAATACGATGATAATGTCTGATACAACAAAGGTGTCAACAATGAATAATAATGATAAATTTAATTCGAACAGTTTCATATCTCCCGATGTTTCGTATGCCCCCGTATATGTATGGGTATGGAACGACATCTGCACTCGCGAAATTATAGATGAGCAACTTGAGGAAATGCAGAATCTCGGTATAAGAGCATTTTACATTCTTCCCGAGCCGAAGAATTTCCGACCCGACAGTATGCCAACAAATCTTTCGCCCGAATATCTCTCTGAGGAATACTTTGAGCTTTGTGCTTATGCAATTGACAAAGGAACTTCGCTTGGAATGAATTGCTGGATTTATGATGAGGGCGGTTGGCCGTCGGGCGGTGCATGCGGAAAAGTGGTTAAAGACCACCCCGAATATTCTTCAGGCGGAAATTATCCCGATCTGCTCAACAGAGACGCAACGGAATATTTTATTGAAATCACTCACAAAAAATATGCGTCGGCAACACGAAGTTTTACCGCCGTATTTACCGATGAGCCGAAAGCTCCTTCAAATCCGTTCAACAAAGATTTGGCTGATAAATATGAAGCAATCTACGGCGAATCTGTATTGCCGTATCTTCCGCTTATTGAAAACAAAGAAAATCCGACAGAAGAAAATGTTCATATTCTTCGCCGTTGGTATGATTTATGCAGTCATATGTTCTGCGAAAATTTTCTGCTTCCCTGCAAAAAATGGGCAAACGAAAACGGTTTTGCTTTTACGGGGCATCTTGATAAAGACCACAGTCCTCATGGCTGTATGGACGGCGGAGGAAACTTTAATCTGATGCGTGCACTACGGTGCTTTGACATTCCCGGCATAGACGTTATATGGCGTCAGATTTATCCCGAAAGCAGAGTTAAAACCAAAGATGATATGAATGCTTACAACGGATTTTTTCCGAGATACGCTTCGTCTGCCGCCGCACAGAACGGCACAAAGCTTGCAATGAGCGAGATTTTCGGTGTTGCGGGTACGGGGCTTACATATGATATGATGCGATATACCGTAGGTTATCAGGCTGTAAGAGGAATAAACATTTTCAATCCGTTTAATTTCCCTCTTGGACGAAAAGGTCAGCTTCTTGCGCAGGAACTGCCGATTTTCACGGAGAATCAGCCCTATTACCGCTATCTCGGTCAGTTTAATCGTTATACGGAACGCTTGTCTTATGTATCTTCGCTCGGAGAACGAATATGCGAAACCGCACTTTATTATCCCGTTTCCGATTTTCAGGGCAGACTCAATGCTGAAATGGTTGCCAAAGAACTCGATTCTCTCGGAAGAAAACTCGAAGATATAACGGTTGATTTTGATATAGTTGACGATGACGTTATACAGGCTGCAAAAATAACCGACAACGGCTATATTTGCATAGGCAATGCAAAATACAGAAATATCATCGTCACGGAAGAAGCTTTCATCCCTCCTCAGACTCAAACGGTTTTTGACCGTTTCATTAAAAAAGGCGGAAGAGTTTCATATACTCTTTCAGACCTTAAACCTGTAATTACGGCTGATGGCACAGGGTTACGGGCAATGCACAGAAAAACTGAAAATGCAGAACTGTTCTTTCTGTTCCGTGAATGCGGCGACAGCGGAGAATTCCGTGTTCATCTTCCATCTTCAAACGGTTATCTGCTTAATTTGGAAACGGGAAAATTGCAGAGTTTCAAAACAAGGAACGGATTCCTTAACCTTTCTCTTGCCATAGGCGAAACAGCGGTCTTAATGCTTACGGATGAAACTTTTGATTCTGAAAACAAGAAAGCATTCAGCAATAAAATCGATATTACCGACGGATTTGTTTTCCGTAAAGAAATCGAACTCTCATGCAATGAAAACGGATTTGAAAATATCAATCATTATGAAAACTCGGTTTCCGTTAGCCTCGGTGATTGGGCAAATATAATCGGCAGTGATTATTCGGGAAGCGCTGTATATGAAAAATCATTTGCACTTCCTGCCGAAAAGCAAGGAAAAGAAGGAGAAATAGACCTCGGTGATGTGCATTATGCGGCTGAGGTTTATCTCAACGGACACTCTCTGGGAATTGCTGTTGCGCCTCCGTACAGATTCAGAATACCTGACGGTGTACTTGCCGAAAACAACACGCTGAAAATAGTTGTGACCAATACATCGGCAAATTGGTATGTTCACACCGATTACTTTGACAAATGGAATATCAAAGAATTATCGCCGTATTTTGAGGCTGAGCTTAAATTTGCCAAAGACCTTGTATCGGGTGGTCTGTACGGACCTGTTTCACTGTATACGTAATGATACTTGTTTCTTTTTTAATGAACATTTATATAAATTCCAATTTGTCGGACTCCTTCGATTTTATCGAGGGAGTTTTCTTATGCAAACGCTGAAAATAAAATAAAAAATATCGCCGTGCGATATAACGAACTCCCGTTTTTTCTGTTTTTCTCGCATAATCTCACTTTTTGAATAAATCTGAATATCAAACTATAACAAACATTATTTAAATTGAAATTTATTTTAGTATAAATCGCAATTTCTGACAAACAATAACAGGGCAACCAAAATATAAGGAGAAAGATATAAAATGAAAGCCACAGGTATTGTCAGAAGAATTGATGATCTCGGCAGAGTCGTCATCCCCAAGGAAATCCGCCGCACCATGCGTATCCGCGAAGGTGACCCGTTGGAGATTTACACGGATGCGGACGGTGAGGTTATTTTCAAGAAGTATTCGCCTATCGGCGAGTTATCTTCGATTACGGCGCAGTATGCGGATGTGCTTTTCCGCGGTACAGGTTTACCCGTTATCGTTACAGACCGCGACAGCGTTATCGCAGTTGCAGGTATGAGCAAAAAAGAGGTGCTTGACCGCAGGGTCAGCCGAAGCCTTGAAACCGTTATGGAAAAACGCGAAAACTATGTCTGCGTTATCGACGGTGAAAGAATGAAACCCGTTGAGGGTCTTGAAAAAGAAGCGGCAGTTGCTTTTCCGATTATCGGCGGCGGCGATGTTTCAGGCGCACTCGTTATGCTTATGCACGAAAACGGCTCATGCCCCACACAGACCGAAACCAAACTCGCACAAATTGCCGCATCCTTCCTCGGCAAACAGATGGAAGAATAAAAATTATCCGCTGATGTTTTGTCAGCGGATTTTTCTTGACAACTCTTGTCTAATGTGTTAGACTACAATTGTCTAATGCATTAGACAAGGAGGTTTTGTTATGTCGATACCGAAAATTTTTGAAAGCGAATACCGATTCTGCCTTATTCTCTGGGAGAATGAGCCGATTTCAAGCGCAAAGCTTGCCGCATTATGCAAAGAAAAACTCGGCTGGTCAAGGACAACCACATACACCGTAATCAAGCGTCTTTCTGACAGAGGAGTTGTCAAATCCGAAAACTCAACCGTCACATCCCTTGTCACAAAAGAAGAGGTGCAGGCATCGGAGATTGATGAGCTTGTTGAAAAAACTTTTGAGGGCTCGCTTCCCTCCTTCATCGCCGCTTTTGCAAAGCACAAAAAACTTACCGACAGGGAGATTTCTCAAATCCGAGAAATGATTGACTCTGCAGGGGGTGAATGATATGGCAGATTTCTTCAATGAAATTCTGAATATGAGCATCAACGCAAGCCGGTTGATTCTTATCGTTATGCTCATCCGACTCATTTTCTCCAAAGCACCGAAATGGATTCGTTGCCTTTTGTGGGCAATGGTCGGAATCAGACTCATCCTTCCGTTTTCAATCGAGAGCGCAATGAGCCTTTTGCCGAGCGCACAAACCATACCAAGCGAAATACTCCACAACAATTCAACCGCAGGTGTAAGCGGCGCAGAGGTTTTCAAGTATATCGGCAATAATCCCGTTTCTTACAGCCTGGCTTATGCTGACGGCAGTATACATTTTAATGAATATTGTACACCCGATGTGGACACCGTTAACCCGTTGTTTCTTATTCTCTCCGTTGCATTTGTTATCTGGCTTATCGGATTTGTTGCACTTGTGCTGTATGCTGTTATCAGTTACATAAAGCTAAAAAACAAAATCGAAACTGCGGTTTTGCTCCGCGATAATATTTATCAGAGCGAAGCCGTTGCATCGCCCTTTATTCTCGGTATTATAAATCCCAAAATTTATATCCCATTCGGACTCTCTGAAGAAACTCTTCAATATGTTGAGGCACACGAAAACACACATCTTAAAAGGTTTGACCACATCACAAAACCGCTCGGTTTTCTGATTCTTTGCGTGCATTGGTTCAATCCGCTTGTCTGGGTTGCTTACAATCTTTTCTGCAAGGATATTGAGCTTGCCTGCGATGAAAGAGTTATCCGCAATATGGAAACTGAAAAGCGCAAAGAATACGCAAGCGCAATTCTTGAATGCGGAATTAACGAAAGAAAAATTGCCGCCTATCCTCTTGCTTTCGGCGAAGCTAACATAAAAGACCGCGTAAAGAATGCATTGAACTACAAAAAACCGATGCTGTGGGTAATCATTATTGCGATCATCGCCTGCATTGCAGTTTCAATCGGATTTATGACAAATCCCGACAACAAAGAAGAAAATCCCTCTGCTTCATTCACGTCAACAGAAAGCGGTGCTTCTCACGAAGGCGTAAGAATGACGGTAACTGATTTGAAACTCGACGGATATGACCCTACAATTACGGTTGAATGGTCAAACAACATCGATAATACCGTTTTATTCGGTGAGCCGTTTGATGTTCGTTACTACGAAAACGGCGAGTGGGTAAGCTGTCTTAAGCCCGATACGGATAATATTTTTCTTCTGCCTCTTTATATGCTCAACCTCGGCGCTAAAAAAGAAATGGTCTATCACATAAGTAATTTTGACCTTTCAAAGTCGGGAAAATACAGAGTCACCGCAAACTATGAGCTTGATATTTATCAGGATATGTCACTTTCACGAGTGCTCTCCGCATATGCAGGCTTTGAGATAAGCGAAGCAACAGTTGTTAATCCCAACCAAACAAATCCGTTTCCTCTTGAGCCCGAAAGCGTAACTGCAAACAACGAATTTGTCGGAATCCAGGCGGGAAGCATTCCCTTCTCCGATGCAATATCGGAAAAATACCCGATTCCCGACGGTTATGACGATATACCGATTTATGCAGGTGCATCCAACAGTCACAAACTCTATTACAGTAGCGTTTGCCACCTTCCGACAAGATGCATAAGAAGTGTGGAAGAGCTTGAAAGCTATAAAGAAATGACTCTCAAAGGTACGGCATATGCCGAGCATACGATCCTTAATGAATATGATGAAAGCTTCTTCAGGGATAATGTGCTCATCGTAATTAACTCCGTTGAATCCAATGACCGTTTCGCCTACAAAATGATGGGTATTTACTCCTCGGGAAGCGATGTCTGGGTGCTGATTGAGAAAACTCATCCGAAAGAATTTCGGGAGGATGACAAGGCACACGGAATTAACATTGCAATCGAGGTCAAAAAAGAGCATATTCCCAAGGCACAGACATTCGATGCCTGGATTGAAAAAAATATTCTTGCGGATGATTCCGTTTCGCAAACTGATAATTTGATAAATTCTCCTTGATTAATTCCGAGCGATACAGTATTATATTTATGGTATCAACACCCCGAAAGGAGATTTTTATGAACAAGATTTCACTCGGCAGAAAGCTTGGCTACGGCGTGGGTGCTGTCGGTCTTGACCTGAGCTACGGTATGTTTTATTCATACCTCTCAATTTACCTCACCGACGCGCTCGGCATCAGTCCGCTTTTCCTGCTCATTCTTACTCCCCTTGCAAGAATCTGGGACGGCATCAACGACCCGATGATGGGTATGATTGTTGACAAAACCAAAACAAAAATGGGCAAATACCGACCCTGGATTCTCATCGGTACTCTCCTCAACGCGATTGTGCTTTGTCTTCTTTTCAACGCGCCCAACCTTCCTTCAGATTCAATCAGACTCCTCTTCTACGCAGGTGTGCTCTATGTTTTCTGGGGTATGACAAATACTCTTGCTGATATCCCCTTCTGGTCGATGGTACCCTCATTCGCAACAGAAGAAAAAGACCGAAATCTTGTTTCAACAATCGCAAGAGCCTTTTCAGGTCTCGGTCAGGGAATCATTTCGATTTTCACTCCGATTGCCGTTGCATACTTCGGCGGAGTTGCAGGCAGTAAGCTTGATTCAATGACCTCAGACACTCTCCGCGCAGGTTTCGGAAAATGGTCAATCGTTGCGTCTGTCGGTCTTATCGTATTTGCGCTTATCTGCGTTGCTTCAACAAAAGAAAAATCCGTTACGGTAAGCAACGAAAAATTCTCATTCAAGGCGGCTCTGAATGTCATCAAGCAGAATGACCAGCTTCTTATCTTTATGCTCTTTGCAATGATTTCGAATGCAGGTTTCTATATGACATCGGGTATCAGCAGCTATTATTTCAAGTCCGTACTCGGCGACATAACCCTTCAGTCGAAATTCAATCTGATGGGTACAATCGGCTCTGTGCTTGCAATTCTCGTTGTTCCCGTTTGCTCAAAGTTTATGAATAACCGCTCAATCTATAAGCTCTCGCTCTCAATGGCGGCGGCAGGATATATCGGTATGGCGGTTATGGGTTATCTTTTTACAGGCAATGTCACCGCTCTGGGTGTTTGCTATATCCTCACCTCTCTCGGCACAGGCAGTATGTTTGTCAACCAGACGGTTATGCTTGCCGATGTTGTTGACTACGGCGAATTCAAAATCGGTCAGCGCAATCAGGCTCTCACCTTCTCGATGAAAGGTTTCCTGCAGAAAATGGCTTACACAATGCAGGCCATCATTATGTACGCTACATTCAGCATAACAGGCTATGACGGACAGGCTGTTGTTCAGACCGCAACCGCAAAAAGCGCAATTTCATTCCTGATGTTTATTGTTCCGCCCGTTATGATTCTTGTTTCACTCTTCATTTTCTCGAAGAAATACAAGATTTTCGGCGAATTCAAGCAGGAAGTGCTTCGCGCTGTAAGTGAAAAATAAAAAATAAAGGACTGTCGGAAGGCAGTCCTTGTTTTTTATTTAATTATCATCCAAAGAATCAGATTCGCGGCAAGGAAGACTATATTGACAACCGTAAAATAAAGCAGATATCTGCCTGCTTTTATATTTTCCTTGACGGCAAGTTTGAATGAAATCAGGCTTGCCATCGAGGCTATCAATGTACCCAGACCGCCGAGATTGACGCCGACGAGCAATGCCTTTGCATTATCGGTGAAACCCGAAAGCAACAACGCCGCAGGTACATTTGAGAATACCTGACTTGCCGCGATGCCTGCAATAACCTCATTGCCGACAACGATTTTCTTGAGGAATTCGCTGACGGGCGCAATATTACCGAGATTGCCGATAAAAACAAAAAGAAAAACAAAGGTGAGTAACAGGCTGTAATCGATTTTCAGAATTGTTTTTCTGTCCGAAATCAGCACCGCCGCAACAGTTACCGCCAGAGTAATCGGATAAGGTATAACCTCAAGCACAGTAAGAAGCGAAATCGCAAACAGTACCGCATATACTGCCGCTTTGCCTGCGGAAATTTTTTCATCCGCAACCGAGGCACTCTCCGCTTTTTCGTTTCCCGTAAACAAAGCAAATGCAATAACAAGAATCAGCGACAATACTGTGTAAGGCAAAACCGCTGAAACGAAATCGCCCATACTCATTTCAAAAGCTGAGAAAAGATACAGATTCTGCGGATTGCCGATGGGAGTAAGCATACTGCCAAGATTAGCTGCTACGGTTTCAAGAACAACAATCGGTATAAGTTTCTCTTTTTTACCTGAAATACGCAGAGCCTCTGCGGTAAAGGGCACAAATGTTATCAGCGCAACATCATTTGTGATGAGCATTGCCGAAAAGAAACAAAGAAGGCAGAGCACAAGAGAAAGCGCCCTGACCGAGCCGACACCTTTGAGAAGTTTCTGCGCGAGCACTCTGAATACACCGAGCGAGCCGAGCCCTGCCATAACCGCCATCAGGCAGAAAAGCAACGCAAGAGTTCGGAAGTCGATATATCCGAGATAATCTGCGCTCGGTTTTACGATAAAAGCCGATATTACCGCAAGTACAAACGAAACTATCAGCACAGGCTCATTTTTTAAGAATTTTTTGATTTTTTCCATAATAATATCCTGAAAATAAAGGGGCATACCTCGGTACGCCCCTTGAATTATTTTATTTTAGGTGGTTTCAAGATTGAACTGATGGATAAATGATGCGCCCTTGTTTTCAGCACCCTTTACCTCTGCATCAAGGAATGTTCCGTCTGCAGAATTAGTGAAACCGCCGATATAAACGGTCTTTCCGTTTGCACAAACAGCTCTTGCATTATCAACGGAGCTGCCACCGAAGGATGAAACTGTCTGAAGGTCACCGTAAGCGGAGATAACATAAACGAAAGAATCTGTCTGTCCGTTATTCTTGATGCTGAAATCTCTGTTTGTTGAGCTTGTGTAACCCGAAAGAGCGTAACCGCCGGGGACTGCAGTAATATCTGTAATGAAGTCACTCTGGAAGCCGACAATTGTCTTCATCCATTTCTGCTTGCCGTCAGCGCCAACCTTGATTACAACGCCGTCATATGTTCCGGGAGAACCGCCGTTGTGAACATCTTTGAATGTGCCGCTGTTGGTACCGTTCTGACCTGAAGCATACTGACCTGCGATAACGCAGCCGTCATTTGTTGCAACGATGGATGTAATCTGAGTTCTGTTGCTTCCGTAGAAGCACTTCTTCCAGGAAATATTTCCGTTACCGTCAAGCTTGATAAGAACAGTTGTTTCAAGACCCTTGAGCACGCCCTCAAGACCTGCAAATTCACCGTCATCACCGATGCATTCGAGAGCTGCATAGATTGCGCCGTTTGAAGAAACCGCGATATTCTTGACCGCTGCATGATAATATGATGAAAGCGCAGTTGTCCACTTGATATTGCAGTTTGCATCGCATTTCATAACGAATGCCTTGATTCTCTGTGTACCGATACCCTTGAGCTGACAGTCAACGGAGTCAGACTTACCGCCGATAAGGAATCCGCCGTCAGAGGTTGCCGCGATGCCGTAAATCATATCGTTACCGCTGCCGCCGATTGTCTTTGTATACTGCTTTTTACCTGCGGATGAGTACTTGACAACCAGACCTTCAGTTGAACCGATACTCTGATAATCAGCCGCACTCAGACCGTCAACCTGTGTACCTGAAGTATAGCCGACTGCAACGATGCTGCCGTCTTTGAGAACGGCTACGCGCTCAAGCTGGCAGATTTTATTTGAGTTGATTGTATCGTGCCAGAGAATTTTGCCGTCCTTATTGTACTTTACAACAGTTGCGGCAAAGCCTGATGATTTGCCGTCATTACCGATAGCAACCGATGCGCCGACTGCAACGATGCCGCCATCATTTGTTGTTGCAATATCTGTGAAAACATGGTGATCCTTATTGCCGTAGGTCTTGAGCCAACCTGACTTCGCAACCTTTGTTTTGGGAAGAGTTGTGCCCATTGAAGCAACTTCACCTGCGGGAGGTGTGACCTGCTCGGGAATCTCATTCTTTATTGTGGTTTTAAAAATATCACCGAAATCAGGATCCTTCTGTGTTGTGAAAACAGGAGCTTTTGTCGTAGGAGGAACAGTAACCTTCTCATAGAAACCGTTGTTTCCGTTTACATCTGTTCCGAGCTGTATATTGTTGGTTGCAAGAATCTCTTCAAGCTTTGAACTCTGTTCGGGAGTCATATTTGAAGGGTCTTCAATACCTGCCTGGCTGTAGATATCGCTGACCTTTTCTGAAGGAACTTCAACAACGGGCTTCTGAATAACAAGGTTGCCGTTTTCATCTTCATTGGCAATGTAACCGTTATTGTTTGCGAAATCCTTGACCTTGTCTTTTTCTGCCTGGGTCAATTCGCCAAGACCTGTATCTCTGTATTCTTCGCCGAGAGCTTCGCTGATAAGGTCAGCAAGCTCAACGCCTTCAATGACAATTTTAGTGTAAGTACCGTCATCGGGATTAACACTCTGCCAGCCGTCACCTGCTGTAGGTGCAGTTGTTTCGTCATCATCCTTGACTCCGCAAGCTGCGAAAACAGATGCAACAAGAACGATGCACATCAGAATGCATAAAAATCTGTTGTTTTTCATAGGAATCCTCCCCGTTTATCTTTTAGAGTAAAAAGTAACAAACTCTATATGGTAATATGCTATCATAAAAATAAGCTAAAATCAACCGTTTTTCAGTTTATGTTATAAAAATTCATATTTGATTAAAAAATTATATTTATTTTTTGTTTTCTTTACGATATAATTTGATTGTAACATCCGAAGGAGCTGATTGAATGACAAAAAAAGAAAGAGCCCTTGCCGCAGTGCAGGCTCTTAAAGAAAAATTTCCCGACAGCATATGCTCTCTCAACGCCGATAACCCTCTTCAGCTTATCATTGCAACCCGTCTTTCCGCTCAATGCACAGACGCGAGGGTAAATCTCGTTACCCCTGCCCTTTTTGCAAAATACAAAACTGTTGAGGATTTTGCCGCCGCTGAGATTACTGACATTGAAAACCTCATTCATTCCTGCGGATTTTTCAGAGCAAAAGCAAAAGACATTGTCGGAATGTGCCAAAAAATGATTGACGATTTCGGCGGTGAAGTGCCCTCAACGATTGAAGAGCTGACATCTCTTCCGGGAGTCGGCAGAAAAACCGCAAACCTCATTATGGGCGATGTTTACGGCCAGCCTGCCGTTGTTGCGGATACTCATCTTATCCGCATATCCAATCTGCTCGGACTTGTTGAAACTAAAGACCCTTTCAAAGTTGAGATGCAGCTTCGTGAGCTTCTTCCTCCCGAAGAAAGCAACGATTTCTGCCACCGCTGTGTCCTTCACGGCAGAGAAACCTGCATTTCGGGCAGACCGAAATGTGCCGACTGCATTATGAAGGACTTCTGCCCCTCGGCTAAATAAAAGTTGCCGCCAGAAAGATTCCTCCGCTGATTGCCGCTCCTGCGAAGGCGGCGGCACCCATATTCAGCGCAAGGCGAAGTCTGTTTTTCCGCAATCTCGCGGCAGGAGGCATCCCCACACTCTGCGCAATAGCTGTTGCCCTGTCTTTGAGGTCACCCTCGCTCACCGCAGAATATTCGGGTTTGACAAAAAACAGAACTCTTTCAAAATACTCACATCGGGTTTCGGTTATTTCCACAACCTGTCTGTTGATTCCTTTAATCAATACTACAAAAACTCCCCTCACATACATTCAAAGCAACCGATTTGCGTTTGCAGAAAATCTGCGCGTAAAATGATTGCCTTCACCCTGTTATTTTGGGCATAAGCGGTTTGAATTATTCCTTTTTTTAAGGTTTCCGAGCGCCTTTTTTCGCCATCAGAAGTGTAAGTGGATTTATACACGCGGTATAATTCACTTTTCCCTCACAAATGTGGAAAAGTGAGTGGAAAAGGTGGATAACTGAGGTGAAAAAGCTTGTTTTATCAACATTTCCACGTGTGGATAACTTTTATTTTTCTTTTTCGGCATATTGTTTTAAGTTGTACAACCTTTACAAATTGCTGAATTTTGTCATATTTTTTTAGTGAAATCGTAAAATTTATTCAAGTAATATTACAAAACGGAGAATTTTTGATTATGGTGGATTACATAAAAAAATCGGACACAATCTATGTGCCGAGAGAGTGCTTCGATGCTGCTCTTTCGGTTGATTGCGGACAATCTTTCCGCTGGAAATCGGTTTCAGAAAACGAAATTGGCGGCGTTGCCTTCGGCAGGATTCTCCGCTTCACTCAGGATGAAGAAAAGGTTACTTTTCTCAATGTTTCAGAGGAAGATTTTCAAAAAATATGGGTGCCGTATTTTGACCTTGACAGAGATTATTCCGCAATTTGCGAGCGTTTTAAAACGGATTATTATCTTGAAAAAGCCGTTACCGAATGCCCCGGAATACGCATTCTCCGTCAGGATTCCTGGGAAGCTCTGTGCTCATTCATCATCTCACAAAACAATAATATTCCGCGAATCAAGGGCATTGTTGAAAGACTTTGCGCAACCCTCGGCGACCCGATTGAGGGCGGAGAATTCTCGTTTCCGTCAGCTGAAAAAGTCGCCTGTGCAGGTATCGATGCACTTGCACCCCTGCGAGCAGGATTCAGAGCAAAATATATCATAGATGCCGCAGAAAAAGTTGCATCAGGCGAGGTTGATTTGCAGAAAATCGCTCTTTCATCCGTCGAAGATGGCAGGGATGAGCTGATAAAAATCAAAGGCGTCGGCGAAAAAGTTGCGCAATGCGCTCTGCTTTACGGTTTCGGAAAGGTTGATGCATTCCCCGTTGATGTGTGGGTAAAACGCATTATGGCTGAACTTTATCCCGAGGGTCTGCCCGAATGCACAAACGGTGTGCGCGGAATCGCACAGCAATATCTTTTCCATTGGTACAGAATAAATTCGAAATAAAAAAGGCTATCCGCGGATAGCCTTTTCTTTATATATTCATTACAAAATTTTCAATAAGTTTAGCCGCATTTGCCGCCGCAATGGGAAGAAATTCGCCGTAATCCATATGCGAGCTGCCGTCAGCACAGTCGGAAACCGCTCTTACAACGCCGAAAGGCACGCCGTTTGTGTAGCACACCTGCGCTATACTTGCGCCTTCCATTTCGCAGACGATTGCATCGAAATTACTCTTGATAAAATCCTTCTTTGCAGGGTCAGCGATAAACTGGTCGCCCGAAGCAATGACGCCCTTGAGCGCCTTTACTCCGTCAATTTTACTGATGCCGCTGATAAGAGTTTCAACAACTCTTTCGTCGCAAGGCATATTGATAACATTAATTCCCGAAATAAGACCTACAGGGTCTCCGAGGGGTGAAGTATCCATATCGTGCTGCACAAGACTCTCGGCAACAGCAATGTCACCGATTGCAAGCTTTTCGCTCAGGCTTCCGCCAACACCCGTATTGATGATTCTTTCAGGTGCATATTTCAGAATCATTGTCTGAGTACACATCGCAGCCGCTACCTTACCGATACCGCAAACAGCAATAACGATTTCCTTGCCGTGAAGAGTACCTCTGATATATTCAACTCCGCTGATAACCTCGCTCTGCTTGTTTTCCATCAGAGCCTTTATGGTTTCAACCTCAATTTTCATTGCGCCGATAATACCTGTCATAAAAAACACCTCCGTAAAGATTACCTGATATTTTAGCATATCCGACGGTAAATAGCAATACGGAGGTTATTATTTGCTTCAGAATAAACTCATATAATCGTCTGTATCATAGAAAAACGCGAGAATGGGTGATGTGATTATTTCGCCGATTCCGACGATAAAACTCGCCGCTCCTGCAGGAAGACCTGCCAGACCCAGAGCTACCGCAATCGGCGGAAATACAAAGAATATAATCGGGCTGGTTGCAGTTCCTGCAAAGAAAACACCTGCATTCATAAGATTCTGCAGACCGCCGTTGAAACAATGCTTCAGGCGTTCAAAATAGGTTGATTCTTCCTCGGGTACTGTTTCCTCATCAATGATTTCGTCCTCTTCGGGAATCTCGGTTTCGGGTGTTTCCTGCGTGATTTCCGTTGTTGCTTCGTCCGCAGAAGCAAACGGGATGCAAAGCGTCATAAGCGTTGCAAAACAAAGAATTACCGCAAGAATTTTTCTGATGTTTTTCATATCTTTTGTCCTCCCTTTTTTATATTCCGCAGTTTTTCTCCTCGGGTAGATTCTAATCCCTGAAAGGGGCTTCAGTCAATAACCCCGAATCAATCTTAAGGTTTCTTAATGAATTCTTATGCTTTTCTTAAGAATGTATTAAAAATTATGTCATAATTGTTGATAATTTCCACTCGCTATGTTATCATATGATATATATATATTAAAATGGAGTAATGTGTGTATGGGAACCTATATCATTATTGCGTTGCTCATTGCGGTTATAGTGTTACTTGTTATTCTTCTGACAAAGCAACCGAAAAAGGGCAATGACGAAACCGAAAAGAAAATCGATACTCTTACCGAAAGCATCAGCACTCTTTCAAGCTCTCTCGGAACGGAATTTGAAAGAATCCGCCGCGAGCTTCAGGAAAGTCAGCGCGACCAGCGAATGGAAACTGCAAGAACGCTTGAAGAACTCCGCACAAAAATCGAGGCACTCCGCCTTGATTCCACAAAGCAGAATGCGGATCTTCTTCGCTCAATCAGCGAATCTCTCAACGCAATCAGGCTCAACAACATTGAGCAGAATGAACGAATGAGCAAGGCTCTTACCGAAGCTGTTGACCGCCTGCGCGAAAGCAACGAAAAGAAGCTTGAGCAGATGCGTCAGACCGTTGATGAAAAGCTGACCGAGACCCTCTCAAAGAGCCTCGATTCCTCTTTCAGAACGGTTTCCGAAAGACTTGAAAGCGTTTATAAATCACTCGGCGAAATGAAGGAGCTTTCAAACGGCGTTACCGCAAATGTTGTTTCGCTCAACAGAGTGCTCACCAACGTCAAGGCAAGAGGCACCTGGGCAGAAGTTCAGCTCGGAGCAATCCTTGACCAGACAATTCCGGGTATGTACGAAACCAATTTTGCAACCGATTCAGCCTCCAAAGACAGAGTTGAATTCGCGGTGCGTATTCCTTCGGGTGATGACAGCGGAAGAATGACATATCTTCCCATCGACTCAAAATTCCCGATGGAGGATTACATCCGCCTTTGCGACGCTGCAGATTCGGCTGACGCCGAGGCTCTCGCCGCCGCAAGAAAAGCTCTTGAAGCAAGAGTTTACGCCGAGGCAAAAACAGTTGCAAAATATATCAATGTACCCACAACAACACCCTTCGCAATTCTCTACCTCGCAACAGAAGGTCTTTATGCTGAAATCGTTTCCTCAAGAAGCGGCATCAGCGAAAAAATCCGAAGCGAGTTCAACATTATGATTGCAGGTCCGTCAACAATAACCGCCCTGCTCAATTCGCTTTCCCTCGGTTTCAGAGCCGTTGCAATCAACGAAAAAGCAAACGAAGTCCGCCTTCTTCTTGCGGCTGCAAAAGTGCAGTACGAAAAATTCGGCGTTGTCCTTCACAAGGCAAAGCAAAAAATTGAAGAAGCCGGCAGGTCGCTTGAAGAAGCTGACCACCGCAATGAAATCATCCGCAAAAAACTCAAAAAGGTTGAAGAAATCGACGGCATGAACGCCGATGAAATACTTGGTTTAGAAGAATCTTCAGATACATAAGGAGGAACTTAAAATGAAAGACCCCAGAGAAATTCTCGCATTGATGACCCTTGAAGAAAAAGCCGCTATCTGCGACGGCGAAAACTTCTGGAATCTCAAGGCAATGGAAAAGTACGGCATCCCCTCAATTATGGTTTGCGACGGCCCTCACGGACTCCGTAAGAAGGACTACAGCAAAAAGGGTGACAGCCTGAGCAACAGCGTACCTGCAATCAGCTACCCCACAGCAGCAACAACAGCCTGCTCATGGGACCCCGAGCTGCTCTATGAAATGGGCGTTGCTCTCGGTAAGAAATGCCTCAAGGAAAAGGTTGGCGTGCTTCTCGGCCCCGGCATCAATATGAAGCGTTCTCCCCTCTGCGGCAGAAACTTTGAATACTTCTCCGAAGATCCCATCCTCGCAGGTGAACTTGCAGCAAGCTTCATCAGCGGTGTTCAGTCAATGGGCGTCGGCACATCTCTCAAGCATTTCTGCGCAAACAGCCAGGAAACACGCAGAATGACCTGCGATTCCGTCGTTGACGAAAGAGCTCTGCGCGAAATCTATCTCACAGCATTTGAAATCGCTGTCAAGAAGGCTCAGCCCTGGACAGTTATGAACTCATATAACAAAATCAACGGTGCTCACGGCTCCGAAAACAGACACACCCAGATTGAAATCCTCCGCGACGAGTGGGGATTCGAAGGCGTTGTTGTCAGCGACTGGGGTGCAGTTAATGACAGAGTTCTCGGCTTCAAAAACGGTAATGACCTTGAAATGCCCTCCTCATCAGGTTCAGGCGCAAAGAAAATCGTTGAAGCAGTAAAGAACGGCGAACTTGACGAAGCAATCCTCAACGAAAGAGCGCTCAATATGCTTATGCTCATCAAGAAGGCTGTTGACGGCGCAAAGGATAACTACGAATATAACGACGCTGACGATCAGCCTCTTGCAAGAAGAATTGCCGCTCAGTCAATGGTTCTTCTCAAGAACGACGGCATCCTTCCCCTCAAGAAAGGCAGCAAAATCGCTGTTATCGGTGAGCTTGCAAGAAGCCCCAGATATCAGGGCGCAGGTTCATCACACATCAACCCCACAAAGCTTGACAATGCTCTTGACGAGCTGAAGGCATCAGGCTTCGAGGTTGAATTCGCTCAGGGTTATGAACTCAAGGCAAAGAAAGCAAAGAAGAATCCTGCTCACATCGCTGAAGCAGTTGAACTTGCAAAGAGAAGCGAAAAAGTTGTTCTCTTCATCGGTCTTACAGACGATTACGAAGCAGAAGGCTTTGACAGAACAATTATGGCTCTTCCCGAAGCTCACGATAAGCTCGTTGAAGAAGTTCTCAAGGTTAACAAGAATGTTGTTGTTGTTCTTGCAGGCGGTTCACCCGTTGAAATGCCCTGGAATGACGGCGTAAACGCTGTTCTTCATTCATATCTCGGCGGTCAGGCAGGCGCAGGCGCAGTTGCAGACATCCTTTGCGGCGATGTTAACCCCAGCGGTAAACTCTCCGAAACATATCCCATGACTTATGACTGCACTCCCGCAAAGAATTATTTCCCCGGCAACCCTGCTTCCGTTGAATACAGAGAAAGCGTTTATATCGGTTACAGATATTATGACAAGGCTCAGAAAGCCGTCCGCTATCCCTTCGGCTTCGGTCTTTCATACACAACCTTCGAATACAGCAACATCAAGCTTGACAAGACCGCAATGGACGAAAACGAGACTCTCTCCGTTGCTTTCACAGTCAAGAACACAGGCTCTGTCGCAGGTTACGAAACCGCTCAGCTCTATGTCAGCGACAAAGAAAGCACAATCTACAGACCCGTCAAGGAACTCAAAGGCTTCAAGAAAGTATGGCTTGAACCCGGCGAAAGCAAAGAAATCACCATTCAGCTTTCAAAGAGAGCATTTGCTTTCTACAATGTAAACATCAACGATTGGTGCGTTGAAAGCGGCGATTTCGATATCCTTGTTGGTGCATCCAGCGCAGATATCAGACTTTCGGCAACAGTTAATGTTACCGCTCCCGAAGTTTCAATTCCCGATTACTCCAAGGTTGCTCCCCTCTACTACACAGGCGATGTTCAGGATGTTCCTGCTGACCAGTTTGTTGCAGTTCTCGGCAGAGAGCTTCCTCCCACCGATTATGATCCCGACAGAAAGCTCGGAATCTGCGATACCTTCGAAAGCTGCAGCCACACAAAGAACGGCAGAAAGATGTATAACCTTCTCAAGAAGTTCGTTCCCGCAGGCTTTGCTCAGGCAATCGCTCTCCAGACTCCGTTCCGCGATTTCATCAGCATGAGCGGTGGCGTATTCAGCGAGCAGATGGCTGAAGGTCTTGTAAGACTCCTCAGCGGCGAAAAGGGCGGTATCCGTATGATTCTTAAGGGCATTCCCAAGGCAATTGCAGGCGTAGGCCCGCTTCTTAAGAACATCTGATATCGGGAGAATTATTAAAATGAACAGCAAAAAGACTTTATTCAAAGTAATCAGCCTTTTCCTTTCGCTTGCATTGATTGTTGCAAGCATCCCCTTCATTGCAAGCGCGGAAACGGCTTCAATCAGATTCGGCGTTATTTCCGACATTCATTATTTCGGCAAGGAGCTTAAAGGCGACTACAGCGCGGAATATAAAGAATGGCTTTACAACAAACACAAGGAATATGATGACGCAGATTCACTTCTCACAAATGCTCTTGACGGCGTTCTTCGCAACGCCGCCGAGAACGGAGATACCTGCGTACTTATTCCCGGCGACCTCACAAAAGACGGCGAAAAGAAGAGCCATCAGGAGCTTGCCGAAAAATTTGCCGCATTTGAGGCAGAAACAGGCATTCCCGTTTTTGTTGTCCCCGGCAACCACGATGTCAACAATTCAAAGGCAATAACATTTGAAAACGGCTTTGAAGAGCCGACTGACATCACAACACCCGAAGATTTCCGCGAAATCTATGCAGACTTCGGATATGCTGATGCAGACAGCGTTTTTGTTCCCAAGGACGGAAACAAAGGCGGTATGCTCTCATACACAGAGGTTATCGGCGGCTATAAGCTCATCGCTATCGACAGCTGTATGTACAGCGAAGATAACGGCGCTGAAGGCGACGAGCATATGACCGACGGCAGAATCGGCGACGACCTTCTTGAATGGATTCTTGAAGAGTGCGCAGATGCTGAAGAAAGAGGTCTGACCGTTATCGGTATGCAGCACCACAACCTTGTTCCTCATATGGCTATCGAAGAAGCTACATTCTGGCGCTTCGTTGTTGAGGAATGGATTCAGATTGCAGATGCTTATGCTGATGCAGGTATGCACTATGTTTTCACAGGTCACCTTCATTCAAATGACGTTGCATCCCATGTTTCAGACAACGGCGAAACCGTCAACGACATCCTCTCCCCCACTCTTACAGGTTATCCCAACTATTATAAAATCGTTGACTTTGTTTCCGACGGTACAAACATTAACCTTGATATGACAACAATCGATGTTGACGAATATCAGAATGTTGTTGCCGATGACGGAACAGTTTACGAAAAGCCCTACAGACTCACTCATTCCTTTGAGCGCACCTTCGGTAAAGGCAGCGTAAAAGACCTTCTTGAAGGAATGATTTATCCCTTCATCAACGAATTCTTCGGCGATGTTTCCGAAGCAGGCGGTCTTGTTGATTACCTTGCTGTGAGCGGTCTTGACCTTCAGCAGCTCATCACAGACCTTATCGGCACAAACGGCCTTGCAATCGGCAACGTTGATATTCTCACCGTAAGCACAAACCTGATGGGTCTTATCAACGATATCGGCTCGCAGATTGATGAAGTGTATATCAATCAGCCTGAGCTTACAATCGAAAAGATTGATGCAATTCTCGATAAGCTCCTTTCATTCGAGCTTACTGACGAGCCTGCAACCTATCTCACAGATATGCTCGGCTACGAAGTAAACGAAGGCGGCTGCACAATCGGTGAACTTGCAACAACAATTATGCTCACCTATTATGACGGCGATGAGGATATTGCAAAATATCCTTATGTTCAGAGCATCCTTGACGGATTTGAAAGCGGTGTTCTCACAGAGAAGCTCTTCGCTCTTCTTCTCGATGTTATTGTCAATGACCTTGTGCAGAACGAAATCCTCGCAAACATCGACCTCAATCCCGGTGCACTTTTCCCTGAAAAGACAGTTTTTGCTCTTCTCGGCAAAGTCCTTCAGGGCGCAACAGAGGCTCTCCTCGGCGGTGACACCAGCCTGCTCAACCTTGTAAATTCCGTTCTCGGTCTTTCGGTTGTTCCCGATGAATATTCATCAATCAACGCAATCATCGATAACCTTGCAGGCAAATATCTCACCTTCAGCCAGTATGAATCCTGGGGTTACACAATCTCCTGGATGCTCGGCTCTTTCCTGATTGACAATGACCCTGCTCCCAATATGGACAGCAATGTTTCCATCCCCTATTCGGGCGCTGTTGAGGTCGAAGTCACAAAGGATAACTACCGCTCACCCTCACAGATTACAATGACCCTCGGCAACGATTCATCAACCGAAGCAACCATCACCTGGCTCACAAAATACAGCCTCACCGCTTCGGATATCGAACTGATTCCCTACAGCGAGAATCCTGTTTTCACAGGCAAGCCCACTGTTGATTCAAGAATCAATGCATCAAGCGAAACAGTTATCAGAACATACCCCGGCGCAGATATCGGTCTGCTTATGGTAATTCTTCCTTATGAAACAGAATATGTTTACCATACAATCAGACTTTCAGGTCTTGAGCCGAATACAAAGTACAGCTACCGCATCGGCGATGCTGAAAGAGGCTGGTGGAGCGAAGCAGGCGTTATTCAGACCGCAGGCGACGAAAATGACGCATTCACCTTCTTCACCGTAACCGATCCCCAGGCTCAGAGACCCGACCACTATGACCGCTATGCAGAGGTTATTGAAACTGCTCACGAACTTTATCCTGATGCAAAATTCGTTGTTTCTGCAGGCGACCAGGTTGATATGGGCGGAAATAACAAGCATTGGAATTATTTCCTCAACTCAACCGATGAATTCCTCTCCCTTCCCTTTATGCCCACAACAGGCAACCACGAAAAGGGCGGAGCAACAATCACAGGAATCTTTACTCTTCCCAATGTTCCCGAGCAGGATCTTGATTCGGGCGTATTCTATTCATACGAATACAACGGAGTTCATTTCACCGTACTTAACACAAACGATGACGAGGACGATAAGCTCAGCGATGCACAGATTGAGTGGCTCAAAAACGATGTAAAGAACAGCAACGCAAAATTCAATATCGTTGTTCTTCACAAGGCTCCCTACTCCAATGGTTCTCACTTCGAAGACAGCGATGTTGAGGGTATCAGAAACCAGCTCAGCGCTCTGCTTCCCTATCTCGGAGTTGACCTCGTTGTTCAGGGTCACGACCACGTTTATCTGCGTACCGATGCACTCAATGCAAACGCAATTGTTCCTTATAAGACCGAAACCGTCAGCTATAACGGTCAGGATTATGAAATGAAGATTAATCCTAACGGTACAATCTATTCAATCTGCGGTACATCAGGCGTTAAGGTTTACGGCGCAGTTGACACCTCCGCAACAGACTCAAGCTTCCCCGGAGCGGAAGCAATCGTTGAGAGCGAATATTCAATGTTCTCAGCAATTACTGTTGACGGCAACAGACTCTATTACAATGCTTATCAGGTGATTGACGGCGAAGCTGTCTGCGTTGACTCCTTTGCAATTGAAAGCGACGGCTCTGCTCCTTCAGACAGTATGAGCGATTCAATCGATAACATCATCACTTCGCTTCTTGCAAAGCTCAACATCAAGCTTCTCTGGAAACCGCTCAATTTCTTCCTCAGCATTCTCGGCAGTTTCCTCAGACTCATCAAGGCAATATAAAAAATCAATCCGCTTCGGCATCGCGTCGGAGCGGATTTTTATTATGATGACAAAATAAGTGTATTTTTTCTTGAATATACCAAATAAAAATGCTATAATTTAATTTAAAGTTATTTCTCTTAAAGGAGATGCAGAAATGTTTCAGCAGTTGATTGAATATTTTAAAGACCGCAAGGTGCTTGTCCTCGGCTTCGGCAGAGAGGGCAGGTCAACTTATGATATAATCCGCCACAATCTGCCCGATAAGCACATTGGTATTGCCGATGTGCGCGAAATCGAGGTTTTTGATAAGAATGTCACCCTTCATTGCGGCGCAAATTATCTTGACGCAATCAAGGAATATGATACCGTAATCAAAACTCCGGGTATGTCCTTCAAGGATGTTGTTGTGCCTGAAGGTGTTGAAGTCACCTGCCAGACCGACCTCTTCCTGCGTTTTTCAGACTGCACCTGCATCGGTGTTACGGGTACAAAGGGTAAAACCACAACCTCAACCCTGATTTACGGTATGGTCAAGCAGTCAGGCAAAAAAGCTTGTCTTATCGGCAACATCGGTGTGCCTGTGCTGGACAGCCTTGAGAGCGAAAAGGTTGATGTTGCGGTTATTGAAATGTCCTCTCATCAGCTTGAATTCACAACCGCATCCCCTCATATCGCGGTTATGACCAATATCTACCCCGAGCATCTTGACCATTATAACGGTTTCGGCGGCTATGTCGGCGCGAAGCTTAATATCATCCGCCATCAGACAGGCGGCGACTATTTTGTTTGCAATGCAGAGCAGGATTTTGACCGTTATTTTGATTTTGCAAACGCAAAGCCCTCCGTTATCAAGGTCGGCGCAAACGGAAGCCTCGGCGATGAGGATATCATTGCCGCCGCATCCGAAAATGAGCGTCTTAAGGGTATTCATAACAGGCAGAATGTATGCGTTGCCGCAACTGTTGCGCGTTGCCTGGGCATAAACGATGACGATATTATTGAAGCTGTCAGAAACTTTGCAGGTATCGAAAACAGAATGGAGCCTGTCGGTGAATACGGCGGAATCAAATTCTATAACGATGCAATCGCAACCATTCCCCACGCGGTTGAATGCGCAATCGAAGCCATCGGAGATGTTGATACTCTTATCTTCGGCGGACTTGACAGAGGCATTGATTATTCAGGTTTCAAGCGTTACCTTCGCAAATGCAAGGTGCGCAATCTCATCGGCACTCCCGACACAGGCATCGAAATCTGCAAGGCACTCATTGAAAGCGGATGCACCAAAAACATTATCCTTGCGCAGGACCTCGAAGAAGCGGTTGATGCCGCATTCAGATTCACAGAAAAAGGCAAAAGTTGCCTTATGTCACCTGCCGCATCAAGCTACAATGTCTACAAGGACTTTGAGCATAAGGGTAACCATTATAAACAGCTCATCAGAGAGCACAAATAAGTTTAAAAGCAGAGAACGGTTTGCTCCGCTCTCTGCTTTGTTTTTATATTATCTGTTCAACACCGAATACCGTTTATACTTCGCTCGGAATTCTACACGGCCTACTTATGATAAATATTCTATAATATTTTTGAATTCCTTACAAGACTTGAATTCTTCAGAAAAATAAATTTCTTCGGAAAACTTCTTCCTCATCCTCTCGCTGAGAGTTCTTCCGTATTTTGTTTTACGGTAAACCTCACCGCCCATCAGCAACGATTCCTGCGCGACCTCATCAGGCAGAGCATCGTGCCTGCGCGCTTCCTCTGCACACCTTTTCAGATATTTCAGAGAGTTCGCCGTATCACCGTTTTCATAATATATCCTGCCAAGGCTTTCGAGCATAAAAACATAAGAACGGTAACACACTCCGTAATTCCCGTCATCATAAATCAGCTCCAGCACTCCAAGAGCCTTTTCTATGGCTTTGATTTTGTATTCATCGGAAAACTTGTTTTTATAATTTATTAGGTTGTTTATAGTGCCGAGCATCAGCAGAAGCTCGCATCCGAGAGCATTTCTGCAAGCAGAAAAATGCTCGTCATCGGGTAGGTTGATGACTGTTCTTATGTATTCCTTGCTGTTTATCATATTCGGCATTTCGTCTGCAATCGCCATCTTCTTGATGATATATTTCTCATCGCCGGTTTTGCCGCCCAAGGTGTTGTAATACATACAGACCAGCCTTTTGGCCTGTATTCTTATCTGGTCATCGGTGCAAAAGCGCAGAATTTTATCATAGATTGATTCAACCTCGTCAAGAATTTTTTCGCTGTCAGAGGTCGCACTTGATTTTTCCGAAATAAGCATCTCAAGATATCTCACCAATAGCTCGTAATCTCCCGGAAACTCCCTGACAGCTTTGCTTATCCGTTCAAAAATATAGGGAGAATTCTTCATACGCAAATCATTGTATTCATCAATATAAGCTTTGATTTTTGCTTTTCTTTCATTCCCGTTGACATCCAGAAGCTCGTCCGTAGTGACATTAAAGAAGGATGCTATCGCAGGAAGCATAGATATGTCGGGGCAGCTTTCTCCCCTCTCCCATTTGCTCACACTCTGAAAAGTAACGCCGAGAAACTCCGCAAGAATCTCTTGCGTAAGCTCCCTTTCGCGTCTTAATCGTCTGATGTTTTCACCGATTTTCATCATATTCATTACCGCCTTTTAAAATTTTTCGACCGGTCTGATTTCATTTTAATCGGTTGACTTCAAAAATTCAATAGAACAGCCTTTGAACTCCACTCAACCTGCAGGCGAATTTCTCAACCTTCTCACATTGCTTGTTGCATTTAAAAATATTATGTAATATAATTTTCTTATAAAGAACAAGGAGGGGTCAGATGAAAAATCAGGCGCTCAACCCGTATCTGCCGTCATTTGAATATGTTGCTGACGGCGAGCCGCATATTTTCGGAAACCGCCTCTATATTTTCGGCTCTCACGATTCCTTCGGCTCAACGGAATTCTGCGAAAAAGACTATGTTTGCTGGTCTGCTCCCGTTGATGATTTATCCGACTGGAAATATGAGGGCGTAATTTACCGCAAAAATCAGGACCCCAAAAACAAAAAAGGAAAAATGCGGATGTTTGCCCCCGATGTCTGCAAGGGCACCGACGGCAGATATTACCTCTATTACGGCCTGAGCTTTTCGCCTTCAATCCGCGTTGCGGTGTGTGATGAGCCTGCAGGCAGATATGAATTCTACGGCTGTGTAAAGCATCCCGACGGAACGGATTACGGACGGAAAAAAGGAGATTTCTTCCCCTTTGACCCCGGAATAATCAATGATAACGGCAAGGTGTTTCTCTATTCGGGATTCAGCCCTGCGGTATGGTATCTGCGCCTGGGCATCGACCTTGTCAGCCCTGTAAAGGGTGCAAAAGGCAATCAGGTGATTGAACTTGAAGACGATATGCTGACCGTAAAAAGCGTAAAGCAACTGATTCCGGGTACAGATAACAGCGCAGGCACAGGCTTTGAGGGTCACGAATTCTATGAAGCGAGTTCAATCCGTAAATTCGGCAATAAATACTATTTTATCTATTCTTCTATTCTTTCTCACGAGCTCGCCTATGCCGTCAGCGATTATCCTGACAGGGATTTCCGCTTTGCAGGCACTCTTCATTCAAATGCCGATATGCAGGGTGAAAAAGCTTGCAATTATTGGGGAAATAACCACGGCTCTGTTGAATGCATAAACGGTGAGTATTATATTTTCGGTCACCGCCATACCTTCCGCAGGGAGTGCAACAGACAAGGCGTTGCCGAAAAGTTGACCGTTGACGAAAACGGATTATTCAGGCAGGCCGAAATGACATCCTGCGGTCTTAACGGCAAACCCCTCGGAATCGGAAAATACGAAGCAGGTATTGCGTGCGGACTCTATTCTGCAGACGGTGCAATCAAAAACACCTTCTTCAAAAATAAAAAGAAATCCGCAATGCATCCTTGCATAATGCAAACGGGAGATGACAGGGAGGATAATCCCTGCCAATTCATCAGCAATATGAGAAACGGTACGGTTGCGGTTTTCAGATATTTTGAATGCAACTGCAAAGAAATCATTCTCACTGCAGAAGGAAGCGGCAGACTCGACATACTCTTTGACCTCGATGAATCCCCTGTTGTATCATTTGAAATCACGAAAAAAGCGGAATATTCCGCGCCGCTCTCTTTTGAGGGCAAGAAAACAATATATATCCGACATTCGGGCGAAGGCTGTGCTGATTTGTTTTCGCTCGAGCTGAAATAAAAAGAGGAAAGGAAATTTGATATGCAAAACACAAAGCCTCTCTCAGCAGAAGCACTTGAAAAGAAACAAAGAAAAATACAAAAAGAAATTGAACGCCTTGAAAAAGAAAAAGCCAGACCAAAGCGCGGCGGATACCTTCTCTTTCTGATTCTGATTATCTGCATCGTCTATGTCACAGATGAAATCGCGTCGCAGATTCAGACTCTTATGAAAACAGAAATAGCAACAGATTTGCTTGCCAGATACGGCGAGAAATCCATTGGTATTCTTGATATTATCGGAATAATCGCCTTCCCGTTTCAGGGTCTTTCATTGCTCTATAAACCGCTTTCCGATAAATACGGCAGAAAGCCGTTTCTTGTTATCAACACCCTCGGTATGGGTATCGGCTTATTCTTTGTTTTTCTTTCAAACAACATTGCGCTCTATGTTATCGGCGCAACGGTAATTGCATTCTTCGTTCCTCACGATATGCAGGTGGTCTATGTTACCGAATCATCGCCTCCCAAACACAGAGCGAAGATTTTCTCCTTTGTCAAATGTGTTTCAACCCTCGGTCTGATGCTCATTCCTCTCCTCAGACGCACTCTTATGGAAAATGCATCCGAATGGAGAATGGTTTATTTTGTTCCTGCAGTTCTCGGAATCATCGTGTCATTCATCGCCCTGCTTTCCCTTCGCGAAACCGATGCTTTCATCGAATCGCGCCTTAAATATCTGCGTATGAGCGATTCGGAAAAACTGATTTCAAAAGCAAAAAAGGATTCTTCATCTGCACAGGGCGGACTTGTTGCGGCATTCAGATTTGTTGCCAAACATAAACAGCTTCGCTGGCTTTATGCCTCGATTGCATTCGGAACAATCGGCGTTCTTATCACAATGCAGTATCAGGCAATCATTTCATACGGTTATGCGCAGACCTACCTTGAGCAGGGACTTTATCCCACTCTCGAAGCCGCACTTGATGCAGTTTCCGTCGGTGCGGTAACTTCAGCTTTGTTTATGTTCCCTGTCGGAAGCGGACTCATTCAGCTCAGCCACGGCTTTATCTCGGATAAATTCGGCAGAAAAGCTGCCCTTGCTTCAATGGCGGCGGCAACGCTGATTTCTCTTATCGTTTTCTCGGCAGGCGCAGAAAAAGCCTGGAATCCCTATGTTGTAGGATTCTTCAGCGGCGTTTGCATCGGCAGTTTCTGGGCAGGAACGGACATCAACTGCCTGATGGTCGGCGAATCCTCCCCCACAAATCTGCGTTCATCAATCGTTTCTCTTCAGATGTTTGCGCTCGGAATCGGATATGTTGTTACCTATCTTGTCGGTGTGCCTCTCATCACTCATTTCGGCAACTCATCCATCCCGACTGTTTCGCTCTGCCTTGCTCTCCCGAGCCTTGCAGCATCCCTTGCAATCATCATCCTCAAGGTCAAAGAAACAAAGGGCGTAAACCTCGAAACCGTCACAGGCGACGAATGGGAATAAACTTTTCTTGCTCAAAATCACTCTGAATGCTGAATAATTGTTGAAAGAATCAGTATTATGTGATAATATAAATTCAAATCTTTTAATTGAGGTGTCTTAATGCAACTTTGTAAAATCTGCGGAGCAGAAATAGCCGATTCTGTTTCGGTCTGTCCTACCTGCGGCTATGTGTTATCCGATTCAGCTTCAGAAACCGAAGCCGTCCCCGAGCAGATGCTCGTTACCAAACACTCAGGCAACACCAATACAGTATATAAAGAACATAAGCTTTCTTCAGAGTCGGAGCAGAATTCTGATGCAAACAATACCAATTCTTTCAAGCCTGCATCCGCTCCTGTTGTTGAACCGAATCCGACTCCTGCCGTTGCCCCTGCACCGGTGCCTGCCGTCAGACCCACATCAGCTCCGTCAAATGTGCCTGAGCGCAAGCCCGAATCTGTTACTCCCACATCTCCGTCATTTGTTCCTGCGGATGTCAGAATCTGCCCCTCTTGCGGATATCATTGCAACATCTATGCCGTTGAATGCTCGCATTGCGGTATGAATTTCATAACAAACAAACCTGCCAACAAGCAAAACGGATTATCTTCTCTCGAAAAAAACGGCAAGATTATTAATATAATCGCAATTGTACTTGTTGCATTAGGCGGCCTTTTTTCAGTAGCCAATCTCACATCATATGAATCGCTCTTTTTACCGTTCCTTCCGCTTATTGGCTCGATTCTCATAGTTGTTGGCTTTGTAAAAGGAAATCACAACAAACTTCCTGCTATCGGATACTTTATAAACTCGGCGGCATCTGTTATTGCTGTATTCGGATTTTACAGCGGATTATCGGTTATTGTGAATCTGCTGTCTGTAGTCCAGACAGTTTATACTGCAATGCTGTTTTACGGCAACAGCAAATTTATGAATCGCTGGTATATTCCCGTTGTGATTGCAGCTCTTACATCGCTTATAGGCAATGTATATTATGGTTTAGACAATATTTTCTATGTGGTATTCTCATCGATTGGAGCGGCTATAGGCTCACTTGTTATCTGCCTTAACGCAAAAATCAATTGGAATGTTACTGAAACTACCGAACAGCCTCCTGTACAATAATGATTACCTTGCAATCATCATCCTCAAGGTCAAAGAAACAAAGGGCGTAAACCTCGAAACCGTCACCGGCGACGAATGGGAATAATACGCCCTGAAATATTAAAATAAAACTATAAAGGAAGCAACTCAAATGAACCAATCAGCAAAAAACAAAAAGACTATTATAATCACTGCAATAATCTGCGCACTCGTAACCGCTTTTTCGTTTTTCTTCAACTTGTCAAACTACCTCGAAGAATACAACAGTTGTATAGCAGCGTACGAAGGACACGAACATTCAGACAGTTGTTTCAAGAAGAATCTTACCTGTACTTCCAAATCATATTGGCATTCACACAAAAGCTCGTGCTACACAACTAAAATAAACTGCAGTTACAGCTATTACGACGATGCAGAAAGCTATGCTTCAACTTGCGCTGATTTTGATTTCACACCGACACTCATTGTCTTTGCTGTTTCCGCTGTCTTATTGCTTCTTGTCGGCATTGGATTTAAGCATATTGTCGAATTTATCAAATCACTGTTTTATAAATTAGATAATTCATTTGACGAAAAGAACGATAAATGGATTCATATATTTAAAATCTGGATTAAATTGATCTTTATCCTTGAAATCATCGCAGGAATTGTATGGGCAGTTATAGATCCTATCGAGTACATTTTTTGGGGTCGGTGGTTTGGTTTCATCGTACGGGGTGCTATTGCTGTTGCTATTGCTGTTGTTGTTGCATTCTTTAATAAAACAATCAATATGCTCATCCTTCAGTACCTTAACAATATAAATGACACAAGAAAAGGAATCGATATTCTTGTGCAGAAAGCCAATACAGAAGCTCCTGCTGAAGAAAAGGCAGAAGAGACCGAAGCATCCGACGAGCCTGCTGAAAACGAACCCGAAGACGAAATCGCAGAGTCACAAGATGAAACCGAAGAGTCCGAAAACGAGGATGCAGAAGAATAATTTCCGTATAACAAAGAACCGAGGTTGGAAACAACCCCGGTTCTTTTCTCTCTCTGCTCGACTTTCGGCAATCGCTTCTGTTTTTTTATCGCTCTGCTGCTCGTTGCCCTAAAAACAATCCACCGGATTGTTTTCTTGACGGCATTCGACTCCCATCAAAAAACAAGGCTCACACCTGTTGGTGCAAGCCTTGTTTTGGTGGACCTGATGGGGACTGTTGCTTTGCTTTCTCTTTCTGCTCGACTTTCGGCAATCGCTTCTGTTTTTTTATCGCTCTACTGCTCGTTGCCCTAAAAACAATCCACCGGATTGTTTTCTTGACGGGCATTCGACTCCCATCAAAAAACAAGGCTCACACCTGTTGGTGCAAGCCTTGTTTTGGTGGACCTGATGGGAGTCGAACCCACGACTTCTACAATGCGAATGTAGCACTCTCCCAACTGAGCTACAGGCCCGGATTTATATCTGGAATTATACATCTTTTGATTTCTGTTGTCAACACTGACGGAAAAATTGAACCGACCTTGCAGAGCACTCCGCAGGGTCGGTTTTTTGTTTATAATCAGATGTCCATCTGGATTTCGTAGACCTTCCATTTGCCGTCTTCTTTGATGACATATGCCGAGCCTTCGCCCTCTGCCTTTTCGTCCTTGCCCTTGATTGTAACCTCAAAATCAAGCTCTACGCCTTTTTTGATTTCAATCTCTTCAAGGTCAACGCTGAGCGCATATGTGTTTCTGATAACATTGAGTGCCTTGGTGGTCATATCGTCCTTATCGGTAACCTTAATCTTGATTTTTACATTTTTGCCGTATTTATCCTCAAGATTATCTATTCTGTTTTTGAGTTCATCCTCAATTTCGATTTCAAGCGCCTCTTCATCAGTGAGGTTATAAAGCTTCTTTTCACCTTCTGACATAACGGAAATATATTTCTTATAATTCTCTTTTTCAACTGCGCTGAAATACTTCTTGAGCGCACCCTTTGCGCCTGATCCGGCTGATGCAATCGCTCCGATAATTACAACCAGAACAACCACCGCAGCAACAGCAAGAAGAGCTATTCTTCCGATTTTTTTGAGCTGCTCGGGCTTCATATCTTTAAGTACAGGGATTTTTGATATTATGTCTTTCTTTTCCATTATGTGTACCGCCTTTCATATACCGAAAATGCAAATTCTCCGCCGAAAAAATCAGAAAATACGCAGAATTTGTCATTCGGTTTATATGTTATTATAAACAAAACTCACCCGTTCTGTCAATACGAAAAACGGATGCCGCCCAATAAAGAGCAACATCCGTTTTGATAAAAATAATTATTCTTCGGGCAACTCAACAACTGCCTTGAACAAATCGCCGTCCACGCTGATTGAGAATCTGCCGCCCTGAAGTTCGCAAAGATTTTTTACAATTGAAAGTCCGAGACCGCTTCCCTCGCCTGTTCTTGAGCTGTCACCTCTGACAAAGCGCTGCATCAGCTCTTCCGCAGGAACATTGAGAGGATTTCGGGAAATATTCTTGATTGTAAGCACCGCGAAACCGTCATTTTCGCTGATTTCAGCATAAACTCTTGTGCCCTCCATCGCATACTTCCTGATATTTGAGAAGAGATTTTCGACAACTCTTGAAATCTTCATCGGGTCTGCCATTGCGTTAACGGTTTTTTGCGGCAGAGTGAGGACAATATCTATCCCCTTCGCCTTAAGCTCATCCTCGTGCTCACCAACCGCCTGCACCGCAAACTCACAAAGGTTAACCTTAACGGGATGCACTTCCATTGCGCCTGACGATGCTTTTGATGCTTCAACAAGGTCTTCGATGAGTTTCTTCATCCGATGCGCCTTTTCATCGAGAATGGAGATATATTTAACCGCGTCCTCATCCTCAACATTGCATCTTTTAAGCAGGTCAACATAGCTGACAATCGATGTCAGCGGAGTTTTCAGGTCATGCGAAACATTGGTGATAAGCTCCGCCTTCATCCTCTGGTCTTTAACCGCGCTTTCAACCGCATCCTTGAATCCGTCGCCGATTGAAGTGATATCACCTGCAAATTTCTTAAGGAAAAGAGGCATACGCTCCGTATCGATTTTTGCATCTGTTTTGCCGTTGCGGATATCCGAAACCGAGTGCATAATCCTGTCAAGCGAAACGGCGATAAGAATGCAGTATATCATCGCGGCAATATCCATAATTGTTGCAAGTATTATCATAAATGCTCCGATTTCATCTCCGAAAGCATATCCCAAGAATACAAACAGTGTGTTGACGGCAAAAAAGAGCATTACTGCAATAGCGGTAACTGTTTTGAATTTCTTTGCCTTACCCTCTGAATAATCGGAACTGAAAATATATTTCAGATTCTTGAAAAACTCCGAAATTTTCTTAAAAAACCACACTGCAGGCATAAAGATATATCTGCAAAGTGTATGTTTTCTGAAGGTTTTTGCCTTTATATTTCTTGCAACACTCATAATCAGAATCGTGGGGATTGCGAAGAAAATTGCAACAAGCAATGCCGTTGCCGAGCTTGAGAATGTGCCGAGCAAAGCTGCAAGACGCATTTCAAGACCGCCTGCATAAGCAAGTTGCGACGGAAAAAGCTCATAAACAACAAGCGCGATTACTGCGATTACACAAAGAGCCATTATTCCCAGACCTGCCAGCAGGTTGATTTCAAACGGAATCTTATCATAGAAGCAAAGCTTAACTTCTCCGTCTTCGGTTTTGCCTGCCGATGCAATCAGCCATATTCCGATTGCGCAGGCAAGAACAAAGAGAATAAGCGCGGCGGAAAGAGAAAATGTGACCGACTTTGTTATCTTTGACGAATGAGTATTATAAAGTCCTTCGCTGACGGTAGCAATATCCCCCTCACTCACAGCGGGGTCATAGCTGAAATATGCCCACTCAACCGAACCGCCCTCTATCGGCGCAAGATGATATGTAAGCAGGGAATCATATGAGCCTTCGGCAAGTTCATAATAGAGCTGTGCAAGGAAGGAATCCGAGCGCGGCATCTCCTCGGTTGCAGAAACATATTTTCCGTTTTCAAAAGATTCAATCAGCTTTCCGCCGAGTTTCTGAACAATTAACTGCCTGTTATCCGTCGGAGCAACATTGCTGTTTGAAAGCACCTCTCCCGAATTATTGAATTTGACGGCATAGCGGATACTGTCAATCTGACTGAGGATATAATATTCACCGTTTCCCATTTTTGATTCATCATATCTCTGATTAAGCTCGGTACGGTAAGCTTTATCAATCGAGAGCAAAAATGCTTCCTTTGAAACTTCGCCGTAATTGAGATTATATCCGTTATATTCCGTACAAAAAATAAAATTGAGTGCGTTGCTGATTTTGTTGATATAGGTTATATCAACCGCATTGATTTCATCCTCGGGATTCATAACGGTTGTATGCTCTTCTGGCACTTCAACCGTTGGCGCAATAATATCAATCAATTCGGGAGCATCCGAAAATCCGAGAGATTGAACGGGATTTTCCTGCGTTGATTCGGGAACGGTAACCCCATCACCGCTCGTATCCGTTACACCTTCATTGCTTCTGATATAAGTATAGCTGTTGAATTGCTCTGCCGTAATAAGCTCGCCGTTATATGTGAAATAGTATGCTTCGCCGTTATGCATCAGGCGGTATCTGTATTTGTTGTTTTTGGTAACATAGACACCTATGCCTGATTTATCAAGCAAATCATAGCTGCTTTCAGCGGTCTGCTTTATTTCGGCATATCTGCTTTTAAGCTCCGCACCGTAATAGGTTTTTTCAAACTCCTCAACGGTATCGATAAGCATCATTTCGCCTTCATAAATCGCGGCTCTCTGCACAATATTCAGAATATCTCTGAATGATGCGGTCTGCAGATAAGGTCTGCCGTCAAACGAGTTATAGATGAATTCGCTTTTTGCAAACATACTCGCAAAATACCCGGAAAATGCAAACATAATGACCGCCAGAATAAACGCAACTACTCTGACCCATCCGATTTTACTTATACTTTTCAACTTTGTAGCCAATGCCCCACACCACCTTTAAATATTTGGGTTCTTTGGGATTGATTTCGATTTTTTCGCGGATTCGTTTGATATGAACCGTTACTGTTTTTTCGGAATTATAAGCAGGCTCATTCCAGACCGCTTCATAAATCTGCGCACTCGAAAGCACTCTGCCGAGATTTTCCATAAGCACATTCATAATGCCGTATTCGGTTGCGGTAAGCTTGATTGTTTCGCCGTCGAGCGACAGAGTTTTTGCAAGGGTATCGAGCGCAAGTCCCCCCGTACGGATAACACCCTCTTTAACCTCCATCGACCCGAGCGAAGTGAAGCGTCTTATCTGCGACTTGACCCTTGCCATCAGCTCAAGCGGATTGAACGGCTTTGTCACATAATCATCCGCGCCGAAAGAAAGACCCATTATTTTGTCCGTATCCTCACTTTTGGCAGAAAGCAGGATAATCGGAATGTTGCTCTTAGCCTCTCTCAACTTCAGCGTTGCCTGCAAGCCATCCAATCCGGGCATCATAATATCGAGAATAATGCAATGAACATCATTTGAATTCACCTGCTCGATTGCCTGCCTTCCGTTTTCAGCCCGAAGCACATCATAACCCTCGAGCTTAAGATAGATTTCAACCGAATCAAGTATCGCGATATCGTCATCGCAAACAAGAACAGTATACATCGCTTACACCTCCGAATATCTTTCAATCCCATTGAACAGCCTCATTATAATGCGGCACAATTACAAACAATTTTCAAAATTATTACAAATTTCTTAAAAAACAAGGGTGAAGCATACTTCTGATAATCATGTACACTCCACCGCCTTTTTATTTTACATATTTAACTGTGAAACAGTGCGAGCGCAGACGATAATCGCAAACCTCGCCTCTGAATTTATTGCCTCTGATTTCCTTATTGCCGATTCTTACAATCGAAGCATAGCCGATATCCTTGCTGTAAGCACTGTCGTGCGAAACAACCGTTATCCATTTCGACGGGTCATCGCCGAGGACAACGCCTGAATCATAAGCTTCAATCAGCTTTTTCATTTCTTCTGCGCTGATTTCAACCGTTGCGACCTCAACCTTTTCGGGACTTGATGCGCCGCCCGAAAGATACGGATAACTGCCGCCCCATACCGAGCTTGCAGATGCGGTTTTACCTGCAGAGCTTGCAAAATAGCAGGTAAACGCAGGCGCGCCGTTATAATCAACATAATCCGCTTTGGGAGTATCGTTTGCATCCGCCATACCCAAAACCTCAAGGCAAGCCTTATGGGTTGCGGTGTTTTCGTATACCCAGTTGGGCGAAAATGCGTGACGGGATGAATCAACTGTGAAATTGTATGTTTTTGCGAAAGTATAGATTGCAACAATCTGCGCCTTGATTGCTTCCTTGGGCGCGCTGTTACCGATTTCTCTGTAAGAGGTTTTGCACAGGTATTCAACAAGTCCGTATTCAACTCCGCCGTATTTAACGGTTTCGGGCGTTGATGAATCGGTTTTTACGGTTGTACCCGGATAATACGCGGTAAGAATCTGCTTATAATTTTTACCGCTGTTTGCCATTGAGATTGCACCCTCCTGGCTCATTCCGACGCCGTGACCCCAACCGTAGGTTGTGAAAACAAACTTACCGCTGACAGTTTCCTGCTTTGGCGCGGTTGTGGAAGGCTGGGTCGGTTTCTGCGTGGGTGCTTCTGTTGGTTTCTGCGTAGATGCCGAGGTCTGCGGCTGAGTTGTTGCGGCTACCGTCAACGCAGGTTTTGTTGCTGCAACGGTTACGCTCTGCGGCTGAGTTACAGGCTCGGTCAGAGTTGCCAACTGAGTCAGCTCAATCTCTTCTCCGATTCCGCTTCCGCCTCTGAAATCGGAATCATCCTGCGTTTCTTCCGCCATTATTGTTGTATGCATCTCTGTTGCTGACTGCGATGTGGTTTCTGCAAATGCCTGCACAAAACCACCCTGCTCCTGCAAGAATGCGTTGCCTGCCGTAGTCGGCTCTGATTTATCATTTTTCTGCCCTGCAAAAAGAGAAACAAGCAGAGCAATGATTACTGCAACGGCAAGACCGATTGCAGTTATTATTATGGGAAGAATCGGCGGTTTTCTTCGCTCTTTCTTTTCGGGTGCATCGGGGTTGATGAGAGCGCCTGCTGACGCCAATTCCTCAAGCATTTCGCAAAGCTTTGTGACCGCCGCGCCTGCAAGATGCTTTGCATCTTCGTCGCCGTCGGTAAAAACTCTTGCAACCCTTGCTCTCTCGGAATCCGAAAGGCTGACGGAAATAAAGCTTTTTCCGCTTTCGGGGTCGGTTTCAATTGCTGAAACGGCAACTCCGTAGTCTGCCTGCGAATTTTCCTTTGCACACTTTGCAAAATCAGCGTTTGCGTTATCGGGATTTTCTGATTTTCCGCTGACGGAAGAAAGGATAAAGGTATCTTTTCCTCCTTCAACGCTCGAAACAACCGACATAAACACTTCCGAAAGACCTTCGGGGGCAACCGCAACCGTTTTTTTGCTTTTGATGATTGCGGCAAGACTCTTGCGGAAATCCGCTTTTTCCGATTCATCAAAAAGAAGCGGCAAAAGAGCCTTAATCCTGCCCTCTTCAAGAGGAAGCATTATATATTTTTTATTGTTTTTTTCTAATGAGAATGCTGAAAACAAACCGTCTTCCGTAACGAAGCTTTTCGCACCCTCGGGCACTGCGGAATGAATTTCAATTTCCTTTTCGCTCAACGGACAATCCTCTCCGACAGCAACGGTGATTGCGCTGCTTCTGACGGTTTTGACTCCGAGAGCCTTGAAAAACGCGATTTTTGCCTTAAGATATGTGTTTTCGGGTACAGCGATGATGACGGTGCTGAATTCAGACCGTCTGATTGCCGCCGCAAGATGCGACGGAGTATCAAAATCTATGATTTCGGGGTCTTCCGCATACCCTGAAACGCTCTGCACAAGCAGTTTTGCCGCTTCGCTGTCGCGCTCGGTCTGCGGAAGAAAAATCCCGCTTTTATCTGCCATGGATTTTCACTGTCCCTTCGTGTTTTTACCAACGGGCGTCGTATGCGTAGTTATTGGGCTTGCCAAGTTCATCGCAAAGAGCCTGCGGACTCTTGGGGTCGGGATTCTTGATTGCCTTTGATGTATCAATGCTTACGCTTTCGCCTTCTCTGAGAAGTCTTGCAACAACAACAAGTCTTGCATCGGGGAAATCGTAGCAACAGGTTGAAAGAGTGAGAATCTTATCCGTAACAGCAAGGTCAACGCCTGTGTCATAGAATCTTCTCTTTTCAAGCTCGTTGATATACTCTGCAAACTTCTGGTCACTGCAATCAATGAAGTTATAGGGGAAGACATAGCCGTTATCGTGCTCTGCCTTGCTGTTTGAGATAAATGCACCGCAGACAACCCATTTATAATCGCCGTAAATTGTGTTGCATTCAATAATCGGCGCTCTCTTGAAGCCGTCAATATCTCTGTATTCCTCAAGCATACCGAAAATAAGGTCATCGCTTCTCATATTGTGACCGTAAATAACGGTATTTCTGGGCAGATAAACAAACTGACCCTGTGCAATTCTGTAATCAAAGAAGGGCACGCCGTACTCTGTCCACTTTTTATAGATATTTCTCTTGAGGTAATAGCTGTTATCTGTACCCTGGACAACGGGAAGGTTGATTTCGAATGCAGGGATTGAAATCCAGCCTCTGAGGTCTGTATTTGATGCATAAAGAGGAGCATATTTTGCAAGCATTCCCATCGGGAAGGTTACATCATACTGACTGCTGATATTGTCATCAATTTCTGCATCGCCGTGCTCCTTAAGACCGTCAGAAAGATCGCTGACGGTATCGTTGATAAGCTTTTTGGCAATTGCAGGCTGAACAATATATGTGTTAACAAGAATAACACCGCTTGCGATGATAACAAGAATTGCAAGGGAAAGAACGATTCTTCTGACGATTTCGCCTGCACCGATGGGAGTTTTTTCGCCGTTTTTCTTTTCTTCCTTTTTCTTCTGCTTTCTTGCTTTTCTTTCCTCTTTCGATTCCTCGGCTTCTGCCTCAAGAGCTGCTTTTTCGGCGGCTTCAAAGTCGCCGATAACTCTTTCGGGCTGCTCGGGTACAATGCTTGTATATCCGAAATCCTGCGCACCGCCGAAATCGTCTGTCGGACGCGAAGGGGCTGACTCTTCGCTCTGCGGTACAACGAAATCATCGTCATCTTCGTCATCGGGAACGCTTACAACAAATCCACCTTCGTCTTTCTCTGCAGGCTCTTCCCTTGTTTCTTCGCCGAGAAGTCTTGCAAGTTCCTTTTCAAAATCATCCGAATCGGAATCAAATTCCTCTTCGGCAGTCGGAGCGGATTCCTCGGGTTTTGCTTCGGGAATTTCAGGTTTTGCTTCTGTTTCAGGCACAGACACACCTTCATCGGGAAGCTCTGTTACAGGGAAACTGCTTAAGAATCCCGCAATTGAATCGAAGTCATCAGCAACGGGTGTAATTTCTGAATTTGCCTCAATTTCCGCAAGAATATCGCCGAAGCCTTTGTCACTTTCGGTTTCGCTCTTCATACTTTCAATCATACTGAAGATATCATCTTTTTCTTCTTCAACGGTAAGAGGCTCTTTTTTCTCCTCTTTTTCGGGCTCATCCGCCTTCGGCTCGGGGGCAAAGAACGCCTCCTCTTCAGGAGCAGACTCCTCTTCATCCTCTTCATTTTCAAGAGAAACAACGGGAATATCAAAATATTCCTCGGGGCTCATCCAGAGCTCTTCAAGACCTGTTTCAGACGGTGTTTTTTCAGGCTCTTCCTCCGAAGTGATAACCGAAAGAGGCTTTGGTACTATCGTTGCAGGGCCGCTGCCCATAATGCTCTCATAAAGGCTGTCAAGCTCATCTTCAAGACTCTGCTCCGTTCTCTCAATATCCTCGTGGAAACCGTCGAAAACATCCGAGCTGTCACCCGAAGCTTCGCTGAGAAAACTGCCGAAATCTATTTCTGTGAGTGCTTCTTCGTCGGTCAGAAAGCTGAGGCTTTCGCTTCCGACGCCATTATTCTTTTTTTCGTCCATTTTTCATTCCTCCGAAAATCAATAGGCACTGGGAGTCCAGGCTTCGGTGTTTTTATAGGGGTTTGCAATTCCGTTTTTGTTATACCATACCTGCGGTCTGCGGTAATCGGGATTATCCTTGACAAGAGTTGCATCAATTTCTTCGCTCTCACCCTCGTGAAGCAATCTGCCGACAACAACAAGTCTTGTGTCAACACTTGCGCCGTAATCATAAATGCAGGTTGAAAGGGTGATGACCTTATCGGTAGGCTCAAGGGAAACGCCTGTTTCATAAAGCATTCTCTGCTTGACCTGATTGATATATCCGACCATATTATTGTCACTCATATCGGGATAGATATAGTTGAACATATAGCCGTTATCGTCTGCCTTCTGTGTTGTTGAAAGGAAAACAGCGCAGATTTTATAGGTATGCTCACCGTAAAGTGTCTGATACTTTATGATGGGGTTATCGATGAAATACTGCATATCCTTATACTCATAAAGTGAACGGAATGCCTGCTTGGGAATACCGCTTGCTCTGCCTGTTGTATGGCCGTGGATAACCATATTCTTTGAGATATCCGCTGTGTTTGAGCAACGGTAATCAAGATAAAGGTTGCCGTAGTTTGTGGAGCTTGTTTCGGTTGTGTATCTCTCATAGAAATCATATGTGAGATAATGGCTGTTGTCATCGCCCTGAAGAATTGCGGTGTCAATTTCCGTTCCGGGGATGCTGAGCCAACCGACAAGATTATTATTTATTGAATATGCCTGCTTCATATCTTCGCTGATACCTGCAGGAAACTGTGTATTCTTGTAATTGTTTGTATTGACATTTTCAAGTGCCGAAGCGGCGGCATCATAATCAACCGCGCCCTCTACCTTGAAATTTGCCGCATCACCGCTTAACGCCGGCTGATTATCGGAGGGGACAACTTCACCCTCTTTAAACATATTTGCTGCTGTAAGACCGCCGAAAACCGCTGTAACAACGGCAAGTACGGCGCAGACAACAGCAAGAATCTTCTTTGAATCCATCTTTTTATCCTCCCTTTTTCTCTAAATAACGCCTCACGAGATTCAATGCGCGTGACGCGTTGACATATCTGTTATATTCTCTGTCATTTCTGCCTGTTTCGATTTTTTCGCAAATCTGCTCATCGGGTGTATCCAACGCAATAAAGCACAATCCGACGGGTTTATTTGTGCCGTCACTTCCCGGACCTGCAATTCCCGTTACGGAAATTCCGATATCCGCGCCCGATACTCTGCGGATACCTGCCGCCATTTCTCTTGCCGTCTGCTCGCTGACCGCACCGTAGGCAACAAGAGTTTCGCGCCTGACTCCGAGGACTTTTTCTTTAACATCGTTTGAATAGGTAACTGCGCCGTATTCAAAAACGCTGCTTGCGCCTGCAATATCGGTTATTCTTTTGGAGATATAGCCTGCAGTACAGCTTTCCGCTGTGGCAAGAGTCATTTTGTTTTTCTTGAGAAGCTCAACAACTCTCTGCTCAATACTCTCGCTGTCAATACCGTAAACAACATCGCCGAGTCTTTCGCAAATCTGAGCAACAACAGGCTCGAGCAAGGCAATTGCTTCGGCTTCAGTCTTCGCTTTTGCGGTAATTCGGAGAAGGGACTCTCCTTTTTTGGCATAAGGTGCAACCGTCGGATTCTTACCCTCAAGCAAATCCGCAACCTTTTCTGCCATTGCACTCTCACCTATGCCGATTGTCCTGACAGTCCTTGAAACAATGATTCCGTCAGTATATTCCGCAAGATACGGCACAACGCTCTCGTGATACATCGGCGCCATTTCGTGGGGCGGCCCCGGAAGAATAACAACGCATTTGCCGTCCTTTTTGAGCCCGATACCGGGTGCTGTACCGTTATTATTTATGAAATAATCTCCGCCGACAGGCACATATGCCTGCCTGAGATTGTTTTCGGGCATCGGAATTCCTCTGCTGTCAAAAAAACTTTTTATTCCGTCAGCAATCTCTCTGCTGAGCACAGTGCCGAAACCCATAACCTCGCAACAAACCTCTTTTGTGATATCGTCTGCTGTTGGGCCGAGACCTCCCGTTGCGATAACGATATCGCTTCTCTCAAGCGCCGTACGAAGCGCGGCGGCGAGTCTTTCGGCATTGTCGCCTACGGTTGTGTGGCGCAAAACGGAAATTCCGATTTTTGCAAGCTCAAGCGAAAGATATCTTGAATTTGTGTTGAGAATATCGCCGAGCAATATTTCTGTGCCGACGGATAAAATTTCACAAACAGCCAAAACAGATGCTCCTTTAATCAGATATTAATAACCGCTGATGAGAACAAATCTTGCATTTTCTGCGGCTTCGTTGACAAGCCTGTCCACCTCGAGAGCCTTTTCGCACTCTTCAACATAATCAATGGTAGGTCTTGTCCTGGGATGCTTGGGTGTAAATACTGTGCAGCAATCTTCATAGGGAAGAATCGAGATATCAAAAGTTTCGATTTTTCTTGAAATTGCAACAACCTCATCCTTATCCATACCGATAAGCGGTCTGAAAACGGGGATTTCGCAAACATTATCTGTGCAAGCGATTGCCTGCATAGTCTGGCTTGCAACCTGACCGACGCTTTCGCCTGTGATGAGTGCGCCTGCGTGCTCTTTTGCGGCAATCTTCTGGGCAACTCTCATCATCATACGGCGCATAATGACCGTAAAGATTTCTTCGGGGCAATTATCCTTGATAAGCTCCTGAGTTTCTGTGAAAGGAACAACAAAAAGAGCAATTCTGCCCGAATATTTGCTGACCTGCTTGAGAAGCGAATGCACCTTCTGCTCCGCTCTTTCGCTTGTGTAGGGAGGCGATGCAAAATGGACAGCCATAAGCTCAAGTCCTCTTTTTGCCATCATATAACCTGCTACGGGGCTGTCAATACCGCCTGAAATAAGGAGCGCTGCTCTGCCTGCAGAGCCTGTGGGCATACCGCCTGCACCCTTAATCTGCTTGCCGTGGATATATGCGCTCGAATCTCTGACCTCAACGGTTACAACGATATCGGGATTATGCACATCAACCTCAAGATGAGGGAATTTACGAAGAAGATATCCGCCTGTTTCTCTGCAGATTTCGGGAGAAGTGAGGGGGAATTTTTTGTCTGAGCGCTTTGCTTCAACCTTGAAGCTTCTGACGGTCAGAAGCTGGGGAGCCAGGTATTCTTCAGCACTCTTGAGGATTGTTTCCATATCCTTTTCAACAGCGGCGGCTCTTGAAAAACCTGCGATGCCGAAAATTTTGCCGATTCTTTCAACTGCCTCATCGAGGTCAATTGCTTCATTCTCGGGCTCGGCAACGATTGTTGACTGCGCAACGGTAAACTTGAATTTACCAAGACTCTCGAGTCTGCGGCGCATATTCTTGACGAGCATATCCTCGAATGTTCTTCTGTTAAGTCCTTTGAGAGCAAGCTCTCCGTTTTTTATGAGAATAATTTCTTTCATTTTGTTACTCCGATATATTTATTTTGCGGCTCTTATAACCTTTTTGGCATCGGTTATGCCGAGGATAAGAGCATCGATTTCCTGAACTGTGGTAAATCTTGAAAAGCTGATACGAAGCGGACTGTCAAGCCTTTTGTGGTCAAGACCCATCTGCGTGAGCACATGGCTCTTCTTACCCTTTGAACAAGCTGAACCTGCCGAAACAAAAATTCCTCTGTCCGAAAGGAAGTTGAGCATAGGCTCGGATTTGATTCCGAGAACGGAAATATTGGTTACATAGGGCAGAGCATCGGGAGGAGAGTTGATTACAACTCCGTCAATCTCGAGAAGCTTTGTGACCATATAGTCACGCAGCGCCGCGATATGCTCAAGCTCTTTCTTCGGGTCGGGCAAGGCTCTTGCCGCCGCCGCAAAACCTGCAATTGCAGGCATCGGCTCCGTACCCGGTCTTACCTTGTTTTCCTGCGAGCCGCCGAATGCACGCGGATTTATCCTGACACCCTTGCGGATATAAATCGCGCCGACACCCTTCGGGCCGTGGATTTTATGAGAGCTTATCGTCATCAGGTCAACGCCGAGCGCAGAGGGTTTGATCGGCATTTTGCCGAACGCCTGCACAGCATCGCAATGAATCAGCGCAGGAGAGCGAGCCATAAGCGCGGCTCTTTTTGCCGCTTCAACAGGCATTATCGTTCCGACCTCGTTATTGACAAGCATCATTGTGATAAGAATTGTATTTGAATTGACAGCGGCATACAAATCCTTTTCGCTGACTCTGCCATATCCGTCAACTTTAAGCTTTATGACCTCAAATCCCTCTGCTTCAAGGGTATTGAGTGCTTCATCAACACTCGGATGCTCAACGCCTGTTGAAACAATACGCTTACCCATACGGCGCATTTTGTGAGCCGCACCGATAACGGCAAGGTTATTGGTTTCCGTACCACCCGATGTGAAGTAAATTTCTTCGGGCAGACATCCGAGTTTTTTTGCGATATCCGCTCTTGAGGAATCAAGCAATTCCTTCGCGCGGTTTCCTGAAGCGTGGAGCGACGAGGGGTTGCCCCAGCAGTTGACCAGCGCATCCGAAACCGCACTGACCGCCTCACTGCAAGGAGCGGTTGTTGCGCTGTTATCAAAATAGGCTTCCATTGTTTTTGTTTCCCCCTGTCGGCACTACGCCCATTATAGTTATATTTAAAACATTATACACTATAATCTCCTCACTTGCAATAATTTTTTAATAACAGATTATTAATATAATATAAACAAAAGCAAATTATCTTTGCACTATCATTATACGCCCCGACAAGTTACGCGTTAACAATATTGTAATTGAAATCCGATTCCCGATGTGATATAGTTTAAATCAGATAAATATCGCAGAAAGGAGGATTCCGATGGCAACCGAAAAGCGTCAACCGCGTTTCAAACAAATTACGGTGCTTTTTTTCATAACAATTTTTCAGCTCATCTGCTGCGCCTGCGTACTTCTTCATCAGCAGGAATTCAGCGCAATAACAGTCTATACTTTCCTCGGCTTCATTGCGCTTGAATGGATATATATGGCACTCGGCACAGTCATAACGGGGCACGATTACTTCGAGCTTGAGGCAATCGCATTTTTTCTCTCGGGCATCGGTCTGACGGTATGTGCAAGCTTCAACGATGAATTTGCGTACAAACAGCTTTTTGCACTTGTTCTCGGAATCGCCGTATATCTTGCGGTCATTCTGCTGACAAAAGATGTCAGCATCGCCTCAAAACTGCGTACTCCTGCGGCGATATTCAGCATTCTGATTCTCGGCGCAAACCTTGTCCTTGCCGAAAACATCAACGGCACGCTCAACTGGATTGACCTCGGATTTTTCTCGATTCAGCCCTCGGAGCTTGTCAAGGTTTCCTTCATATTCGTTGGCGCGGTTTCGCTCGAAAAACTGCTTTCCTCAACAAGCCTTACGAAATATCTTATTTTCTGCATCGGATGTGTCGGCGCTCTGTTTCTGATGAAGGATTTCGGCACAGCGCTCATATTCTTCTTCACATTTATCCTCATCGCTTTTATGCGCTCGGGTGATGTGAGAACAATTTTCTTTGTCTGCACAGGTGCATTGCTCTGCGCAATCCTTATTTTCTATTTCAAAGACCATGTTGCGGCGAGATTCGAAGCCTACAGACACGTCTGGGAATATATGGACACAACAGGTTACCAGCAGTCACGCGCACTCATTTACATCGCAAGCGGCGGACTTTTCGGCCTCGGAGTCGGAGAAGGTCACGTGCGCGATATTTACGCCGCATCAACCGATATGGTCTTTGCGCTTATCTGCGAAGAATTCGGTCTGATTATGGGAATTATCATCCTGCTTTGCTTTGCAGGAATTGCTCTTTTTGCAATAAAGGCATCAAAAACCGCAGGGTCAACCTTCTACACAATCGCTGCCGTTTCTGCGGCAGGAATGATGCTTTTTCAGCTTTCGCTGAATGTTTTCGGAATAACAGATATTCTTCCGCTGACAGGCGTTACCCTCCCCTTTGTCAGCCGAGGCGGCTCAAGTATGATTTGCTCGTGGGGTCTGCTCGCATATATCAGAATGGCGAGCGCACCGTTTGTCCCCCCCGAAGCAGACCCGAAACCTGTTTCTGTTTCCAGAAAAACAAGAACAAGGCAGCCTGCAAAACCAACGGACAAGCCTGAAACAAAAAAACAGAAACCGACTCAACAGTCAACTCCGAAAAAAACAGCTTCTCCTAAAAAACAAACCTCATCCAAACGGCAGAATCAACCTACAATGCCGCCCGTAAAATTGCCTCGCAATTCATCGGATTCTTCCCGTAAATCAGGTAAGGGAGGCGGTGCAAAATGAAAATAACTGTTAAAAGAGCATATATTTTCTATGCCGTAATTCTCGCCTTTTTTGCAGGCATTGTTTTCCTTGTTTACAGCATATATACTGACGGCGAGGAATGGGCAACAAACCGCGCAAACCGCCATCTTTATTCACGCTCAAACGCGGTGCTGAGCGCAGGTCCTGTTGTTGACCTTCGCGGAAATATCCTTGCTCAGACCGAAGATAACAAACGAATTTACACCGAAGATGCAGACCTTCGCAAAGCCATGCTTCATGTGCTCGGTGATACTCACGGATTCATCTCGACGGGCACGCAGAATCTTTACAGCGATGCACTTTCGGGTTACAGTTTCGTTGACGGTGTTTATTCACTCAAAAATGACGGCATCGGTCCGTCGCTCGTGCTCAATCTTGACGGAAATGCCTGCAAAATCGCTTATAACGCGCTCGGAGAATTCAACGGCGCGGTTGCTGTTTACAATTACAAAACAGGCGAACTTCTCTGCAGCGTTTCAAAACCGACCTATGACCTCGTCAATAAGCCTGACGATGTAAACACCAATCCGATATATGACGGCGCATATCTCGACAAGGTTATCTCGGGAATTTATACGCCCGGATCGATTATGAAAATCGTGACCGCCGCGTGCGCAATCGAAAATATTCCCGATATTTATGAGCGCACCTTCGACTGCAACGGCGAATATGTCATCACCGAGGGTCAGCGCGGAATCGTATGCAACGATGACCACAAAACGGGTCTTACATTTGAGGATGCGATGAACAAATCCTGCAACGCGGTTTTCGCGCAGATTGCCGTTGAACTCGGCGCGGAAAAGCTTCTCGCAACAGCGGAATCGATGGGCTTCAATATGACGCTTCAGGCAAGAGAAATCCGCCTGAAAACAAGCCGTTTCAAACCTGCAATCAGCGATAAACTTGAGCTTGGTTGGGCAGGAATCGGACAGTCAACAACGCTTGTCAATCCTTGCCATTTCCTCGCAATTATGGGCGCAATCGCAAACGGCGGAGAGGGTTACGCACCCGACAGAATCCGCGAAATGAAGGGCATTACAGCGGGTCAGAGGACACCCGAGGTTATGGTTTCTCTGAATCCTGAAACCGCAAAACAGCTCGATATTCTTCTTCGCTCAAACATCGAAAAGGAATACGGCGATGAGAGATTCCCCGACCTGCAGATGTGCGGAAAAACAGGTACGGCGCAGATTACGGGGGCAACGAGCCACTCGTGGTTTGTCGGCTACTCGCAAAGAGAGGATTTGCCTCTTGCCGTTGTCTGCATTGCGGAAAACGCAGGCTCGGGAATGAAAACAGCCGTCAATGTTTCAAACGAAGTTATGCAGTATTTCCTGAATAATCCTTATTAAAAAAACCGCAGGTTGATTCCTGCGGTTTTTGTGTTTTTATTTGATTTTCAGTTAAATAAAGTCTTCCTCATAAGGATTTCCGTTTTCCCAGATTTTAGTCATAGTAGAGCCTACAACACAGTAATAAACACTGTTTTCATTTATATCGATAAAATAATAATACGGAGCAAATCCCGGATGCTGATTATAATCCTCTGTAATGTATATAAAACCGGGTTTGGCGTTCTCTTTCTGATTCTGATCGCCGTAGCAAACCAACTTCAAATCATTGACATCCCTGTTATTATAGTCGCAATATTCGTTCAGAATTGTTTCAGCCGACTCGAGTTCATCCTGCGTATATAACACTATTGTAATTTCCAGTTCATCAAGAATATCAACAATGTCTGTTGTTTGCTCCTCGGTTGATTTTTCCTCAACTCTGAAGGTGCTGATTTCGGGCTTTCTTGTAGTAGTTTCAGTGTAAATTTCCTCTTCCTGATATGTTATTTCTTCAGTTGACGGTTCGGGATATTCATACACTTTGTTTTCGTCAATTCCGCTGAAAAAAGCAACAATCATAGCTATTATCAGAACAATCGCTCCGATGCCGTATTTTTTCATTGCCGCAACATTATTCTGATGCTGCTCACTCGACCTGTCGCCGCCTGTTCCCTGAATCTTGCCCAGGAAAAACCAGAGCAGAACACTCAACGCAATTCCCAACAAGACCATCCAGGTGCCGCCTGTTGTTGATGACAACAGCTCTGTATCATAAACAGAAAAACACAACGCGGTCAGAGCTATCGGACCTAGCCATCTTGCAAGAGTTTTGATTACTTTGTTGACAGAAACAGGCACTGCACCTCTGTGAAGAGTACCATTCACTCCGTCAAACACAATCATTCTGTTTTTGATATTCTCTCCGTAGTCATAGGATACAAATGACATCGGATAGAGTTTGCACGATGATTCACTCGATATGATGTTCTTTTTGAAGCGTATATTCCTTGTGCTTTCAGAAAAAAGACCTCTTATCGATGCCGTAATCTGGTCTTCTAATGTCCGATCGCCCTGTCTGACCCACGCCTGACTGTCGGAAACAGGTTCAACAACTTCATGCCCATCCAGAAGCAAGGGTGAATATGGCTTTGATTCCGAAAATGATGAACCGTTTTTGGTAACCAGCTCACACATTTTGTGGAATTCTCTTTTATTCTCTTCAGATTCCAGAATCTTACATTTTCCTATTGAATTAACAGAATCCCCGAAGCCATCGACTGTTACCACATATGTTTCGGTGAATGTTCCTGTTTTGCTTTGCCAGTCAGTGTAATGCTTTGTTTCATATTTGTTTGTTCTGGAATTATATACTTGTTTTGTTTTTTTGTGTCCTACTTCAACAGAATAATGAACCTGACACTTCACCTTATAACGGTAAAAAGGAATATAAACACTGTTGACTTCATTGATTTTTGCTCTTTCTTTAAAATCGGGCGGAGCAAATTCTTTGGTGCAAATGGTATAAAACCTGTCAATGACAGTGTTTCTTGAAGCATCATTAAACAGCAGAATCGTATCATATTTGCTGTTATTTCTGTCAAAATAACCTTCCAGGACAAACATACTGTCGCAATAATCACATATCATAATTTCGCCCGAAGTATGCTTGCGCAATTCACCGTTACATCTCGGACAGTTTGCGGAGCGGTTGTGTTTTTCGATATTTACCAAAGATAAATCTATTATCTTTCTTCCGCACCCCTTGCATTGAAGATGGCCCTGACTGTCGTGACCGATTTCACTTCCGCAATTATTGCACCTGTATGAATACATCGCTGTTTAACCCTCCTCTTTCACATTTCTCTGTAAGACACTCTTATTTATTCTTTATCTTATTGACGATGACACCAAGACGGGTGTTGTTGAAATTCTGTCTGCGCTTCTCGGCAGGGGTAAGCTCAACGGGAGGTTTCTGCTCAAGAATAAGGCTTTCCATATTTCCGCCATCGCAAACAAATGCCTGAGTCATACAGATACCGCCATCGCCCTTAAGCTGACAACGCACATAGCAGCTTATCTTTTCTGCGTGCTTTGAAAGGTCAATGACAGAGGTCATTTCACCGTCATTATCGGCGGTTATGCTCTCGATGATTTCGCCGTCGGCAATCCACTCGATTGCCTTGCAGTTTTTACCCGAAACAGTAATAGTCTGGGCGGATTCGTCAACCTTGATTTCCGTAACAACAGGATATGCTCCCTTGCCGACAAAGTCCTCGCCCAACTCATTTTTTGCATATCTTGCAATCGCGAAGAAATGGCCGTTTTCCATTGCAGAGCGAAGATTTTCAATCGAATAATCGGGAAGAATAAACTCCATAAACGCAGTATCAACTTCCCTCACTCTGTGTGCATCGCTGTTGCCGAAGCCCCAAACATTTCTGCCCTCGGGAATGAGAGTCCTGAGCAGACCGTCCCAGAGAATTCTGTCGCTTCTGTTGGGGATATCATACATATTGAGCACTTCGATACCCATACAAGACCTGTATCTGCGCAGTAAATCCGCAAAATAGGCAATGTTTTCAGGCACTTTAGCGCAATCGGCGTCTTTATATGCACCAAGCCAATCGGTAGGATGGTTGATATGCGAAATACCGCCGCTCTCTTCAATCAGACGAAGCGGAATTTCAAAATCGTTTTCCTTGCCGTATTTACCCTCATAAACATTTGTGAAATAACCGTTGACGTGGTTTTTCATAAGAGTAAACATATTGGTTTCAATGGCGTCGGCAACGCACTGAAGCCCCCTCTTCTTTGTACGCAGGCCTGCGGCAGTTTTATACGAGCCGTCAAGCACAGCGTGATACATCTCGGTTGTGGGATGGTTTCTCTTACCGTGCCAGAGAAGCTGAAAATAGAAAAGCGGTATTCTTGTGGGCTCTTTGTCCCACTCCTTGCCGACGATTCCGTGCTCCGCAAAAGCAAGAATATCAAAATCGTTATCGTAAAACGCCTCGACCATCTCGGTCATGGTATTGTTTGCATCGCTGTATGTTGAATGAGTATGAAGATTTGTCTTATAATGATTATCGGGATTCGGAATAAGCTCGGTCACACTCTGATAAGGATTTGTAATTTTGAATGCCATATTAATCCTCCGTATTTTTTCTTTCAGATTATTGTAACATATTCCGACAATAAATTCAACAAACGAAAAAACAAAATACCGCTTGTCGGCGTAAAATTACCACTTAATGAAAACCGCTTGAAAAAAATTTTTTCTCCCATTAGAATAAAACTTGCAAAGGTTACTGCGCAGTAACACTATTTCCGTCAGAGGTGAAACAATGAATCTGAAGATAATCACAGACCCCGAAAGAGATGAAGAAATCATCATCTATGTCCACAAAAAATCTCCGCTTACAGACGCAATTGAACAGCTTGTTTCAGAAAACGGAATTGAAATTATCGGCCATAACGAAACACAATCCGTTAAACTGAACCCAAACGAAATCTGTTGTTTTTCGGTTATCGGAGAAAAGGTTTTTGCTCAGACACTTTCGGGCGACTACAGAATCAAATCCCGTCTTTTCCAGCTTGAAGAAAAACTGCCCGAAAACTTTGTGAAAATCAATCAGTCCTGCATTGCAAATATCAGGATGATTGAGCGTTTTGATTCCTCAATTTCAGGCTCTTTGCTTGTTCGGTTCAAAAACGGGACTTCGGATTATGTTTCAAGAAGACAAATGAAAAAAGTCAAAGAAAGGTTTGGTATCTGATATGAATAAATATGTCAAAGAATTTTTTCACCGAGGTCTGCTTTTCGGCGGTTTCGGACCGATTGTCCTCGGAATTGTTTTCTGCTTCATTCAGAAAGAAATTGAAAACATCAGCGGTTTTGAGATTTTCCTCGGTATTGTTTCAACATATCTGCTCGCCTTTGTGCAGGCAGGTGTAACCGTTTTCAACCAGATTGAGCATTGGTCAACGCCGAAATCTCTTTTTTTCCACTTTTCCTCACTTTTTGCGGCATATACAATCTGCTACCTCGGCAACACCTGGATTCCCTTTGAGCCGAAAGCAATTCTCGTGTTTTTCGCGGTATTTGTTGTGATTTTTTTCGCGGTATGGATTGCGGTAGCCCTCTCTGTCAAAGCCGCAACGAAAAAATTCAACGCAAAAATAAAATAATATAAAAAAGCACCTCTCTGCGAGGTGCTTTTGTTTTTGTTAATCAACAAAATTGAATTCGTCTTTGAATTTTTCCTTGAAAATGTTGAAAACTGCATTCAGTGTTTCCTCACCTTCAACGCTTGTATAAAACTCCCCGTCAGAACCTTCTTCGCTGACCTTGAGAATAACAACCTCTCCTGCCTCGCCATCATCAACAGGCAGAAGAATTGCATAGTCATCGCCGTTATAAGCAATCAGATCAAGAAACTCAAATTCAGCCTCATTACCTTCTTCGTCATTGAGAATGATGGTCTTGGGAGCATCATCGGGATCAAATTCCTCTCCGAACATTTCCTCGAAAAGCTCATCAAACTTTGCTTCGAGTTCTTCAGTCAACTCTTTGTCTTTTTTATCCATATTACTTTACCCTCCGTATCTGATTTTTCAGAATCTGAATCGGATTCATCAGCAACCGTAAATCCGTCTGTCTGCAATTGAAATCCTTCGTCAGCAATATCATCAAGCCTGTTTTTTCCCAGCCCGATAAATAAACTGTTTTCTTTCATACAAAACACCTCGATTCTGATTATCATTTTATCATCAAAATTCAGGCATTTCAACCTTTTCAGAAAAAAACAAGGAGCAACAGCCGAAACTGTTGCTCTCTTTTGGGGGAAATTATTTGTTTTCAAGATACTTGTTTGCTTCTTCTGCTGAAATTTCCTTCATAACTTCGCCGCAGCACTTGATGCCGCAGTTTTCGCAAGTGCAATCAATGAGCACCTTAACCATTGCTCCGCACTTTTCGCAGCGTACAATCTTATCCATATTTACACCTCCTTATCAATTGAATCTTTTGAATAAGCTGATTAACTCATCAAGAACATCGGGATCGCCGTTTTCAAGCTCTCCGGCTATGCACATATACAGGTGATTTTCCAGAATATGCATTGACAGGCTTTTGACGGATTTTTCAACCGCGGATAATTGAATCAGCACATCATTGCAATATGCATCATTTTCAATCATTTTATTTATTCCTTTAATCTGGCCGCTTATCCTGTTCAGCCTGCTGATAATCAACTTTTTCTCTTCGGGACTTCTTTCGGTTTTCTTGTTGCAACAATTATTATCCATATTTACACCCCCGCATATATAATATACCCCTTGGGGGTATATTGTCAACAGGGGGGTATATTGAAAATTCCGCACTCTGACAAAAAAGAACCGAAACCCCTGTATTTCAAGGGATTTCGGTTGAATTGAACTACTGCTAAAATCAGATTTTTTACCAGACGAAGGTTGCTGATACGGCAGCCACTATTGTAAGAATTACGCCAAAAATCGGACCCCATACACCAAAGTACGATGTTATTCCGATAAAAATCATTGAACTTGTTCCGCCGAATGCGCAGAACAAAATAACAAGAAGAACACCGGTGATTATCAACCAGACACCCACCTGAGCCAGAAATGCCATTAATATTTTTAAAACAACGGCGGCCACAATAACGGTTATTGTGTGTTTCATTTTATCAGACTCACCCAACAGATCATCCATATAATCATCGTGCACAGCCAAAAACAACGCAATTATATATCCCGCTCCAACCAGATATTCGGGAATAGAGAAGAAGAATTCTCCGCCTTCTATTTTACCGAACAGCGCAGAAGATATACTTATACCAATATGCAATATAGAGCAAAAAAACAGCGTTGTATACGATTTGCTTCCTTCAAACATCTATTTCCCCTCCTTACTCGCCTGTTTTTGTATAGTCCGGAATGTCCAGATAAACATACTCAATTTCATTTTTTGTTGTATTTTTGTAATATACAGCTTTTTCTTCGCCAAGCAGTAAAACCTCTCCGTCGGTTAACAACAAATCTTCATAGTCATATTCCTGCGACACATTTTTTGACGGATATTCCCAACGAATACGGCCGTTTCTTATAAAGCTATATAAAAGAGTTCCATCTTCATACACAAAATAATTCAGCTTCTCTAAAGAATCAACCTCATCAACCATAATCATTTCTGAATTTGTTTCAAGAAAATACATTTTTATGCAGTTGTTATAATTGTCATAATACATTACATTCTGGGGATAAACAAAGAATTCGAGTTCATATTCAAATCTCGGTTCGGACCTGGTAATCGAGCCATCATCCAGATTGTAGCTTACGATTATGTAATTATTTTCGTCAAGTCTTTCCCTGAAAACAACAGTTTGAACATCCTTGTGATAATAAGCTAATGTGCCGTCGCCGACCAGAGCCAGAAGATAGGCGAACTCACGTATTGAAATTTTCTCTGTTCTTTGTTTTTTCAGGAGCGCTGCAATTTCGGAATACTCTTCTCTCCCGGGCATATAATAATCATATTCCAATCCGTAACTGCTGTTTTTGTTCATTACGATTCTGACAAAGCCTTCACCAAACGAATAATAATATTTGCCTGCTTTTACAAGAACGCCGTTATATACATTTTCGTGCTTGGTAATCTTTCCGAGATTCTCATCGCCTTTGAATCTGACCGCATCATTCATCAGATTCAGATAGAAAAGCTCTCTGTTGGCGTCATAATGTCCGCCGTTTTTAAAGTTACCGTTACTGAACAGACCGAGATTATCAAATGTACCCTTTTTGATTGTCGGTTTGTCTATCTCTTTTTCTAACTTATCTTCATAAGTATATCCGACATATGTATACGCCGAATTATATTGCTGAATAAAGCTGGGGAATTTCACAAGCGACATATATTTCGGCAACACACCGAAACAACAAAAAAGCAAATAACCGCCTATCACAAGCAGAGTTGCTTTCCACGCGGAAAACTTCATAGTTCAACCTCCCGTAATCATATACTGATTTAAATGCAGCCATATGATAACACTTATGATTGATAAAGTCAATTTCAACTCTGCATATTATTCATTTTTGAATTCAGTTCAATCTGAAAACCAAAATTTCCCGCTGAAATTGTTGATATTGCCCCTTCAAAAGTGCTATAGTATATCTGTATAATATTGCAAAGCTAAATAATATTGAATTCGGAAGGGTATATTATGAGTTTTCTAAACCTTGCAACCGACAGATATTCGGTGCGTAAATTTACAGACAAGCCCCTTGAAAAAGAGGTCATTGAAAAAATTCTTGAAGCAGGTCATATTGCACCTACGGGTTGCAACTATCAGCCGCAGAGAATTCTTGTTATCAACAGCGAGGATTCCCTTGCAAAGCTCAAGGACTGCACACGCTGCCATTTTGATGCCCCCTGCGCAATGCTCGTATGCTTCAACAAAGACGAATGCTGGACAAGACCCTATGACAGCGTACAAAGCGGAATTGTTGACGCAAGCATCGTCACAACCCATATGATGCTCGAGGCCGCGGAATTGGGAGTCGGTTCAACTTGGGTTATGCATTTCAACCCGTTTAAAATGCGCGAAACCTTCGGAATCCCCGAAAATATTGAGCCTGTTGCGCTTCTTGTTATGGGCCACCCTGCTCCCGATGCAATTCCCAACGAAAGACACACGATTTACAGACCCGAAGAAGAAACAGTATTTTATAACAAATTCTGAAATTAAAGGGTGAAAAATATGAAAAAATTTTTTAGTGTGGTGCTTGCCTTGATAATCGGTGCTTTATCAGTATCCCCTGCCGCATTTGCCTCTGAAAGCGGATTTTTGGTTTCCGAATGCGTGATTGTTATTTCATCCGATGCTTCGGAAACGGATACATTTGCCGCTCAGAAGCTGAAATTTTATCTCGACAAAATAATCGGCAAAAGCACAGAAATCGTTGCTGACGATACTGATACTGCAGAATATGAAATCTGCGTCGGTGCTGCCAACAGAGCGGAAACTGATTTTTCGGATTCGGCTGACGGAAGCTATATCATCACCTCAACCGATAAAAGAATCGTTATCAGCGGCGCAGGTAACAAGGGTACAATCAACGGCGTTTATGCATTCCTTGAAAAATACTGCGGCTGCCATTGGTATGAATCCGAGATTATCATCACACCCGAAAACAAAAATCTTACAATCCCCGAGGGTATCAGCGAAGAATACACTCCGTTTTTTGAATATACCGAAACCGACACGGTAAGCTCGCGCGATATCGAATTTTCACTCGCAAACGGCCTTACAGGCGAGGTTTACAGAAAATTCACCGCCGAGGAAGGCTCGGGCGTAGGATATATCGGCTCATTTGCCCACACTCTTACCACTCAATTCTGCAAATCCTCAACATATTTTTCCGAGCATCCCGAATATTTTGCTCTCAGAAACGGTAAAAGAACACCCAATCAGCTTTGCCTTACAAATGAAAAGGTAATCGAAATCGTAACGGCAGAGGTGCTTGTGCTCCTTGAAACAGAGCATAATCCCGACGCCGATATTCAGATTATCTCGCTCACTCAACACGATAATTTTGACTATTGCCAATGCGATAACTGTAAGGCAATCGATGAGCAAAACGGCTCACAGTCAGGCACAATGCTGACCTTTGTCAACGAAATCGCGCGCAGAGTAAAAGAATACGGCTATGACAATGTTGTTTTTGATACCTTTGCTTATCAGTACACAAGAAAAGCACCCTCGCAGGTCAGACCGCGCGAAGATGTTATAGTCAGACTTTGCTCGATTGAATGCTGCTTCGGTCACACTCTTGATGACCCGAAATGCGAGCAGAATGCAGATTTTATGAATGACCTTCGCGAATGGGGTAAAATCTGCAACAGAATTTATATCTGGGATTATGTGCACAACTATGCCCAAACATTATGCATATTCCCGAATTTCAATGTGCTTCAACGAAACATTCAGATTTTCTACGAAAACAACGCAAAAGGGCTTTACGAAGAAGGCAACTATTACATCGACAACAGCGACGCGGAATTTGCCGAGATGAGAACATATCTCCTCTCGAAGCTTATGCAGAATCCTTATCTTGATTTCAGCGCAGAAATGAACGGATATCTGGAGGGAGTTTACGGTGCAGGCGGACAATTTATCCGCGAATTTATCGACATCATTTCAGAGCACGCCGTTACAGACAGCAAACATCTTTCGATTTATCAGGATGCCGAAAAAACACTTTACGATATGACTGACGAGGATGTTGAAAAATGCAACGAACTCTGGGAAAAGGCAAAGGCTGCCGCTGAAACAGACGAGCAGTTGCAACAAATCCGCAGGTCGGAGCTTTCGTGGAGATATTGGAAAGCTGCTAACAAACGAAGTGAATTTTCGCGCAGTCAGTTCCCCTATCTCTGGATGACAGAAGGCAAAAAACTCCACGATGACCTCAAGGAAATGAATGCAGTTATGTTTTCCGAAGGCGGTACACGCTTCCTTTCCGACTGCGAATTGCTCTATCTCTACAGAGTGCCTTCCAAATGGTCCGTTCTTTATGAAGAATGGTTCTGGGATATCCTCAATCCCGTTGCAATCGGCATCTACAATATGCTGGGCGCAATTTATAACTTAATCAATTAATTTCGTTTCAATTTCAGGAGGTTAAATATCAATGCCCGATTGGATTATCAATTTATTCGGTATGAGTTACAGAGAAATCTGGACATTCACCAACATTTTTATGCATCTGAAGAACGCTTTCACAGGATTTTCGTTCAAAGGTTTTATCGCTTCAATAGTAGCGGTCTGCGATCTTCTGACGATGCTTCTTTTCAGCGCACCCGTTCCCCCTCGCGGTCAGGAACTTAATCTTGATGATTATCAGCTTGTTTTTTATGATGAGTTTGACCAGGATGAGCTTGATACAAACAACTGGTATGTCAGAAACCCCGGCCCTGTTCGTTGCGGTTATCACTCAGAAAGTCAGGTTGAGGTCAAAGACGGCAACCTTATCATTACAGGCGAATACCTTGAAGACGGCGAATTCGGTGCAGGCTGGTATACAAGCGCGGTTGCACTCAAAGAAAGATACAAAAACGGATATTTCGAAATCCGTTGCAAGGCTAATCCCAGCAAGGTTTTCTGGAGCGCATTCTGGCTTCAGTCAAGTCAGCCCTATGTTCCTGAAATTTCTCAGGGCGGTGTCGGAGGAGCGGAAATCGATATTTTCGAATCGGCTCATTACGGCGAAGCATTCGGACATTGCGTATTCTCCGCAATTCATTGCTCGGGTGTTGACGGCAAACAGGAAGGTATCGACTCGCTTATTCTCGGATTTTACAGGGACGGAAATGTTGCCGAATACAACACTTACGGCCTTGAGTGGACGGAAGACGAATATATTTTCTATATAAACGGCGTTGAAACAACCCGTTCAAGCTTCGGCAACGGCGTTTCTCAGGTTGAGCAGGATGTAATCGTTTCTCTTGAAATCCCCGTACAGGAAATCAAGGGACTTGACCGCGACACCTTCGAAACCCAGTATGTCGTTGACTATGTCAAGATTTACCAGAAATAACCCGAAACACAGCAACTCATAAGAAAAGAATCGGCAGTAACATAATCGTTACCGCCGATTTTTAATTTGTATTAAGCTCGGTTATTTATCACTCTTCATTTGCAGGGGCATTTTCTGCTCTGTTTTTCTTTTTGATAATCAGTTTATTGCAGGTGGCAAGAATGCCGGGAAGAACAAAGAGAATCAGAACAATTGCGCTGAAAGAGCCGATGGAAATGGTTCTTAACTCATTAATTTATTCACAACTTTTTTATTATAGTATATACATATTGCTTTTGCAAGCAACAGATTATACCGTCAGTTTTTCATCACCCAAAACCTCAAAGTTTTTATTTTCACCTGCCATCAGGCTCAATTAAGAGCAGAAAGAAACGCCAATCAGCACAGATGTGCCGATTGGCGTTTGACATATAACTTATAACTTGATACCATTAACCAATATTTAATGCATGGGTATCTTTCAATAAATCTTACCGATAGATGAATTTGTCTTGCGGAGTCTCAATTATAATGGTATTGGTATAAATTTATCTCTTCAAAAGCTTGCATTCTTCGTGGGAAGAAATACATCCTACGGTTGCTCTACCACCCACAGGTTTAGATATCCCTTCATCGGCTATCAGAAACACTAATTGTCCGTTGTAACCATCATAACCGTCAGGAGTTTGTGATGTATCATAGAGAAATCCTACAACCTCTCCATCTTTTACAAGAATATTCTTATGGGGAATGTCAGCGTTTATTGTTTTCGTATCTGTGCGGGTATATCCGAAGTGCAAGCTTTCGTAGTGGCTCTCAATCGTGATTTTAAAATAATATGAATCGCATACATCAGTATAGCGTTTATATTCCTCATCGCTACACTCTGCGGCCTCAACCTTGAAGAAATCAATTTCGGGACGATTCTTTTGCAATATAAGAATTTCGTTCATCGTATACCTCCTATTTTAATAGTCAAAATACATTTTAATTATATCACAAAAATAAAAAAAGCACAACAGTTTGTATTAAAACTGTTGTACTTAAGTGGTCGGAGTGCAGAGTTTCGAACTCTGGGCCTCGTGGTCCCAAAGTATGATAGTCTATGTTTAAAGATGTTTTTTATTGCAGAAATTGAGGAATATCAACGGTTTCCCCTCAGCAAATGTCCACAGTTTTCCATAAATGTTTGGACACTTATTGGACACCTGATAAACCTATAAAACAACCCCTGCAGCAATGCTATATTGCCGCAGGGGATTTCATTTTGATTACATTTTAGTATGCGTATCTGAATAAAACAAGCAAGAACTTTTTGAAATTATACAGTATATCATATAATTTTACCTGAAAGAATTCATCAAAAGCTGCTCTGAAACTTTCTTTGATTGTTTCCGCGTTTATTGGTTCTTTAACAACAACTTGGGTTTCGTTTACAGCTTCAATAGGCAAGCCGTACGAATCTCTTCCGTAGCAGACAACCGTAATTTTACACTCGCCTTTACCGACTGCTGTTACGTTGCCGTGGTTATCAACAACCGCTACCGATGTATCGCTTGAAGACCAGACCTTTCTTGTTGCTTCAAAATTGCAAGAGGCAAATATTCTGGTTGTTTCGTCAACATCCATTGTTACTCTGGACTTCATAACAACTTCCGGAACATGATATTCTGCGTAGATTAATATATTCTTTGCTTCCAAAACATATCCGCTCCAAACGGCGATATATCCCGGTTTTTGCGGAATCTCAGGCTCGTAAAGTTCTTTTGTTTCAACAGTAAATGTCTGTATATCATAAAGCATACCGTCAACAACAAACTCTGCCATATATACAATAGGTGTGCATATCGCATTAACACTTTGATTTTTATATTCCAGCTTGAATTCGGGCCACTTAACATTATATCCCTTAATGTCAGGCAACTTCGGAATTAATATCTGGCTTGCGGATGTTTCTATTGTATAAAAACAAGTTGAAACCAACTGATTCTGGCAATAGAAAGACAACTCATATTTAACCGGAACATAAATTTCATTTACGGTTATATTGCCTACTTTACCTGTCCAGCTCTCCCATTCTGATGTATAGTACTGCTTTGCGGGTAAAGTTTTTTCAGGCGGAACGATTGAATCAACCGTATTAATATTGTATTCCTGTGTCTTTACTGTAACACCGTTTGAAACGAAAGTGATGGTATATGTAACAGGAACATATCTGCCTTTGATTGTCAGATTTTTCGCTTCAATTGAGTGTTCGTCCCAGGTCCACACATAGTATGCCATACCTACAACGGCAGGATAATTCAGCGATGTATCCTCAACCGTAAAAGAATCTGTTCCTATTATTCTTCCGTCTGCATCAACAAATGTTGCGGTATACATAACGGGATTATAGCTGCAATAAACATCTATGTTTTGCGCACCAAGGGTGAACTCATCCCATTTGCCGACATAGCCTGTTTTTACAGGAATTTCAGGTAAAGTTATCCGGCTCTTATCGGTTTCTACCGTAAATGTTTCTGTTGCCAGAAGTGTTCCGTTGCAATAGAAATTGATTTTATATTCAATTGCAACATAAACCTCATTTACGGTGATGTTTCCGATTTTACCTTCCCAGCTTTCCCACTCTGAATAATAACCTGCTTTTTCGGGAAGAGAGAGCTCGGGAACTTCAATGGAATCAAGTGTTTCAACAGTATACTTCTGCGTTTTGATTACTTTTCCGCCCGAAACAAAACTGATTGTATATTCATCTGCAACATATCTGCCCGAAACGGTTATATTCTGGGCTGAAATATTATAATCATCCCAGACAATTACATAGTCTTCCTTTGACTCAACTGTCGGGAAATCAAGGCTGTTATCTTCAACCGTAAAGCTGTCTGTTCCGACAACTTTACCTTCAAAGATAAATGTTGCGGTATATACTTCAAGAGAATACACGCAATTAACAACTATATCTCCTGCGCTGAGAGTGAAGTTTTCCCACTCGCCGATATAGCCGACCTTTTCTGTAATTTCAGGCAAAACAATCTGTTCCATTGTGGTTTCAACGGTATATTTATCTGTTGAAACAAGCTTACCGTCACAATAATAATATATTGAATACTCAATCGGAACATATCTGCCTTCAATTGTCAGGTCATTTGCTTCGACTTTGTGTTCATCCCAAACCCAATTATAATGGGGCTTTGAGGGCATAACGGGATAATTCAATTCCTCATTCTCATTGAAGAATTCATCTGTTCCGATAATTTCACCATTATGCATAAATGTTGCTGTATAGGCATATTTTACGGGTATTTCAGAAATGTCGATATTAAAGGCAACATCTTCCCACGCCTCATTATATGTGTCGGGCTGACTAAACGAAATTGTCAGCGGAACAAAATCGGGTTTGGCTCCTTCTGCAACGGAAAACTTTAGTGTAAAGAGTAAACCGTTTCCATTCACATTTTCAGTATTGTTCCATATCACCTTGAAACTGCCTGAAGTTTTTCCGATATTATTATCAAAACTTCCGTCGGAGAGGATTGCTCCTTTAGTTACCGAAAGAGGCTGAATAATACTGCTGTCATATTCAACATTTATTCCGAAGCCCATAACACCGTGATTATTTTTGATACAGACAGGAATTTCAATTATCGAATCAGAAATTCTGACAGAATCCGCGCTGTAAATAACAGGCGTATTTCCTCCGTTCGGATTAGTGATATATACTTTTGCATCAGTACATAAAGTATCTTTTGCACTTGCGCCTGAAAAATCTATGCTCCTGCAAGAGAGAATCAGCGTTTCATTTGATTGAATAAGTTCTTCAATCTCAAACTCAACATAGAAAATCACGCCGTCCGATGTTATCGGAGAGCCTGACCACGCGAAGGTAATCTCCTCTGAAAGCTCATCAACCGTTGTGCTTACTGTTCCGCTTGAAAGAGCAGCTCCGTCAGTTGATTTGACAAAGGACATAACTTCGCTGTTATAACCCATTTTAAGAGTAAACGAATTTACGCCAAGACCGTTTTCAACCGAAACGGGAACAATAACTCTTGAGCCTGCGGTTGCATCAACAGAGCCGCCAACAAACATAACGGATTGCTCAACAGCCAAATTCGAAACAGTTACATTGAAATCGTTACACTTCAGAATAACATCATCAAGAGATTCGTTGAATGTATCAGCCTGAAGATAACTAACATCAAAGGTAAATGTTCCCGAAGCATTCTCGTTGGCAACGAAATTAACCGTAAACAAATTACCGTTTGTTTTAACATTCTCAGAGCCGACATAGACAATTTTCAGGTATTCATATGCTGTGCCGATGCTGTCGTTAAGCGTTCCGTTTGAAAGCGTTGCACCCGATGTTACCGAAACAGGAGTAAATGCGTCCGAATCGTAATCAACGGTTATTGCAAAGCCCATAAATCCCTTGTTGCTTTCAACCTTGAAAGGAACGGAAAAAGTTTCGCCTGCTTCAACGGAAACGGCGGTTGCCGAAATAATGGCGTCAGGCTCAACTGTCTTGGGGTTTACCGTTATCTGATATGATGTTGAAACTGTTTTGCCGTTTTCTGTGTAATTTACGGTTACGGTTTTTGTACCCGAGGTGCTCAGGTCGCAGGTTGCGCTGAAACCTTCTGTTATTGTTTTTGTGCTTGAATTATCATAAACCGCCTTCAGAACAAGACCTGCTGTGTCAAGCTTTTCGCCGACGGTATATGTAAGCTTATTGGGAAGTGTTGCAACACTGACGGATGACAACGCTCTGCTCGAAACATTGACAATAAACGAAACATATTTTCCGCCGTATGTAGCCTTGACAATCTTTTTGCCTGCAGAGGTAAATTCGGTTAAAGAGTAATCAAACTTGTCTGCAGAAATTTCTGCGGAAGAGCCGTTTTCAAATGACGCAACAACAGACATACCTCTTGTGTCAAGCGAATCGCCTACATAATATTCTGTTTTGGTCGGCTTTGATTTAAATTGAAGCTTGGTTACTGTGGATTCATTCCATCCTGCATAAAGCGTATGGTTTCCGGCAACATTGACAATTGTATTTTCGTCAACGGTTTTGGTGCATTCCGAATCAGAATACCATCCGAGGAAATCGCTTCCGTCCCGACTACACAACGGCAATTCACCATAAGGTGAACCGAAAACAACGGTTTTTGTTGTTTCGGTCAAAGTTCCTCCGTTGCCTGCAAAAGTAACCGTATATGTTTTCGCTTGCCATTTTGCATACAGAGTATGGTTATCGGCAACTGAAACCGTAGTGATGTTTGTAACGGATTTTGTAAAAGCTTCGTCCTCATACCAACCCTCAAAAGAATAACCATCTCTGGTCGGAACAGGTAAATTGCCGTATGAAGTTCCGAACGTTACTTCTTTTGATTCTGTATTGCATTCACCGCCGTTTGCTTCAAAGCTGACGGTATAGGTATCCGCAACCCAACGAGCATATAAAACCGTATCTTCAGTTATTATATCGGTTTCAAAATTCCATTTATTTTGCAAAGAAGCATCTTTATACCACTCAGCAGTGTAGCCGGATTTATAATTCTTCAAAGGCTTGTCAACCGCAATACCGCCCTGAACTTTATATCTATTTAAAAGAGTTCCGTCGGGATTGGAGAGAGTAAGAACCTGTTTGGGTGATTCGTATTCAACTATGAAAACACTTCCGTCATAATAGGAACCTTTGTTTCCTATATCATTCCAACCGTTTGAATAGCGGTAAATCTGTGCAAAATTTTCAACTAACTGATTGTTGTTGGGCTCTCCGTCATTCCAATTTGAATAAACAAAACTTTCACCTGTTACCCATCTGTATCTGTCGTTGTGTTTACATCTGAAACCGCCGATATACAAGTAGTCATCAGAAAGGGTGAGGTCTTGATAAAGATTTGCAAGAAAATCCTTTTCGTCAGCATCTGCAACAGTAGCCAGATGACCACCCTTAGCTTGAGCTATGCGTTGTGCATTCACCCAAGAAACATTTGTATCATATATTTCGTAACTATTGCCGTTGTGGTAATCATGTATAATAGAGAAATTGTCTTGAGATTCAATTTCACATATGAAACCTCTATAACCATCATCTATATAGTCGTTCCAACCATCTGTAGAAACATATATTTCAAGGTAATTTTCAGCAGCACCAGCATTATTATTATTAGGTTCACCTGAGTTCCATTTAGAATAACTGAAGTTTTCTCCTGTTACCCATTTCCAAACTCCTTCTGAGCTATCGTCCGTCGCACCTAACCAATACGCTGTATAAAATGAATCGGAACACAATTCAGAGATTACCCTTTGCTCCTCTTCACTTGTAATTGTTGCTAAATGACCACCCATGTTTTGGCATACATTATACGCAGTATACCACGAAAGCAGTTCGTCAAACAAATAATATATATTACCATTATACTCGATAGTTTTTGACGGAATATAATAATTCTCAAATTCACAAACAAATCCTCTGGTATCTTCTGTTGAAGAGCCATACATATTATTGTCATTCCAACTTTCACCACGGCCCCAAGTTTCCAGATAATCTTCAACTCCGCCACAGTCGTCAGGTTGACCGCTACTCCATAAAGAATAACTAAACGGCTCTCCTGTTACCCACTCCCAAGTACCTTCTGCTTTTTCGTCACTTGCCCCAAGCCAATATGCATACGGCGCACCATTTGAAAGTAATGACCTAATGGTAGCCATCTCTTCAGCACTTGTAACCGTTGCAAGATGTCCGCCAAACATTTCGCAAACAAGTTCCGCTTCTTCCCATGTACATTTAACATCTATTCTTGCGTATCTTTGACCCAAATGAGGAACATTGCCATAACTCCACGCAGCAACTGGATAAATAGACTTTAGATTACTATAACAATAATCTATCTTATTTGATATGCAGAACTCATTTGCACGCGAATCTTTTTCACAATAAACAGTCAGATTGGAACAACCCGAAAAAGCCGTTGCGTTTATATTTTTGGTTGCATTCGGGATATTGATTTTCATAAGGCTTCCGCACATACCGAAAGCTCCTGAATCAATCGATGTTATTGTTGACGGAAGTTTCACCTCATACAATGCGGAGCAACCGTAAAAAGTATTGGGTCCGATTGACTTTACTCCCTCGGGAATATTTGCAGTAAAAAGAGTTCGGCAATTCATAAACGCATACATCCCGATAACAGTTACAGTAGTCGGAATGGTGATGTTTATAAGCTCCGAGCAATTTGCAAAAGCATATGCTCCGATTTCCGTTACCCCTGAAGGAACGGTATATTCTGTTGTTATTTTACCCTTCGGAAACAAAACCAATTTTGTTTTATTTTTGTTGAAAAGCACACCGTCAGCATCCGAAAAAACGGTATTCTGCGATGAAACTGTTATCTTTTCAAGTATCGGGCATTCAAAAAATGCTGATGCATCAATTTTATTGACATTTGTCGGAATATCAATCGTCTGAAGCTTATTGCATCCGGAAAAAGACATCTCGGAAATTTCCTTAAGCGATTCAGGCAAACTTACATCAAGCAAATTTTTGCAATCTCTGAAACCGCCGCTTCCGATTACCGTAATTCCCTCACCAATCTCAACATACAATATATCTTCTTTATATTTTTCCCAAGGTGCTTTCACACCCGAAACTGCCTGATACGAGCCTGTTGAGCCGATTCCGCTTATCGTTAATTTCCCTGTTGCGTTATCCAGATACCATTCCGCACCGTTGCCGCAACTGCCGCTGTACGAGCCGGGAGTTTCTGCAAACGCACTGATTCCGAACCAAGGGATACTCGTTCCGATGCTCAGCACCAAAATAAAACTTATAAGTTGCTTTAAAAGTTTTTTCAAATAAAATCACAACCTATGATTTAATAAAATGGTTAGTGCCTGCGAGCCGTAAAGACCCGCAGGCTTTTATAATCTTACAGTGTTTCTTTACCTACAAGGTATCTTGATACCATCGAAGCATCTCTGTTATTAACGAAACCGTCGCCGTTAACATCAATAGCTACCATCTGGCAGAAATCTGCAGTTTCTTTTTCAACAAGATATCTTGTTATCATTGCGGCGTCTCTGTTGTTAACTGCGCCGTCACCGTTCATATCGCCTGTTACAACGATATAAACCTCATCAAGCACTTTTTCACCGTTCATAAACTTAATAACAGCACCTGTGCCGACAAATGCATCGTCAGCAAGAGCATTGCCGTTGATATCAACAATCTGCATATCCTCTGCTTCGTTCATAAATTCCTGTTTGATTGCAGAAGCTGTCCAGACTGAATTTTTAACTCCTCTGAGAAGAGCGTTTTCTTTATCAAGAGTAAGAGCTGATGAATAATTAAGGCAAAGCGATTCGGAGGGATTGGATGAAACGGTAATTACACACTCATCAATCATACCTGTTGATTCTGTTTCAACAATAACACTTGCTGTACCTTCGCCAACTGCGGTTACAAAACCGTCATCGCTGACTGTTACAACAGCTTCATCTGTTGAATACCAGATGAGATTCGGATTTTCTGTATCCTCAGGAGTAATTGTTGCAATAAGCTGGAAGGAGTTACCTGCCATCATATTGTATTTACTGTAATTGAGCGATACTGTGCAGTATTCATCCTCGTCAACATACTGCGCTGTTACAATAACATCTTCTGTTATGAAATCAAGACCTTCGTAATCCCAGCCGATAAATACATAGCCGTCTCTGTCAAACTCTTCAAACTCAAATCCGCTTGCACGCTGACCGTATTCAACGATTTCTTCGAGAAGAACAGTTCCGTCCCAATCAACGAAAATAACCGCAAATTCATGAGCCTTGTATTTGGGATAGAGAGTCATCGCTCCGCTGACAGGCGTTGTTTTGTGGTTGAAATATTTTGTAAATCCGCTGTCAGTATAGAAACCGAGGAAATCATGGTTTTCGTAAGTGTAATCGGTTTCGTCAATTGCAAGATATTCGTTTACCTCAATGATAAAATACTGGGTTTCAACGCCGAAATCGGAATACTGAGGATCAATTTTAACAAGGCACATCTCGGGGATGTTGTACTTATAAACTGTTCCGCTTTCGTTTTCTCTTGTTTCACCTTCGGCAGGTGCTTCTGTTGTCCACGCGCCCCACTTCTTAAGAGTATATTCCTTAAGGCGGTATCTGAACATCATATAATCGGGAACAACTTCAACTTCGGTAAGACCATAGTTGAACCACTTTTCTCCATTGTAGTTATAATACTTGGTTGTTGTTCCGCTATAAAAGCCTCCTGTTGCAAGTTTGGTTTCAAGAAGGAGTGTTTCATACTCACAATCAAAATCGCTGACTTCTGTGGGCGAGTAAACAATTGCACCTGAAGCATCCTGATATTTATAGCGGGAATACTGATATCTGACCTCAAGCTCGGGTTCGGGTTCCATTGTTTCGGATTCATAGGCAAGTCCGCTCAGGTTAGGCTCTTCCATAAGCCAATCGCTCCATGCGCCGAGTTCAAAACCTGTGTTTTCCCAGCCCTGTGCTTCATAGTTTGCGATATCACTGTAATTTGAGCTGGTAATTGTTTCCTTATATCTGTAACCCTCTGCAGATTCGATTTCATATTCGTCTGCATTTTCGGTTACATATTCGGGAAGTTCTTCGTAAAGCATCCATTCACTTTCGGTCTGACCTGCGTTGATTGCGTAGTAATTTGTCATCACTTCGCTGTCATTCTTTTCAAATGCGCAAGCGTAATATTTGAGTGTGGCGCTTCTGTTGAGAGTGATGGGGCCTGTATACTCAAATACTTTTTCTGCGCTGTCAATGTCGTTAACAGCAGTTTTGGGATCTGTGCCGTCGAGTGTGTAATAAATCACAGCGCCTTCTGTAGCTGTTGAAAGCTCAACAACCTGCGCACTGTCATATGTGCCGTTTTCAAGGCTTGATGTGGGGTCTTCAACGCTTTCATCAAACACATAAACAGGATAGAAGTTTACAACAGGCTCACCTGCATAAACAATATCGCCTTCAATAATTGAATTGTTGAAAAGGTCTTCTGTGTATTCCCAATCAACAAAGATATAGTTATCCTTTTCGTCAAGCTCAACACCTGATGCAGTTGAACCATATTCAACTGTCTGGGTGTCGATGATTTCGCCGTCATAGTTATAGAAGTTAACCTCGTAGGTCTTCTTTGTATGCTTTGCGGTGATAACTGTGTCGCCTGTTACAACAGGATTTTCCATATCAAGACCTTCCCAGAGTGCCTGGTGGCCTTCTGCTGTTTTGATGATGGGAGCAATGATATTGTCGCCATACTTATAACGCTTCATAACAAGCGAATCGTTATCCCAGTCAACAAATACAACAACATATTCTTCGGGCTCATACTTTGCTTCAAAAGTAATAATCTTCTCGCCTGCTTCTGAGCCGTATTCAACGAACATTGTGTCTTCGGTGATATAGCTGAGGTCTGTATTCCAACCATTGAATCTGTAACCCTCAAACTCAACGTGCTCGGGAGCAACAGCAGCTTCGCCTTCTTTGATAATCTGCTCGTCAAGAACAATATATTCGCTTGCATTATCTGCAGGGTCACTTCTGTACTTGAATACAACCTTGTATTCGGGCTTGGGAGCAACGATTCTGCCGATTATCATAGTATCGTCGCAACCCTCAACGCCGATTGAAACAATGTAGTCGCCTGTTTCTGCTGTGGGCTCTTCTCTGAGCTTGAAGTTGAAGCTGTAGTTACCGTTTGAATCGATTGTCTGCTGACCGATATATTCACCTGTCCAGTCAGATGCTTCGCCATACTTATAAATATAGAGAATAACTGCCTTGCCTGCGAACGCCTTGAGATTGGGCAGAAGAATATCATTTTCACCCAAACCTGCAGACACGGTTGAAGCAACTCTTGCAACACCGCTGTTGTCTTCAACGCCAAGACCGTTCATCTTATAACGATACTGGAGTTTGGACTCAACTTTCTTTGTTGATGATTCTGTGTGAACGGTTGTTGTCCAGGATGACCAGTCGCTCCACTTTTCAAAATAGTAAGTGTAGTATGTATCGGTATAGTTATATCTTGTTTTTGTGCCTGTTTGCTTCTGGAATGTGGTTTCATTATAGAACCAGGTATTAAGACACTGCTGACAGCTGTATCTTGCGTTTGAAACAGTGTGCGAACAAGTTGCGTTATATTTTCTGATATTCCAGGTTGTTGATGTCTGATATGCAAGGGGCGATGCGCTTTCATAGTAATGAGGACCAATGCTTGTAGGACCAAGTTTATCATCGGTGTTATCCTTCCAGGGTGCGCAAGCCCAGGTTACATTTTTCTTTGTTTGGGTGTTGTAACCACCGTTTGTATAATGGCTGTAGCGATACCAGGTTGAATAAACAGGCTCGGTTGTTGTTGTTACCTTTCTTACATGACCGTCGGTATTAACCGCAGAAATACTGCTGTAGGTTGAACCGCTTGAGGATGTTGATGTTGTATTATAACGGGTCCAGCCTGAAAGATTCTTTGTGTTTGCGGTTGTTGTTGATTTTGTTTGGTACCTGTAAAGTGTTCTGGTTTCTTTCTTATCATAAGTGTTATCCGGCCATTCATCAAATGTCCAGCCTGACCACTCATCATTCATATTGATAGAAGCTGTTTTAACCGCAGAAATCGGAATCGAATTACCAAAGCTTTGAACAACATAAACTTCAGCAATTGTTGCAGGCTCATCTGTGGGAACAAAAAGCTCATCCATTTCTTTGAGCTTAGAATCACTGGGAAGGCTGAATGCGGCAGATTCTGTTGTTACAACCTGCTTGCCTTCTGCTGTTTTAAGCGAAACGATAATACGACCTACCTGATATGAAGCATCTGTGCACGAAACCTTGAGCTTAATATCATATCCGCCTGCTACTCTTGTTGCAGTAATATTGGAGATACCGACAGGAAGAGTTGCATTTTCCCATTGATAAACAGCCTTTACGGTAAGACTGCTCTTGACGCATTTATATTCATCGGTATTCCAGCCTGCAAAAACACGGAATTCATCGGGAGCTTCAACATCTGTGGGCGGAGTTGCCGCGCTGCCGTATTTTACCTTTTGGGTAGAAATAATCTCCTGCTCTGTTTTTCCTGTTTCAGCATTATTGAATTCTCTTATAAATCTGACGGAGTATTCAATTATCTGATAATCAGCTTCAACTGTAATATCGGATGTTACATGGTCAAAGGATTGCTTCCATCCTTTGAAAATATAGCCTTCTCTTGTGGGGGTAATCGGTGCGGTTGCAGCCTCGCCGTATTTTACGGTTCTCACCTCTGTTCTGCCGTTCCAATCAACAAAAGTAACTTTGCAGGGTGCGTGAGAAGTAAATGTTACAGTGGGTGCGGATTCGTCGCCGATGTGCTGTGAATTTGTTGCGGCAACGGTAATATAATAGCTTCCTGCCTCATCAACGGTAAAGTAGGTGCTTGTTCCTTTGATGCCTGTCTGAGTCTTGACAACCGTACCGTCACTCTTTTTAAGATATGCATTGTATGCATCTGCATAGTTGATAGCATTCCAGCTTACATTAACAATTGAGCCTGCGGCAATATCCTTATCGGAATTATAGTTTACTGTAACCGTTCCCGGCTTCTGAATGGGTGCAAATCCACCGAGATATGTGCAATAGTCAAGCGAAACCCAACCTGTTACGCCGTTATAAACGGTTTTACCCCAACCGTTTGAGGAAACCTCGGTAATGCCGATTTCGGTGCCCTTGGGAATAGCTGATGTTGCCTTTGCATAGCTTGAACCGGGACCCGTTCTGATATTGAGATTATCCGCAGATGTTGTGCGGTAATGACCGGGGTAATAAACCTTAACTGCAGGTGTCGGCGTAGGAGCAGGTGTAGGTGTAGTTGTTGAGCCTCCGCCTGAACTTCCGCCGCCTGTGTTTCCACCTGTACTGCCGCTACCTGTGTTTCCACCGCTTGAACTTGTATTAACAGCAGGAGGATTAACAATAGGGGTTTCCTTTTCAACAAGCACATAATCCTTAACATTGTTAATCAGACCAACAACAAACTTGGCAATTAATCTTTCAACCTCTTTTTTATAGCTCTCTTTAGTTGCCTGGCTTGTGTTTTCACCGTAAACGGAGAAAGTACACTCTTCAAGCACCACCGTTTCAGCCTTCTTTTTGGATCCGGGAAGCTTTGAAGCTTCAAGCTCTGCGGTGATAACGAACTTATAGGTGCCCGGCTCCAGGGATTTGAAGCCCATTGCGCTGTCAAGCTTTTCGCTGCCTATTGTGTAGCTTGTTTTTCCCGGCTCAACATATCCGGTACATTCTGTTGTGGTGTTGCCTTTTGAATCTGTTATTTTAAGAATGCTTGCAGTTAACTTTTTGATGTTTCTGCCGGGAGAAGTGATTGTACCTCTGACCGAAATACCTTCATTATTCTTTTTGTCAGCCTGCTTGTTGTATTTCTGATACCCGTCGAGGGTGTCAAGTCTTTGTTTGTAGTCGTTGTCGTCTTTATATTTAATGTAATAAGCAATATTCGCTGAAGGATCGCCCTCGTTAGGAGCTGTAATCCAACCCTTATACATCCAGCCTTCCTTGTCGCCATATTTAACTCTATACCATAAATTTTTGCTTTTTGTATCGTTATAAACCCAACCCAGAACGGTAACGTCCTTACCGGAATCAACCTCAATGATTTTGTTTTCTTCTTTATCGTAAGGTTTACTGCAAAGCCAGGCTTTTTTACCGTTTGGCCTTTTGGTGGTCTTTGCTGTTGCGTTGGTAAGCTGGTCATTGGTGTACATTTCAGCAAGATCATGATCAATTACACCTTCAGGAAGTCTCACTATATCATATTTTTGCAATTGTGCCGCGTTATTTGCTGTGCATTTAATCGTACATGATTCAGGAACAAAGAAAAAATCATCGGGTTGAAGACCATGGTCAACAAAAAATTTGTTAACCAAATCGTAACTACAATAATTTGCAGATTTATACTTCTGTAAATCATCATCTGTAAAAATTGCAGCTGCTTCCATATGTATATGATCAGAAAAATAATCAGCTCTACCCTCTCCATAACCGCCGGTGTTACATATAAACTCGCCTTGTTTAATTTCCTGACCGTTTTTCACATCCAGTTTATCATCATGTGCAAACATAACAAAAGCTTTCTTTGCAATCTTTCCGTTAGCCAACATTACGGGTCCATCGCTGACAAATATAATTGTATGCGTGTTATTATCGGCTCCCAAATATACTTTTCCCGAAAATGGGGCATATAAAGGATAGTGGTGGGAATCAAAATAAAAGTCAAAAGCATATCCTGTATTATGATGCGATGATGCTTTTTTGCGTTTATCATCACCAAATTTTACATTTGTGCTTGAATATTTAACAACTGATTTTTCTTTTTGTGTAACAGGAAAAACACTATACTGTGTCTCGTCAGCTGCACCAGCCTGAATGTCAAAAATGCTTTCAATTCCAGTTAATGAACTTAACGGTGCAGAGCCTAAAACCATAATCGCAACAAGAAGCGATGCAACTATGCGTTTAAATGTTTTCTTCATTTGTTTTTGCCTCCTTATTCTTCTTTTGCTTTTTCCTGATTATCAATGCAAGAACAGCAAATATAACAACAACCGCGATAACCACCGCAATTATTATCTTCGTAAACAGGTTGTTTGTGTTCTGAATTGCGGAAACAACCTTTGTGCCGAGACTTTGGTTTTCTTTATTCAGCGATTGCAGAGATATGACAGCCTCAATCGCTTCATCCTCTGTCAGGTTATCGGAAACAACATCAACATCCGATGCCTGCTCCTTCAAGCCCTGCTCAACCGCCGCCACAAATTCCGCCTTCTTTTCGGCAGGAATTGCATCAGGCGTTTCAGCGCCGACACTTTCCAGCGCATTATCTATGATGTCATCAATCACTCCGGGGTCAACCGCTTCAACCGATGTGTTGATAAAATCCGTTGCAACCGCCGCCTTGTATGCGCCGATTATTTCATCAACCGATGCAAAATAATTTTCCGTTCCCGTCATAATCTTTATCGTTTCATTAACCGATTCAAGAATTTCGGGGTCAAAATCTCGGTCAATATTCTTGATTGAATCAAAAGGCATATCCTTGATTGCGGAATCAAAGGCAACAATAATATCCTTATAATCAGGCTCTTTCACTTCACCCGAATATGCATTTGTGCCGTTTCCCTCTGCGAAAGAAATCGCAATCTCCTTGCAGTCAAAAATAACATCCTCAAATTTTTCATTGAATGTGTCAGGCTGACTGTATGAAAGCTTCAATGATGTGTTTTCAGCTTCTGTTTCATCAACATTAAAGCTGAGCACAAACAGCGTTCCGTCTTTTTCGACTCCGGAATCTCCCGTCCACACAATATCAATCGTTCCGTCGGGAGTAACTCCTACGCTATCATTGAGCATTCCTGTTTCTGTAACCGTTCCTCGCGTAACAACAGGCAGACTCAATATTGCAGGGTCATATGTAACAGTAATTTTAAATCCCATAACTCCTGAATTGTTCTTGATTGAAACAGGAACAAAAAATATTGAATTAGGGGATGTGTTCACTGCTTCGCCATAAACAACCGCCGTATCCGCTGCATAAGCCGCTGTTGAAAACGGAATTATCAGCAACGCAAAGCAGACCAAAACGGCAATAATTTTTCTGCGCAATCAAATACCTCCTTTATTCAAATATTGATATTACTGATGCCAAAGGAATAACAAAAATGCTGAGAATTATATTCAAAGGGAACGGCAATCCGTTTACCCATTCCTTCATTCTTACTGAAAGAGGTTTTTCTGCATCAGGCTCATCCGAAGGCTCTGTTACAGGTTCTGTCGTGGGCTCTTCGTCATCGGGGTCAGTGGGCAACGGTTTCTCGGTAGTTTCCTCTTCGTCTGTTGACGGCTCCGTAACAACAGCCGATGTGGACTCTGTTACAGGCGCAGGAGCTGTTGTACCATTGACAGTAACCACAATTTCAGCGTTCTCGCAGTTAAACACAGCATTTGACCAATCCTCTTTGAAGGTATCCTGCTGTGAGTATGACAATTTGATGTCATAAGTGCCTGATGCTGAATCCGCAACATCAAACACCGCTTCAAAAAGAACGCCGTCCGAAACAATATCGTCTGTTCCTGTGAAAACAACCTTAAAGCTGTTTTCCGTTGAAGTTGCAATGCTGTCGTTAAAAATTCCCAAGAGCATTGTACCCTTCGATACTGAAACAGGGGTAAGCACATCGGCATCGTAAGTCAAGATAACCGAAAATCCCATAAAACCGTTGTTATTCTCAATTTTAATAGGAATTGTGACCTGCTCGCCTGCTTCAACAGTTGCGGTATCAGCATAAACTCTGTTATCAACTGCTGATGCAAATGCGCTGAACACAACAGATGCCAGAATCAATGCCGAAAGGATAATCGCGGTAGTTTTTTTCATTGACAATCACTTCCTTTTTGGATTTGAAAGCTTATCTAAATTATCTTTCTGATAATTTAGATACGAGCAAAAGGGCAACGGTTCATCTTTTTTAAAAAATTTGTGAAAAATCACAACAACTTTTTTGAATATTTATGCAAAAACTCCGCTGCAAAATAATTCACAGCGGAGTTTCGTTGTATATTTAATTGGTCGAGAGATAAACACTCCGTTCCTTATCAGCAATCAGAATGCTATCAGAAATCCCAAAAATCGGAAGGAAAATTTATAGAATTTTACGGTAATACTGTCTGTTGCCAAAATATTTCCTGCTGAATCCGTAACGGAAAGTGTGATTGTTGCTTCTCTTGCAAAGAAAAAGCCTTTATTCGTTACTTTTCCGTTTTCATCAACAAGCACTTTTGAATTGTCAGAGCTCCATTTGACAGTATAATTATCCGAATCGGAAAATCCGCTCTCAAGCTGAACGGATTCGCAGAAATAGCCTTTATACCAGGCTACCTTCCGCGTATATTCGTTTATGCGCTCACCGTTATGCATTATATCCGCAGAAACCTTTTCAGAGATAACCGTTATTTCAAAAGATGCGCTTTTCGTTGTTTCTCCGAATGTATAATAAACGGTAACTGTTTTTGTTCCTATTGAAGATGTATCAATACTCGAAATATCGTAATCGGTAATTTTCTTTGAAGTCCCGTCGCTCATCAATGCGGTTACTTCCATATGGGATAAATCGAGCTTTTCGTTGAGCATATAATTAAGTTTTGCAGGCATTTTTGTGATTGAAAGACCACTTAAATATGCTTCAACCTCAATAACTGCAAATTCGCTGAAATGGTCGGTTTCAAAAACAATGTAATTACCTTCCAGTGTGCTTGCAAAACGCACAAGAGGATCAACAGGATCATCCGTAACATGATAAACCCTGCACTTTTCGGGAGTTGCCGTGTCAGGAATTTTAATTTTAACAAAAACAGTTCCTTCGGGCTGAACTTTCTTCCCATCACGAATAAGATTGATATCGTAATAATTTACGCTCTTTATGTTTCCCCCAACAGCAAAATTTGCGGTTTCATGGCTTGAAGGATCAAGCATATCAACGGTAAGTACGGTTGTTGGATAAATTTCTTTTGATGTTGCACTGACTACAACATCATTAGGCTCGTTTCGCAACACAACATCAGCAAATTTAAGCTCCGAAATTGCAGAATTTATTCTGTCTGCAAATGCATCAACTATATTTTGCTGAGTAATATCAAGCGAATAATCAACCGAATTTATGCTCTGGTCAAGAATTTCAAGTGATGCATTTGAATAAAGCAGTCGGTCAATCGCCTCACTCGCGCTGACAGCCTCGTTTATTTTTGTATAATCAGCGGGAAGATATTCAAGATTATCTATTGCATCATTAATCGATTTTGCGTATTCGGCAACCAAGCCCTGATTTGAAACATCAAGCGTTTCGTCAACTGAAGAAACTGCCTTATCAAGAACAGCAAGGCTTTCTTCTGTATAAAGTGAACGGTCAACAAGACTTGCTCTCACTTTAGCAAGCTCAATTTCAGAATAATCTGCAGGAAGATATTCAAGCCGTTCCATTGCGTTCTCAATATCCTTCGCCCAACCATTTACCATTTCCTGAGTTATAACCGTTATTGTCATATCCACTTTTGAAACAGCTTCATCAAGAGAAACAAGCGACTCCTCGAAATATTTATCTCTGTTAAGCGTTCTGTATTTTTCAAGAAGAACATCAAGTTTCGCAGTATCAGGGTGCTTCAGCAATGAATATTTTATATTGTTTTCTGTTGCATAGTAATATGCGGTGGTATCCTCATAGCAATAGAAAGTTACGCCATAATCGCTCTTGAAGGCATCAACTCCTATAAAATTGACCTGTTCCGGAATAACTGCTTTTTTGAGTCCGTAACAATACGCAAAAGCGCAGGTATCAATAAATTCAGTTGTCTTTGGAATTTCAATTTCCTTTAATTTTTCACACTCGTTGAACGCATATTCGTCAATTCTTTTTATTCCGTACGGCAGATTGATCGATTCAATTTCGGATTCCGCAAAAGCTTCAAAACCAATTTCTTTGACTCCTTCCGGAAGAACAAAGTTTTTAACAGGGGTTTGGGCAAATGCTTGCGGCGCTATTTCAGTAACGGTTTCAGGCAGCACTTTAGTTTCTTTATCAATAAGTTGATAAGAAGCGACAACAGTTGTCTTCTCTTTGTTATAAAGAACACCGTCTTCATCCGCACAAAAATATTGGTTATTTTCATCCACCTCAAAAGAATCAAGGGATGACGGATCAAACACCATAAAGCCCATATCATTAACGGTTGATGGTATTTTTATTTCTTTGAGCTTCGGACAATTGATAAAAGAACTCCATCCGAAGCTTTCAAAGCCCTTTGGAAAATAAAAGTTATTGAGTTTTTTGCAATTGTCAAATGCCAAGGTATCAATTCGTTTCAAATTGCTGTTTTCTGATATCTCAACATTCTCAATGTACATACAATTACGAAAAGCTCGGCTCCCGATATGCTCCATAGAATCGGGCAAAACAACTGTTTTGAACTTGCATCTGCCGTCAAAAGCAACAGGAGAAATTGACACAATTCCCTCGGGAATAACAATTTTTTCTTTTAACTCTGAAGTATCGTTCCACGGCGTTTTGTAATAATACATAACTTTGCCAACATATATCGGCTCATAATCAGGTTTGGCATTATACCAGGCCGTCTGATAAAAAGCCCTGTAACCTATTCTTTCAACGCTGTCCGGTACAATTATATCAACAAGATTGCTTTGATTATTAAAAGCATAGCTATTAACAGCATATGTACCGTCTTTAACAGTAATTGTTGAGTTGTAGGGAACTGTTCCTTTGTATTCAACAAGCAAGCCGCCAAGATAAATAGGTCCGTCGGGCTGATTTTTATACCACGGTATATTCCTGAAATAGCTCGAAACAGTTAATATTGCAAGCTTACTGTTCTCGGGAATTATAATCTCTTCAAGATCCGTCATGCTCAAAGCATCTTCACCGATTTCAACAAGCGTTGAGGGAAGCGTAAGCTTGATCATATCCGTGTTGAGAAACGCAACATTTGCAATAGAGGTTATCCCCTCCTCGATAACAACATATTTTATTTCGTTGTTATATACCCACCACGGTGATCTTTCCGCTCCGAAAAACTCCATTTCTCCAACACCCTTAACGGTAAGTGTGTTGGTCGATCTGTCAAAATAAGCGGTTGCATCAAGACCACAGGAAAAACTTAAAACATCTGACGGAGTTTCCGTTGCATAAGCATCTGCAGGCAAAAACACCAAGCACGAAAAAGCAACAACCAATGACAAAATAATCGATAATATTTTCTTCATAAAATACCTCATATCAATTCATAATCAATTGAATTCTCAGCTGCATAAATATGTGCCGCGGTTCCTTCTGTGCACTTGATAATCAAATCGTCGCATCCGCCAAAAGCATTATCCCCTATCGAAGTTACACTTGACGGAATCGTTATTGCTTCAAGCGAGTTGCAATCAGCAAAGGCATCGTCTCCTATGGATGTTACTCCCGAGGGAATATTAACACTTGTAAGACTTGCACACCCATAGAATGCACCGATTCCTATGCTTTTCAATGATGACGGAAGCGAAATACTCTTTAATTTTATGCAATCGGAAAACGCCTCTTGTCCTATTCTTGTAACCGATGACGGCAAGGAAACCGTTGAAATTTCAGAATTCCCTGCAAAAGCTCCCGTTCCGATAGCTGTTACGATGTCCCCTCCGACATTTGAGGGAATCGAAACATTTCCGCCTTCTCCGGTATATTTGCTGACTATACCGCCTGATACATTATAAACATTGGCCGCATCAGTTGTGGGAGGCACCGTAGTTGTCGGTTTTCGGGTTGTCGATTGTGTTGTTTCTCCGGTTGCACGCTCTGTAAGTGTTTCCTTAAAAGATGTGGTTTTTTCAGTTGCTGTTGTCAGCATTGTTGTTATCGCAGTTCTTGTTGTTTGCCTAGTTTCTGCCTCCGAGTTTTCAGATGTTAATTCAGTCATTATAAGCTCTGTTCCTTCAATAATTGGCGAAACTGTTGTATGCTCCTCTGTTATCGAAATCTCAGAAACGGTTGTTGCTTCAATTTCTTTCTTGTTTTCAACATAGTTTACCGTAGCAATTCCGCCTCCGGTTACAACCGCAGCAGCAGTCACAACAGCCACCACCTTGGTAGTTACCGCCGCGCCTGCAACTCCTGCCGCTCCTGTTGCACCTGCTGTTGCTACACCTCCTGCAGTAGCGGAAGCTGCTGATGCTCCCGAGGAAATCGCAGCAGCTCCTCCTGCCGCAATGCAAACTGAAGCCCCCTCTGCAATCGCATTCGGTACAGCAATGTTTTTTGCCTGATAAGCCAAGAATGCCACCACAAGAGGTATGGCCGATATACCATACAGAGTATCATCTTTCTTTTGAAGCTTTTTGAGTTCTTTTTCAAGAGTTTTTCTCGCGCCGTAGAGTCTGCTCTTTATCGTACCTTCAGGAATCCCGAGAATCTCCGCGATTTCCGACAATGAATTGCCTTCAAAATAATAAAGAACAACGCAAGCACGCTTATCATCGGGCAAATTTTCAACTATTTTGCGAACTTCCTCATTAACTTCTCTTTTTTCAATCAAATCAAACGGAATACTTTCAGACGAAATGGCTTCAAGCTCTTTTGAACTGAGTATTCTTGAAAAAATATCAGTAATTTTTTTGTGTTTCGTGATATATTTCTGACACTCATGCCTTACAATTGTAGCGAGCCAACTTTCAAAGCTCTCCGGCTTTTTCAAATCTCTGATACCTTTTGCAACATACATATAACTGTTTTGAAGCGCGTCTTCTATATCTTCTTCATTTTTAAGAAGAGCAGACGCAATTCCATATGAAAACTTTATTGTTGCCTTATACAGATTTTCAAACGCACCATCAACCCCGTTGATGGCATCGATTACAATGCTTATTAAATTTTCGTTTTCGATTTTATGCATAAACACCTCATCATTATTCTATATAAATAATATAATATTAACATATAGAATTAACTGCAATCAACATTTCCAAAGGAAATTATTTTGGGAAATTTTTCAAAAACAGTGAACCAAATTGCTGTTTCAGATATCGTTACTATACACACTTTTCGGTCAATATTCAGATTTTTCAAGCAAAAAACTCCTTGCATCGACGGCTGAAACCGTTGATATACAAGGAGTTTGAGTGGTCGGAGTGCAGAGTTTCGAACTCTGGGCCTCGTGGTCCCAAAGTATGATAGCCCATGTTTAAAGATGTTTTTTATTGCAGAAATTGAGGAATATCAACGGTTTTTTCTCCATAAACATCCACCGTTTTCCATAAATGTTTGGACACTTATTGGTCACTGAATTAACTTCAGCAGCTTTTTTATAAATACAGAGTGCAATCTGATATTTCAGCTTTTGTTATTACTTCCTTAAGTGTTTCTCCCGTTTGAAGCTGATATGTCAAAAGCTCGTCTGCGGTATCATAAAGCAGTTCAGTTTCTTGTTTATATGCTTGACAGATACTGATTTTGTTATTCTCTACATGAGTGATTGAATAAATTATATCTTTCCACACCAATTCAACATCAGCACCGTGACTAACACTGCGTTTAAAACTGCTGATAGTTTCAAATGTTTCATAGGGGTAATCATTGTTTTTATTTATTCCCATAAATATATCTCCTTTAGATTTAAATTCAGGGACATCGCCTTCATAATTTATTCGCTCAAAATTGGGATTAGGTATTCCTGTCTCGGGGTCCCAAGAAAAAATATGATCGTGAATTTTCGAGTGTGCCCAGGGAGCGTTGTGGTCAGTGTAGTGTCGTTCTCTTTCCGCACGCCCATCATTTCCAATTTTTGTATCTCGACGATACCCTCCATTTTTGGTGTTTGCCCAAGTTATTTTTATCTCACCGGGTTCACCTAAATATCTTTCATCATCTTTTTTGCTTGGCTTCCATTTTCCTCCGTGAGCACTTCCCATACCCTTAAAAGTTTCAGGCAAAACATATCCGTAAATCTGTTTCCTTTTTAAGTTTTCGGGAACGCTGTTGTTTGTTATTGCTCCGAATTTTTCAACAAACACCATATCTACTGATTTACCGACATCATCACCGTAATGCTGCCAAGAACTCAAATCATAGTCAACAAAAAGAATGTTACCATCCATTTCAGGGAATGGTGTGTTGTAACAGATAATCAACTCGGGCTCAATGCGTTTGAGCATTTCGTTGTAGCCTTTTAAGAAAAATTCCTTTTGATCTTTGTGGCTTCCGTGTTCGGAGACCATATAGGTTGAAACCGCAACGGTTGAACCTTTTTCAATACCATTAAAGCAGAAATCAAATGTATTTTCAAGACCCCAACTAACAGTCGGAATAACTTTGATACCTTTTTCTGCAAGATATACCCCGACCCAACGGTTTCTGAATGTGTTATACAACTGCATAACGGGATTCATTTCAATATACATACTGTAATCGGGAGACAAAACCGCTTTGTACTTTTTGAGTACATCAATATATTTATCAGGGTTTTTCCATATATCCTCGAATTTGTAATCATACAGGAAAAAGTGAACGATTCTTTCGTGATGTTCATCTTTTCCTGTTTTTATTTTGTCAAAACCAATTAAGCGTTGGTCATCAAAAGGAGTTAATTCCAAATCAGCTTTCGGGATAACAGGAATTTCCCAATTGCCTTCTCCTTTAAATTGATTTCGTAAAAACATAGGGCTTGTGCGATAGTTATAGTTCTCTTCAGTCAAAATTTAACCTACATAAATTAAAAATGTAGCAAACAAATGTTCGCTACATAAATACTATAGAGAATAAATTCAGTTTTGTCAAGTCTTTTTCACCATTAGCGGTTATGTTTTGTAAAAATATTAGTCACCTGTCTGTATTTTAAACAAAAAACTCCTTGCACCAATGGCTGAAACCGTTGATATACAAGGAGTTTGAGTGGTCGGAGTGCAGAGTTTCGAACTCTGGGCCTCGTGGTCCCAAAGTATGATAGCTCATGTTTAAAGATGTTTTTTATTGCAGATATTGAGGAATATCAACGGTTTCCCTTCCGCAAATGTCCACCGTTTTCCATAAGTGTTTGGACACTTATTGGACACCTGATAACGAATCGATTTGTATCCAAGCACAAAAAACGCCAAACAAAAACACTTTCAAAAAAAATTGTAAATGTATTGATAATTATCCTTTTATGTGGTAAGATAATAAGCAAGATAATAAGCAAGTACAGGAGGATTGTTATGTCTGATTATACACCGCCGTATGTTATTACTGATAAAATACTAAGCCTTGTTGCATCTGTTTCTGAAAAAGTAGGGAGAATCACTGAACGCAGTAATCTCGATTCAAAACCTCATCTCAGAAGAAGCAATAAAATTAAATCAATTTATTCATCGCTTGCCATCGAGGCAAACTCCCTCTCGTTGGGTGAAGTCAAAGATGTTATCAACGGCAAAACCGTTATCGGTGCTGAAAGAGAAATTCAAGAGGTCAAAAACGCATATGCCGCTTACGAGGAAATCTCAAAGATTGATGTTTACAGCCTGAAAGAGTTAAAACGCCTGCATGGTATAATGACAAAATACATCGTTGATATCAGCGGTGATTTTCGCCTTGGTGAAGAAGGCGTTTTCAACGGTGATAAATGTATTTTTATGGCTCCGCCTGCAAAATTCGTCCCCGGACAAATGGTAGATTTATTTAACTGGATGGAAAAAAACAAAAAAATCGTTCATCCTTTAATATTGTCCTCTGTATTCCACTATGAATTCGTATTTATCCATCCGTTTACCGATGGCAACGGCAGAATGGCACGTTTGTGGCATACAGCTATTCTTTCGAAATGGCAGCCGATATTTGAATTCATTCCCATCGAAAGTCAGATTGAAAAATTCCAGAACGGTTATTATGAAGCTATCGCAAAATGCCACGCAAACGGCAACAGCACGGTGTTTATCGAATTTATGCTTGAACAAATTGACACTGTTCTTGATGAAATATCCGCTTCCGTAACTGCTCCTGCAAATAATATTACTGAATACGTAAGCAGACTCCTTTCTGCTATGGAATATGATACACCCTATACATCAAATGAAATTCTCACTCTGCTTGGTCTTAAATCCAAAGAAACATTGAGAAAGAATTATCTGAACCCCGCCATCGAAAGCGGACTGATTGTTATGACCGAACCCGATAAACCCAACAGCAGAAATCAGAGGTATTTAAAAAAGTAAAAGAGTTAATGATACGATTTTAAAATCGAAAAAAGATGAAATTAAAAATATGGATGGTGGGACAATGTTTTCAAATTTATCAAAACGAATTAAAGAAGAGTTTGCTCATTCTCGATTCGAATTAATTAGTCAGATTTCGATTTCAGATGAAGAATACGAATTGTTATTGCAGTATGTTCGAAACAGAATTAGAAGTGCCCATATTCAAACAATTATTCCGTGCGACGAAGTTCTTTCAGTGGCAATGGTACAAATAGCAATACGTGTATATTCTGAAGGCAACTACTGGGATTTTTTTAGTGACGAAGTAGGTGTTGAAATTTCACAAAATAAAAAATATTATTTTGCACAGATTTTTGCAAAAACAATTCAAAAATACAAGCTATTTGAACTGGATCGAGAGAACGACACCAAATATTCTTATGTAGAAAACATTAAAGCTCATGCGTTTGTCCCTAATAAGTATCTGTGCAACTATTTTGATTTTTTGTTTTCTTTTTATGACCGAAATCTATTTCGTCAAATAACAAACGATATAGACGAAGATATTGACGATCTGATTGGTTTTGTTTCAGATTCATTAAACAAAAGCGGAGATGTTGTATCTATTGAAAAAAGTGGAAATAAACCGGCTAAATCATATAAATTATTAAAAGCTACAAGAGCTTTGATTTCTCAATCGACCACAACCATCGTGTGCGATACTTTTTTTGATCATCTTGTTTTAATGGATGACTATTATTATGATGGAAATTTACCTCAAAAATCAGATCGCTTTTCAGAGGCGTTTCAGGAATGGGTCGAAAAGAAAAACAGCGAAATAAACACTTATGATAACACTGGTAGAAAGAGAAAGACAAAAGAGTCATTCTTCCACAGACCTCACTTTTTGATTGATCGCGCAAATAACCATCTTTATCTTAAGATCCCCAGCCAAAAATTCAGAATGGAAGGTTTTGTGAATCAAGCCACCGTTGAAATCAGCGTTGATGGTCACCTTATCACGAAACATCTTGAAGTCTATAAAGCATACGGTGTATTAGTTTCAGAAGAAATCAAATTACCCATATCAGATTTATTTGCCGAATACAAAATAGTTATTTCTGCTAACGCAACAAAAGAATATGTAATACCGGGCAACGAATACCGTATATTTGATGAAGACTTTGATGAAAGCAGTAAACTCAAAAAAGGAACTAACTATTTATTGACAAAAAAAGAAGCAGTAGTAACTGGAAACATTAAAGAGCGTTTTATCAGCACATATTGCGAACGGTGGGATGAATATTGTTATGATAATATATCTGAAAACTCAGTAATTTATATCAACGGAAAGCCGCTATCTTTGCTTGGAGAATTTTCAGACAAGCCTTTGTTTGAATATGTATCAAAAGAGTATCTACTATACAAAAATGGACGTAAAATTCAAACAGCATTCAAACATCCAATTGTATCTTTTAAAATAAACAAAAGTATATTATCAAGAACCAGACTTTTAGTTAATCAAAACGTTTATAACATAAAAAATGATTGTAATATAACCATTTTTAACTTTCCTAACGACAACGATATTATTGGCATATCAATTGACTTAAACTCCTTTTTGCCTCTTGAAGACAATGTGTATCACATTAGTTTAGATGAACCTGGTAAAAACCTACATACGCTAACTCATTATGTTTTAATTACTGAGTTAAGGTGTCGTACAAACAAGTTGAGATATATGCTTTGTACAACTGCAGAAATTAAAATTTCAGGCAACTATATTTTAACTCCAACAAATTGTCATTTAAACGAATACGATGAATATATCGTTGATTTGACAGATGGAAGCGAATCTGGAGAATTCAATCTTAAATTTCAAAATGAAACATACCAACTTTTAGTTCCGCTAAATGTTTTTAAATTTGGATTTGAGAAACAATGGCAACTGGTTCGCCCAGATTTTTTATGGTATAGCGATTTAAAAAACGAACTATATCTATCAATTCCCGGTGCCACAGAAGTAAGAGTATATTTAAACAAAGATGATTCAACATTTATATGTGGTGAAATGTACAAGGAAGGTAAATTCAAAGTAGACATTTCGGATTATGTATCAAAAATTAAAGAATCCACAAGTCCTATAATTTACATAAACTTGATGTATCGCGACAATCGTTGGCGTAGCATTTCTCTGTATAAAGTTCAGAAAAAAACATGGATAGATAAATTTTCACTTGTATGTGAAAACGAAATACTGGCCATAGATGCAAAATTCCAAAGCAAATCTCCGCTGTATGTTGAGTTTTATGATTTTGATACCAAAGAATTGGTAATTGGAACCGAAATAGATAACGGAATCACTCCTATTCCTCAAATCAATAAAGAAAAATTATACATACTAAAGCAATATGAAATAGAACGTGATGAATTTGGATTTGGTGACAACTATATTCCTTTAAGAGATCCGATATACAAATATGGATATGTGGATATTTCAGATTTGTCTAACTGTAAAATGTTTATAACATCTATTATAAATAATGAAAAAAGGTTAAAACAACAACACACCTGTATTGTTTTTGACATACAGAAAAAAAGAGAGAATGTATATCTTGGCAAAATGGTATATTGTCCTAAATCTAAAAACAAACCTCAGCCATTGTTTGAAAAAGTAAGGTTCGAGGTGGTTTTTGATGATTCAAAAATCCAAGTACTGTCATTATTTGTTATAGAAAATGAAGACCCTTTCATCCCGTACTATGATACCAAAGAACAAGTGTTGCTCAGTGAAAACAGTGAAATCCTTATGAAATCAAGGGATTTTAAACGTTATTTGCCTTTATATGAAGACGAAACAACCTATTATGTAGATTTTAGGAGAGTGAAATAATGCTGTTTAGACCCGCTGAAAGCTCAAAAAAAATTGTTGACTTTTATAGAAACTATTTACTTACAACATTTCAGACAACCGACGAAAAGTACAACCGTCAACTTGAATCTGAACTAAAAAAAGATGGCATCATCTCAAGAGGTCCATTTATAAGTGTAAGTGATTCGTACGAAAAAGAAAAGACTATCGCAGAATTGGTAGATAACCAAACTCTTTGCAAAAGCATGCTTAATCTTGGTAAATTTGAACCCATGGAGAGAAGATTATATCGTCATCAAGTAGAAGCAACTTTAAAAGCTGGCGAAAAAAAGAACCTTATAATAACAACAGGAACTGGTTCAGGAAAAACAGAATGCTTTTTAATTCCCGTAGTAAACGAATTATTAAAGGAACAAGAAAACGGTACTCTTGGCCCAGGTGTAAGAGCTTTAATTATTTATCCTATGAATGCCTTGGTAAACGATCAGATACGCAGATTAAGAGAACTGTTTTCAAGCTATGAAGGCTGCTCAATAACATACGGAAAGTTTACCGGAGAAACAGCTGAAGATTATACACGTGCAAGAAACGAGTTTATTGAACGCGAAAAAACAGAACCGCCTAAAAATGAACTTATTAGTCGCGAGCAAATGAGAAAAAACCCTCCAAACATATTAATAACAAACTATGCTATGTTGGAGTATCTGTTGCTCAGACCGGGCGATGTAGCATTTTTTTGCGAAGAAAACGCAGAAAAATGGAAAACAATTATTCTTGATGAAGCACATACATATGGTGGTGCAAAGGGTATTGAGGTTGGTACTCTTCTTAAACGTGTTAAGGCTATGCTCAAAAGAGAAGACATCCAATTTATACTCACATCCGCTACTTTAGGAGACAACAAGTCAAATCAACAAATTGTAAACTTTGCTCAGTCTTTGTGTAGTGCGCGTTTTGAAGAAAGCTCTATCATCAGATCTCATACAATAGCTCCTAAAAAACCCGAAAGAGTGGAAACTTTAGATTTTTCTATCTATCGGGAACTCTCGGAAAAAATAAAGGATCATGTTTCTTCGCATAATGTTTTAGAGTGGTTAAGCTCTAAAGGAATCGTTATTTATAATGGTGAAAACGATGATAAATCTCTCGAAATCACCTTGTTTCATATGATATTGGGCGATTCGTTTTATTATGAATTTAGATCTTTAATGCTAAATCATACAAAACCGCTTAATCAAATCGCAAACGAGCTTAAATTAGACACCAATGATCTCACCGACTTTATCACTGTTGCCTCCAACGCTCAAATATCTGGGGATAAATTGTTTGAAGCAAGATACCATATGTTCTTAAGAGGAATTGAAGGCGTTTATGTAACATTATCTCCCGACAAGCACTTATTTGTAAAGAAAATGGAAACATATAAAGAAGATCCTTTTTCGGAAGATTGTGGTTACAAAGTTTTTGCTATTTCTTTTTGTCACAACTGTAATGCAACCTTTATCGTTGGTCAAACGGAAAACGGATATTTGGTTCAGAAATCAAAATTCAATGATGACTATGAACCAGAGGTATATCTATTAGAAGGTGACTACGATGAATCGGAAATAGATGACACCGACGCCAATAATATGTATGTTATTTGTTCAAAATGCGGCGCTATTAAGCATGCAACTTCTTTGGATGGATTGTCTTGTGGACACGATAACATATATCATAATATTCTTCGTAAAGTTAAAGAAAAAGGAGACGCTTTGCATAATTGTCCTTGCTGTCACATTATAAATACTCAACGCAGTATCGTAAGACCTTATTTTCTTGGTAACGAAGCAGCTACTGCCGTTATTGCTACCGGGCTCTATAATGTATTACCTGATACTGAAATCACAAAGAAACAAGTTGTTATGGAGGATGAATTTTTTGGCGAATCTGAAATTGTTGAAATCGAAGAACGAAAAGATTTGGTTAAACAATTTTTGGCTTTTTCGGATAGTCGGCAGGCTGCCGCATTTTTTGCGTCATATTTAGAAACTACCTATCGATCAAATTTGATTAAGCGAATAATGACCAAGATATGCGAGGACAATATTGAGCAATTTAACAGCGGTATCAGTTTATCCGGATTTGTTTCTTTGTTAGAAGAACAGTTGGAAAACTTAAAAATTGGCGATTCCGAAATGAGGCATAAATTAGCTTGGATATATTCAATAAAAGAATTGACTAACTATAAAGCAAGAAATTCTCTTCAGAACATGGGTATCTTGTATTTTGACATAGATATCAATATGCCTCAAAACGAAAAACTGCAAATGTCCTCAGATGAAGTTACTGCACTTTTTAAATTAATGGCATTGTTTTTCTCAAAAAAATGTGCCATCTCTCTCCCGATAACACTTAACAAACATGAAAGCTCCGAATTATTTTTTGGGGGTGTTTCAATCGGTTTTGATGAAGAACACACTACAAGAAAATATATTGAGTCATGGCTACCTGCAGTTGGTAAAGATAACGCAAGAACGTTGTTTCTTAAAAAGCTGTTTCCCGAAAAAAACGATGAAGAAATTCGAAAACTTTTGAAAGCAATATGGAAACAACTGTATAGTAATGGTGTAATAGTTCGAGACAATGTTAAAAACCGATTTTTGCTTTCTCCAAATGCAATTAAGGTAAAAAGAGTTAACAATCTTTACCGATGTACAGAATGTAAAACTGTAACTCCGTATAGCTTGAGATTTGCATGCTTTAATCCGAAATGTAGCGGACATTTGGAGATATTTAACTTTAATCAAGAATTAGAAAAAGCTGGATATCATAACGTTTATCATTATATTTACAGAAATTTAGGAATCTCAAATATGATTGCCAAAGAGCATACAGCTCAACTTGGATCTCAAAAAGCTTATACATATCAATATGACTTTAAAAATGAACATATCAATGTTTTAAGTTGTTCAACCACATTTGAAATGGGCGTTGATGTTGGATCTTTAGAAACTGTTTTCATGAGAAATATGCCTCCTTCTCCCGCAAACTATGCACAGAGAGCAGGCCGTGCAGGACGAAGCATAAAATCTGCCGCTTACGCTCTTACCTATTGTCCAAACAGTTCGCACGATTTGAATTATTTCAAGGATCCCGTTGCTATGATAAAAGGAACAATCATTCCTCCAGCGTTTAAAGTAGACAATGAAAAAATTGTGCTGAGACATATTTTTGCTTCTGCTTTTTCATTCTTTTGGAAAAAATATCCAGAACTGTTTAAAAGAAATATAGGCGAATTTTTTGATAGTAACGGAATAAGTGAACTCAAGCGATTCTTGCAATCTAAACCAGAAAATTTAAAAGAGTATTTGCAAAGTGTTGTAAGTAGTGAACTACAAATTTTTTATGGTATCGACTCATTCGAATGGATTGATCGTCTGTTTTCAGAAGATGTTGAATCTCCCGGCGTTTTTGTTCTTGCATACGAAAAATATTGCACCGATATTGATGAATTGGAAAAAGCAACTAAAGAATGTCTTCGCCTCCAAAGGAGCTTCGAAATTGGTTCTAAAGAATACAAAAATAACCAGTTTCGATTGATTAATATCGGAACATCCATAAAAACCATAAAAGAACAGCGGTTAATAGAATTTCTTTCCCGCAACAACTTGATTCCTAAATATGGATTCCCCGTAGATACCGTCGAACTTACAAGTCTTGGAAAAGGCGGAAACCTAAACGAACTGCGTTTAGACAGAGATCTCTTTTCCGCTATCTCTGAATATGCTCCCGGTTCAGAAGTTATCGCCGACGGAAAACTTATTACAAGTCGATATGTTCGTGTATTGAATGGTTATTCTTGGCCAAAATATAATTTTGCAACCTGTGGTGCATGCCAGACGCTAAATCGTACAATTTGGACTGAAAAACTCCCACAAAGATGCAGGCAATGCGGTCACGAATTGCCCAAAGGTTCACTCCAATACATCATTCCCAAATTTGGGTTTGTCGTAGATAACGCTGAACCTATTGATGTCGGAACCGACAAGCCAGAAAGAACATATAAAGGTTCTATATCATATATTGGCGACGGCAAACGTATCGAATCACACACATATTCGGTCTGCGATAAAAAAGTTGTTGTCGGAACAAGTAAAATGGATGAGCTTGCCGTGTTAAACACATCAAATTTCTATATATGCAACACTTGCGGATATGGAAAGGTTTTCGATGACGGTAACGATCCGATAAAAACCGAAAAACATCAAAAATCCGATGGTTATCCTTGTTCTTGCGATACTTTAAGCAAATATGCCATAGGGCACGAATTCCAAACTGATGTTGTGTTATTAAAATTTGTTTCAGAAAACATTGTCGATCCTGATGCAGCATGGACTATTCTATATGCATTACTTGAAGGTTTGAGCAAATGTCTCCATATCGACCGAACCGAATTGTCCGGATGTTTACATTGGTACAGAAACGAAACAATGGGTAATATAGGAAATTATGGTTTTGTGCTCTTTGATAATACTCCTGGCGGAGCTGGATATGTCCGTCAGTTAAAAAATGTTTCTACCTTTATGGCGATGCTCGAATCCTCCTTATCCATCGTAAGCAAATGCAATTGTGGTGAAGAAGAAGGAAACACTGCTTGCTATGGTTGTCTTTGCAATTATTACAACCAAAAACAACACGATATTCTCCAAAGACGCTATGCCATTGATTTCTTAAATTCAGTTAAAAATGGTCATGACTTTTTCTGTGGAATTCAGCTTCAAGACGAAGAAACTATTCCTTTCACGGAAGATGATTTGACCAAGACGGCATATTTCAATGACGACGGACAAGATCAATCCATGATGTCCTATGATGATATATGGAGCTACTTAGCCCAGGATACCGAAGATGAAGAACAACTGGAATTAATTCAGGAATTAGCTTCTTGCATGGGAGACAACAACTACGATAAACCATACTATTCTGCAAGTATTACTGTTGTCCCAGACGAAGCAATCATCAATGCTGATTTGGTTTGGCCGGAATCGAAGGTTCTACTTTTCTTAAAAGAAAACTCTGAAAACCACGAAATTGCTCAAGCAACAAACTGGACAAGCTTTTGTCTTGATGAAAGTTTTAATGCTTCTGCGTTTATTCAAAAGATTAAAAAATAGGAGTGTATTTGTTGTGGCAATAATGATACCCGAAAAACCAATAGAAATTCCAGTAGGAAGCCATGAGGATGAAATGTTTATTGCTCTGTCAAATTTGCCGGATGATTATTATGTCTTTCACTCTTTTGTAATAATAAACAACGTAAATGGTGTTCAGCATGAAAGCGAAACAGATTTTATTGTTTTCAACCCACAAAAAGGTATTATCTGTATTGAAGCAAAAGCAGGACAAGTACGGTGTGAATCTGGAAAATGGATGTATGGATCAGGCATAGAAATGAGCCACGGAGGTCCATACAGAAAATCTGATTCTGACAAATGGAAATTGCAAAAATATTTTGAGCGTAAAGGATTACGAGAACTTTGGAATAAATGTAAGACTCTTCATGCTGTATGGTTTCCTTCCATAACAAGAGCATATTTAAACATGATTCAGATGCCTTCAGATGGAGATAAGAGCATTACATTAACTAAAGAATCTTTAGAAAATATCAAAGAGGATATAGACAGGATATTTAACATTCAGTTGCCTGCTAATATACAAACAAACCTGACCCCATCTGAAACGCAAAAAATCCTTTCTATGGTTCTGTGTCCGTCTTTTGATTTGGTACCTTCAGTATCATCAGAATTAGCAATCAAAAGAAACGCTTTCAATAGATTGCTCAAAGAACAATCGGTATTGCTTAATTTTCTTGAAGAACAACCTTGCGCTGTTATTAGCGGAGTCGCCGGTACTGGTAAAACCATGCTTGCAATCGAAAAGGCAAGAAGACATTCTGAAATCGGAGAAAAAGTTTTATTTCTTTGCTTTAACAGAAAACTCTGTGATTTTCTTCGTGAAAAATATATGCTTGAAAACGTTCACTATTATACAATAGATGCTCTTGCTTGTTTTTTATGTAATACAGCTACAGCAGATTATGAACAACTTGAGAATACTTTAATGGAAATGTATTATTCCGAATCCTTCCCTTATAAACATATTATTATTGATGAAGGACAAGATTTCGGTCAACTTCGCATAGAGGAATCCAGTATCATTCAAGTTTTAGAAAGCATCGTATTGAGCAACGAAATAAAAGGAACTTTTTATTTGTTTTACGATAAAAACCAACTTGTCCAAGGAAGACAGATTCCCCAATACATTGCTGAGGCAGATTGTAAGTTAACCTTATACAAGAATTGCAGAAACACCGAAAACATTGCAATCACCTCAATGCGTCCACTTGGCAAAGATCAAAAACCTAAAATGGTCCAAGGTTGCATAAAAGGCGTGTCTCCTGACATTTGTGTTGTTTCCTCTGAAACAGACTCACTGGATCGCATTAACAAAGTGCTCAAAAAACTCTTGGATGAAAAATATGAGGACATTGTAATATTAACTTGTTCAACAGAAAGTGAAAGTTGGTTGTCTTCATATTGTATCAATGGTTGTTATCCTTTTAATAATCGACAAATAAGATTTACTTCTTGCAGAAAATTCAAAGGTCTTGAGGCAGATGCAATAGTTTTAATAGACATTACAAGAAATACTTTTGATCTTGGCGGAAACAACTTGGTGTTTTATGTAGGTGCATCACGTGCCAGATTCCGACTCAGTATTATTGTTAATATGAGTGACGATGAATGCAAGTTTGTAAGCGAGGTTCTTGGAAACACTCTTCAAGGAAAACCCCCAAAGAAAATGTTAGCAGCTTCTCTTAACGCATTGTTACAATAATGTTATTTTAAAACCCACTATCTATGTGTATATCACGCTTTGATAGTGGGTTTTCTTTTTATAAATTGTTCTTCTATCAAAACTGTCATAATTAAAACAAATATTATGACGATAGGAGTTGATATGCAAAAGAAAAACTAAAAACAACACAAGATTGGGGGTGAGAACATATCTATACTTGAAGAACTTTATTACGACAACATTTCGGTACAAAATCTTAATTTCAAGAAAAATACAGAGTATAAAAAGCAAATGGTCACATTGTCTGAAACTGAGAAATATCTATCCCAGCATCTGAAGGGAAGATTCAAAAGTGAGTTTAAAGACTTTGATGCTGCTTGGAATTACATCAATAATGAAACCAATAAGGAATATTTCTGCTATGGATTCCAAATCGGAGCACGGATTATGCTGGAGATACTAACAGAAAAATAACAACTTGAACAGGAGGATCTAAATTGACACTGATTGAAAAATACAAAGACGAAGCTATTTCCGATGATCAAATATTAAAAAATCTAACATTTATCATAAACGGAACAAAAAATGGTCTGGATTTATTTACAACCGATAGTACAGATGAAACGAACCAGATAACATACTGTGTTCCATGTGGCGAAGATGTTGAAACATATGGAAAGATTCCGGGGATATGCTATTCTGAATCGATTGCACGCAACGCAATAATCGAAATGTTCAACAGCTATGGGATGTTGCTATTGTCATGGCTCAAAAATGAACAAGAAGAAATCGATTTATGCGTTAAATTAAAATTCACACCAGTTGCTATCACAGTTGATGAAAACGGTGTTCAGAAAGAAATATTTGACGCGATTTTTAAGTTTTCAAAATGTAACAATAAAATTGGATTTTGCGTCAGAAGGGTTATCCCTCTGCTCGGTAAAAAGGAGAGAAACTGATGACATATTTGAATAGGATTAAAAAAGAAAAATTATCTGTGATTCAAATACAAAAAGACTTAAAACATATGCTTGAAAGTAAGGAGTGGACCAGTTCCTTTTGTCACTGTGAAAAAGATCAAATGCGCAGTTATTCTGAAAGTCTGTCGCTATTAAAAAAACGAGTTCATTTATCAGAAATCAGCTATATGTCATCGATTTATAGTGAAGATTTGGCTTTGGTTTTAATTAAATCTTGCCTTGAAGATAATATATCTCACATTGCCAGATTTCTCATTTCAGATGACAGCAGTTTAGAGTTGATGGGAATGATGTTGGATGGAAATGTGGGCTACATCGTAAACAAAGACAAGTCAGTCGAGGAGGTTTCATCGATTATAATATCCGTTAGAAAAAATGATATCCCCTGTCAAAACGTCAGCGGTTTCATGGTCGACTATATTTATCCGATAAAGCTTTCATGACCAAATTTATCAGGAATCTTATTATTTTTATACTTGCAATAATTGAAATTTTTGAGTTTCCATTAAACATTAACAATTACCAATTCGAATATGACCTGCTGTCCGAGATAAACAATCAACGATTAATATATGGATTAAATGAATTAGAATTATCGTTCGAATTATGTACTGCAGCCGAAATCAGAGCAGAAGAAATTTCTGAAATCTGGTCCCACACCCGTCCTGACGGCACAAAGTTTGATGTTTTAATTCATAATATAGAATGGTCACTTGCCGGTGAGAATTTAGCCAAATCTAAAGTTGATGTCACTTTGGCGACGGTTTGCGACTCATGGATGAATTCGGAATCACACAGAAAAAACATATTAAACCCTAAATTCAATCAATGCGGAATAGCTGAATATATTTCGGATGATATCTGCTATGTTGCCCTGATTTTAAGTGATTAATATTCGCTTCTCCTTTATTTGTTTTCTTTTGTTGTTTTTAAAAAGGCAACCCCTGCTGAATTGACAGCAGGGGTTTGCCTTTAGAATTCGTCAAAATCAAATTCTTCCGATATTGGAGCAAATGAAATCGGATAAAAGCTTTCGGGATCAATAAAAGTGTTTTTAGTAATACATCCCTTCTCTTGATATGATCTCGAATTCTCTGCCTTTATTGGCTTATACTGTTTTTCGGAGCCTCCTAAAACAGTAAAATAGGTTATGTTTTTATTCTCATTGTTAATGTATTCATCATAATTTCTGACTGTAAGATACAACATTTCGTTTTCACCAAATGATTTTCTGAATTCATATGATATATTTATGTCTGTTTTTGTATTTATCTCATCAATGGCAGAAATCAAAATATGATGTTCCAATTTGGATTTTGTGTTGTACAAATTATCACTGAATATTTCAAACGCTTTTGGCAGAGTTATTCTGTAACCGCCCATATTTTCTATACTTTTCAATATTTCATAGATTCTGAATGAATATTTAGAATTAAGTTTTGTAACATTTTCAATATCATATTTTGTAAAATTACGTTTCAAACCAAGTAAATATGGCCTTAAAGAATCATTTAACTTTAATCTCATTCTTCCCAGAATAATATCAGATTCATTATCTAACCACTGAATAATATGACCATCAATACAATATTTATTGTTTTTCAGATTATTAATAGCATCAGACAACATCTTCTGTTGCACCCCACCCCAAGTGCTTAGCCCCCAAAAACTTTTGAATTCAATTATAGTTATTTCCTTCCATTCAAAATTTTCCGCATTGTAATCGATTAATGTTATCAGCATTAATCGTATCCGATTTTCCCAAACAGGCATTATCGTGCTATTGGATTCATCGGCAGGCATAGGTTTTCTAATCAGATCGTTTGACATCGTAATGTGTTTCATAAAAATCACCTTTCATAATTTATTTAATCCTGTTATGACAGATGATCATCAAAAAAATAATCAAAAATGTAAATTAATAAAATCTGATATGTAATTAACTAAATATCTATGTAGTTAAATAAACAATATATGCCTGAACCTCAACAATATCAACACTTTTTAACGATGCTAAAATATTTTATAATCTATATATAAAATATGTCTTTATAGGGTGAACAGATTCGTTGTTCATCGGTGTTGATGATTTCAAACGCGGAGGCTACACAGTAATTCACTGTATGATTTTATTTTTAATTTTATTTTATGCATACCAATTTTATATGCAATTAAAATCCACCGATAGGAATTCGTTCCTGTCGGTGAAATTTTTTTGAAAAATCATTTCAGACTACGCCTCTGAAAAACTTATGTTTAGGAAATTTTTCACTATCTTTTTAAGATATATCTAAAGCACAAAAAGCTGTCTTCCCATAAAAGGACGACAGCTTTTTATTTTTCTGTTACCTGCTCTACAAATTGATTTTAAAATTGTACAGGCAATTCCGACGGAGATACTTCAGTTTTTATTCCGCACGAAGTTAAATAATCCCGGGTTGTTTTCAAACTTATTTCTGATGAATTATAAGGGCTCGTCATAACTTCCAGAATGTATCTTCTTGCCGTAACTGTTATATATGGTATTAACATTCCGTTCTGCGAACGATATTCAACCTTGGGCATTTTATTAGTCAAGCCTTTTGGATTTTCTTTCGGCAAATAAAATATAAACCTATATTCTTCTTCGCTCGAAAAGCACTCATGCTTAAATTTGAATTGAAGAATTTTCAAAATATATTTGATAAAATTCTTTGTTTCTTTTTCAGGATTTTCTGAATTTTTAGAGGCAGCAAAAGTATCCGTAATAATCTTTTCTATGATATTTTTCTTTTCCTCTTTATCATATATGACCTTCAAAGAATGAATACAACTAAACTCTCTGTTTTCATCATAATCGTCTATGCTATACTCTTCACGATCAAGAAAAATATCGCGAAATAATTTTATCGCATATCCACCATTGCCCTTTGAATAATATCTCCACATATCAAGCGAATCCTTTTTCAGCGAAAAGCTGCATATGTAAGCATCGCAAGGAACATAGTCCATCACACTGTAATGGGTACAGTCAGGCTCGGGCGGAACAGGATAATGAACGAACTGCTCATCGGGAATTTCAATATTAATTACCCAGTTGTAAAAAGTTTCGTCAATTATTTTTTCCTTAAAAAGTTTTGCACATATTTCATGAAACAGATTTATCACATGAACGCCTTCAGAAGAATCGTTGAGGCAATCACATCGTGTAAACCAAAACCGTATTATTTTATCTTTAGCATCTTCTTCACGGATTATCCCCTTCAATCCTTCTACACTTGTATAATGCCAAAAATCCCGCAAAAAATTTTCTTTTTTATCGTATTTATGATTCCTATATAAAGCTTTAAATGTCATTGCATTATTTTCATTCATTGACAACACCCACACTAAGTTTATTATACATAATGATAACATATCAGCAATTTATAATCAAACAAAATTTAGAGATAGGTTGCAGACCAATAAATCTGGAGTCTGAAACTTTTATGTCTTCAGTAGGGTTGAAAAAGAGAATAATGTTGCATAGTGATTTTAGGCTAATTTAGGCAAACTTGACAAATTTACAAATGTGTGCTATTATATATTTACAGCTCGGCACAAAAAAATTTAATATGTTTATATGTCCTGCGATGCAGTGAGTAACCAATCTCACCACACTATTTTTTATTTGAGCTGTCTGGTGTATGCATCGTCGAGGTATCACAAATACCGATACATATGATCTCGAGTTTTTCGAAGTCGTATGTATCGGTATTTTTTTATTTTATTTGATTTGACGTTCTGTCATAACTACAGTAAATAAATGATGCTTGGAGGTATGGCTGAACAGAACGAAAACATAACATAGTAGGTCATAGATGCTGTGCGAATACAGGTTATACTGGCGGATATCACATTTTTATTCCGTTAGTATAACCGCTGATTTCGCAAAAGGGTGTTTATGATAAAACGGTCTGCAATGCAGACGAGCCGCCGATGATATTGAGAACGTCAGCTCGGTATGTCCCCTTGCTCGGGGTTGGTGATTTATCATCAAAGGAAATAGAGCCAAGACAGTTTACCGTAAATTTAATCGAAAGGATGATTCAGATGCAAATAAAAATAATCACAAATGATCCGGATATAAAGTTGGAGTTTGTTTTCGAAACAAAA
>JAZRBF010000009.1:0-59129 GCA_045634985.1 Acutalibacteraceae bacterium | reverse complement strand
TCTTTTTTTATTTTGAGGGGGATCGGAAGGGCGAAAAGAAAACAATCCGGTGCATTGTTTTCCGCCCGTCGCGCCGCTAAGCGATTAAAAGTCAGAAGCGATTGCCGAAAGTCGAGCACCTTGAAAAAGACAATATCTTTCACCCCTCATCTCCACCAGAAAAAGAGATGATAGCATCAGCTATCGTCTCTTTTTTTATTTTGAGGGGGATCGAATGCCCGTTAAGAAAACCTTTCGGTGAAAGGTTTTCAGGGCAATGCGCCGCTAAGCGATTAAAAGTCAGAAGCGATTGCCGAAAGTCGAGCATCCTGAGAAACATAAAATTCTTCTCCCTCATCTCCACCAAATTGTAACGAAAGTTATGATACCATTGGTATTGCAACTTTCGTTCTTTTTCTATTTCTGAAAACCCTTGTGGTATGATGGCTTTTTCGGTTTTAATACAAAAAAATTAGTTTCATTGTAAAAAAGAATTGTTTCAGTGTTTGTTGAAATGGATTTCAAAATCTGTTATAATGCTCGTAAAGAGAAGGAGGCGATATGATGTTAGGAGCTATTATTGGCGATATCGTAGGTTCGAAATACGAATTTAATAACATAAAATCAAAGGATTTCTCACTGTTTTCTGATGACTGTACATATACAGATGATTCCATTATGACAATCGCTGTAGCAAAGGCGCTATTACGTAGTCGTGAAGAGAAGAAAGATTTTAAGTTCATTCTTATTGAAGAAATGCAAGCTTATGGAAGAAAATATCCCTACCCAAAAGGTGGTTATGGGATGCGCTTTTCACATTGGCTGTCAGACATTAACCCAAAACCCTATAATAGTTTCGGTAATGGTTCTGCCATGCGTGTTTCTCCTTGTGGCCTTATCGCTATTGAACTTTATGAGGCGTTATCTTTGGCAAAAGCATCAGCGGAAGTCACCCACAATCATCCCGAGGGAATCAAGGGAGCGCAAGCTGTTGCAGGGGCCGTATTCCTCGCCAAGCAACATAAAGAGAAAAAAGAAATTGCTGATTTTATTCGCACAAACTTTTACGATCTCGATTTCACATTAGAGGATATCCGGGGTTCATATCAGTTTGATGAGACTTGCCAAGGCACAGTCCCACAGGCCATCGTTGCTTTTTTAGAATCTAATTCCTTCGAAGATGCGATTCGGAATGCAGTTTCTTTGGGCGGCGATTGTGATACCTTAACAGCAATTACAGGATCAATAGCATGGGCATATTATAGTCCGGCTTGGGATTTGGACAAATTTCCGGATTTTTTTAATATCTATACCACTGTTAGAGAGCGGCTACCCGAAGAATTTTTGCACATCATAGATGAATTTGAAAAAGTTTCATTAAGCCGTAAGGGCAGCTATTATAGAGTGGGACTTTGCACATCCTCCATTCCCCACAAGAAAAAGAAGGATTTGGAGAACGAGTTTAAGCAAACGCCGCCGCCAATGAGTTTGGACTACGAAATGAGCCTGAAAGAAAAACTTAGAAAAACCTTTATGGGTAGTTTACTTAACGATATTTGTTCTTCAAAGAGTTATGTGCAGATTCTAAACGATCATAGAATCGGTGTCCAAAATTACAGCGACTACATTGAACTTTGTGACCGGATAGAGAAAGACTACACATTATTATATACCGCTACGCTTGAGGATTGCCTGGTTTATTTGACCTATCTTTGGCGTTCCGATTATATGTCAGGTGGGTATCCTGGCTTTGATCATAGGCATAGAGAAGAAATCAGAGCGGCAAGAATGCGAATTGTCGATATCTTATTTTGGGAGGATACTTGACAAATAAGTTGCGTCCTGTTTTCGGTTGCATTTCAATGCAACTTTGCAACCGCATGCAACCCGTATCAAAAATTGCGTTATAATTCAGAAAAAGAGATGATAGCATCAGCTATCGTCTCTTTTTTTATTTGAGGGGGATCGAAAGGGCGAAAAGAAAACAAAATATAGTTTCAGATAATATAAAATTCTCACCGCAGGTCTCCCTGCGGTGATTTTTGTTTAAACTGTTCCTGTTACTGTGAGTGTACTTGTACCTGGTGTGATAACATATTCGCCTGTTACGGGATCCTGCGTATAGGTTGCGGCAGGAACGGTAATCTGACCCGCGATTGTTGTGAATACGCCTGTTGATTCGTCGTAATTGTAGTCAGTTCCTTCTGTCCAGACTGTTCCGTTATAGGTTACTGTGATGGGGTTAAGAATCGGATTGAATGTGTCTGTAACAACGATGTTATCTGTTCCGATTGCTTCTGTTGCTCCGTAGTTGCTGATTACAAAGGTATAGGTGAGCTGTCCGTTTTCAGGTACTGAAGTGGGATTAAGCGATTTTGTTATTGCAAGGGCAGCTTCTTCCGAGAATGGAAGTGATTCTTCTGCAATAATCGGAGTTGTAATCCCAGCGCCTGTAAGGGTTGCTGTGTTGTTGATTGAAACCCCTGTGCCGAGAGGCGCATATGCGTTTGCTGTTGCCGAATAAACAATAACCGCATCTCCGTTTGCAGGAATATTGATTCCGCTGATAAGAAGGGGAGGACCTGCAGTTACTGTCGGAGTTGCTTGAAGAATACCGTTTACAAATACTCTTACAGAGCCGTCAACATAATCGAGAGGATAAACCGTTGTTCCGTTGAAGTCATAACCGCCGAGGTCATCGGTTACCGTAATTCCGTTATAGGGTGTTGTGCCTGTGTTTACAATGCTTACGGCATAGGTTACTGTGTCGCCCGGCTCATATGAGGATGCCGTTGCTGTTTTTGCGGCTGAAAGCACTTCAATAAGTTCGCCCTGAACAATGTTAGAAGCTACAGTTGTGCCGTTATACGATAAAGTTGCCTGATTGAAAAAAGTCTGCAACTCAAATGCCTCCTTTTGAGGAATAACTCCTCAATGCATTCTATGCATTATTCATCGGAAATGACATTGTCAATTGTTGACCTGATTGATTAAATATGGTAAAATCGTTTCGAGGTGAGATTATGTCTTTTGTTTTAAAGCTAATCAGATTTATATTGCCGCTTCTTATTTCTCTCGGTATTGTTCAGATGCCGACAGTGATTTACACTCCATATGAAGACAGAGATTACGGCGCATATGAGCAGCTTGTTGTTACACCTGATTCCTCAAAATATATCAGTATCAAAGCGCAGGATACAGGTGAGGATATTTTCAGGATTACTGAAGGGAAAGGGATGGAATACAGATACGGTCCTTCGATTATAACAAATGCAGACGGCAGTATTGATGCGTGGTTTGCAGGGCCAGGTGCAGAAGGTGAATGGGACTGGATTATGTACCGTCATTCACCTGACGGCGGCGTAACCTGGACCGATGAAACCGCAGTCCTTAAACCGACTCCTGATTCGCCTGATTTTTATTCTTGCTGTGATCCGGGTGTTATTAAAGTAGGGGATTATTATTATTTAGGTTACACTTCAACAATTCATCCCGACGGAATTATCAACGATGTTTTTGTTGCACGAAGCAAATATCCTGACGGTCCGTATGAAAAGTGGAACGGCAACGGCTGGGGCGGTAAACCTGCTCCGATTATTGAATATGACGGTGATCAGACAACTTTCGGCGCAGGTGAGCCGAGTTTTGTTCATCTCGGCGATAAACTTTATATTTATTTCACCTGGCGTGACGGTACACTCAATCAGACGAGAGTTACAGTTGCTGATGCCAATAACGAAAACTGGCCTTCAACTATGGTACATCAAGGCGTAGCAATGACTTATAAAGACGGTGCTTGCGATTCCGCCGATGTTAAATATATCGAAGATTTCGGTAAATTTGTTGCGGTAAATACCGTTGACAGATTTACGGAAGACAGCTCAATCGGAGTTTATGTTTCTGATGATGGTATCTCATTCAAACCCTCATATTCGTTAAAAACAAATATCAGCCATTGCTGCCATAACTGCGGAATCTCATCAAGGTCAAACGGTCATATCAGACTTGAGGATGATGTTTTTCTTGCGTATGCTTACGGTGATAAGTGGGGCTATTGGCCTACAAGAATGCAGAAAGTTGATATTTCCTTGATTGATTCACCTGATTTTTCTGATTATCAGAATGAAAATTTCAAGACAGTAACAGAATTTTCAAAGGAATCTCTTTTTGTTGATTATATCGGTATAACAACCGCACCTCATAATATCGTTGTCGGTTTGTCTGATAATTCGCAAAAGATATCTGTTTATAAATATGACAGCCATTTTGACGGCGAATTAATCAAAAAAGGAGTAACATTCTCGGATTATAACACCGAAATCGTTGAAATCGCAGGTAATAAGATTTATCCTAAATCATCCGGTCAGACTTTTGTGACCGCTGAATGGGAAGGATTCACCGTTGATTTTCTGATAACTGTTGTTGATTAATAAAAAGGGCTCTGATTTTTTATCAGAGTCCCTGTTTTTTTGTTTGACATATCTATAATTATTTGTTATTATAGTGTATTAGAGATTTTAGTTTAGGGGGCAGAAGAATGCTTGAATTTTTAGAAGAATTTTATCAGGTAGCTGTTGTTGACAGTTATATTGTCCGTATGCTTGTTGCAAGTATTTGCGGCGGTATTATCGGTCTTGAAAGAAGCCGCAGACAAAAGGACGCAGGTATCAGAACTCATATGATTGTTGCACTTGGGGCTGCGATGATTATCATCGTTTCCAAATACGGCTTTTTTGATATCCTTCAGTATGAAGGCTTAAGAGCTGATGCATCGAGAATCGCATCGAATGTTGTTACGGGTGTCGGTTTCCTCGGCGCAGGTGTTATCTTTGTCAAGGATATTTCAATCAAGGGTCTTACAACAGCCGCAGGTATCTGGACTACGGCAGGCGTAGGTCTTGCAATCGGCGCAGGAATGTATCCTCTCGGTATTGCCGCATCGTTGATTATGGTTATTTCCCAGCTTGTTCTTCACCGTTATTTCTCAAAGCTTGAGAATACTGCAAATGAGTTTATTGTTTATGTTACAGATACAAAAGACTCGGTTAAAAATCTTAAGGCAAAACTTACCGAAAAGAATATCCATATCGAGAAATGCAATATCACTCGTAATCAGGATTCAACTCTTCGTCTTGATATAACAGTTAAGAAATCAAGAACAATTTCAATGGACGAAATTATGCTTCTCATCGAGCAGGACGAAAGCATTATTTCGGTGGATATCTGATATAAAATCAAAACGCACCTTCGTTTTTGAAGGTGCGTTATTTTTTATGCCTTTTTGCTGCTTTTACTGATAAGAATAAGAATCATACACCAGAATGCGGCCATCAGCACAAACAATGCGCTGACAAGAATTGCGTTGTTAATAGCGAAAAGAAGAAGGTTGCCGATAAACGGTATGTAATGGGTAACGATGCCGTAAACTTCGCCGTGAGAATATAATCTTGAACTTATCTGATTAGTAATCGGGTCATAAACTTCAACGGTTGCGTAGTCAATCGTTACATCCTTTGCACTGTAGATATACATTATGTCACAGCCTTCGTTTTCTTTGCCGTCAACGGGCACAGAAACAGGTCTGTTGAGATTTTCAGTATACTGGTCGGGTGCGATGCTCTTTGAAATAACAAGCGAGCCTTCGCTGATTGTGTCATCTCCGACGGTTATATCGCGAAGCTGTGTGTTGAATGTGATTCCGCCGACATCCGCTTTGTTGTTAAGAAAAATTGAAACAAAACAACCAAGAAGGAATGTAACGACAGTTATGCAAATAAAGACAATTGAAATAATCTTTCCTGCAAGCAGTCCGCCGCCGCTTTTTTTCTTTTTCTTCTTCTTCTTTTCTGTGAGAGGAGGAGCGGGTTCGATTTCGTCTTCATCTGATTCTGAGGGCTTAGTGAAATATTTTGAAGGCTTTTCTTCTGCAGGTGCTTTCGGTGTTTCGCTTGCAGGCGATTCGGAAGGTGCGGATTTCTTTGGTTCGTCAGCATCAATCGGAGCTTCAGTTTCGGCAGGCTTAGCCTCAGGTTTTATCATTTCAGGGATAAAGCTGACAGGCGCTGCCTTGGGCTTTTGTTTCTTAACCCTTTTATTTTGCACAAAATCGGCATCAAATTCTTCGATGCTTATGATTTTAAATTCATTCATAAATTAAGTGCCTTTCGTAGCGGATTTGATAGGATGGTTTTATTTGAGTGATTCTGCTTCTTTTGCGATTTCTTTACTGAGAGAAATGATTCTCTCAACGCCTGATTCAGCAGGAGCGGGAGCACTCTTTCCTTTAAGAGCTTTGTTCTCGGCAGAAAGTGAACGGCAGATATTTTTGAGTTTTATATTGTTGGCTTCGGTAGCCTTTGCGTAATCAAAAAGCTTTTTATACTGAGCCTTGAGAAGGGCGATATATTGCTCAACCTGATCGCAATCATAGCCGTTGGGGCTTATTTCAAATAAATCTTTGCTTTCCATTATTATATCCCTCCGATAATATATTTTACATATAAAATATAACATATCAATCCACAAAATACAATATAATTTTACAATATTTTATTAATTATAACACCAAACATTGTGTGTGAATTTTTTGTGAATTCAGTTGACAAACATAGAATTATGTGTTAGATTGTAGGTGTGATATCACAGATAGCACACTATAGGAGGTGTTGCGATGATTGTAATTGATAAGCGAAGCAAAGTCCCTGTTTATGAGCAAATCAAAAATCAGATAATTACTCTTATCCGAGTCGGTGTTTATCTGCCTCATTCCAAACTGCCTTCAATCAGGCAGATATCGGCGGATACATCAATCAATGTCAATACTGTCAAGAAAGCTTTCGCGGAGCTTGAGGCAACAGGGGCAATTTATTCCGTACCGGGTACAGGCAGCTTTGTCAGCGAAAATGCGGCAACCGATTCATCCTTAAGTAACAAAGCAATAAAGGATGTCAGGCACACAATCGAGGTTGCTAAATCAATCGGTGTCAGCTTTGATGAAATTATGAATATCGTTAACTCTGTTTTTAAGGGGGAATAATCTGTGATTGAAATAAAGAATGTAACAAAAAAATTCGGAGATTTCACCGCAATTGACGGCTTGAGTTTCTCTGTTGAAAAAGGCTCGATTTACGGTCTTGTCGGTTATAACGGAGCAGGTAAAACAACTCTTCTCAAAACAATTTCAGGCGTTTACAAAGCAGACGGCGGCGAGATTCTGATTGACGGAGTCAATACCTTCGATTCAACTTCAGAGCGTCAGAAGCTTTTCTATGTCCCTGATGAAATTTATTTTGAGCCCTATTCAACCATTGCGAAGATGGCTGAATTTTATAAAGGCTATTATCCTTCATTCAGCATCGAAACTCTCGACAAACTCTGCGGAGTTTTCGGTCTTGATAAGAATGCAAAGCTCAACTCGTTTTCAAAGGGTATGCAAAGACAGGCGGAGATGATTCTCGGTATGTCCACCAATCCCGAAATACTTCTTCTTGACGAAAGCTTTGACGGCCTCGACCCTGCAAAGCGCAATCTTATGAATAATATGATTGTTGAATATGTTGCGGAGAGGGGATGCAGCGTAATTGTTTCGTCACATAACCTTCACGAATTGACCGATATCTGTGACCATATCGCCCTTATCAACGGTAAAAAGATTGTTCTTGACTGTTGCGTTGACGATATCAGCCAGAGCAGATGCAAATTCCGCCTGGTATTTACTGACGAAAAAACTGAAAAAGATTTTTCACAGTTTGAAATCAAAAAGTTTCACGCAGACGGCAGGATAATTACCGTTTCAATCAAAGGCGATTCTGATGAGCTTGAAACAAAACTTAAAGAAATGAATCCTGTTCTCATCGAAAGATTTCCGCTTTCGCTTGAGGAAATATTCCTTGAAGAAATGGAGGGTGCAGATTATGACTTCAAAGAAATCTTCGGTTAATGCATTCGGATTTACTTATCTGAATACGATAAAGAAAAACTGTCTTATCCCGATTCTTGTTTTCTTCTTCAATCTTGTTTACCAGTTATATACTCCGATTGTCTATTATTATAATGAAAAATATACCGGCGCTTTGGGTTATGGTTTAAATAAAATCGTCTATGCATTCACTAACCCTGCGATAGATTTTTTTGGAGTTATTTTTAACGCAGGTCTTCTTCTTTGCCCGTTTGTAACAGCAGCTCTGATATATAAATATCAGATGAATAAAAGCGCAGTCAATGTTTATTTCAGCCTCGGTGTAAAAAGAACAACAATGTTTTTTGCAAAGTTCAGCGCAGGTTGTACGATGGTTGTTGCTGCGCAGATAATTCCTTTTATCTCCGCTTTGATTGCTAATCTTATTCTTTTTGGTTCCCATCAGGAGATGTGGAGATCTTTTATCTTCATTCTTCTTAATTATATCGTACTTGAAATATTTATTTTTGCCGTAACTGCGGCAACATTTGCTCTTGTCGGAACGGTTGTTGAAGGTCTTGCTTACAGTGTCGTTTTCACATCTGCACCTGCTGTTATTGCAGTTTATATCAGATTTCTTTTCAGACATTTTCTTGTCGGTTTCATTGATAATGATATTGCCTGGACTTCTTCGACAAATAATTTCAAAGTCCTCGGTGTAGGGGTTGTTGAGGCAAGTCGATTCGACTTTTATGATTTTGTCTGCAATTTTATATTCTTCCCATATTCATCTGTTAACACTCGTTATAAGCTCATTAAAGGTCCGTATACCTGGGAGGCTCTCGATTATAAACCTCTGGTTTTCTGGACAATTCTGACAGCTCTTATCGTAGTATTCGGATGGCTTGCATATAAAAATCGCAAGGCTGAAATTGCAGGTTTTATGGGTGCAAATCAGAAGGCAACCTTTGCAGGCTCATTCCTTGTTGCAACCTTCCTTTCATCCTGCCTTCTTCCTGAGCTTATTCCTACTGATACCGCTCTTGAAAAGGCAATTCTTGTTCTTTTCACAATCTTAATTTTCCTGATTGTTTATCTGGTAATTGATATTATTTCTTTGCGTAATTTCAAAAAAATCGGTAAGGGATTATGGAAACTTCCGATTCAGCTTGCAGTATATTTTCTTGGAATTGTTGTGTTTGTAACAGGATTTTTCGGTTTTAAATCAAGAGTTCCTTCAATCGATAAGATTGAAAGTGTATCAATCCAGACTGAAACAGGCGATATTCTGATAACACCCTCCAATTTAGGTTTTAAAGACTATTATTATGAAGCCAATGATTTCTACTTGCCTTTATATTTTATGACTAACGAGGATAGGAATTATCAGCTTGTCGGCGGATTTGATTCCGAAGAGGACATTCAGAGAGCAATTGATATTCATAAAATGCTGATTGATGTTTCGGGCGATACGGTTGACGGCGTAACCGTTGCAAAGGCTTACGGCGAAAGAATAAGACCCGTTTCAATTCAGATTATTTATCATCTCAAAAACGGAAAAACATTCCAGAGAACTTATTCCGTTGCAAACGATGAGATTCTTTGCAAGCTTGCTGAATTCACAGAATCCGAAAGATATAAAGAACTCGTTCTCAAGTCGATTGATTATAAGACATCATATATCACATACGGCGGTAATGATAATAACGCTGATTATGAAATCATTTCCGATTATATCTATGATGATTATCTCGGCTGTGAAACAATCGGATCTTCAAAATATCAGGTCGGATTTGCAACATCTGATCTTACAAAAATTACACCTTACAGCGAAATTCAGTATGCTTATAATCTTAAAGATGATATTCTTCAGGTGATTGAAAAAGATATCAGAGAGGGTAGTCTTCCGCTGAATCTTTCGAGTAAAGAAAAAGTGCTTGGATATATCGTATTCAAAAATTTCAATCTCGTTCCTGATGTTGAATACGAATATGCAACTGATGAATATTATTATTATGATTACGGTGTTCCTGAAATGGATGCTGAGGTTGTTTATGTTGATGACAAAGCTCTTCTTGAGGATGATTGTTATTTAGCCGCCTGTGAAGCTGATTCGATTATGATTCCTGTTTATGAAAATATGACTAATACCGTTAAGTTTATCAATGATAACGGATTGAGTGAATATTTTGTCGGCAATAAAACACCCTATGCGGTTAAAATCTGGGACGGTGTAACAACCGTTAATTCTGACAGAATGTATATGTTTTCAAATAAAACAATGCTTTTCAGCGGTGTGCACTATAAAGCTGAATACAGCGATAAATATGTTGAAATCAATATTCCCGATGAAGCACAGGTAATCACTCAGCCCGAGCAAATTGCTGAATATGAAGATAAAGCGCAGATGCTCTATCTGACCTGCTATGACGGCGTTTATGCGCAATTCCTCTATGAAGACGGCTCTTCATCCTTCGCTTATATTCCTAAATAAAAATTGCCCCGATACCGTTTCTGCGCGGGGTCGGGGTTTTCTTTTGATTGACTTTTGAGAAAAATGATTTTATAATTAAATTATTCCAAGAAAAGGAGTGTCTGAGTTATGTTTAAAAAAGCGTTATCGGTTATCCTTTGTGTCCTGATTCTTATTCCTTGCTTTGTATTATGCTCGTTTGCTGACAAATCCAAGGAATACATCATCGATAATCCCTATGAAAATATCAAATGGGATGAATGGAAGGCTTACAAAACCCAGCTTCATTGCCACACAAACGCAAGCGACGGTTTTCTTCCTGTTAAAGAATTCGTTCAGATGCATTATGACCTCGACTATGATATCGTTGCTCTGACAGACCACGGCACTCTTAACAGAGGCTGGAATGTTGTGCCTGAAACTGTTCCGCTTATGAGAGTTATCAAAGCGGAAAGAACAAACAACAACGCTCCGATTATCCCTTTAACAGATGAAGAATACAATGCATATATTGACGGCTCACACGATTCCGAATCAAGAAGCCATTCAAACGGTATGATTGATATCCCTCTCGGTAATGAATTGAATATGGCAACACCTTTTGCCGACTGCCATCTGACTGGTTATTTCGCAGAATACGGTCAGGGTCTTGCAGGTGTTTACGGTGACTATGAAACACCGTCAAAGGGCGTTATGGAGGCAGGCGGTATATCGATGCTTTCCCATGTCGGTGAATATGTTTATACCGATAAAGACAGCGAAAATTGGGTAGGAATGCCCGTTGATGATTATTATGCAACTAAATTTGCCCGTCTGTTTATGGATTATGAAGGCTCAAGCGTCGGTATGGGTATCAATAGTGCAACTGATGCTCACACCCGTTGTGACAGAATTCTCTATGACCAGATTCTTCAGAAAACAATTCCCAATGGTGTTGTTCCCTGGTCATTCAGTTTCTCTGATTCACATAATAAAAACGCTATCAACGATGCTTATACAATGCATTATATGCCCGAATTAACAGAAGATGCATTCCGTGCAAGTATGGAAAACGGCGAACTTTTCTCAATTTCTCATTATTCAAACGGCGTTGAACTCAATGGCATGGAAGAAATGCCGGGATTTGATGAGCAGGCTGTTTATGATTCGGAGAGCTATCTTCTTGATAACACCCCGATGGTAACAAGAGTTACCGTTGACGAAGAGAATGATACCATCACAATTGAAGGCACAAACTTCAATGAAATCACCTGGGTTTCGAATGCAAATGTAATTCTCCGCGAAAGCAATATCACAAGCGGTACAGCAACTCTTGACCTTCATTCCGCTGATTTGCTTGATGAACCTTATCTCTATGTAAGATTCTATATCACAGGCGAAAACGGTATCTGCTATTCCCAGCCCTTCGTACTCAATGTTGAAGGTGAGGAGTTTGCTCCTGTTGATGTACCCGATGTTGTTATTGACCTTCCGTTTTTCCTTCGTAAACTTGTAACCGTTGTTGATATCTTTTTCTTCAGACTCAATCCTCTTATCTGGATTTTTAAATATTTCGGTCTCGGTTACAATCCTCTCGAAAGATTAATCAATCCGTTCTGATAAAAAATTAAGAGCTGACTTTGTGGTCAGCTCTTTTTTATTTGATAAATTCATTTGAAAGTTCAATGAGTTTTGCGATTCTTGATGCAATAATTTCAGGGGAGCATTCGATTCTGCCGTCAAGCCAGGCGACAATAATTTCTTTTGAGCCTGCGGTAACATAAGTGAGGTATGTCTTGACCTTCATTTCATCGTTTGATTCATCAATGCTCATCAGGCTTGCAAGTGTTTCTTCGTAATAAATATCAATTAATCTGGACAGATAATTGTTGAGGAAACAGGACTGCATAAGCATTTTATAATAGTCAAAATCATCATAGATATGCTGGCAGATTGTAAAAAGAAAGTCTTCTTTGTTTTTGATTGTAGGGTCATTTGTTTTGGAACGGTTAACAAGAGTAACGAGTTTTTTAACTTCCTCAGTTTCAATCTGCTCAAGTACGCTCTGCACATCGGGGTAATGAGCATAGAATGTTCCGCGGCTGATATCTGCTTCGCGGATAACATCGGAAACAGTTATTTTTGAAATTTCCTTTTTATGAATAAGCTTCGCAACAGCCTTCTTTATAAGATTCTTTGAGCGGATTGAGCTTCTGTATTCAGCTTTAGCCATTATTATCCCTCCTAAACATTACGAATAATTTATAATAAAAATTCTAATTTGTCAATAAATATTAATGCTTTATATAAAATTTAATAAAAATTTAACATTCTCTTATATTGTTTTATTGACTCGTTTTTTTATCAATGATATAATTAGTCATATATTCAGCTTATGAAAGAAGGCTTTTTAAATGAAACTTGTTGCGCACACAGAAGCGGTTGCACCCAGACTCGGTGACGAAGTAGCGGTCAGAATGATTTGCGAAAGCGGATTTGACGGCATTGATTATTCAATGTTTTTTATGCAGGACGATGACAATGTGCTTGAAAGAGAAGGTTTCAAGAAATATGTCAAGAATCTTCGCAATATGGCAGCGGTTTACGGCGTTACTTTTGAGCAGTCGCACGCACCGTTTCCTTCAATGAGAGAAGGAAATCCCGAGTATAATAAAAAGCTTGATTATAAGCTCAAGAGAGCTCTTGAAGTTGCAGGTTTGCTCGATGCAAAAATCTGCGTTGTTCATCCCATTCAATTCAGCGACAGCCAGAAAGAGAGAAATCTCGAATTTTACAGAAACCTCGAGCCCTACGCAAGAGATTTCGGCGTAAAGATTGCGCTTGAAAATATGTGGGGATGGGATACAGACCATATCGTACCCAATGTCTGCAGCAACGCACCTGAATTCAACGATTATTTCGATTCTCTTGAATCAGACGCATTCACTTGCTGCCTTGACCTCGGTCATTGCGGTCTTGTCGGCGATAATGCCGCATCGATGATATATGAGATGGGCAATAAGCGTCTTGGCGCTCTTCATATTCACGATAATGATAATCTTCATGACAGCCATACTTTGCCTTATCTTATGGATATGGACTGGGAATCTATTCTTAAGGCTCTCGGTGAAATCGATTATAAGGGTCATTTCACATACGAAGCCGCCAATTTCTGCAACGGATTCCCCGAAGACCTTCTTCCTGCCTGTCTTCGCTTTGCACACGATGTTGGCAGAAGTATGATGAGAAAAGTTGAAAAATACAGGGTTATAAAATGATTGGATTTATTTGTCCCGTATGCAGGGGAGAGCTTCACGAGGAAGGCAGAAGCCTGAAATGCTCCCTCGGCCATTGTTTTGATATTTCAAAATTTGGATATGTTAATTTATTAATGTCATCAAAATCCTCTGCAAAGCATCACGGCGATGACAGGTTGATGGTCAGAGCTCGCAGAGATTTTCTTGATAAGGGTTATTATTCGTTTCTTTGTCAGAAACTTTGCGAAATCTGTTGTTCTTATCTCGATGATGCAATTATTCTTGATGCAGGATGCGGAGAATGCTATTATTCATCATCTGTCCGTAATTCGATGATTGAAAACGGCAAAAATGCCGTTATGCTCGGCGTTGATATTTCGAAGGATGCACTTGAATTCGCATTTAAAAGAAAAAGCGATGTTTCCTGCGCTGTGGGAAGTGTTTTCAATCTTCCTGTTGCAGATTCATCGGTTGATTGTTTGCTTAATATCTTTTCACCCGAAGCATTCGATGAATATAATCGAGTCCTTAAAAACGGAGGAATATTCATCAGGGTTATTCCGCTTGAAAATCATCTTTTTTCTCTCAAAAAAGCGGTATATGACATCCCTTATCTCAACGATGTGCCCGATGCATCAATTGAAGGCTTTATTCTTCTTGATGAAATCATAATCTCGCAGGATATAACCGTTTCTCCGAATGATGATATTCAGAATCTTTTTAAAATGACACCTTATTATTATAAAACAGGAAAGTCTGACCAGCAGAAACTCGAGTCGGTTGATTCCCTTGAAACCCTTGCTGAATTCGGAATCAGGATATACAGAAAGGATAATTGATATGCATAAAAGATTAGCTCCGACACCGCCTATGGGCTGGAACAGTTGGGATTGCTACGGCGCGGCGGTAAATGAAGAGCAGCTTCTTGCCAATGCTGATTATATGGCTGAAAATCTTAAAGATTTCGGCTGGGAATATATTGTATGTGATATTCAGTGGTCAGAACCTACCGCTGATTCATATTATTATCATAATTTTGTTCCGCTTTGTATGGATGAATATTCGCGACTTATTCCGTCCGTTGAAAGATTCCCTTCGTCAGCTGACGGTAAGGGCTTCAAACCGATTGCTGATTATATTCATTCGCTCGGCCTTAAATTCGGAATTCATATTATGAGAGGCATTCCCAGACAGGCTGTTCATTCAAATACACCCATCAAATTTAATGGCGTAACTGCAAGAGAAATTGCTCAGCAGTTTTCAATCTGTCCCTGGAATACCGATATGTACGGCGTTAATCCTGATGCATACGGCGCGCAGGAATATTATAATTCACTTTTTGAGCTTTACGCTTCGTGGGAAGTTGATTATATCAAGTGCGATGATATCTCCAATACAGAATTTCTTAAAGACAATCCCTACTCTGCAAGAAGAGAAATCGAAATGATCCGCAAAGCAATTGATAATTGCGGCAGAGATATGGTTCTCAGCCTTTCGCCCGGTCCTGCACCCGTCTGGGAGCACGAGCATCTTGCCGCTAACGCTAATATGTGGCGTATGACAGGTGATTTCTGGGATTCCTGGGATAAACTCTATGCAATGTTTGAGAGATGCTATGCGTGGCAGGATTATGTTCAGGAAGGTGCTTGGCCTGATTGCGATATGCTTCCTCTGGGCAGAATTCAGCTTACTGAAAAACTTCCCGAATACAGAGCAAGATACACCCGTTTCACTCACGATGAGCAGATAACAATGATGACTCTTTGGGGTATTTTCCGTTCACCGCTTATGATGGGTGGCGAAATGCGCGATAATGACGAGTTTACTCTTTCTTTGCTTCAGAATTCAGAGCTGATCAAGATGCTTAAGAATTCCTGCGGAGCAAGACAATTCAGCCGAAAAGAAACCGACGGTAAAGGCGAAATTATCTGGGTTTCAAAGGGTGACGGATGCAAATATGTTGCTCTCTTCAATACCGATGACGAAATCAGAAGCATTGACTTTGATGTTACCGATATTGCAATAGGCGGCGGTGACTATGTTGTATGGGATATGTGGTCCCATTGCAAATACACCGAAACATCCGATGTTTTTTCAGCGGATGTAAACAGCCACGGTGCCCGATTGTTTAAAATTTTTGCCGAATAAGAGGTGCTTTATGGAAAGAACACCAAACTTAAGACTCGCAACAGAAAAGCCTGACCATATTATGCTCAGCATTTCAGGTGACGCGAGATATTCGATGACCGTTACCTGGAGAATGAGCAAAGAATGTGAAAGCGGTTATGTTGAATATTATGAAAAAGACGGCGATAATAATATCACCGCCGCTATTGTGAAACCCTTCAAGAGCGATGTTGATACAAGCAACATTTTCTTTGCAAGGATTGAGAATCTCAAGGCAGGAACAAAATATTACTATACCTGCGGCGACGATAAAAACCGCAGTGAAGAATATTATTTTGTAACGCAGGAAGAGAATCTTGAAAAATTCAGCTTCATTGCAATTTCCGACCACCAGAAGGATAATGACCATTACGATCCCGATTATTCAGCTCTCAATAAATTTCTCAAGGATACTCTTGCAAAGCATCCCGAGGTAAGATTTATCCTCACAGCAGGCGATAACACAAACTGCGGTCAGCACGAAATTCAGTGGAACGCAATGTTTGAAGGGATGAAGGGTATTATTGAGTATACTCCTTATATGATGTGCTGCGGTAACCACGATAACAGAGGTTTCGCAGAGTATTTTCCGAACGAAGTCGGCAGATATTATGCCGAGCCTGCTGAATTCTTCAACACATTGCTTGAATATTCATATCCCAAAAACGGTCCCGAAGGTTGGCAGACCGAGAATTATTCCTTTGATTACGGTAATGCACATTTTATTGTTTTCGGCGTGAATGAACCCGAGCTTTGCAATGAATGGGCAATCAAAGACATTGATTCAAGTGATAAAACCTGGAAATTCGGATGCTATCATTTCCCGATTTATTATTCAGGTCCTAACCTTGCCAATGACGATGCTTATCCGATGATGAGAGAATGTATGGAAAAACTTGATATACTTTTCTCGGGACACGAACATAATTTTTCAAGAAGCTATCCTATCAGAAATGAGGAACTTTTTGACAGACCTTCGCAGGGTACGATTCATTATGAGCTTGGCAATGCGCACGCAAATCCTCCCGGAACAAAGACCTGCGATAAGGTATGGCATTGCTCATTCTATCCGCAGGAAGAGCTTGTCAGTATGTACGCTCTTGTTGAGATAGACGGCGATAAGGTTACAATGACCGCAAATCTTGATGACGGACGCACCATTGACGAATGCCTTGTTGATAAATCAAAGGATGAAATCAGACCTTACCGAGTTGCTCCGATATTCGGAAACGGAAGAACAAGAATGTTTTATAAAGGCGTTGACCTCGGTCTTTGTGCCGCATCAACTCCTCCTGTCTGCAAGGACGGTATCTGGTATATTCCTGCCGCAGTTTTGCTTGGATTTATCGGCGGTGAAGTCAGAAGAGAAGAAGGTAAGGTTTTTGGCTCTGTTTATCGCAGAGAGGCAACCTTTGTTGAAGGCAGCGATGTTGCCGTTACCGATAAAGGTGAAATCACTCTTCAGGCTCCTGTATTCAGAGGCAATGAAGGTCAGCTGTATATGCCTGTTGATTCCGTTTGCAAAATCTACGGTATGAAATGGGCTTATGCAGAAAGAAACAATTTCATAACCATTGAACACGTTGACGAGTCGCACCCTGTACCTGTTCAGCCTTAAATAAGAAAACGCATTATCAACCGTCTTTGATTGATAATGCGTCTTTTTTATTCAATTTTCAGGTCAGAGAAATAATATTGCATCAACCATATCGGTCTTAACAATAATGCAAAGAGCTTGTCAACAAGAGATGCTTTGCAGGTGATTGTTATTTCGGCGGAGATAACTTCTCCGTCAGGATTTGTAACTTCACCTCTGATGATTGCCTGACCCGGTTTGATGAATCTTACATTGCCGTTCTTATAAAGCAGAATTGTGTCTCCGTTTTGTTCGCTGCTCCATACAATTTTGGAGCAGTTTGCGTTAATCGGATTTACGAAGTATGTCAGTTTTTCGACATTAAGTAACCAGATTTCACTTTCGGTTATATTTATTGCAATTGCTTGTGCGCCGTTGTGCTTAAGATTTGCAATTGCATCATAAATTGCTTTTGTCTGCGCATCAATAAGATCCTGCTCGCAGGAATATCTTTCCGAAACATCAACCGCAAGAGCCTTGTCAAGAATATCGATGTTGATATAAAGATTCCTGTCAATTGCATTCGCTGCTTCAACAGCTTTGTTATATTCTGTGTAATCAGCGGGCTTGGAATCCTTCGTTATTATATCAGAATATATAATAATATCTTTGTCGGTATCGTGATGAGTGATTTCGCAGTAATAATAGGGAGCAGTATCATCCTGAGTGAAAATATAGGATTTTCCGTTGGCATCTTTAATCGGAGTACCGCCCTGGGTTGACTTCTTGCCGTTCCAATACCATTGATAAGTGAGGTCAAATCCGATTGCAGATATAGTGACCATTTCACTGTTTTCTGTTATGTATTCGGGCAAATCATTCAGGATAAACGGAATACCGATAAATGAATAGCCTTTGTATGCGCAATATCTTTCAATATATGTACCGGGTGTGCCGTAAACGGTCAGATTCTGTGCCGTAACCTCGGATTCAACAAATTCATTTGAAAGGATAATACCGCTGTTGTTCGGAAGACTTTTTGTTGAAATCAGGCTTCTTGCATCAACTGCAGTTATGTTGCAGTTTTCAAATACATTTGAGCCTATATATTTAACATTCCGGATATCAACATAGATAAGATTTTTGCATCCGTAAAATGTTTTGGATGCAATTTCTGTTGCGCTTTCAAATGTTGCAATCACAAGATTAGGACAATCTGCAAACATAAGTGTAACAGTTTTTTCGAATTTCGGAGCAAGAAAAACGAGAAGATTTTTCGGGAGAAGAGGTGCATTTGGCGATGAATATGCATCGTCTTCGAAACCTTTTGTAGATTCAAGAGTGAGGCTATAAAGTGAATCGCATCCGTTGAACGCGTTTGAATAAATTGTTTCTGCAAGAGGTAATTCAACAAGTTCAAGACTTTTACAATTTTCAAATGCGTTTGAATCAACATAAATTGCGTCGGGCAGGTGAGCGTGCTCAAGGTTTTCGCAGGAATTAAAAAGTCCTCTCGGAATAATCTCAAGCTTCTTTATTGTCACTTCATTGAGTGAGTTCAAACCTTTGAATGCACCTTCGTTAATAGATTCGAGATGTTCAAGCGTTATATTGACAAGTCCGTTGCAGTTTTCAAGCGAATATTCATCAATGATGCATTCAACATCAATATGAACTTCAGAAATACCGCTGTTTTTAAAAGCGCCTTCAGGTATATGATTCAGATTTCTGATGTTAAGCGAAAATGTGCTTTCCTGAATTTCATAAGCCTTACTGCAAACGTTATAGAATGAATAGTCTCCAATCTCTGTTATTTCGCCGAGGAAGATGTTTTTCAGCCACACACAATCATAAAATGCTCTTTCGCCGATAGCGGTTATTCCGCTTGCGATGATAGTTTTGAGATTGGGATTTTCAGCAAAGCTTTCATTACCAATCGCGTGAATTGATGACGGAATAACGATTTCTGTCAGATTCTTTTCTTTAAAAACCTCGTCGCCGATTTTGGTAACATTGATTCCGTTGATTGTTGCAGGAATTGTAAGACTCTGCGCAGTGCCTGAGTAAGAAAGAATTGTACCGCTTTCATCAATCTCAAATTCACCCTCTGATGCTACGGGAGCAACGATTGCGTAGAAGTCAGAAATTTTTGAGCGGTATTTATCGTCTGCATAAGCAACCGCAAGTAATTTAACGGTTTTATTAATCAGAATCGGACCGGTATATATCTTTGATGCAGGGTTATCTTTGCCGGGGACGGTTCCATCGGTTGTATAATAAATAACCGCATCGGGTGTTTCGCAGCTGATGGTAAGCTCAAAATCAGAATAATAAAGTTTGGGAGTATGAGAGAAAACGGGAGCATATGTTTTTTCTTTATCTATAATCTGATATAATGACGGAGCTCTTAAAACACCTGCGCCGACATATGTTTCTGCATTCGGCTCGAATGATTCAAATGCATAATCTTTGATAAGGGCGGTTACATCTTCGGCTGATGCGTCAGGAGTGATGCTCAGTATCACCGCGGCAACCGAAGCAACAAGCGGCGCAGCAAGAGATGTGCCTGATGATGTCAGGTAACCGCCTTTATAATTTGCAACCATAACTGAAACACCGGGAGCGGCAATGTCAATGTCACCGTAGTTACTGAAGTTTGCGGCGGTGTTGTTCTGGTTTGTTGCGGCAACTCTGATAACATTAGGGTAGCTTGAAGGATAGCTGGGATTATCTGTGTTTTCGTTACCTGCAGATGAAACAACAACGATATCATTTTCGTGTGCGCGGTCAATCGCAGCTTTGAGGGTTTCCGAATGCTCATAGAAGCCGAGGCTTAAGTTGATAACATCAACGCCGTCGTTAATTGCGCAGTTAATGCCTGCTGCAACTGAAGCAAATGTACCTGAGCCGTGATTATCAAGGACTTTATAAGGCTTTATAACTATATTTCGGGGTGTTGCATCTGCTATAACGCTCGCAACCTGCGTACCGTGTCCGTTATCATCATCGGAGCTGTTTCTTGCTCCGCTTGAGCTTGTGTTGATTCTTGTTGCCTCAACTCTGCCTTCAAGATATTCGTGCTTTGCGTTAACGCCTGAATCAATAACAGCAATATAAACGGTTTTGTAATCTGAGGGGTAGGTTTTAATCTCATTTTTAAGAGTTGCCATTCCGGAGTGAGTTGTACCCCAGGAAATATTTTCGAAATCAACCGATGATGTTGCAACTTTGCTTTCTTCAACAGAGGAAGCGGTAACTTTCTTATCGGCTTCAACAAACTGAATTCCTTTTCTGCCGTTATAATAATTGTATGCGTTCTTTGCATCGTCAGGACTTTCGTATTGAAGCACCCAAAGGTCATCGTAGCCTGATACAACGCTTATTGCATTCTGTGTATCGATATTATGTGCTGATTTTACAATAAGTCTGGCTGATTCAAACTCTTTGTCTGAATTATTGTGATAATAGGAAAGGTTTTTGTTTTCTTCAATTATCGCTGAAACGCTTTCTGCGAATTCATCTGCGCTGATTTCAGACATAATTGCAGTATTTCCGCCCGATACACTTACAGAATCATTCGCATAAACAAATCCTGTTGCACAAGCAGAATAACATATGCAAATACTTAATATAAAACATAAAAATTTTTTCATCGTTTTTCTCCCGGGGTTTAATTCTATATTCTAATTATAATATTAAATCAAGAAAATTTCAATACAAATAATATATGTCTTATGTCAGAGGTTGATTTTATATTGATAATATTATATAATTTCGGTAAGAGGTGATATTATGTTGATTGATTTATTGTATAAAAACAGGTCTTACAGAAGATTTGATGAAAGCTGTAAAATTTCAATGGACGATTTGAATGACCTTGTAGCTCTTGCAAGACTTACTCCTTCGTCGGTTAACTGGCAACCGCTTCGCTTCGTGTTAGTAAATGATGAAGAGCATAATGCAAAGATTTTTGAAAATCTTTCATGGGCAGGTCTTCTTAAGGATTGGAAAGGCCCTTCTGAAGGTGAAAGACCTACTGCATATATTGTTATTGTTAATGATGATAAAATTGCAAAAAATATGAAAACCGATGTTGGCATCGTTGCGCAGACTATGATGCTTGGCGCTGCTGAAAAAGGTTTCGGCGGCTGTATGATTGGCAGCGTAAACAGAGAAAATGTTGCCCGTATTCTCGGCATTGACACCGACAGATATTCAATTGACCTTGTGCTTGCACTCGGAAAGCCTGCAGAAACGGTTAAAATTGTTGATATCCCCGAAAACGGCTCAACGAATTATTACCGTGACGAAAACGGTGTTCATTATGTTCCCAAAAGGTCAGTTGAAGATTTAATAATAGGATAAAAATAAGGTCGACACCGTTTGGTGCCGACCTTTTGCTATTAGTGATGGAAGAGTCTCATACCTGTGAAGCACATTGTCATACCGTGCTTATCACAGCAAGCGATAACATTGTCATCTCTGATTGAACCGCCGGGCTCTGCAATGTAGCTTACGCCGCTCTTTGCTGCTCTTTCAATGTTGTCGCCGAAGGGGAAGAATGCATCGCTGCCGAGAGCAACACCTTTGATTGTTGCGAGATATGCCTTCTGCTCTTCTTTGGTAAAAGGCTCGGGTCTTTCTGAAAAGAGTGTCTGCCAAACGCCGTCTGCAAGAACATCTTCGTATTCATCGGAGATATAAACATCGATTGTGTTATCTCTGTCAGGTCTGCCGACTGTATCAAGGAAGGGGAGGTTAAGAACTTTTTCGTGCTGTCTGAGATGCCAGATATCAGCCTTGTTACCTGCAAGTCTTGTGCAATGGATTCTTGACTGCTGACCTGCACCAACACCGATTGCCTGACCGTCAACTGCGTAGCAAACGGAGTTGGACTGAGTGTACTTGAGAGTAATGAGAGCGATGATAAGGTCTCTCTTTGCGCTGTCAGGGAATTCTTTGTTTTCTGTTACGATGTTTGCAAGGAGTTCTTCGTCAATCTTGAAGTTGTTTCTTCCCTGCTCGAAAGTAATGCCGTAAACCTGCTTGATTTCCTGAACGGCAGGAACATAATCGGGGTCAATCTTAACGATATTGTAATTGCCGTTTCTCTTTGATTTGAGGATTTCAAGTGCTTCGGGCTCATATCCGGGAGCGATAACGCCGTCTGAAACCTCTCTCTTGATGAGCTTTGCTGTTGTAACATCGCAAACATCGGAAAGAGCAATCCAGTCACCGAAGGAGCTCATTCTGTCTGTACCTCTTGCTCTTGCGTATGCGGTAGCAAGAGGGGAATCGTCAAGACCTTCAATGTCATCAACGAAGCAAGCCTTCTTGAGCTTGTCGCTCATCTTAATGCCGACTGCGGCTGATGTAGGAGAAACGTGCTTGAAGGATGTTGCTGCAGGCATACCAAGAGCAGCCTTGATTTCCTTAACAAGCTGCCAGCTGTTGAATGCGTCGAGGAAATTTATGAAACCGGGTCTGCCGCAAAGAATTTCAATGGGAAGCTCTGTGCCGTCAGCCATATAGATTCTTGAGGGTTTCTGATTGGGGTTACAACCGTATTTGAGTTCAAATTCTTTCATTTTCGCTTCTCCTTATTTATTCTTATTAATCATTCTTGCTTCGTATTCGCCTGTTGCAAGGTCAATGTATCTTACATAGAGAGAAATCTTATTCTGCTCGTTGAGATTTGCCCAGATGTTTTCTGTGAATGCATCGATATCATCGGGGATTTCAACTCTTTCAGGCTCTCCTGTGAAGGTGGGAATGGGATTTCCGTCGTGGTTATATGTATGGATGAAATGTCCGAGACCGTTGAGTGAAGGATATGAGAATGTGTATCTGTTGCATGCTGTACCTTCTGCATCGGCGCTCTTGAGAATGCTCATTTTGTATGTGAAGTTACTGTCAGCAAATGTCATCATACCGCTGATTCTGGGGGTAAAATTGGGAGCATCGGGCTCAAATTCTCTTGTTTCGAGAGCCTGCTCGAATGTCTTGCCGTCCTTAACAAAATCGTAGATAGTATCTGTCTGGTCACCGTTTGTAACGATGAGATTGTTGCCGATAACTCTTACGGGAGCGTAGATGATGAGTGAAGGGTCTTCAACTTTTGATGCATCGAAGGGATGAATGATGATTTCGTCGCCCTGCTCGATGAAAACTCTGTTTCTGCTGTTTTCGCTTCTGCCCATAATAAAATATGCTGTAACAGCCTTTTTGCCGTCAGCACTTTTGCCGATAACAATGCCTCTGCCTACATAGGAGTTATCCTTGATAAGCTCACCGATGTTGTTGATGTCATAAATGCTCATTCTTTTTTCTTCCTTTCAAAATGAAATAAGGGCAATCCTATCCTGAAAAGATAAGATTGCCCAGACGGTCGGCTTTAAATGAATTGAATGCTTCCTTGCAGTTGATTCTGCATTTCCGTCAGTCACAATCAATCCTTAAATTTAACAAGAAAATATTATCACATCAATAATATTTTGTCAATGTAATATTATATTAAATTTTAATTTTTGGAGTCTTCCATTTGCCGCTCGCAATGAATATGATTGCCACGACAAGCGAAGCGACGGAAGCAAGACCCATCGCAAGTCCGACACCGTTGAATCCGAGGTTGGTTGTCATAACAATCAGATATGCCATAGGTGCTCTGACAATGATTGAGCTGAAGCAAGCATTGAAAAGAGCGAAGTTTGTGTAACCTGCGCCGATAGCAAGGCCATTCATACAGAAAACAAACGGAACAAAAATATAATCCAATGCAATGAATCGAAGATATTCTCTGCCAGTTTCAATAACATCAGGGTTTGTATCAAATAATCGTATTATAAAATCAGGGAACATCTGCACAAGAGCAAAAACAAACATTGAAATTGCAAATGCAATACCCATACCTGTCATCATTGTTTTCTTTGCTCTTTCTATTTCTCCTGCGCCTATATTCTGACCTGCCATCGATGCAACGGCGCTGCTCATTGCGAGCGCAGGAAGAACTGCGAAGGAGTTGACCTTACCGCCGATTCCCTGGCAAGCTGAAGCAACATCGGCGTTGGGAAGGGAGTTAACAAGAGCAGTAAGGGTGAGGAATGAGAATGAAATAACAACCTGCTGCACTGAGTTGGGAAGACCGATTTTAAGAATTGTTTTTGCTTTTTCCTTATCAATCTTAAAATCTGAAAGCTTATATTCAGCAAAGAATTTGTTCTTTATAAGATAGATGAGCGAAAGAATAACGCTTAATGCCTGAGCGGCGATTGTTGCATATGCTGCACCTGCTGCTCCCATCTGGAATTTACCAACAAGGATAAGGTCGCCGATAACATTGCCGATTGCGGCAATAAGAACAAAATAAAGGGGTCTTTTTGAATCGCCCATACCTCTTAATATTGCGCTGATAACATTATAGGCAAACATAAATATAAGGCCGGCCATACAGATATTATAATAGTTTTCAGCTTCTTCATAGGCTACGGCAGGTGTTCCGAGTATGTCAAGCAAAACTCTGCCAAAAAGAAGCATGATAACCGTAAACGCAACGCCGACAATCATATAAAGAGTCAGCAGAGTGCCGATTGTTTTTCTTTGCTCGTCAAATTTCTGCGCGCCTGCATACTGTGCGATCAGAACTGTACCGCCAACTGCAAGACCAAGCGCCGCGCCTGTTACAAGGATATTTACCTGACTGCCGATATTAACACCGATAATGCATATTGTTCCTTTGTCACCGCTGAATCTGCCGACAATAATCATATCGGCAACTGAATACAACGCCTGAAGTAAGTTTGAAAGAAGGAAGGGGACAGCGAATCGCATAAGCTGTTTCGTAACGCTTCCTTTTGTTAAATCTTGTCTGAATTTATCTGCCAATTTTAATTCTCCTGTTTTTTCTGTTTCATAGTGAGTGAAATTCTCTTTTTCGCCGCATCAACAGCAATTACCCAAACCGTAACAACTTCACCGACTTTAAGAACTTCTGACGGATGTTTGATGAATTTATTTGTAATCTGTGAGATATGAACAAGACCATCCTGATGAACGCCGATATCAATGAATGCACCGAAGTCGGTAACATTTCTTACAGTTCCTTTAAGCTCCATTCCCGGAACAAGGTCTTTCATATCCATAACATCTGTTCGAAGCATGGGAGGGGGAAGCTCATCTCTCGGGTCTCTTGCAGGCTGAATAAGTTCCTTTATAATATCGTTGAGTGTAGGCACACCGATGCCGAGTTTTTCGGCAACGCATTCAGCACCGAGTTCTTCAACTTTAGTTATAATTTCTTTGATTTTTTCAGAGCCGATATCTGTCAGCTTGAAACCGCAAAGAGCAAGAAGTTCTTTTGTTGCTTTGTAGCTTTCGGGGTGAACGCCTGTATTATCAAGGGCATTCTTGCTCTCGGGAATACGAAGGAAACCTGCGCACTGTTCAAATGCTTTTGCACCGAGTTTCGGAACTTTCTTAAGCTGTGAGCGTTCTGTGAATTCTCCGTTTTCATCTCTGAAATCAACAATGTTCTTTGCAACGGTTGAATTGATACCTGATACTCTTGCGAGAAGCGGAACGGATGCTGTGTTAAGGTCAACGCCAACAGAGTTAACCGCATCTTCAATAACACCGTCAAGCGCTGCATCAAGCTCTTTGGGAGGCATATCGTGCTGATACTGACCAACACCGATAGCCTTCGGATCAATCTTTACAAGCTCTGCAAGGGGATCCTGAAGTCTTCTTGCGATTGAAACGGCACTTCTGAGCGAAACATCAAATTGGGGGAATTCCTGAGCTGCAAGTTTGGATGCGGAGTAAACGGAAGCACCTGCTTCGCTGACAACCATATATGAAACATCAGCATTGATTTCGCGAAGAATTTCTGCTGCAAAAATTTCTGTTTCTTTTGAAGCTGTACCGTTGCCGATTGAAATGCAGTTAACGGAATGCTTTGCAATCAATCTCTTGATAAGCTCTTTTGCTTGATTTCTCTGCGCATCGGAGTGAGTAACATAAATTACGCCTGTATCAAGAACTTTACCTGTTGCATCTACAACGGCAACCTTGCAGCCTGTTCTGTAACCGGGGTCAAGACCGATAACTGTTTTACCCTTGACGGGAGGTGCAAGAAGAAGCTCTTTGGTATTGAGCGCAAATACTTTGATTGCGTTTGCTGCCGCATTCTCTGTGAGCATATTTCTGATTTCTCTTTCAATTGAAGGATAAATCAGTCTGTCATATGCATCTGCGCCTGCTTCTCTGACGGTTTCTGTGCAGGGTGAACCTTCGGGATTGAGTGTAGCGCTTGTGATAACATTTGCAGCCTTTACTGCATCAAGAGTAACGCTGACTTTGAGGAATTTTTCTCTTTCGCCTCTGTCGATAGCAAGCACTCTGTGTCCTGCAATCTTGCTTACAGGCTCGCTGTATTCATAATAATTTGTATATACGCTTTCTGCATCTTTATCTACGGCTGATGTTGAAACAACACCGAGCACTGTGAAAAGATTGCGAAGTCTTCTGCGGATATCTGCATCATCTGAAATATTTTCAGCAATGATATCCATTGCGCCCTTGAGTGCATCCTCTGCAGTTGCAACACCTTTTTCTTTGTTGATATATTCAACGGCCATTTCAAGGGGAGCAGGTGAATCGGGTTTCTGCTCAAAAATTGCATCAGCAAGAGGCTCAAGTCCTTTTTCTCTTGCAACAGATGCTCTTGTTTTTCTCTTGGGTCTGAAAGGTCTGTATATATCTTCAATTTCTGTGATTGTTGAAGCTTTGTCAAGAGCGGCGGCAATTTCTTCCGTCATTTTTTCCTGACCTTCGATAAGGCTTCTGACTTCTTCTCTTCGCTTATCAAGATTGCGGAGATATTCGAGTCTTTCGGAAAGCTCTCTGATTACCTGGTCGTCAAGTGTGCCGTGAGCTTCTTTTCTGTATCGGGCGATGAAGGGTATTGTGTTACCTTCGTCGATAAGCTTTACTGTATTTTCGACCTGCCAGGTCTGTAAATTGAATTGAGCAGTTAATTCTTTGATAATGTCCATTGTTTCACCTTAAAATTTCTTTTTGATTTGTCTTATATCTTTTCCCAGGAAAAGTATTGATACATAACCACCAATGATTCTGGAGATTACTCTCTGAGTGTATCTTTCTTCAATTGCATTTTTAGTAAGATTTGTACTGATTATAACAGGCTTTGAACGGTTGAGTCTGGAATTAATAATGTTATAAATAGCTGCAACCGTAAACTGAGTTGAGAATTCAGAGCCGAGGTCATCAATGATGAGAAGGTCACATTCAAGAATTTCTTTTTCTCTTTCTCCGTTATTGTTATGACCGAATTTTTCTCTCTCAAGTGACGAAAGAATATTCTGGGCGGTGTCGTAAATTACTCTGTAGCCGTTTTCTGCAACAGTATTTGCAATTGCAAGCGAAAGATGTGTCTTGCCCAGACCTGTTGCACCGTGGAAATAAAGGCTTTCTGAATCTGTACCGAAATCCTCGGCGTAATTCTTGCAGTATTCGAGCACATCTGCCATTCTCTTTCGCGGAGAAACTCCTGTTATTTCATCAGCCGTAAGGGGATAGAAATCGAGATTGAAGTTTCCAAAAGTACAGCTCGCACTTTGTGAAACACTTGCAAGTGAATTCTTTGCTATTTCCTTGAGAAGCTGTGTTCTGCATTCGCAGATATAACCTTCAACAAAACCTGTGTCTTCGCATTTCTTGCAGGTATAAGGAGTTTCGAGATAATCTGCAGGGTATCCGTTTTCAATCAGCAGAGATTTTATTGCATTCTGCAATGTGATATTCAGTTCTGAAAGCTGTTCAATATATCCTTGAGCATCTTTTCCCATTCCGAATGCTTTCACTACTGCAAGACCTGTTTCTGCAAGTTTTGCTTCGTATTTGGCAATGTCGGGAATTTTTTCGGTAACTTCCATATGGTGTGCAAGCTGAATTCTGTGTGCTTTATTTCGTCTGCTTTCAAGAATCTGCGTTGCTTTCAGCAGTGTTTCTTTACCGTAACTCATTTTTTATCTTCTTTCTTTATGTAAATTAATTCTCCGTATATAGATTCATTTTCGAATTCGTCAAGGTCATATGACGGATCAGTTGTTGTCTGATTTTTTGCAGCAACCTTTTTTGAAGCGGATTTTAATGCTGCCTTCTCTGCTTTAAATCTTTCAACATCTCCCGGAGTCTTGATTTCTGCTTTAAACCAATTTTCAAGAATCTTATCCATATAAGAATATCTGATTTTACCGGTATGCTCTGCCATTTCTTCATAAGCGAGAATTATCATTTCAGAAGTAAACTTCCAATCCGTTGTCCATTTACGGAAATAATTGAGCTGATTTGCAGTCGGACGAGGGTTAGATATACCTGCATTTCTTGCAAATACATTCCATACCGAACTTAAGCTCTTAAGTGTTGCGATTTGTTCAGCGGCTTTTTCAAGAGTATCAATTTCTCTCTGCCCCCAATCTTTGCCGACGGTAAGAATATAACTGTAATTTGTTTTGCCGACTGAAACACAATATTCTATAAGCATAAAAATAACTTCTGCAGGAAGACCGTAATGATCATGAATCAGAAGAAGCGCACACTGTCCGTCGTATCCGATTGTTTTGCCGAGTTTCATTTGTGCTTCGTTAAAAAGATGACCGATTTCGGGTGATTCCTCAAGTCTGATTGCAATTTCAGAGCTTGTCGGCTTTGAAGGAATATGTTCAACAGTGGGAGCAGGTTTGCTTTCTGTAACTTTTACAGGTTCGGATGTGGGTTCGGGTTTTGTCTGCTCAACGGGAGGCGCGGATAATTCAATTTGCTTTCCGTCGGTATGTAAAACTCCCGTAAGCACCCAATATTGAAGATAATCGTCAACATCATCGGGATTGATTTTAAGCGCCTTGCACATCTGATTGATATCAGGGTTTTCAGGTGCATTTTTTAATATCCAGAGCAGAACTTTAAGTTGCTGTTCTCCTGCGAGTCTGATATGCTTATCGACTATTTCTGCAGGAACAGCAAATATTGATCTGAATAAATTCGGATTAACAGAATAACTCATTTTTACAACTCCATAAAATTTTCGTGATACTAAATTATTATATCATATATTCTCATCAAAATAAAACATTTTTTGAGAAAAAAATATCTTTTTACACCCCCATAATATATAATGTAATTAAATACAAGGTGTTGTGGTTTGTAAAAGGGGATACACAATTGACTTGTCATAAATAACAAAAAGAAAAAGAGACTGCCCGAAAGCAGTCTCTTAATCATGCGTTTAATCAAACGGCTCTTGTAACCTTACCTGAGCGAAGGCATCTTGTGCAAGCATAAACTCTCTTGGGAGTGCCGTTTACAACAGCCTTGACTCTCTTAACGTTGGGCTTCCATGTTCTGTTTGAACGTCTGTGAGAATGGGAAACCTGAATGCCGAATGACACATTTTTACCGCAGAAATCACATTTTGCCATGTGTCACACCTCCTTTTTAGTCATTAACAGATGATATATTAACAGGTTTCTGAACAAAATGCAAGTGTTTTTTTATAATTTTTTTAACTTTTAAAAAAATAAAAAAATTTTCAATTATCTATTGCATTTTTTGTCAATTTGTTATACAATACCAATAGAACATTTGTTTGATTGAAGTTTGGAGGTAATTATTATGGCAGATAAAAAGAAAGCTCTTGAAACCACACTTGCCCAGATTGAGAAGGCATACGGCAAAGGAACAATTATGCGTCTTGGCGAAAATAACGGAATGAATGTTGAAGCAATTTCAACAGGTTCTATTTCCCTTGATGCCGCAACAGGCATCGGCGGTATGCCCAAGGGCAGAATAATTGAAATATACGGACCTGAATCATCCGGTAAAACAACTCTTGCTCTTACTGTTATTGCTGAAGCACAGAAGCAGGGCGGCGAAGCTGCATTCATCGATGCAGAGCACGCTCTTGATCCTGCATACGCATCAAACCTCGGCGTTGATGTTGATTCTCTTCTTGTTTCACAGCCCGATAACGGTGAGCAGGCTCTTGAAATCGCAGAAGCTCTTGTTCGCTCAGGTGCACTTGATGTTGTTGTTATCGACTCTGTTGCTGCTCTTGTTCCGCGTTCGGAAATTGAGGGTGAAATGGGTGATTCCCATGTTGGTGCTCACGCAAGACTTATGTCGCAAGCTCTTCGTAAGATTGCAGGTGCTGTTGCAAAGTCAAATACTATTATTATATTCATTAACCAGCTTCGTGAAAAGGTTGGCGTTGTTTACGGCAATCCCGAGGTAACAACAGGCGGTCGCGCGCTTAAGTTCTACGCTACAATGCGTATCGAGGTTCGCAGATCCGAAGCTCTTAAGGGCGCAGGCAATGAAATTGTCGGTAACCGTACAAGAGCAAAGATTGTTAAAAATAAGGTTGCACCTCCTTTCAAGGAAGCTGAATTTGATATTCTTTATGGCAGAGGTATTTCAAGAGATGGTGAAATCGTTGACCTCGGCGTTAAATTCGGTATTATTTCAAAGAGCGGTGCATGGTTCTCATATGGTGATATGCGTCTTGCACAGGGCAGAGATAACACTCGTGAGATGCTTATGAATGACCCTGCATTGTTTAAAGAAATCAATGATAAGGTTGTTGCTGCTCTTAACGAAGCTGCTCAGGCATCAAAGGTAAAAAGACAGCCCAGACCCACAGCTCCCGAAGTTCCTGCACCCCAGCCCACAACCAAAGCATCCGCAAGAGCAAAACTCGATATTGTTGTAGACGATGATGATTGATAAATGAAAATTTCTGTTAATATCGGAAAACAGAATAAGATTCATATTCTTTGCGATGGTGAATATAAATTCACCGTTGACGCCGAGTATTGGTACAGCAGTCCTTATCACGGCGTTGAAATGATAAATGAAGAGGAGCAGGCGGCATTTTTTGATGCCGTCGGCTCCCGTTGCGCTTTTATAGCAGGTTTAAGGCTGCTTTCTTATCGTGACCACAGCGAAAAAGAGCTTGTTATGAAACTCATTCAGAAAGGTCATAAGAAAGAGTATTCGCAAAATGCCGCAGAAAAGCTGAAGGAATATCGTTATATCGATGATGAGAGGGTAGCCGAAATTTATGCAAGAGATCTTTTTGAACGAAAAGGAATGAGCATCAACGGTATTGTTTCCGAGCTGTGCAGAAAGGGTATTTCCCGTGAAATTGCTTTATTAACGGTTGAAAAACTTGACAACGAGCCGATTTTGCGTATTATAGATTTAATCAAGAAAAAATACTATCGCTCTCTCGGTGACGAAAAAGGTGTCCGCAAAACCGTTGCGGCTCTTCAACGACTCGGCTACAGATGGTCTGATATCAAATCGGCGCTTCGTCAATACGAGATTGAAACGGAGGAATTTATTGATGTATAAAATAGGTATGATTTCGCTCGGTTGTCCCAAAAATCAGGTTGATGCCGAGAGAATGCTTGCTCAGCTTGATAAAAATGAATTCGAAATTGCTGATTGCTACGAAGGTGTTGACGCGGTTATTATCAATACTTGCGGATTTATCGACGATGCAAAGCGCGAGGCAATCGAAAATATTCTTGATATGGCTCAGCTTAAAGAAGAGGGTATTGTCAAGAAAATCATTGTTACAGGTTGCCTTGCTCAGCGTCATCAGCAAGAAATTTTCAATGAAATTCCTGAGGTTGATGCCGTTATCGGTATTGGCGCAAATGGTGATATTGCTGAAATAGTCAAGCGTGTAATCGAAGGTGAGAATGTATACGAAATGCCTGAAAATTCACAGCTTCCTCTTGTTGGCGAAAGACTTCTTACAACACCTGAATATTGGTCATATCTCAAGGTTGCTGACGGATGTTCCAACCGATGCACCTATTGTGCAATCCCTTCAATTCGCGGTGATTTCCGAAGCGTTGAGTTTGAAACTCTGATTGATGAGGCAAAAGCACTTGCCGATGCAGGCACAAAAGAACTTATTCTCATTGCTCAGGATACAACCAATTACGGTATGGATCTTTACGGCAAACTCCGTCTGCCCGAGCTTCTCGACGCTCTTTGTAAAATTGACGGCATTGAATGGATCAGACTTCTTTATTGTTATCCTGATAAAATTACCGATGAATTGCTTGAAACAATGGCTCGTCAGCCGAAAGTTCTTCATTATATCGACCTTCCTCTTCAGCATGCCGATGATAAAATTCTCAAGGCTATGAACAGAAGGGGAGATAACGCTTATCTTCGCGATACAATTTCAAGAATCCGCGAAGCAATGCCTGATGCTGTTATCAGAACAACATTTATTATTGGTTTCCCCGGTGAAGGCGAAGAAGAGTTTGAAACTCTTGCAGAATTCATCAATGAAGTTGAATTTGACAGACTCGGTTGTTTCTCTTATTCTCCGCAGGAAGGCACTCCTGCCTATGATTTTGAAGACCAGGTTGATGATGAAACCAAGCTTCGCAGAGGCGAAATAATTATGGGTGACCAGATTGAAATCGTTAATCTGAAAAATCACGAAAGAATCGGCAATGTTTATACCGTTCTTGTTGAGGATTATGACGGTTACAGCGACAGTTACAGCGGCAGAACATATATGGATGCCCCTGAAATTGACGGTAAAATTATTTTCACAACCGATAAGAGCTACAATAATGGTGATTTTGTTCAGGTTGAAGTTATCGGTATGAATGATTATGATTTGATTGGTAAAGATATTTCCTGAAAGGGGATATTATGAATTTACCAAACAAATTAACTGCTTTAAGAATAATTTTGACTCCGTTTTTTCTTGCATCAATGCTTATTGAGTTTCCGTTTCATTATACGATTGCGACATTTATATTTATTGTTGCTTCTGTAACGGATTTGATTGACGGGAAAATTGCAAGAGAGAAGAATATGATTACTACATTCGGGAAACTTTGTGACCCTCTTGCGGATAAATTGCTTATTACCGCAGCATCGCTTGCGTTTATGAAGCTCGGTATCTGCAACATTTGGATAATAATGGCTATTCTTGCGCGAGAATTTCTTGTAACTTCATTCAGGGTTGTTGCATCATCGCAGGGTGTTGTTATCGCCGCAGGTTTCTTGGGTAAATTAAAAACAGTAAGTCAGATGTTTTTTACTTCAGTTATATTGTTTGCGATTCAAATTTTTGAGCATTATTCATTTGATTTTAAAATTTTATCTGTTATATCAAATGTTTTCCTCGGAATATCAGCTATACTGACTGTTGTTTCGGGTCTGAAATATATTATTGACGGTGTAAAAGTCGTTGATATTTCAATTTGATTTTGTTGATTTTTCCGATTGACAATTTTTATAAAAAAACATATAATGCTAATAATATCATAAATGCAATCGGCGGGAGAGTATCCGTAAGAGTCATATCAGAGAGGAAGCAGGCAGCTGAAAATGCTTCTTATGTTATTTCGGTGAAGTGCACCCGACGGCACGCAGGGGGAACTAGCAGTATCTCTGCGCGTATAATCTGCGTTAAAGATTCGGTCAGCGCATTTGCGTTAACCCTGAGTTATAAACAGGAGTGGAACCGCGTTAATTTACGCCTCCGTAGTCTATCTGACTGCGGAGGATTTTTATTTTTCGGAGGTATATTGATGTTCAGACAGTTGCGTGAAGATATAGCCTGCGTCAAATCGCGTGACCCTGCGGCACGCTCGGCGCTTGAAATATTTCTTCTTTATCCGGGACTCAAGGCGATAAGACTCCATCGACTTGCCAACTGGTTCTATGTTCATAATATGTTTTTTATGGCTCGTTGGATTTCACAGAGAGCTTCCAAAAAAACTGGTATCGAAATACATCCTGCCGTTAAAATCGGCAAAAGATTCTTCATTGACCACGGTACAGGCGTTGTTATCGGCGAAACAGCTGTGATTGGTGATGATGTTACAATTTATCAGGGTGTAACCCTTGGCGGTACAGGTAAAGATACAGGTAAACGCCATCCCACAATCGGTAATAATGTTATGATTGGCGCCGGTGCGAAAGTTCTCGGCCCTCTTGTAATCGGCGATAATTCAAGAATTGCGGCAGGTGCTGTTGTTCTTCATGATATTCCTGCCAATTCAACCGCAGTAGGTGTTCCTGCAATGGTTGTAAAGAAGGACGGCGTCAGAGTTGATGATCTTAACCAGGTTGATATACCTGACCCTGTTGCGCAGGAAATTGCAAGACTTGAAAGTGAAATTATTATGTTAAAGAAGCAAATTAACAAGGAGGATTAATATATGAAAGTGTTCAATACGCTCACAAAAGAAAAGGTTGATTTTGTCCCCGTAAAAGAGGGCGAAGTTAAGATTTATGCCTGCGGCCCTACAGTTTATAACTTTATCCATATCGGTAATGCAAGACCTATCTGCGTATTCGATGTCCTTCGCAGATATCTTGAATACAGAGGTTATAAGGTAACTTTTGTTCAGAATTTCACTGATATTGACGATAAGATTATCAAACGCGCAAACGAAGAAGGAACAGATTTTGAAGCTGTTTCAAAAAAATATATTGAGGAATTCTGGACTGATGCAAAGGGTCTTAACTTCAAACCTGCAACAGTTCATCCTCTTGCAACTGAAAATATCGATAAGATTATCGAAATTGTATCAGGGCTTATCGAAAAGGGTCACGCATATGCTGTTGACGGCGATGTTTATTTCAGCACAAAGACATTCGACGAATACGGTAAACTTTCTCATCAGCCTCTTGAAGAACTTGAAGCAGGCGCAAGAATTATGGTTGGCGATATCAAGAGAGATCCTATGGATTTCGCTCTTTGGAAGGCGGCAAAACCCGGTGAACCTTATTGGGAATCACCCTGGGGTAAGGGCAGACCCGGCTGGCATATCGAATGCTCTGCAATGGTTTGCAGATATCTCGGCGAAAGCATCGATATTCATTGCGGTGGTCAGGACCTTGTATTCCCTCATCATGAAAATGAAATCGCTCAGAGTGAGTGCTTTACCGGTAAGCCTTTTGCAAAATACTGGATGCATAATGGCTATATCAATGTTGATAATGTCAAAATGTCAAAGTCACTCGGTAATTTCAAGACCGTTCGTGATGTTGCATCAGTTTACGGTTATGAACCCATCCGTTATCTGATGATTTCATCATCATACAGAAGCCCCATCAACTACAGTATCGATATTATCGAGCAGTGCAAGGCTTCTCTTACAAGACTTTATACTTGCCGCGACAGCCTTGATTTTGAAATCAAGAACGCCGCAGAAGGCGCACTTAATGAAAAAATCAAGACTCAGCTTGATAAGAGAGTCGCTCAATTTATTGAAGCAATGGATGATGACCTCAACACCGCCGATGGTATTGCCGCTGTATTTGAACTTGTAAGAGATATCAACTCTCTTGTTATCGGCAAGGGAGAATCAAAGGCAACTGCAGAATATGCAGCAAAGATTTTTGATGAACTTACAGGTGTTCTCGGTCTTGTTTATAATCGTAAAACTGAAGTTCTTGACGCCGATATTGACGCGATGATTGAAGCAAGAACTCAGGCAAGAAAAGATAAAAACTGGGCTGAAGCTGACAGAATCAGAGATGAACTCAAAGCTATGGGTATCGTCCTTGAAGATACTGCTCAGGGCGTAAAGTGGCACAGAGAATGATTTTTTAACAGAATTTATCGTCAAAACTCCGCAGAGAATGCTGTTCGAAGCGGAGTTTTATGATATTTTTAACAAAATTCACATATATAAAATTAATTTATAAATAATACTTGCATTTCGCTATGCAATGTGTTATAATCCTTGAGCAAATCACACGCAGGGTTATTTTTATTATAAGTGCGGTGTCAAAAACCGTGTTAATATCAGACCTTGCGGCGGTTCGTATCTGACATTGGATACAAAAATTAACTTAGGAGGAAAAAAACATGTCAGTAGTATCAATGAAACAATTACTCGAAGCAGGTGTTCACTTCGGTCACCAGACCAGAAGATGGAACCCCAAGATGGCTGAGTACATCTTCACAGAGCGTAACGGCATCTACATCATCGACCTTCAGAAAACAGTTAAGAAGCTCGAAGAAGCCTATATGTTCATCCGTGAGATCGCAGCCGATGGCGGCGAAGTTCTCTTCGTTGGCACAAAGAAGCAGGCTCAGGATTCCGTTAAGGAAGAAGCAATCCGTTGCGGTATGCCCTACGTAAATGCTCGTTGGCTCGGCGGTATGCTCACAAACTTCAACACAATCCAGAAGAGAATCAAGAGACTTGCTCAGCTCAAGGCTATGGAAGCTGACGGCACATTTGATCTTCTTCCCAAGAAGGAAGTTATCAAGCTCAACCTTGAAATCGAAAAGCTCGAAAAGTTCATGGGTGGTATCACAGAGATGAAGAAGCAGCCCGCTGCTATGTTCATCGTTGACCCCCGCAAGGAAAGAATCGCTGTTCTCGAAGCAAAGAAGCTCGGTATTCCGATCGTTGCTATCGTTGACACAAACTGCGATCCCGACGAAGTTGACTACGTAATCCCCGGCAACGATGATGCTATCCGTGCAGTTAAGCTTATCGCTGGTGCAATGGCTGATGCAGTTATCGAAGGCAGACAGGGCGAGCAGACCGCTCCCGAAGCAGCAGAGGAGGAATAATATAATGTCAGCATTTACAGCTAAAGACGTTCAGGCTCTCAGAGAAAAGACAAACGTTGGCATGATGGATTGCAAAAAGGCACTCGTAGAAGCTGACGGTGATATGGATAAGGCAGTTGAAATTCTTCGTGAGAAGGGTCTCGCAACTGCAGCTAAGAAAGCAAGCAGAATTGCAGCAGAAGGCGTTATCGGTCTTTACACAGACGGCAGCGCATCAGCTCTTATCGAGCTCAACTGCGAAACTGACTTCGTAGGCAACGGCCCCGAATTCAAGGCTCTTGCTAATCAGATTGCAAAGACTGTTGTTGTCAGCAAGCCCGCTGACCTCGACGCTCTTCTTGCAACAACAATTGCTGACGGCACTCTTTCAGTTGCTGATGCAATTCAGGAACTCTTCCTTTCACTTCGTGAAAACCTCAAGCTCCGCCGCTTTGTTCTCGTTGAGGGCACAGCAGTTTCTTACATCCACGCAGGCGGCAGCGTTGGCGTTCTTGTAAGCTTTGAAACAAACGCAGCTGACAACGCTGAGTTCGTTGCTATGGGTAAAAACATCGCAATGCAGGTTGCAGCTATGAGCCCCGAATTCCTCAGCCAGGCTGATATTTCAGCAGAGGAACTCGCAAATATGAAGTCTATCACAATTGATAGCTCACTCAACAAGCCCGAATCTCTTCCCAAGCCCATCCTCAGAAAGCTCTTTGAGAAGGCTGTCAGCGAGAAGCTCTTCAGTGATGAAGATATCGCTGCTTATGAAGAGCAGAAGAACAACAGCTATCTCTTCAACTTCCTTTCAAAGGAAGCAGTTGCAACTCTTGCATCTCTTGCAGTTGCAGGCAAGGAAGAGTTCATTGCTGACAAGATCTTCGCAGGTGCTGTTGAAGGCCGTATCAAGAAGCAGCTCAAGGAAATCTGCCTTCTTGACCAGGCATTCGTTCGTTCCGACCTTTTTGACGGCACAGTAGCAGGTTATGTTGCTGATGTTGCTAAGAAGCTCGGCGCTGAAATCAAAGTTACAGGCTTTGTTCGTCTTGCAAAGGGCGAAGGCATCGAGAAGAAGGAAGACAACTTCGCAGCAGAAGTTGCTAGCATGATGTAATTTCTTTTTAAAATTTTTAACGGCTGTTACCAATCGGTAGCGGCCGTTTTTCTTTTGTATTTTTATCAGAAAAATGTCAATACTGTTATTACAAAATACAAAGGAGCGATGATTATGGCAAATCTTACTGCAAAAGAGCTTTCGGCAATCGAAGACCAGCTTAACTGCGAGCAGATGCTTATCAAGAAATTCAAGGCATATGCAGAAACCGCAACAGACCCTCAGATCAAAACGACCTGCGAAAATATGGCGGCTCGTCATAAGACACATTTTGATACCCTTATGGGTCATCTTTCATAAGGAGGAAAAATGATGAATAACCGAAATTTTACCGACAGAGAGATTATGGACGATGTGCTTACCTCGCAGAAGCATATCACAGGTGTTTATAACACATTTTCTAACGAATGCGTCAACCAGCAGCTTCAGGCAGATATGATGACCATTCTTAAAGAAGAGCACAATATGCAGTTTGATGTTTTCAGTGATATGCAGAAGAGGGGATGGTACAGTCCTGCGGCAGCGGAGCAGCAAAAGGTTACCGAAGCAAAAACTAAATTTGAAGGTATTGCAACCCAGCTTTAATCTTTAACGGAGTATCCGATGGTCGGATGCTCCGAAATTTTTTATATAAATATTTAAAAAAGGGGTTGGAAAAAAACAACTTTTGCTTTATAATAACATTATTATGGGTATATCTGTACCCTTGAATAAGGAGAAACGGTATGAGTAAATATTCAGTTTCGCTTGAAAAGGTAATAAATGACCTTTCGCTCAATGTTATTTATACTCCCAAAGATACCTCTGATATCTATATCAGCTCGCAGGATGTTAACCGTCCGGGTTTGATTCTGACAGGTTTTGATAATTATTTTGACCCTGCCCGAATTCAGTTCATCGGTCTTACCGAGCTTGAATACATAAAGAGTCTCGATAAGGAGCAATTCATTGAGTGCACAGAAAGATTTCTTTCGAAGCAGCCTGCCGCGGTTATTCTTACCCGCGATTTAAAGTGCAGTAAGAGATTCCTTGAAATTGCAGAGAAATATGAAGTTCCGATTCTCGGAACAGCCGAAGCAACATCAAGCTGTATGGCTGCTGCCATTTCATATCTTGGTGTTGAACTTGCTCAAAGAATTACCCGTCACGGTGTTCTTGTTGAAGTTTACGGCGAAGGTGTCTTGATTCTCGGTGACAGCGGTGTCGGTAAGAGTGAAACGGCTCTTGAACTTATCAAGAGAGGTCACCGACTTATTGCTGATGATGCGGTCGAAATCAGAAGAGTTTCTAACAAAACTCTTGTTGGTTCTGCACCTGATAATATCCGTCATTTCATTGAGCTTCGCGGTGTCGGTGTGCTGAACGCAAGGCGACTTTTCGGTATGGGAGCTGTTAAACTCACTGAAAAGATAGATATGGTTATTCAGCTTGAACTTTGGGACAGCGAGAAGGTTTATGACCGTCTCGGACTTGAGAATGAATATACAGATATTCTCGGAATTAATGTTCCTATAACAACCGTCCCTGTTAAACCCGGCCGAAATCTTTCGATTATCATCGAAGCTGCCGCTATGAATAACCGTCAGAAGAAGATGGGTTATAATGCTGCGAGAGAGCTTCTCCATGGCCTCGGAATGACAGATGATATCATCCCTGCTAAACAGGAGCTTGAATATTGGCATCACTTTTAAAATTAATTAAGGATATAATTTAATTGGAGGTTATATAATATGTACAGAATAGGCGTTGATCTCGGCGGCACCAATATTGCAGTAGGTGTTGTTGATGAAAACATGAAAATTATCGGCAGAGGCAAAACAAAGACCAAGTGCCCCAGACCTGCAGCAGAGATTTTTGATGATATTGCTCTTGCAGTTCATATGGCTATCAAGGATGCAGGTATCTCAATGAACGATGTTTTAAGCGTTGGCGTCGGTACACCCGGCTCTGTTAATAAAGAAAACGGCTATATTGAATTTGCAAATAACCTTGATTTCAATCAGGTTCCTGCAAAGAAAATGCTCGAAGAAAGACTCGGCAAGCCTGTATATCTTGATAACGACGCTAACTGCGCAGCTCTCGGCGAGGCTGTTGCAGGTGTTGGCGACGGTGTTAAGAATTTCGTTGCAGTAACTCTCGGTACAGGTGTTGGCAGCGGTATTATCGTTAACGGTAAGATTGTAGTAGGCGCTAACTATTGCGCAGGCGAAATGGGTCATACTGTAATCTGTGTTGACGGCATTCCCTGTAACTGCGGAAGAAAAGGATGCTGGGAGCAGTATTCATCCGCAACCGCTCTTATTTCTCAGACTAAGGAAGCAATGAAGAATAATCCCTCAAGCCTTATGTGGGAACTTGTTCGCGGCAATATCGACGATGTCAGCGGCAGAACAGCCTTTGATGCTATGAGACAGGGTGACGAAACAGCTGCAGCGGTTGTTGATAAGTATATCTATTATCTTTCCGTTGGTATCTGTAACATAATAAACACACTTCAGCCTGAAGTTATCTGCATCGGCGGTGGCATCAGCCATGAAGGTCCTTATCTCATCAAGCCCCTTCTCAAGTATGTTGAGTCTCAGAGATACAGCATCTATTCTTCAGTTCAGACAAGAATTGTTGCCGCAGAGCTCGGTAATGACGCCGGTATCTTCGGCGCTGCACTTCTTGACGAATAATTATATTTTTCGGAGGATTCAATGAGTTCCTATGATGTTATCAAGTCGGTTTGCAATGAAATCGGCTGTGAATATAGCGAGAATATTCTTCTCTCAAACTGCACAAGTTTTAAAATCGGAGGTGCGGCGGACATTGTTATTTCGCCTGATTCGGTTGATAAACTTTCTACGGTTTTAAAAGAATGCAAAAAATCGGGAATAAATGTTTTTGTTCTTGGTAAAGGAAGTAATATTCTTGTGTCCGATAACGGATTCAGAGGTGTTGTTATCAGCACATCGAATCTCGATAAAATTGAACTCATTGACGAAACAACGATTTATTGCCAAAGCGGAGTGACACTTTCGAAGCTTTGCCGCTTCGCTTTGGATAATTCGCTTACAGGTCTTGAGTTTGCGTTTGGTATTCCCGGCTCTGCAGGCGGCGCAGCATATATGAATGCAGGTGCATACGGCGGAGAAATGAAGGATGTTCTTTATCGTTGCGATCATATCGATGTTGACGGTAATGAAGCTTCGTTTGTTGATTCGGAACTTGATCTCAGCTACAGACACAGTGCTTATTCAAAATCCGATATGATTATAACCGCTCTTTATCTTAAATTAAAAAAGGGCAATAAGGACGAAATCAAGGCTAAAATGGATGAGCTTATGGGTAAACGCCGCGATAAGCAGCCTCTTGAATATCCGAGTGCAGGAAGTACATTCAAACGCCCTGAAGGATATTTTGCCGGCGCATTGATTGAAGAATGCGGACTCAAGGGCTTTACCGTCGGCGGTGCACAGGTAAGCAAAAAACACGCCGGCTTCGTTATCAATATCGGCGGCGCAACCGCTTCGGATGTTTTGGGTGTTATTGAGCATTGCCGAAAAACTGTTATGGATTCAAAAGGTGTTATGCTCGAGCCTGAAGTTGAAATAATAGGGCAGGAGAATTGATATGTCATTTTCATCAGATGTAAAAAGCGAACTTGCCAAAACTGAAAATCTTTTACCCTGTTGCTTTCATGCACAAGTCTACGGGCTTGTGCTTTTTGCTCATTTTTCAAAATATAATCTTTCAATTACAACTGAAAATACGGATGTTTTCGATTTGTATTCATCGTATATAAATGATTATTGCGGAGTCAATACATATCTCAGTGACGGAAGCAGTAAAAAATTGACTGCATATGTCAAAAGCGATGAGGAAAAATCAAAGGTATTCGAGAAATTCGGTCACGAATTAAAAGAGCCTACTTTGCGCATCAACAGGTCAAATATAAGCGAAGAATGTTGTGCATCATCATTCCTTCGCGGTGTTTTCCTCGCTTGCGGTACGGTCACAGATCCTGAAAGAGGCTATCATCTTGAGTTTGTTGTTCCTTATAAAAGGCTTTGCAATGACTTTATGTGTTTTCTTGAGGAACTCAATTTTAACCCAAAATATATTAACCGCAAAGGTAATCATATTGTATATTTCAAGGATAGTGAAAGTATTGAAGATATCCTCGCGGTTATTGGCGCTCAGAATGCATCGCTTTATTTAATGGGTGTAAAAATTGAAAAAGATGTTAAGAATCAAATTAACAGAAAAATGAATTTTGAACTTTCAAACATTGATAAGACAATTGATGCTGCGAAAGTTCATCTTGATGCAATTTTATATATTGATCAGAAAATCGGCATTGATTCATTGCCTGATAATCTTCGCGAAATTGCTCATCTCAGAATTGAAAATCCCGAATCGAGTCTTCGTGACCTCGGTATGCTTATGTCCGAGCCGTTATCACGCTCAGGCGTTAACCATAGACTTGCTCGTATTGTAGCCTTTGCTGATAAATTGAAATCAGGAGAATAAAATGGCTTTTACTCATTTACATGTACACAGTGAATACAGTCTGCTTGACGGTGCTTGCAGAATTGAACCTATGCTTGACAGAATTTCGAGTATGGGTCAGGATTCTGTTGCTATCACAGACCACGGTGTTATGTATGGAGTGATTGATTTTTATAAGGCGGCAAAAAAGAGAGGAATCAAACCTGTAATCGGTTGCGAGGTCTATGTTGCCGCAAGGTCAAGATTTGATAAAGTTCACGGTATTGATAATGAGCGGTACCACCTTGTGTTGTTGTGTAAGAATAACACAGGATATAAAAATCTCATAAAACTTGTCTCTGAAAGCTGGGTTAACGGTTTTTATACCAAACCCAGAGTTGATAAGGATATTCTTGAAAAATACAGCGAAGGTCTGATTGCTCTTTCGGGTTGTCTTGCGGGCGAGGTATCAAGATGCCTTTTGCAGGATGATTATGAAGCTGCAAAGAAAACTGCGCTTTGGTTTAACGGAGTTTTCGGTGAGGGCAACTATTATCTTGAGATTCAGAATCACGGACTTGAAGAACAAATCAGAATCAACCCTGAATTAATCAGATTATCAAGAGAAACAGGTATTCCGCTTGTAGCAACAAACGATGCACATTATGTTGAAAAATCTGATTATAAAATGCAACAGGTACTTATCTGTATCCAGACAAACCATACACTTGGCGAAGAAACAGGTCTTGAATTCGGCACACAGGAATTTTATCTTAAAAGTGAAGAAGAAATGCTTGAAGCATTTTCTGCCTGTCCGGAAGCAGTCTCAAATACTGCATTGATTGCCGAAAGGTGCAATGTTGAATTTGAATTCGGCAAAACAAAACTTCCTCATTTTGAAGTCCCTGACGGATGGGATCATTTTGATTGGTTTTCAATGCTCTGCAACAAAGGGCTCGTAGAGCGATATGGAGAAAATCCGCCTGCTGAATACAGAGAAAGACTCAATTACGAGCTTAATGTAATTAATAAGATGGGATATGTTGATTATTATCTCATCGTTCATGATTTTATTAGACAGGCTAAAGAAATGGGCATCCCCGTAGGTCCCGGCAGAGGCTCGGGTGCCGCAAGTATCTGTGCATACTGCATCGGTATAACAGGAATCGACCCTATGAAGCATAATCTTCTTTTTGAACGCTTCCTGAATCCTGAAAGAGTCAGTATGCCTGACTTTGATGTTGACTTCTGCTTCGAAAGAAGAAGTGAAGTTATCGATTATGTTATCGAAAAATACGGAAATGACCATGTCGCGCAGATTGTAACATTTGGTACTCTTGCTGCGAAGCTTGCTGTCAGAGATGTTGGCAGAGCGATGGGAATTCCTTATTCAACAGTTGATAACATTGCAAAACAAATTCCTAATGAGCTTAATATAACGCTTGAAAAAGCGCTTAAACGCTCTGTGGAATTCCGCACGATATACGAAAGCAGTGACGAAGCAAAAGAGCTTATTGACCTTGCAATGAAGGTTGAAGGTATGCCTCGCCATGCATCTACCCACGCGGCAGGTGTTGTAATTACACATGACACTGTTGAGTCTTATGTTCCTCTTGCAAGAAATGATGAAGCGATTGTTACTCAATTTCCGATGACAACGCTTGAAGAATTAGGTCTTCTTAAGATGGATTTCCTCGGACTCAGAACATTGACCGTTATCAGTTCAGCTGAAAAAATGATAAAAAAATCAAATCCTGATTTTAATATCAATAATATTGACCTTGATGACAGAGCTGTATTCGATATGATGTGCTCTGCACAGACAGAAGGCGTTTTTCAGTTTGAATCTGCCGGTATGAGAAGTGTTCTCTCTCAGCTTAAACCTGAAAGTATTGAGGATTTGATAGCTGTTATTTCACTTTACAGACCGGGTCCGATGGATTCTATTCCGACTTATATCCGAAACAGACATAATCCGTCTCTTGTAACTTATAAAACTCCCGAGCTTAAGAATATTCTTGATGTAACCTACGGTTGTATGGTTTATCAGGAGCAGGTTATGCAGATTTGCAGAGAGCTTGCAGGATATTCATACGGTATGGCTGATATTGTGCGAAGAGCGATGAGCAAGAAGAAGCACGATGTTATGCTTCAGGAAAGAAAACATTTCATTCACGGTCTGACCGATGAAGAAGGAAATGTTATTTGCGAAGGTGCAATCAGAAGGGGAGTCAGCGAAAAAGCGGCAAATGAAATTTTTGATGAAATGATGTCATTCGCATCATATGCTTTTAATAAAGCCCACGCTGCGGCATATGCATATGTAGCATATCAGACGGCATATCTTAAATGTCATTACCCTTGCGAATTCCTTGCGGCCTTGCTCACAAGCTTCCTTGATAATACAAACAAGGTTGTGCAGTATATCAGCGAATGCTCAAGGCTCGGAATTAAAATTCTTCCGCCTCATGTAAACGAAAGCGGAGATAGTTTTTCCGTTGCAGACGGCAATATTCATTTCAGTCTTACGGCGGTTAAAAATCTCGGAAGAGGGTTTATCCGCAGGCTTTCAGAAGAAAGAGAAGCTAACGGTAAATTCAAGGATTTCTATGATTTCTGCAAGAGAATGTACGGTAAGGATTTTAATCGAAGAGCTATTGAAAGCCTTATCAAATGCGGTGCATTCGACGGACTCGGCGCTAATCGAAGGCAGATGACCCTCGTGGTTGATAATATCATAGAAGAACTCGAAAACGAAAAAAGACGTAATGTTGACGGTCAGATTGGTTTTGGCGATTTAACTGCGTCATTTGATCAGCCGTCATATGAAGTTTCCTCATCATTCACATATCCTCAGGTTGAAGATTTCCCGAAGGATGTGCTTCTTAAATATGAAAAAGAAGTTGCAGGAATGTATCTTTCTGGTCATCCGATGGCGGATTATCTTCCGCTTTCCAACAAACTCAAATGTGCTAAAATATCCGATATCATCAGCGGAGATGTTTATAAAGATAACGAAAGAGTAGTCATTCTCGGCCTGATTTCTTCTGTAAAGAGAAAAATTACAAAGAATGATTCTACAATGGCATTTCTTACATTTGAGGATAACACAAGCGGCATTGAGGTTATTGTTTTCCCGAAAACATTAACGGAAAATCCCACGATGTTTTATGAAGGAAATATCATTCTTCTTCGCGGCAGAATCAGTATGCGTGAAGATGAAGACACTAAAATCGCTTGTGAATTCATTGAAAAATGTCCTGATATCAACGATGTCAAAGAACCTGAGAAAACTCATACCGAATCAACAGGTAAGAAAGCAAAAGGATTATTCCTTCGGTTCGATAATTTTTCTTCGCCGCAGATTGAGTTGTGCAGAAAGCTTCTTGATATATTTGACGGCGAAACACCTCTTTATTTCTATTTTGCTGATAAGAAAGAATATAAGAGAAATCCTTTAGGACAAAATATTGATGTTAACCCTGTTTTGCTTCGTGAATTGAGAAAAATCCTCGGTGAAACAAATGTTATTTTTAATGAATAACTTTTTTGTCAAAATCAGTCATAATAATTGACTTTATGATGGAAAAAGTGTATTATATTTCGTGAACAATTATAAGGAGAGTTATATAATGAAAACTATCGGTGTATTAACCAGCGGCGGCGACGCTCCCGGCATGAATGCGGCAATCCGTGCCGTTGTAAGAACAGCTTGCGAAAACGGAATGAAAGTTTACGGTATCAACAGAGGCTATGCAGGTCTTATTGATGAAGATATCCGTGAGCTTAATATCAGAAGCGTATCAGATATTATTCATAGAGGCGGTACAATGCTTCACTCTGCAAGATGCCTTGACTTCAAAGAAGAAGCTGGTATGCAGAAGGCTATTGCTACTTGCAAAAAGTTCGGCATTGAAGGTATGGTTGTTATCGGCGGTGACGGCTCATTCAGAGGCGCCAGAGACCTTTCACTCAGAGGTATTCCCTGCATCGCTATTCCCGGCACAATTGATAACGATATCGTAAGCACAGATTACACAATCGGTTACGACACTTGCCTTAATACAATTATGCAAATGGTTGACAGAGTAAGAGATACCGTTGAATCACACAGCCGTTGCATCGTTGTTGAGGTTATGGGTAACAGATGCGGTGACCTTACACTCAACGCAGGTATTGCAGTTGGTGCAACAGCAATTGTTATTCCCGAAATCAGCTGTGATATCGAGAAGCACGTTGTTGAAAGAATCAAGAGAACCCAGAAGACTGATAAGAAGCACTTTATCGTTATGGTTGCTGAAGGTATCGGCGGCGTTGAAGCTCTTGCAAGAAAGATTGAGCAGGAATGCGGTGTAGAATCAAGAGCTATCGTTCTCGGTCATGTTCAGAGAGGCGGCTCACCCACAGTCAAGGACAGAGTTGTAGCAAGCCAGATGGGTTATTATGCTGTTCAGAAGCTTATTGCAGGCGAAAGCAACAGAGTTATCGTTCTCAAGAATGACGCTATTGCTGATTATGATATTTATGAAGCTCTTTGCATGAAGAAGCCTGTTGACGACCAGCTTTATAAGGTTGCTCACGAAATTTCAATCTGAGGTAAACAATGGTATCATCTGAATTTCTTCAGCTTCGCAGAAAGATTATTGCGAAGGATTTTAAATCACTCAATGATATGCAAAAAAAAGCGGTTCTCTCTACGGAGGGACCGCTTTTGGTGCTTGCCGGTGCAGGAAGCGGTAAAACAACCGTTCTTGTTAACCGCATAGCAAATATTATAAAATACGGTAAGGCTTATTTCAGCGACTATTGCCGATATGAGCCTACCGATTCCGAAATGGCTCTTATGCGCGCTGTTGCTGACGGTGTTATCGAAGATGTATTCGATATTGAGCATCTTCTTAAGGTTGATGCAGCTAAACCGTGGGAAATTCTTGCGATTACTTTCACAAATAAAGCGGCAGGAGAGCTCAAAGAAAGACTTGAAAAAATGCTTGGCCCCGAAGCTCTTGACATTTGGGCAAGTACTTTCCATTCGGCTTGCGTGCGTATTCTTCGCAGGAATGCCGAGTATATCGGATATTCATCCAATTTCACAATTTACGATACTGATGACAGTAAGCGCGTTATCAAGGATTGTCTTAAACAGCTTGGATTCAGCGATAAGATTATTACACCCAAAGGTGTTCTTAATGAAATCGGCAGAGCCAAAGATATGATGATTTCTCCCGAGGAATACATTAAGGAAAACTTTGTTGATTTAAGAAAACGCAATTACGGTGCTGTTTATGAAATGTATCAGCAGAGGCTCAAGAATGCTGATGCAATGGATTTTGACGATATTATCGTCAACACAGTTCGTCTTTTTCAGAATAATCCTGAGGTGCTTGAATACTATCAGCGCCGATTTAAGTACATAATGGTCGACGAATATCAGGATACTAACCACGCTCAATATCTTCTCACATCGCTTCTTGCAGGCGGTTACGGTAATATTTGCGTTGTTGGTGATGATGACCAAAGTATTTATAAATTCAGAGGCGCAACAATCGAAAATATTCTGAGTTTTGAGCACGAATACCAGAATGCACATGTTATCAGACTTGAGCAGAATTATCGTTCAACACAAAATATTCTTGATGCGGCAAACAGCGTTATTGCTAATAATGAAAATCGTAAAGGTAAGAATCTCTGGACAGATAACGGAAGGGGAGACCTTATAGTTTATCATTCCGCTGAATCTGACCGCGATGAAGGCTATTTTATTGCGGATAAGGTGCTTGATGGCGTCAGAAGCGGAATGAGTTACAGCGATTTTGCCGTTCTTTATCGAATGAACTCGCAATCAAACCTTGTTGAACAATCTTTTGTCAGAATGGGTATTCCGTACAGAATTATCGGCGGACATAAATTCTATGACAGAAAAGAAATCAAGGATGCTCTTGCATACTTGAGCATTATTGCCAATCCTAATGACAGCGTTCGTCTTCAGAGAATTATCAATGAACCTAAACGCGGTATTGGTGATACATCTGTTTCCTCGGCAATGGAAATCGCTGACGGACTCGGAATCAGTCTTTTTGATGTTATTAAAGCTGCCGATCAATTCCCGAAACTCAGCCGATGTGCAAAGAAAATGAAAGAATTTGCCGATATTATTGAAAGTTTCATTGATGCTCAGGATAGTCTTGAGCTTTCTGAACTTTTCAAGAAAGTTATGGCTGATACAGGATATATTCAATATCTCGCACTTGATAAAGAAACCTACGAAGACAGAGTTCATAACCTTGACGAACTTTCAAACAACCTTCTTCGTTTCTCAAGGGATAATGATGAAGCAACGCTTAATGATTTCCTTCAGGAAGTTGCATTGATGACAGATATCGATAATTATAATGCGGATGCTGAAACTGTGGTTATGATGACTGTTCATTCCGCAAAAGGTCTTGAATTCCCTGTTGTTTTCCTTGCAGGTATGGAGGAAACCATCTTCCCGTCATCTCTTTCCGCTACAGATGACAGTGAAATCGAAGAAGAGCGCAGACTCGCTTATGTTGGCATTACAAGAGCTAAGAAACAGCTTTATCTTACAAGAGCGAGAACAAGAATTCTATTTGGTCAGACAAAATTCAATCCTCCTTCAAGGTTTATCAATGAAATTCCCGATAAACTTCTTGAAAAGTCAGGAGAGATTTTTACAAGGTCTACTTCGTCATTTGTAACTGGCGGTCAATCACACGGAATTCCTGCTCAGACAAGGTCACAGCAACCTTCAAGAGGATTTACAGGTGCCTCTGCGTCAAGTTTCAGAGCGCCTGTTAAGAACGAAACTCAATTTAATCCAGGTGATACAGTCGTTCATAAAGCTTACGGAGAAGGCGTTGTTCTTTCTGCAAAACCTATGGGTAATGATACATTGCTTGAAATTGCTTTTGCTGCCGCAGGCACAAAGAAGATTATGGCAAATTACGCTAAAATTGAAAAGAAATAAAAAAAGAAAACCACTGCTTATGCGGTGGTTTTTTATCATATAAACAGGACTTGCTCATATAATTTAACAAGAATACTTATGGAGGTTAAAAATGGGCAAGTCAAAATATAACTATAAGGTATATAATGGAAAAGTTTTTAAAGAAATAATCGAAAACTCAAGGATTTTTATCCTTGTAGCATTGTTCTCTGTAGGAATAATTGTTGGCGCATCAGCTATTAAAAACAACGGTGAAATGATTGAAAGAATCAAATATATAATCAGTAATTTTGCAATGCAAAGAGCAGGGCAGGGGGTCTCTGATAATTTTTTTAATTCTATTCTTGTTAATATAGTGTTTGTTTCACTGTCAGTCTTTTTCGCTTTTTCTTTAATAGGTTATCCGCTGATTTTGCTGTTACCGTTTATCAGAGGTGCGGCAATCGGCGCTGTCAGCGGATATTTGTATCTTGAATATAAATTTATGGGACTTGGATACAGCTTGTTGATGATTTATCCGTCAGCTGTAATATGTATGGTTGCGATGATAATAATATTCAACGAGTCCTGCGACTATTCTCGTAATGCTTATCTTAAAGCAATAACAGGAAAAGGTCACTTTGAAAAAGATGAAACAAAATTATTTCTGGTCAGACAATTTATATTTTCTATAATCGTTGTTGTTTCATCGCTGATTGATGCGTTAAGTGTTGAATTGTTTTCAGGATTTTTTCTTTTTTGATACCTTGTTAAGAGGATTGGAGTCAACAGCTTCGCGAAGCTGCTCTGAAAATACATGTGTATAAATCTCAGTAGTTGAAAGATTTTCGTGGCCAAGAATTTCCTTGAGCTGAAGAGGGTCAACATCGCCATATTGATACATAAGAGTGGCAGCAGTATGACGAAGCTTATGCGTTGAAAATCCCATTCCGGCAAGACCGCTTCTTTCAAGGCATCCTTCAACGATTTTCTGAACAGACTGTCTGCTGATTCTGTTTTTTTGATTGCTGATGAAAAGTGCATCTCTGTCCTTGAGTCCGTCAGCAGGTCGAACTCTTAAATAATCAGAAATAGCTTCAAGACAAGCGTTATTAAGATAAACAGTTCTTTCCTTGTTGCCTTTACCAAGCACTCGTAAAGTATTATCATCTTTAATATGTGATAAATTAATTCCTACAAGCTCTGAAAGACGCAAACCGCAATTAAGAAAAAGAGTCAGAATGCAATAATCACGCTCTTTAAATTTACCGTCAACACTTTCCAGCAGAGCTATGCTTTGTTCAAGTGTAAGATACTTGGGTAAAGCTCGTTTAGTCTGCGGTGATTCAAGATGCATAACGGGACTTTTTTCGATATAATTATTCACTTCAAGAAAACGGTAAAATCTCTTGATTGCAACAGCTTTTCGAGCGCGTGCATTGTTGCTGTTTTTTCTTACATTTCTGCAGTAGGCGAGAAACGCATAAGCATCATTGAGAGTAATATTAAAAATGAATTCGTCAGTAAGGTCTGAGATACCAATATCCTCAATAGGAATATTTTTTTCAACAAGACCTCTTGATTGTTTAAGATATCTGAAAAACATTCTTAAGTCCGATGCGTATTCAAGAACAGTTAATTCAGATTTACTCTTGATTGCAGATAGGTAATCAAGATATCGTATTACAATTGAAGGGAGAGTAGCAATTTCTTCACGACGCATTTTTTCAACTCCTTTGAAAATTCTGTATTTGTTAATGTTGCCCAAAATTTAATCAGCAATTATACAAAATAAATGTAATAGTAAAATTATTTTTTGTCAAGGAGTTTTTTAAAATGGAATTTCAAGGAGTTAATATTTTATCTGATTCTGGTTTTTGTTCTGATCTTTTTGCTATTTTTTATCAGCACTTACGCGAGTGTTCTTCTTGCGCATCTTTTTTCTTGTTTTACTTAATTCTTTTTGTTCTTCTTGTTTTTGTTTTCTGTCTTCTTTACTATTTAATTTGTACTGGACTTGAAAAACTGATTGATTCTAAACATTATAAAAAGAAGCTTGATGATCTTATTCCTGATTACTTTGCTCTTCAGGAAGCGCATTCAAATTTAGTTATTTCATATAATCAGCTTGAACACGATTATAACGAACTTAATCAGGAATATTACCATACCTGCAATTGATTTTATCCCTCGCTTCGGCGGGGGATTATTTTATTCAAATGGTGGATATTGTAAATGTTTCGGTAATCCTAATATATAATCAGCTGATATATTTAAGTATTTACAGAATTTTGTTAAGTATGTTACTGGTATTAGATGTTGTCCGTTTTCATATTTACCGTATTGTTGTTTTGATATTCCTAATGCCTTACCTATTTCTTCTTGTGTTACATCTTTTCCTTGTCTTATTATTTTCATTCTTTCATAGTATTCCATTTTTGCTCACCTCATAAAAATTTTATCACAAAGTAAATAAATGTGTTGACAAAGTAAACAGATGTTGCTACAATATGCTTGTAGTCACTTGTGATTACATATGCTGACTCTGAAAAGAGTTAAATATATTTAAGTGAGGTGATTAAAATGATTTGTCAGCTTGTAGGTTATCAGTCCACTTCTGGTATTGATAAGGAATCGCGTAAAGAGTATAAATGTTGTACTCTGTTCTTCGTTCGAAAGCCTTCTCTTAGTGAGAATGGTGTAACAGGTAATGTCTGTTTTTCTGCTCGCATTTATGATGAGGCTATTGATAATCTCCCTGATCTTACCATTAACTCTCATTATGATGTTGATGTTAATTCTTACAAAGGTAGATATTATTTGCAGGATCTTAGCCCTCATAAATAATTTTTAAAGGTGGTCGGTAGTATTGAATAAGGTATCCAAGATTTTCTTTTGCTCACTTTGCGTTTTGGTCATTCTTACTTCAATGCTGCCGATTTCCGCTTTTGCTGATAGTGTTATACCTACTTATAAAATGCCCTTCAATCAACCAACCGTTACCACTAATTCTGGTTACATTGAGTTGCTCTGGAAGTCCTCAACATCAAATGATACCTTTGTAACCGTTTTTTCTTATACTTTTCAGCCTAGGATAATTCTCCAAGATGAGAATTCTATAGATGCTCCTGTTCCCTATGTTATTGCTTCTCGTTCTTCTTATGGACTTAATCTTACCTTTTCTCGTTCTATTTATCCTAGCACTATGACTTCTTATACTATCACAAGTTGTTCTTCTTCTTCTTATTCATATTCTACTGTGGCGCTTTCCGACTTAACTCCTACTGCAGAAATATCTCTTGTTCAGACTGGTTATTATCTTCGGGGTGTTCAGTATTATGGAGATTTTCATATTCTAAACTCTGAAAATTATACTAATAGTGAATTTAGCGTTCTTTATTCCGCTGATGCTAAAATATATGACCAATTAACTGATATTGTAAGCTCTCTTGAATCGTTGTCTGTTCTTCTTGGGGATTCTGATTATACTTCTCAGCTTTCCTCTATTATTATGGATTTATATGATATAAGTGGTACTTCAGATTCTATATATGATCTTCTATCTGCTAAGCTTCCTGAGTTATATTCTTTAGGCTCCTCGATGTTAGCTGAAATTGAGAAAATCTCATCTAATACTGATAATCTTGATGAATGGCTTGATGATATTAATGATAGGTTAGGTACTGTTTATACTGGTATCTCTGAGTTGTCCGATTGGCTTGACTCTATTAATACTCAATTAATAGAACTAAAAGGTTTTCTTTATGAAATGTGGCTCGTTGATCTTGACTCTAATTCTAAGTTATATGAAATTTTCGATACTCTGAATGCTATTCTTTCAAATCTCGAAGCTTACTCTGATGTCAGGTTCCCCGAGCACAACGGTAGCAATGTAGATGAGCTTGTTTCCAAAGAACATGGTCTTATTGACAACTCTGAAGTGGATGTATCAGATGCTCTCTCACCTGAGCTTCCTTCTGATGCAATGAATTCTATATTCGGTATTGTAGACCGCGTCTTTAATCTGCATCCTAAAATCATCGGTCTTATCGTTACCGTCTTAGGTCTTGGTCTCTTAGCTCTTATCCTGGGTAGGTGATTTTTTGGAATTCTTCAAAAATTTTATTGATTGGATTACAGGAATAGTTGAAACTGGCGTCAGCTTCTTTGATTCGGTTGTTTCTTCTTTGTCAGAGCTATATGAATATCTTCAGTATGCATCTGATACTGCAACTAATCTTGTTAATTCATTACCGCCTGTTATACGCACATTCGGAACTATTACTATCTTAGTTTCTATTCTATATATGATTCTTGGCAGAACTTCAGGAGGTCAGAAAAGTGATTGATATAACTGCTCCTATCGAATCATTTCTTTCTGGTTTATTTTCGTCAATATCCAGTTGTTTTGATTTTCTCGATTCTATTTCTCTTTATGGCATTTCTCTATTAGATTTCTTTATTACTGTATTTATAATTTCAATCGTTCTTCCTCTGATTCTAACCCTGTTACCGTCTCGATCTGTATCAGGTCGCAATGAAAGGGGAGGGAAGCGATGAAAAAATTACTTATTTTTATTATTACATTCTGTCTTATTTTCTCGTTAAGTATCAATTGTTTCGCGTTCTCTGATTCTACTTATTCGGATTTATATCCGACATCATCTCAAGTTTCGAATCTTATTAATTATGCTATGAGTTATTCAGATTTCGTTAACTCTGATTATGTATGTTATCAGGTCGCTGATTATTCCTATTGTATTGTCTGGTCTGATGAGCTTGTTTTATCTGATTCTGTTGTTTCTGCAGCAGAAGGAGTTAATTATATAATATCTTCCTGTTCAGATCCTCAAGCTCTGATTGTCGACTATAACTATCAGTACGGTAGCTCTGATTCTTTTAGTCTTAACTGTAATCATATGGTAGTTAGCAATATTGATAGTCTCGGCTTTACCAGTAGTTTGTATAGTCAGTATTATTTTTATGATGTTTGCAAGAACTTCCTTATTTTGGGTCTTGCTGGTGTTTTATTCATCTGCTTATCTTCATTCAGGAGGCAAAATAACAAATGAACTTGATTGATTTTATAAATGATAATCTTGATTTTGATAACCCTCTTCTTACTGCAGTAACTCTCTTTATTATTTATAGTGTTATCTCTGATAGCTTTCACTACTTATTTTCTGCGGTGCTTTCGTGGTTTAAGAAAAAGAAATAAATTGCAATTTATATATATTGATTATTTTAGAAAGGATGTGTATTGATGACTTCTGTAATGACTATTGCAACTGATATGTTCGGCGCAATGGGTGATGTTGTTTCGACTATGATGGCTGAAGGTAACGGTATTATGCTCATTCCTATCGGTCTTATGGTTGCAGGTGCCGCAATCGGTCTTGCTTCTCGTCTCATTGGTCGCTGATGACCTTTTCTCATTCTGAATGCCCCTGCGCGCCTGCAGGGGCATTCTTAAATAAGGTGATTATTTATGTATCTTGATCCTATTTCTTTGGTTGATTATTTTATCGAATTCCCTTCTTTTCAACCTGTTCTTTTATCTTTTGTTGCTCTTGGTATCTCTTTGCTTCTTCAAAAATTAATATTTGGAGGTGTTGATATATGATTACTGGTTTGTTTGGTGTTCCCGGATGCGGAAAAACTACTATGGCTACTATGATAGCTTCACGCGCTGTTAAAAATCAAACTAAATCTAAACTATATTTACTCTTCAAGAAGGCTAAGCGTTATGATCATATCTATACTAATTTCGAATGCGAAGGTTGTGAGAAGGTTGATTTTAAGGATTTAGCTAAATATAAATTCTATAATTCTCTATTAATTTTCGATGAGCTTATACTCGATGCTGATAACAGAGATTTTAAGAAATTCGATCCACGAATTCGTGATTTCTTCGTCTATCATCGTCATTTGGGTAATGATATAATATATCTTACTCAGGCTTACGATAAGATTGATATTAAGATTCGAGCTCTTACTCAGGACCTCTGGTATATATCAAAATCTGTTGTACCTCTTGTATGTGAATTCTCTATAGCTCGTAGGATATACCGTACTATTGCTATTAATGAGTTGACATCTGACCTTGTAATGGGCTACCGTTTTTGCAATCTTCTTGAGCTTTTCTTTGCTCGTAATTCTATGTTGTGTTTCCGTAGATTGTATTACAGTAAATTCGATTCTTTTGAAGAAGGTCCGCTTGAGACTCGTTCTGAATTTAAGTCTGTATTTTGGGGTGATTCTTCTGTTCTTCCACCTGCCGATATAATCAAGGCTGATACCTTTTCATTCTCTGCATCAGATTTAGAACAGGATAGGGGAGAAGAGCCTACTGAGATTCTTGATTTCTTTGATTATGCTGACGGTGATCAGGATTCTGATACTATCTTATCAGACGAAATCCCTGCATTTTCTGTTAATTTGTAGCTACCTAACATATCACAAAGTGAAAAAAATATAAAATAGGTTTGAGGGCAACGCCCATGAGCCATTGTAGAAATTCGGACAAGCAGCAGGTAAATTGGCTGCTTAACGGGGGTACTACGACACCCCCGTTGGTGTCCATTGTCCATTAATTCTTCTGGAGGTTAACTATGCCTGCAAAAAAACGCGATGATAGAACTCGAAACTGGACTTTTGTCCTGTATCCTGATTCTGCTCCTGAACAGTGGCGTACCTATCTTGATGATATGCATATTCAGTGGGTTGAGAGTCCGTTACATGATGCAGATTTAAACGGTGACGGTACTCAAAAAAAACCTCATTGGCATATTGCGTTGTTGTTTGAAGGAAATAAATCATTTGAGCAGATAAAAGAAATTACTGATGATCTTAATGCTCCGATTCCACAGAAGGTAGCTTCTATTCGTTCAATGATTCGTTATATGGCTCATATCGACAATCCTGAAAAACAACAGTATAAAATATCTGATGTAATTGGTCATGGTGGTGTTGATGTTGCTGATTATCTTAAACCTACTTCAGTTGCTCGTTATGATATAATCGGTGAGATGCTCGATTTCATTGATGATCATAATATTGTTGAATATCAGACTTTCTGCCGCTACTGTCGTCATAATGAGCCTGAATGGTTTTATCTTTTGTGTGATTCTGCAACATATATTGTAACTACTTATATCAAGTCTAATCGTCACAAGATTGTAAAGTTTGATAAGGCTACAGGTGAAGTTATTGAAAATGGTTTTATGGGAGATGATTTATAATGTCAGATTATATTGATAAAATTTTTGATAAACAATATATTGTAATTGCATGTAAAAATAATGTTATTTTAAATTCTTTTGATACGGTCGAAGAGTGTCTAACATTTATAAAAAATGTTTCTGATTCATTTAATATTCCTGCTGATAGAATGTTCTTTCGTGATAGGAGGCATTATGTGTCAAAATAAAATTTGTCTGATTTATCAGTATTTGATGTTTAATGCTGACCGTCTTAAGGAAAAAAAGAAAATATCCCTTGATCGATTAAAATGGTCAAAGGATATTTCTCTGGATGATCTTATTGAAATTCAGTCTGATGTTATCCGTTCTGATGTCTTTGAGCAGATAGCAGGTGATTTGTTCAAGTTGCTTAATTATTAATCAGTAATTATACAAAATAAATGTTTTGTGTAATAGAGGGGAGTTGTTTTCGATAAAAATACAGAATTATTATTGAATCAAATACTATATAATTAATACTTTTATAATAATGTTCTATAATATCGGGTATTTTATGGTTTGTTGCTTTAGCGGTAATATGCCGCCGATATCTGTTAATGGCTCGTCCGTCAGTTCTATTATTTCAATGTTATGTTTTGATAAGAAATCTGTTATCATATATTTATCTGCGTGAGATTCTATTCTGCCGTTAACTGCAAGTTTATTTTCCGCAATTTTACCGCAACAGCCTCCAATGAATCCATAATCGTATCCGTACAATCGAATGGAGCCTTTTGAAACGAACAAGACATCGTTCAGAAAATTCTGAGCGGCTCTGTAGATTGATTCATCATCTGTAATAATCGCTGATTCGTTTACAACACATATTGAACAACCTGTATATCCTTGGTTAACATTGATTATATTAAGATTTGCTTTATCAGCATATTCCAGGATATCTCTTGTTATCGTCTTTTTGTTAAGGAATATATTGTTGCCGATTATCTTACAGTTGAGTCGAACATCCTCAGGATATTCATTTCCGGTTAATCCCTCGGCTACCTTGATTAAAAAATCTTTTTTTAAATCCCCTGCGCACAAATGTTCGTCGGAAATCAATATTCTGTTTTCGCATAAATGTAAAAGCTGTAAATCTGCGTGACTGCAAACAGGATCTGGTAATAACGGATTCTTATTTATAATTAATGTTTCAATACCGAGGGAATTGAGGGTCACAATTGCTTTTTGTGCTTCGCAGCTGATTGCAACTGTTGACACCTCCCCTGTCGGTAAATTAGGATTTCTTATATACATATTAAATTGCAGCCTCAAAGGCTTCGTTTACATTGTTTGCGCCGACTATTTCGATGTTTCCTTTGAATCCATCAGACAATGTCTTAAAATTATGTTTTGGTATAATGCATCGGTTGAAACCAAGTCTTTCTGCTTCTCTGATTCTTTGTTCGCAGTTCGAAACAGAGCGAAGCTCGCCGCCAAGGCCAATTTCACCGATTACAAGAGTATCATCTCTGATGGGTGTATCCTTGAAACTTGATATCATTGCAAGAGCAACTGATAGATCTGTTGCAGGTTCATCAAGCCTTAAACCGCCGACAACATTGACATATGCATCGCAACTGTTCATAAAGAAGCCTGATCGTTTTTCCAGAACAGCAAGAAGCATTGACATTCTGTTATAATCAAAACCCGTTGCCATTCGTCTTGCGTTGCCGTAGTTAGTTGCAACAACAAGAGCCTGTACTTCAGCAAGAATAGGTCTGCTTCCTTCCATAACACAAGCAATACAAGTTCCTGCAGTGTTCTTGGGTTTACCTGATATAAGCATCAATGAAGGATTTGGTACTTCAACAAGACCTTTGTCCATCATTTCAAAAACACCGATTTCATTTGTTGAGCCGTATCTGTTTTTAACAGCTCTTAATATTCTGTATGAAAGATGGCGTTCACCCTCAAAATAAAGAACGCAGTCAACAACATGCTCGAGTACCTTCGGTCCTGCAATGTTGCCGTCTTTATTAACGTGACCAACAATTATCGTAGGAATTCCGAGGTCTTTTGCGCAATGCATATACATATTGGTCGATTCTCTGACCTGGGTTACACTGCCGGGAGAAGACGAAATTTCAGACACACTCATTGTCTGAATTGAATCAACGATAACAAGGTCAGGTTTATCTGATTTAATGTATTCAATGATGCTCTGAACATCGGTCTGACACATTATAAAAAGATTATCGGTGCTTACGCCAAGTCTTTTGGCGCGAAGTTTTATCTGACGGGCTGATTCTTCACCGGAAACATATAATACACGCAAATTCTTGCCCAGATACTCACAAATCTGAAGAAGAATTGTCGATTTACCGATACCCGGATCACCACTGAGAAGAATAAGCGAGCCTTTAACGATTCCGCCGCCGAGAACTCTGTCAAGCTC
>JAZRBF010000008.1:0-30349 GCA_045634985.1 Acutalibacteraceae bacterium | reverse complement strand
TTTCACTTAAATTGACGAGTTCTTCAACAAGCACATCTGATTCTGCGGGTAGTGTTGTCGATGAAGTAAATAACAACAATATTGAAGCAATAAAAGAAACTATTTTCAGAAGCATCGAATCTTCCTTTCAAATTCTTATTTTCCTAATATCAATTTCTTTTCTCATAAAACACCTGCATTGTTTGTCTTTTATTCTCTGCAAATTTTTACTTGTTAAAAACAATCCGTAACAGGTTCTTTTGAAAGCTCAAACTTTAAAGTTCCGCCGGATGTGATTTCGAAATATGACAAATACGGTCTCTTTATCAGATTTCCGTTGAACTCGGCTTTTTTGATATAAGGGTATTCAAGAGGGTCTTTGTCACAAACGACGGTAAGAGTATCGGAGTTTACACATGAATGATAAATTTTATTTAGTTTAACGGTTGCTTTTTTAAACAAGGGAGTATTGATATAATAATCCTGTTGTCCGACGCATACCTGTGCAAATCCAAGGCTTGAAAGAACATACCACGCGGAAAGCTGACCTACATCCTCATTACCGCAGAAGCCGTATGCACCTGTTCTGTACGCTTCTTTCTGAACTTTACGGGTCCAGTATTGTGTACGGTGCGGAAGACCCAGAATACTGAAATAATGAGTGATGTTATGGCAAGGCTCATTCGAGTGGTTATAATCTTCATTCCAGAGCTTTGAAAAATCAGCGTTATTAAAAAATCTTTCCAGAAGCTCAATTGTTCTTTCCTCACCGAAAAGCTTGCTTAAACCGATAACATCGTAAGGCACAAACCATGACTGCTGAAAAATGTTGCTTTCAACACATCCGTCGTCGTCATATTCATTTTCTTCAAACACAAATTCGCCGTTTTCTTTTCTCGGTGCGAGAAAACCGAGCTTTTCATCGAAGTTATCCCTGTATTTTTTTACACGGTTCAAAAAGAATTCTTCGTTTTCTTTATCACCCTTTTCTTTTGCGAAAAGATACATTGTGTAATCCGCAAGCAAAAATTCTAAGGTATCGCTCAGCTTTTCGGGTACAAAAGCATCTTTCAGATACCGTTCGCAAGCGTGTCTTACGGAATGAAACGTCTTACCGGATAACTCTGTTTCACACTTGCTTGAAGCAAGACCGATTTTGTATGCTTTTTCCGTGTCGTAATTCCTGATTTTTTTGAGATATGCATCGGCAACAATAAGAAGTCCGGGGTCTCCGACCATTGAATGTGTGTCAATACCCAAAAGCTCCCATTGAGGAAATGATGTGTTTTTGGTTTCCGCAATTTTTAAAAGTGAACTGACCTCATCGTTAACGATATCGGGGCGGATAATTGCAAGAAGAGGAAATTCGCTTCTGTAAACATCCCAGCCGCTGAATACCGTACGGTGAATGTAACTGTCATCTTTCAGCGTTTTTCCGTCCAAAGAAAAGCTGCCGTCAACATCAGCGGAAACTCTCGGGTCTAAAAGCGTGTGATAAAGGCAGGTGTAAAAAAGCTTTAAATCTGTTTCGTTACTGCCGTCAACATCTGCAATGTCAAAGGCTTGTTCCCATAAAGAATAAGCGCTTTTTCTTTGGGTATCAAAATCAAAGTCGGGAATTTCAGCCTTTAAATTCATTTGTGCACCGTCAAGGCTTGTGTAGGAAATACCGCATTTTATTTTAAGCGGATTCGTAAGATTTTTACCGAATTCCAGAAGAAGTCCGACATCTTCGTGGCAAAATTCTTTTATTCCTTCTCTCTGTAATTCTTCATCTGAAAAGAATTGCATTTTTGCAGGCACTTCGGAAAACTCGCAGGTAAAATACAAATCGTAAGAAATCCCTGCATCGCCGTGACCGAAACCGCCGCCCTTTGGTGTGCATATTATCTTACCTTCAACAGTATTTTTGTCAACGATTCTGATTTCTTCAAAATCTGCTTTACCGCCGATTCTGCGGGAAAAATTCATTATGATTTTTGCGTTTTCATTTTGCGGATATGTAAATCTCAATATTCCGCTGTGAATATTTGCTGTTGCTTCCGCTAAAATATTGTAACGGTCTAATTTTACGGAGTAATATCCTGCCTCCGTTTTTTCATTATCATGAGAAAACTCGGATTTCCAGCCTTTTTTACCATTTTTAAATTCAACGTGACTGTTACTGCCGCTTCTTAAATCAGTTTCGCCCGTTACAGGCATAATCTGAATATTTCCCAAATCACCGTACCAGCCTATGCCGCTCATATGGTTGAAGCTGAAGCCTTCTATTGTGTTATCGCAGTAGTTGTAGCCGTTACCGTTGTCACCGCCCGTTACCGTATCGGGTGAAAGCTGAACCATGCCGCCGGGAACAGCAGCTCCGGGATATGTTTTACCGCCGCCGTGATAACTTTCTGCCTGACCGTCTGCGACGGTACCGATCATTGTATCTACATATTTTGCCTTACTCATAAAATCACCTTCACAAATTTTGTTGGTTTTCTGACTTATAATCCGTATTTTCTTATGAAATAGGACGGTGTACAGCTCCACGCGTGGCAAAGGCTGTTTATCATTCTGTCTTCATACGGTGAAAAATCAAGGTTGTCGGGTACATATGCTTCCCAGAATGTGTCTGCGCCGAGCTTTACCATTCCGCCCCAGAGATTTTTCAGATAATCTGTTGCAACATCCTTCATCCCGAGTTTAATCATTGCCTCAACAACATAGTGGTGCATATAAGGTGTGCAGGGCTGCTTTGCGGATTTATCATTAAGACAATCCGAAAGAATTTTTGCGGCTTTTTCACCGTCAATCACACCGCCCAATATCATCCACACCTGCGAATGAACGCTGAACTGCTTGTTATCCGTAGTATTTACAAATGCGTTTTCTTTTTCATCAAAAAGATGTTTTTGACAGGCGGAACGAACCTGCGAGAGAAGTGATGAATATTTTTCGTAATCTTCATCATCTGTTTCCTTCAGCAGTTCTGAAAAGCGTTCAAGGGTATAAAGATATACACCTTGCAAAGCCGTCAGTTTTTCAAGTCCGGGACACCAATCAACAAATGCAAACCAACCGTCCTGATTTGTAACAATCATATTTTCATCAAGTAATGCTTCAAAACTGTCGAGCTGTGATTTGCAGATATCCAAAAGGTCATTTATAACGCTGATGTCTGCGGTATGTTCATAATAATCACAAACGGAAACAACATATAAAAGTGCATAGTCTGCAATATGTGCTTCACCCGAATGATAATAAGGTGTTTCGTAAATATATGAAGGCAGAAAACCGAGATTGTTATAATCTCCTGCGGCAAAAAGATACAGGCATCTTTTTACGATTTCAAGATTGTTGAATGTATAATAATTCGCCAACGCCTCAAGGCGAAGGTCGCCAATCCAGAGTCGGCGGTCACGCTTTGGACCGTCTTCAAAAAATGTCTGCATACATTCCTTGAGAGTGTTGGTTGCGACAGCATCAATTTTATGAAGTAAGCTGTCTTTTGTTTCTGCAGGTTTCAGAGCAGAAACATCCGCACTCGTTGAAGCACGGAAAGAAAAACAAAAAAGTTTAATAGGTCTGTATGCTTTTTCTACCGTTATTTTTATGTATCTGCAAGCATATCTGCGAGGCATGGTGATTCTCTGCGGAAAGTCAATGTTCAGAATCTCTTCTTGTAACCATGTTTTTGAAAGCGTGCCTTTGTATTGAGAAAAATCGTCGTTGATTTCTCTCATATCCTCACCGAATTTAATAATCAACCGAACGGGGGCATCAACGAAAATGTCAACTCTGTCAAAAGAAAAAGAAAAATGACCGACAGCGTGCTTACCGAGGTCAAGAATAATGCTGTCACCGCTGACGGCATTGAATTCGGTTATATCAGGAGTAAGAACGGAATAAATAAGCTCAGGGTAATTCTCCTGTGCTTTGCTCAAAAAGTAATTTCGGTCTTTCATATAATTGCCATCCTGATAATTTTATTTTGTCACAACAGAGGAGCCGTTTTTTGAGATGTTATAAATAAACTCTGCTATTTCTTCGGGTTCTTCTTTCATACCGTTTCTGACCCAGCATTCAAGTGCGGCGGCACTACCCATAATCGTATAAGCCGAAACCATCTGTTTGTAATTATCCGAGAGATTGTTGCTCCCGGATTTCATTTTGTTCATATTGAATCTGTTTGTCATAACAAAAACACGGTTCATTATTTTTGAACTCAGGCGTTTAGAAAAAATGATGTTTGAAAGAGTCTGATTTGCTTTGAGCATACGGCAGACAACAGTTATTGCCTCAACCGTTGTGTTGCTTTCGTTGAGCGATTCGTCAACCGAATTTATCAGGTTTTTTTCAATGCTTTCATAAAGCTCGGTAACACTTGAATAATGAGAATAAAACGTGTTTCTGTTGACCGTTGCTTTTCTGCAAAGCTCTGTCGGAGTAATCTTTTCAACGGGTTTATCTTTCATCAGCTCAAAAAGCGCGTTTTCAAGCATCTGTTTTGTTCTTTTTATTCTTATGTCCATTTAACGAACACTTCCTCTTATATTTGTTCGATAACAAGCAGTTACTTATCGAACAGTCTGTTGATTATCTTTGTATTCAGTAGTATAATTTAATCGGATAAATTTGTCAACGGAGGTAATATAAATGAAAATTTTATCTTCAAAGTTGTTTGATTCAAAAATTCAGAGCTATAACACCACTGCAAAAGAAAAGTTTCTCGGTTATCTTATCGGACCTGCAGGTGCTTTGCTCGTGAATGCACTTCTTGCGCAGGGATTTCTCAATGTTTTCTATACCGATGAGCTTGGTATGAGCGGTGTATGGGGCGGAATGTTCCTTGTCGTCTTTCCTGTGCTTTCAAAAATTCTCGATGCGATAACAAACCTGATAATGGGTGCGATTATTGACAAAACGAAAACTGCTCAAGGTAAAGCAAGACCGTGGCTTCTGCTTTCTGTTCCGCTTGTAGTTTTGTGCGGAGTTCTTTTGTATTTTGTTCCCACTCACGCATCAACAACAGTTAAAGCTATTTACATCATTTTTACATACAATCTCTACTATTGTTTTGCGTTCACGATGTATAACATAACCCATATGATGATGGTTCCGCTTTCAACAAGAAATGATATGCAGAGAAGTCAGCTTGCAGTTTTTAATAACGTTGCGAATATTGCAATAACGGGCATACTTGTTGCTCTTCTTTTTCCGATGCTTGTGCTTCCGAAAATCAAAGGCGATATCGATGCGTGGGTAACGTTTATGAGCATTGCGGCAATAATAATGCTGCCCGTTATGCTCCTCGAATATTATTTCACCAAAGAGCGTGTAACTCTTGAAAACCCTGAAAAAGCGTCAGAGGATAACATAGCCTTTAAAGAAAAAATCAAGGCCTGTATGCAAAACAAAAACTGGTGGATTCTCGTTGCTTTCTGGCTTTTCTATTGGGTAGGTCAGCTTACACGCTCGAATGCCATGACCTACTATGCAAACTGGGTATTGGGCAGCACATACGCCGACGGTATAACACAGACACTTCTCAATGTTATTGGTGGTCTGCCAATGGGCATCGGCATTTTCCTTGTATGGCCCTTATCAAAGAAGTTCGGCAAAAAGACAGTTACCGCAACGGGATTCATTCTCTGTGTAATCGGTGATATCATTACTTTTGTTGCACCCGATAATCTTGTTACGGTGCTTATCGGTCAGTTCATTATGAATATGGGTATCGTTCCTGCAGCATACGTTTTCCCTGCACTTATGGCAGGCGTATTTGATGAGATTGAGTATAAACACGGCTTCCGCTGTGACGGTGTTGCAACGAGCGTTATCAATTCGATGAACACCATTGCTGTCGGCTTAAGCATCAGTATTTTCAATCTTCTTATCAGAGGATACATTCAGCCTGAATTTGATGCGGCAGGCAACTGCATAACAACTCAGCCTGACAATATTATATCAGCAATCGTCTGGGCATTTGTCGGAATAAATATATTCATTCACGCAGGTCTTGCAATTCTTCTCAGGTTCCTTGACATCGAACTAAAACTCCCTGCAATTCAGAAGATTATCCGTCAGAGACAGATTGACAAATGCAAAGCAAACAGCGAAGAATGGGTTGAGCCTGCAGAAAAAGCAAGAATCATTCAGGAAGAGCTTGACGCCAAGGCAATCGAATCATTCAAAACCGAACTCAAAGAAAAATGTGCAAAGAACAGTAAACTTAATTATGAGGCTGAACTTGATAAATATATGAAAAAGTTCAGAAAACAAAAAGAAAAGGCAAGAATAAAAGCTGAAAAAGAATTGCACAACGAGGCTGAATACACACGCAAAATGGAAGAACAGGCAAAGAAAAAGGGAGTGAAAATATGAACCGCAGACCCGATATTATAGTAATCAACCCTGACCAGATGAGGGCGGATTCTCTGCATCATCTCGGCAACCTTGCTTCATACACCCCGAATCTTGATACTCTTGCCGATGAGGGTGTCAGCTTCAGCAACGCTTTCTGTCAGAATCCCGTATGTGTGCCGTCAAGATGTTCGTTTATGACGGGTACATATCCGCACACAAACGGACACCGTACAATGAGCTACCTTCTCCGTCAGGGCGAAGATAATCTTTACCGTATTTTTAAAAATTCAGGATATTATGTCTGGACAAGTGGCAGAGGAGATTGTCTTGCCGGTCAGCAATCAAAATGGCTGAAAGAATGTACTGACGAAATATTTAACAAATGCGGTAAAAAACCGAAAGATGAAGGCAGAGGCGAAAAGGGAGATAAAAGATATCTCAGTTTTTACAGAGGTGAAATAACCAACGTTGAAGCTGACGGTATGTGCCATGATAACGATTGGGTATGGGCAAAAGGCTGTGAAGATTTAATCAGAAAAGCGAAACCGAATGAACCGATTTTTGCTTTTCTCGGTCTTAACAATCCGCATCCGCCGTATCACGCTGAAAAAAGATTTCTTGATTTGATTGATGAATCAAAAATTCCGCCTGCAAAAGCACCGTCAAAACCCGAGGATAAAAAACCGTCAATGCAGTATGAACTTTGCGATGCACTCGGAATTGCCGGTTGGGATACCGATAACATAACCGCACTCCGAAAAACTTATCTTGCCCAATGTGCAAGGGTTGACGAGCTGACGGGCAGAATTATTCAGGCTCTCAAAGATACGGGCAGATATGACAATGCCGCAATCTTCTTTTTCTCCGACCACGGTGATTTCACCGCCGATTACGGCATTCCCGAAAAGGCACAGAATCTGTTTGATGACTGCCTTGTGAATGTTCCGCTTATCGTAAAACTGCCGAAATATATGCAGACTGACAGCGGCATAAACGATAATCCTGTTGAGCTGATTGACTTTTTCGCAACTGTTCTTGATATAACGAAAACCGATGCATCATATACCCATTTCGGTCGTTCTCTTGTTGAAACAATTGCCGATAAAACAGTATCGGTGCGTGATTTTGTTTGTTCAGAGGGCGGCAGACTGATGAACGAATACCATTGCACCGAAGAGGTCGAAAACTATTTCGGTGTTGTTGCCGATGAGTATGCGCCGAGAATTGGTATTCAGCAGAAAAATGACGGTCAGCACACCAAGGCGGTTATGATCCGCACCAAGGATTATAAATATGTTATGCGCCTTTACGAAACCGATGAATTCTATGATTTGTCAAAGGGCGAAGAAACAAACCAAATTGATAATCCCGAATACCAAACCGTTATTGCCGATATGCGTTCAAAGCTTCTTGAATGGCTGTTTGAAACGGCTGACAGCGTGCCGAAAGATAAAGATGCGCGTTTCTCTGATGATTTTTATCTGGAAACGGTCAATGCAATGGCAGGCATAAAAGTTTCGCCTTTTATCAAGGGCGTAATGAAACTTACACGTAATGATTTTTCATCGCTTGTCAATAAAGCAATAAAGCTCATGAAAATTGACACAAACGGATTTTATAATAAAAAGACATAAATTTAAAACCGCTTCACTGTGTCTTATGCATAATGAAGCGGTTTTTTATATTGATACCTACAGAAACGGAATGGTTCCTTTATAGCTTCAAATTCCACTCAATCGGCAGAGGAAAAGCCCGAACATTCAAAACCACCTCAATCGATGCAGATGTAAACACCGATAAGAGGTGGTTCTCTGTTTTTGTGAGAATAATATAATTGAAGGGAGTTTTATGGGACATCAAAGATGATAAAATCAGTACATAAAATAAAAAAGGATTGATTTTATGGCTGAGAATCTTTCAGGAATGTCGAGGATGACTGTCAGCAGAGCAGTGTCGTTGCTTTCTGCCGCATACATATCATTAATAAATATTTCTTGTGTTATATTTTTGTTATTTAAAAATTAATATACTTGTGGTAAAATACATTTGAAAGGACGTGATAATATGTCATTTGTAGAAGTGGCTAAAATTACATTGGAGCATTTTTGCTCATTCCCCTTAAGCACATCAACGGAGGTTCTGATGGAATTTGCAAAGTTGCCGGGTGCTGTCAGTTGCTTTGACGGCGGCAAAAGAAATTTTGTTTATGTCCCCGGAACGAGAAAAGACAGAGTGGTTCTGGTGGCGCACGCAGACACCGTGTGGGATTCCGGGTACAATCAAGGCGAAATATACACACAGTCTTTGACTTTTGAAAATGGCGTTTACAGCGGAACGAATTCTGATTGTGGTATTGGTGCCGATGACAGAGCGGGCTGCGCGATTCTTTGGCTTCTGAAGGATAGCGGTCACTCTTTGCTTATTGCTGACGGAGAGGAACACGGTCAGATCGGTTCTAACCATATTCGCTCCGCTTATCCTGATTTGTTTGATGAAATAAATGATCATTCCTATATAATTCAATTTGACAGAAGAGGCAGCAGCGATTATAAGTTCTACAATCTTCCGGTCTCCGATGAATTCAGGGATTTTATAGAAACCAAAACAGGCTATAGTGACGCAGGCAGAGCAGCCCGTACGGATATTGTTACACTTTGCGGGAAAATATGCGGAGTGAATCTCAGTATCGGTTATTATGATGAACATACGGCTTATGAGCGCCTTGTTTTCTCCGAGTGGCTCCATACATTAAATGTTGTTAATGATTTTTTGAAAAAAGATCAAAAGCGTTATCCGCTTATGTATAGTAATATATAATTTTATAATGATAAAAATACGGAGGTGAGATGAATGGCATATTCGGAACTGATAAAGAATTTTGAAAAAATCCGTGACTATATGAGAGAATTCTATGTTTACGGTTTCAAAAGCAGAGAGGAATACGATAAAAAGAGCGCTCGCTCTTATGATAATGAGCGTCGCAGAATTGAAAGTTGGCTCGCTGATTATATGGGATTCCGTCAAACAGAAAACGGCAAAAACGTTTTCCTTTCCATAGACAGCCGTTCATCAAGCAGAAACCCGCTCTACAATGTTTTTAAATCAAAAAGTTTTACCGACGGCGATATTACGCTGCATTTTATTCTTTTTGATATTCTTCATTCTCCCGATGATGAATTTACTCTTGCGGAGATAAATAAAAAAATTGACGATTATCTGCTTTGTTTTGAAGAACCGCTGGAGTTCGACGAGTCAACGGTCAGAAAAAAGCTGAAAGAATATGTTTCTCTCGGTTTGCTTAACTGCAGAAAAGAAGGAAAGAAGGCATATTATTCACGTTCTGCAGATGAAAATATTTCAGCCTGTAACAATGCAATTGAGTTTTTTGCCGAAGCAGGTCTTTGCGGTGTTATCGGAAGCTATATGCTCGATAAATCCGACAGCAATAACGAATATTTTTCATTTAAGCATCATTACATAACCCATGCCCTTGAAAGCGAAGTTTTATGTAATTTGTTCTTTGCGATAAGAGAGAAACGATGGGTTAATTTTGTTAACAGTTCCAGACGATATGACAATGAAAGAGAAGAAACTGTTTTACCTTTGAAAATCTTTGTCAGCGTTCAAAGCGGCAGAAGATATCTCTCCGCATATTCAAAAAAATTCCGTAACTTCAAGATGTTCAGGCTTGATAACATCAATAACGTTACATTACTTGACGAGTGTGAAAATTTCGATGAGTTGCGTGATATGTTTTCGGAGCTTGAAAAGCATATGTGGGGTGTCGGATATAACGGCAAAAACAATCTTGAACACGTTGAATTCACCGTTCATATCGGAAATAGGGAAAAACATATTTATAAACGTTTGATGCGAGAAAAACGCTGCGGAACAGTTGAACGGATTGACGAAAACACCGCAAAGTTTACAGCTGACGTTTACGATTCCAATGAAATGCTTCCGTGGATAAGAACTTTTATCTGCCGCATAAAATCTCTTGATATATCCAACAAAATTGTTGAAAACCGTTTCAGAATGGATATGACGGATTTATATCGTATGTATGGTATCGGAGGTGAAGAATAATGTTTTTTCACGAGATTTACGGCAACTATTACAACGCTGTTGCAAAAATACTCTCCGAAGCCGTCAACGGCACTCTTACTGAAAAAAGAATGAATGAGATTGTTAATGAAAAAGCCTTTGCAGAGAGTTTTATGACTGTAATCCCTGCTTTGAAAAACGGGAAATGGCAGATTCTTAACTCTGATTTATCAACAGAAATCAAGCATGAACCTTCAATGCCGCTTACGATTCTTCAGAAAAGATGGTTAAAGGCAATCAGCATTGACCCGAGGATTAAACTTTTTGACATCGATTTCAGTTTTCTTGCTGATGTTGAACCGCTTTTTACTCCCGATGACTACGTTGTTTTTGATAAGTATAACAATGGAGACCCTTTTGAAGATTATCACTATATCAAGAATTTTAGCGTTTTTCTTTGGGCGATAAAAAATAACAAGCGTTTAAAAATCCGATATCACGGCAACAAGGGTCATTTTATTCTTATGGAAGGCGATCCTTACAAACTTGAATATTCCGAAAAGGACGATAAATTCCGTGTGCTTCTGCGAAACTGCAGCAAAGGAACGTTTATTAATCTTTCAGGTGTTGAGCGTTGCACGGTTATCGGCGATGCTTATGCAGATGAACTTCGCACTGCTCTTGACGGTGAAACATATTTTATTCTTGAACTGACGGATGAAAGGAACTCCCTTGAAAGAGTTATGCTTCATTTTGCTCATTTCAGAAAGGAAGCGGAAAAGCTGCCTGATAACAAGTACAGAGTTAAAATATATTATGATTCATCGGATGAAACGGAGCTTGTGATAAGAGTTTTGTCATTCGGACCTCTTGTTGAAGTTACCGAGCCTCAATGCTTCAGAAACCTGATAATTGAAAGACTTACAACACAAAAAAATATGCAATTTTAATTGTTGCGGGCTTGATTGCGGTCAAGTTCGCAACTTTTTTTCCGTGATTTTCCAAACTTCGGGAAGTATAATCGCAATTGTGAAAGGCACAAACAGCAAATCTTTAGTTGGAGTATTATTATCGCGTTTACATCCTGTGCAACATATTGTGCCTTGATTTTATCAATAAAGATGCCTGCACAGCAACTATGAAAATTCCCCGTTGGCAATCGGGGAGCTGAGGTTACGGACTTCAGACCGCCACAGGCAACGCCAAAAAGCATCTTGAATAAAAGCACCAACAGCAATTTTTTGTTGGAGTGAAGAGGACTAAAAATCCTCGTGCACATATATGGTGCTTTGTTTTTTTGAAATTAAAGGCACAAACAGCAACTTTTTGCTGAAAAGCTACTACGGAAAACACACCCGATTCTTATTGTGCCTTGCAAACTTAATAATAAGATGCCTGCAGCAAACCGGATGTTCCGTATATCAAAATTCGGGACTGCGTAACGGCAACTGTAGCCTATTAACGTACAGCCGAATTTTGCATGTTTAAGAGAGCACAAGGCATCTTGAATAAAAGCACCAACAGCAACTATATGTAGCTTATTTGGATAAAGCAGGGGACTGAAAATCCCCGTAAGCAGGTTCGTATCCTGCCGTAAACGGTGCTTTGTAAATCTTTAATAAAGACACCAACAGCAATTCTCCAACAGTCTGCTAAACTGATTCAGGATTAAATTATGGTGTCTTGTCAAAGGCGCAGACAGCAATTTGACACTGAATAAGCTAGGGCGAAAGCCTGAACTTTATCAAATCACTTTTTGCGCCTTGCTTCAAAAAATATTTCAAGGAGGGGTTTTCAATGTTGAATTACCTTAAAAACGAAGCAAACAAAACATATACCGAAAACGGTGCGACTACATATCGCACAACCGGATCAGAATGCGTTGACCTTTTCGGTACAATAGGAGCAATCCGCAGCAATTCCGAGCAGGAAATAATAACACGCTTTGTCAGGGCATTTACAGAAAACCCCGATATTGCAATGAAAATATTATTTTTTGCAAGAGATGTACGCGGCGGACTTGGTGAACGTCGCGTTTTTCGCACCCTTTTCAGATGGCTTGCGGTTAATCATCCCGAATCCGTAAAAAAGAATATTTCTTATGTTGCAGATTACGGCAGATTTGACGATTTGCTTGTGCTTATCGGTACACCTTGTCAGTCTGCAATGGTTGAATTTATCAGAAATCAGCTTGTAAAGGATGTTGATGCATCATACACAGGCGGAGAAATTTCGCTTCTTGCGAAGTGGCTTCCCTCTGTTAATGCATCGGACAAAGAAACCGTTAAAAACGCAAAAATCCTTATCAAATTGCTCGGCACAACCGATAAGGAATACCGCAAAACTCTTTCAATGCTCCGAGCAAAAATCAGAATTATCGAAAATAATCTTCGTGAAAAAGATTATACCTTCGACTATTCAAAGCAACCTTCGAAAGCAATGTTTAAATATCGTGAAGCATTCAAACGCAATGATGCAGACCGATATAATGATTACCTTCGTAAGGTTGCATGTGGTGAAGCAAAAATGAATACTTCAACACTTATGCCCTATGAACTTATCAGACCTTATTGCTCATACGGTTACGGTAAAGATATCCTTGAAGATGAAAGCATTGAGGCTGCGTGGAATAACCTTGAGGATTTCTCAAACGGTGAAAATGCTCTTGCAGTTATCGACGGTTCAGGTTCAATGTACAGTAACTACGGCTCTGTAATGCCCATTACCGTTGCAATGTCACTTGGTATTTATTTTGCAGAGCACAATAAAGGTACATTTGCAAATCATTTCATTACTTTCTCTGAAAATCCTCAGCTTGTTGAACTTAAAGGCGAGAGCCTTTTTGAAAAGGTAAAATATTGTGAAACCTTCAATGAAGTTGCAAATACCAATATTCAGAAAGTTTTTGAACTTATCCTCAATGCGGCTGTCAAAAATAATCTGCCTCAATCCGAACTGCCCTCAACTCTGTATTTTATTACAGATATGGAGTTTGATTATTGCACGGAGGATGCATCCCTCACAAACTTCGAATATGCCAAAAAGATATTTGAAGAGAACGGATATCAGCTGCCCCGTGTGGTGTTCTGGAATGTTGAGAGCAGAAATATGCATCAGCCCGTAAAGCAGAATGAGCAGGGTGTAGCTCTTGTTTCAGGTTGCACACCTGCAATATTCTCAATGGTTGCCGACGGTACACTTTCACCCTACAAGGTGATGATGGATATAATCGGCGGCGAAAGGTATAAAAAAATAGCGGCGTGAGTTTTCTCCGCCGCATAGGAATGGTCTCTTTACAGCTTCAAATTCCACTCAATCGGCAGAGGAAAAGCCCGAACATACAAAACCACCTCAATCGATGCAAACATAAGCACCGATAAGAGGTGGTTCTCTGTTTTTTGTGACATTAATTTGAAATTGAAAACCGTTTGCTTAATAAATTTATTCAATATTTTTCATAAATGTATAAATATCTCGTCTGATGTTGTAATAGAAGGGTTCGTATGATATAATTTCTTCGGAAGAATAATCGCTCGGAGGTTTTAATATGAACGCAAAATACTCCAATCTTTTATCTCCCGGATATATCGGAAAAGTTGAACTTCGTAACAAAACCGTTATGGCGGCAATGGGAATGAGCCAGGCGGAAAACGGATTTGTCAACAAGGCTGTGCTTAATCATTATGCAGAAAGAGCGAAAGGCGGAGTCGGTGCAATTATTGTTGAAGTTACCTGTGTTGATTCTCCGCTCGGTCTCAACACAAACGGTATGCTTGTGATTGACGATGATAAATATATTCCCGGTATGACCGAGCTGGCATCTGTTATTCACGAAGGCGGCTCTAAAGCGTTTTTGCAGATTTCTCATACGGGCAGAGGTGCAAGAAGAAAAATTATAGGCGATCAGCCTGTCGGACCGAGTGCGGTTGCAATGCCTTATTCATATATGATGGGTCTTGCTAATGAAACACCCAGAGAGTTAACAATCAATGAAATAAAAGCAATTGAAGAAAAATATGCACAAGCGGCTTTGAGAGCTAAAAAAGCAGGCTTTGACGGAGTTGAGATTCACGCTGTCGGCTATTATCTCGGTCAGCAGTTTCTTTCAAAAACCCCTAATATCCGCACAGATGAATACGGCGGATGCAAAGAAAACAGAATCCGTTTTCACCTCAACATAATCAAAAGAATACGCGAACTCTGCGGCGAAGATTTTGCTGTTATCGTTAAACTTTCGGTTATTGAAATGGGCAAAGACGGCGGCATTTCAATGCTCGACGGTCTTTACTACTGCAAAGAATTGCAGAAAGCAGGTGTTGATGCAATTGAAGTGCTTGCAGGTATCTGGTCGAGTGAGGCAGGTAAGAGTCAGAAACCTGAATCGGCATATTCCGACTGTATGGCTGTTGCATTGTGTCTTGTTATGAAAATCGGACTTGCACTCACCGCAGGCGGAAAGAAAATAACTCTTATCGGCGGCGGACGTGCACAGAATCCCGTTGCATCGGAAAAGGCTCTCAAATCGGGTCAGTGTGATCTGATATTTATCGGTCACGGACTTCTTGCTCAGCCCGACCTTGTTAATCTTATTGACGAAGACAGAGAATACGAAATCCGTCCTTGCATCGGTTGCGGTCACTGCATTGACCATCAGCTTCAGCACGGTGCAAGAGCCGTTTGCTCGGGCAATGCCGTTCTTGCGAGAGGAGATAATGATTACACAATAATTCCTGCTGAAACAAAGAAAAAGGTTGTTGTTATCGGTGCAGGTGTAGCAGGTGTTGAAGCAGCAAGAATCGCCGCTATGAGAGGTCATACCGTTGATATTTATGACTCTGCAAACGAGGTCGGCGGTCAGATGAATCTTGCCTGCAAGCCTCCTTTCAAGCAGCATCTCGGACTTATGAAGCCCTATCTTGAAAGACAGCTCGAACTTCACGGAGTCAATGTTCATCTAGGCAAAAAGATGACAAAAGAAGATATTCTTGCACTGAGTCCCGATGCGGTTGTTTGTGCAACGGGTGTTATCAATAACAAGCTCCCCGTTGATGGCGGTGAAAGAGCAATCAATGCTGTTGATATCCTGAACGGTGCATCAAGCGGAAAGAATGTTGTTGTTATCGGCGGCGGTTCAATCGGATGCGAAACTGCTGAATTCCTTGCAAAGCAGGGCAAAAAGGTTACTGTTATCGAAATGACCGACACTTTTGCAGGTAACACAGGCAAAACCGCACAGACCATTCTCCTCGGTCACCTTAAAGGTAACGGCGTTAAGCTCATTGCCGAATCAAGAGTTGAAAAAGTTACCGCAACAGAGGTAGTTTACAAATCTAAAGACGGAAAGATAAGCTCTGTTAAAGCGGATACCGTTGTTGTTTCAATCGGCAACAGACCTGACACAGGTCTCTATGATTCCCTCAAAGATGAGGTCAAGGAGATTTATAACATCGGTGATTCAAACGGCGGCGGAATTATTCCCAATGCTGTTTATGAAGGATACACAGTCGGTAATAAAATATAAGGAGAAGTTATAATGAAAAAGAAGTTATTGAGCATTGTTTCTTTGATTCTTGTGTTCTCGCTTATTTTCGGTAATATTGCTTTTGCAACAAGCGGCGATATTGACCCTTCAATCATTGCCGAAACAAAGGAAATTGCCGTGCAGATTGAAAGCGAAGGCATTGTTCTTCTGAAAAACGAAGATAACTTTTTGCCACTTGAAAATAAGAAGGTAAACATCTTCGGTGCAGGTTCCGTCTGTCCGTTTTTCGGCGGTGCAGGTTCGGGCGCAATAACAACTGATGACCCCGTAACTCTCTATGAAGCTTTTGAAGCAGAGGGCATTGAATATAACGCGGAACTCCGTGCCCTCTATGAAAAGCATTGCCTTTCAAACGAGCTTCCCAAAACCGATAATACGGTTATCAACAATCTTCTTCAGGTGCTTCTTGCAAAAAATACTCTTGAAGAAATGGACCCCAAATATCTTACCGATGAACTTCTCACCAATTCAGTTGCTTTTTCTGATACTGCTATAATCGTTATCAGCAGAACAAGTGCAGAGGGTACAGACCATACGGTTGAGACCCTCAGCCTTTCCTCAGACGAAAAGGCTATGGTTGAAAAGGTAACCTCTGCGTTTGAAAATGTTGTTGTGATTTTCAATATCGGCAACGTTATGGAAATGGGATGGATTGATGAATATGAAAGCATCAAAGCTGCTGCCATTATCTGGATTCCTGGTGAATTCGGTATGACAGCCGTTCCGCAGATGCTTGAAGGTAAGGTTAATCCCTCGGGCAGACTTACGGACACCATTTCATACAAAATCGAAGACCACCCCTCAAGCGAATGCTTCGGCAGTTACGAATATGACGGCGGCGGAAACTATGTTGAATATTATGAGGGTATTTACGTAGGCTACCGTTATTTTGAAACTTTCGCAAAGGATAAGGTGCAGTATCCTTTCGGCTACGGTCTTTCATACACGACTTTCGATAAAGAAGTTGTTTCAACGGATTTTGATTCCGAAAACATAACCGTAAAAGTCAGGGTCACAAATACGGGTGATATGGCAGGCAAAGAGGTTGTTCAGCTTTATTACAGTGCACCTTATACCGAAGGCGGCATTGAAAAGAGCACAATTTGTCTGGGTGGTTTTGCAAAAACAGATATCCTTGAACCTGATGAGAGCGAAACTCTGACAATTTCATTCAGAACAGATGATATGGCATCCTATGATTATAAAGTGAATGAAGCGTGGGTTCTTGAAAAGGGGATATACAAAATCATCGTCGCCAATGATGTCAGAAACCATATTTCATCATACGATTTTGAAATTGCAGAAACAAAGATAATCAAAAACGATTCTGCAACGGGAACCGAAATTGAAAATCTTTTTGATGACGTTTACAGCGGATATGAGATTATGTCAAGAGCCGATGTTGATGGCACATATCCCGAACTTCGTGAGCTTGACGCAGATGATTATCTCATTGACGTTGACAAAGTGCCCGAGCCGACAACAGAAGGTGAAGCACCGAAGATGGGCGTTAAATATGATAAAACCATCACTCTTCAGGATGTTGCGGAAGACGAAAGTCTTTGGGATGCTTTTCTTGACCAGCTCACTCTTGACGAAATGACGATGCTTGTTATCAACGGCGGCTATGAAACTCACGGTGTTGAGCGTCTCGGTATTCCTCACACAATGGATAATGACGGTCCTTCAAGCGTCAAGGGCAGAAACGGTCTTGTTTATACCGCAAGCGGTACGGCATATCCTTGTGCTACGGCAATCGGTTGCACGTGGAATGCCGAACTCGCTTATGAAATGGGTAAGGGTGCAGGTAAAGAAGCAAAAGATATGGGTACAGATACCTGGTATGCACCCGGTGCGAATATACACCGTAATCCAAGAGGCGGCAGAAACTTTGAGTATTTCTCGGAAGACCCGATTGTCTCGGGTATTATGGCGGCTGAAATTATAAAAGGCGCGAATTCAGAAAGTCTTGTAACCACAATCAAGCATTTTGCTCTCAATGACCAGGAATCCCACAGAAACGGAATCTATACCTGGTGCGATGAGCAGGCAATGCGTGAGATTTATCTTAAAGCATTTGAAATTCCTCTTAAAGAAGCTCAGCCCAAGGGCATTATGTCTGCATACAACAGAATCGGCACAAAGTGGTGCGGCTCCTCGTCTGCACTTCTCAAAGGCCTTCTTCGCGAAGAATGGGGATTTGAAGGCTTTGTTGTTTCGGACTATTCCTCAAACTTCACTGGCAGCGGATATATGAGTCCCGTGCTTGCGGTTTATAACGGCAACGATACAATCCTTACGGGTATGTGGTCGCTTCAGGTTATTCAGCATAAAGCCGCCGTTAAACTTGCTTATGCCAAAGACCCCATAGGTTTCGGCAATGCACTTCGTGAAGCTTGCAAGAATCTCTGCATTATGAAAATGGAAACAAAAGCATTCAAAAATCCCGAAATAACCTATGATTCATCGCTTATCGGCACTCTCGATACATTTGATGACTGGACTTTTGAATTCCCGTATGTTTTCACTTTTATAAGATTTGTAATTAATAATATCGCAAATGTAATAATTTATGCTTTCAGGTTTATCCTTTAAATAAAATAAAAAATCGGAGGAAAAGAAAATGAGCAATTTATTCAACATCGAAGGCAAATTCGCAATGGTTACAGGTGCATCATCAGGTCTTGGACGTCAGTTTGCACTTGCACTTGCAAGAGAGGGCGCAAATGTTGCAATTCTTGCAAGAAGAACAGACAGACTTGAGCAGGTTAAGGCAGAGGTTGAAGCGCTTGGCGTTAAGTGCATTTCTGTAAAATGTGATGTTGCCGATAACGAGAGCATCAAGGCAGCAGTTGCTGAAGTTAAAGAGGCATTCGGCAGAATCGATATTCTTGTTAACAACGCCGGTATCGGTACAGGCGCTCCTGCAGAATCAATGGAAGAAAACATCTGGGATTCAACAATCAGAATCAATCTCAGCGGCGTTTACTATGTTGCAAGAGAAGTCGGTAAAGTTATGATTGAGCAGAACTACGGCAAAATCATTAATCTTGGCTCAATTCATTCAACTGTTGCAATGATGGGCAGCCCCATTTCAGCTTACTGCGCAAGTAAGGGCGGCGTTGAAATGCTTACAAAAGCACTTGCAAACGAATGGGCAAAATACAATATCACTGTCAATGCAATCGGCCCTGCATATTTCGAAAGCGAAATGACCGATATGGTTATCAATACACCTGAATTCGGTATGGCTCTTCAGGCTTATTGCCCCATGGGCAGAGCAGGCAGACCCGGCGAGCTTGACGGCGCAGTTATTTACTTTGCATCTGATGCATCAAGCTATACAACAGGTCAGCTTCTTACAATTGATGGCGGCTGGACTGCAATCTGATTACCGCAAATAATTAAAGGCAGGGATTATCCCTGCCTTTTTGTTTTTTGATAAAGAAAGGATTACACTTCGAAAAAAATTATAAAATGATTAAGCCGCCCGAAAATCGGACGGCTTTTTGTTATTTATTGCAGTGCTTATCAAATGCAGGGTTGAATGCATAGAAATTCTTTTCATCAAGTTTGTCTGTTGCGAGGCGAAGGCCCTCACCGAATCTCTGAAAATGAACGATTTCTCTTTCACGAAGGAATTTAATGGGGTCTCTTACATCGGGGTCATCAACAAGGCGAAGAATGTTGTCGTATGTCGTTCTTGCTTTTTGTTCTGCAGCAAGGTTTTCGGAAAGGTCGATTATTTGCTTGTAATCGGCCTTTTATTGTTTCAAATTTGATTTTTATTTAATTGTATGCTATAATTTAATTTAAACAAAAATGAGAGGAGGCGGAATATGTACAAGACGCAGCGAAAAACGATGTTTTATCTCATCGGTGCATTGGTTTTATCAATGGCAGGTATTCTTTATAATGGTGCAGAATTTCCGCTTACCAACTCATATCTCGGCAATTCATTTATAATAATTTCGCATTTTATTTTTATAACTCTGCTTCTCGGCTGGGTTATATCTTTGCAAAGGCGTATTCTCAATGCACAAATCCGCCGTTACCTTGTAACCGTCGGTGTTCTGATGGCTTCGTGGCTGTTGGTGCGAACCTGCAAATGGTTTTACGTTTCGGAGTTTGATCCGCTGTGCAGATATTTGTGGTATGCGTTTTATATTCCGATGATTCTTATTCCGCTTATCGGTGTGTTTATTACAATATATATCGGTAAGCCTGACGGATATAAAATGCCCAAAGCACTTAACCTGCTTTATATTCCTGCCGTTCTGCTGATTGTGTATGTATTCACAAATGATATTCATCTGACAATTTTCAGATTCCCAAACGGAATTGAACTTTTTAACAGCAATTATACATACGGTTTCGGCTTCTATATAGTTGCCGCGTGGTTCAGTATTCTCGGCTTTTATTTTGCTGTTATGCTTATTGTTAAAAGCCGTGTGCCCGGCAGTAAAACATTCCAGAAGCTTCCGTTTGTTATTATGGCTTGCTCCGCTGCGTTCTGGATAATCTATGCAATGAAGCTCATAAAAGCTGACCTCACCGCCGTTGACTGCCTTATGATTACAATGCTGCTTGAAAGTGCAATTCAGAGCGGACTTATACGCTCAAATACGGGTTACACAGAACTTTTTGAGATTTCTACGGTATCAGCTCAGGTTGTTGATAATAATTTTCAGACCCGTTATATTTCGTCTTATGCCGATGATTTGCCTGAAGATGTTATGAGAAGCGCAACGGCAAAACCCGTTGACCTTGGCAAAACAATTCTTCACAGCAAGCCTGTTTCGGGCGGATATGTGCTTTGGCAAAGTGACGTTAAGCAGATTAAAAAGATTATGAAAAGCCTTGAAGAAACGGGCGAAAGACTCAGCGAAAACAACTATCTTCTCAAAGCGGAAATTGACATCAAAGAGCAGAAGGCTCGTTTTGATGAAAAAAACCGTCTTTATGACCGCATTGCTTCTGATGTTTCTTCTCAACTTTCAAAGGCTGATGAACTTCTTGCAAGCCTTGAAAAAAATCCCGGTACGGCGAAGAATGTTCTTTCGCAGATTTGTGTTCTGAGTGCGTACATAAAACGCAGAAGCAATCTTCTTTTGCTTGGTGAAGAGAACAAGGTTGTTTATCTTGCAGAGCTTGAATTCTGCCTTCGCGAATCCCTTGATAATATCAAACAACTCGGAGTGTTCGCTTCTCTTGACAGCAAAAATCAGGGTTATATCACCATTGAAACCGCTGTTGCGGTATATGATGCATTTGAAAAAATAATCGAAACGCTTTTGCTTGATATCAACGCAATTATGGTTGTCCTCCGATGTGAAAACAATACTGTGAAACTCTGTCTGCAAATCGGCTGTGAAAATTCGGCAGATTATTCTGCACTTGAAACCATTGAGATTTCAGACGGAAAAATCATCTTTGATGCGGATGAAAACGACCTTACCGTTGATATGGTTTTTGAGCAAGGAGGTGCTTCGGATGCTTAATTTGCTTGAATTCGGCAATGTTGCAAAGGCTGTGTTTATGTCGGCTCTTTTCCTTGTTACAACGATTGATATCTGCCTTTTGCCAAACCTGTTTTTGCGTGAATACAAACTTCCGACAAAGATATTCACGGTTGCGATGAACATTATCGGCTTTGCTCTGACGATTATTCTCACAACAGGAATAAATGCAGATTTCTGTTTCCGTGAAATACCCTTGCTCAGTATCATGTTGCTTGAAAATTGCGAGTTTACCCTTGCGTTTATAATCATTGATTTTACTTTTCTTGTGTTTATCGGTGTCGGTGAATATAATTACCGCAAAAATACGGTTACTACCACCTCAATCAAAGAAAGCTTTGATAATCTTCCTACAGGTCTTTGCTTCTCAAAACCTAACGGCACTGTTCAGCTTGTCAACCACAAAATGAACGAGCTGAGTTATCTTATAACGGGCGAAGAGTTACAGAACGCAAATTCGTTCTGGCGTGTTCTGCGAAACGGCAAAACTACGCCTGAAGTCCACCGTGTATCTGAGGGTGATAACCCCGAATTCCGTTTGAAGGACGGTACTGTTTATACCTTTGCAAGAGAGAAAATTGAACATATTTTTCAGATTACCGCAACCGATACAACAAGCCTTCACAAACTCACGAACAGACTCCGTGACAACAATGACGAGCTTGAAGAAATGAACGCAAGACTCCGTGTTTACGGTGAAAGTGTTGACGAAACAACAAGGGCAAGAGAACGCCTTGAAACAAAAATCCGTATTCACAGCGAGCTTGGTCAGGCACTTCTTGCAACCCGTCATTCATTGACTCTGCCCGATGCGGATTACAAACCCGTTATCAATGCGTGGAAAAGGAACATTGCCGTTCTTCGCACCGAAGCAGAGCCTTCTATGAGCACGGACCTTTTGCAGTCGCTTATTGAAATTGCGGAGTTTGCAGGTGTTCAGGTTGAAATCAAAGGCATAATGCCCTATGATAATATCATTGCCGAATTGCTTACCTCTGCCGCAACCGAAGCACTCACCAATGCTGTGCGTCACGCTCAGGCATCAACGCTTTTTGTTGAGTTTTCGGAGCTTGACGAATACTATTGTGCAACTTATTCCAACGACGGCAATGCTCCGTCAGCCGAAATCCGCGAGGGCGGCGGACTCGGCTCTCTCCGCAAAAAGATTGAACGATTTGAAGGCGAAATGGAAATCAAATCTTCTCCGCAATTCGTTCTTACCGTAAAACTTCCGAAAGAGGTGAACAGATATGTATAAGGTTCTTATAGTTGAAGATGACCCTATGGCTCGTAAGCTGCTTGAAATTTATTTGAGCGACAGCGATAATTATGAGGTTGAAAAATCTATTGAAAGTGCGGCAATGGCAGAACTTTTTTGCCTGAAAAACCCGATTGACCTTATTCTGATGGACGTCTGCACCGCAATGAATGCCAACGGACTTGATGCGGCAGCAAAAATCAAAAAGAGCTTTCCGAAAATCAAGATTATCATTGTCACAAGTCAGCCCGAATGTACTTTTATTGACAGAGCCCGTGAAGCGGGAGTTGAGAGCTTCTGGTATAAGAGTGCTTCGTCCGAAGAAATTCTTGAGGTAATGGACAGAACAATGGCAGGCGGCTCGGTTTACCCCGACACAACGCCTACTCTTAAACTCGGTGATGCGATGAATTTTGATTTCACCGAAAAGGAGCTTCTTGTTATCCGTTTGGTAGTTGACGGAGAAACTGATGCGGATATAGCCGAAAAGCTCGGAATGTCTCTGCGAACGGTTAAGGGACACATTCAGGCAATGCGAGAAAAAACAGGCTTCCGCAACCGTACCGAGCTTGCGGTAAGGGTGCGTGAAAGCGGACTTGTTATCAATGACCACAAAACCGAATAATAAGTCAGGCGGCAGAGAAATCTGCCGTCTTTTTTATAAAAAACTTAAAGATTTCCTCCGTTTTTGCACTAAAGTACGATGTGCGATGGGTTTTTATTTGATATAATTATCGTGTAAACTTATATTTATAGGTTACTAAAAATAAGGAGATGACATTATGAAAAAAATGAACAAGACCTTGTCGGTAATTATGGCAATTCTTATGGTGCTTGCCGTAATTCCCGTGTCTGCCTATGCGGCAACCGACACAATCAACGTCGGCGAAACAATAACCGTAACCATACCGGCAGAAGGTTATGCAGAATGCACGTTCACCCCCGATGAAGACGGCACATACGTCGTTTATTCCGATATGGGCGAAGCTGATATTGACCCGTATGTGGATGTTTATGACGCAGATAGCAATGAAATTGCATCCGACGACGACAACGATTATGACGATACTTATGATTTCTACTGCATTTTTGATGCAGAAGCAGGTGCCGACTATCTGTTTGTAATGGATGTATGGGAAAATTATGCTGTTGAATTCGATATTACCGTAACAGTCTTTGGCGAAATCACTCATCAGCCCACAGCCGATGAACCCTACGTTGAGGTTACAGAGGGTGCAGACGCCACATATAAGTGGTATAAGGTCGGCGATTCTTTCGCTGAATTGACTGACGAATATGCAACGCCCCGTGAAGATGGGTATGTCGGCAATTTTGCAACTTATGATTCAGAAAACGGTTGGACCGGTGTTTATAACGGTTATGAAGACGGCATCTATAAGGAATACAATTTCTTCAAAGTTATGCTTCCGGAAGATCAGACCATCAAAATGACAGCTGATACTGATGCTGTTGATCTCGGCATCTGGTGTGTTTGCGGAGAGTCCGATGAAGTCTGGGACGATGTCGATGCAAACGATACAGTTGAATTCACTGCTGATCACACCTGTGTTTACAACACATGGGGCCTGTATGCACAGGAGCCTCACCTCAAAGCTGAAATGCCTGAAATGACAAAGGTTAATACCGATGCAGAACTTGGATCAGACGAAGTAGGTACATACGTCTGCCTTGTTACTTTTGACGGTTGCAGATATGAAGTTTCTGACGCAATTGATTATGTAATTCCTCCCGAAGCAATCAAACTCAACGAAACAAAGTCTGTTACCGCTCCTAAAGATGCTTATGCGGAATTAACCTTTACTCCCGAAGCAGACGGCAAATACGTTGTCTATTCCGATAACGGCGGCAATGATGATGAAATTGACCCCTATGTTTATGTCTATGACAGTTCCGATAATCAGATTGCATCTGATGATGACAATAATTATACCTGGAGTTATAATTTCTGCTGCGAATTTGAAGCAGAAGCAGGCGAGGTTTACTATTTGCAATTTTGTGCTTATGATGACACTGTTACATATGACGTAACGGTTGTAAATTATGCAGAAATTTCGCATCAGCCCACAGAATCTGAGCCTTATGTTGAAATCGCTCCCGAAGCAAATGCTTCTTATCAGTGGTTCAAAGTAAGAGAAGGCGAAGCTGAAATCACAGATAAGTACATAGTTGACGTTGCGGAGCTTGATACAGTTTCAACCTATAGCGCATCAAAGGGCTGGACTCCCGCAAACGAGCCTGCATATTATAATGCTGATAAGGACTTCTATCAGTTCTTCTGGATTTATCTTGAAGAAGGCGATGAATTAACTCTTGATATTAACGGTACTGTTGAAGAATATGTCGGTATCGAATCTGCTGATTATTATATCGAATATGAGTTAACAGCAAGCGAAACAAACGGAAGCTACACCCTTGAAGTTGAACACACAGACCTTTATAACGTTTATTGCTACGGCGAGCCCGGTCTTACCGCAAAAGCAACTGTAAACGGCACATATCTTGAAAAAATTGACGGTGCAACAGATGCAGCGCTCACTCCTGACGAAGCTTGTGAGTATATCTGTTTGGTGACTTATGATGCCGGCAGATATGAATTCTCCGACAAGGTTGAAATCACAGACCTTTCGGCATACTGCACCTGTAAGTGTCATCAGAGCGGTATTGCAGGCTTCTTCTTCAAGATTATTCTCTTCTTCCAGAAGCTCTTCGGTATGAATAAAGTTTGCTGGTGCGGCATTGCTCACTAAACAAAATAAAAGGCTCCCTCGTGAGGGAGCTGTCACGAAGTGACTGAGGGAGTTTCCCAAGGCAACAGAGAAATCTGCCGTCTTTTTTAAAAAAAAATAAATATTTCCTCCTTTTTTGCACTAAAGTACGATGTGCAAACTGAAAAAAAGTGATAAAATAACAATGTTAAGATGTATCCTTGCGGATATGCGAAACAAAATGTTTAAGGAGATGTTTTTATGAAAAAAACAAACAAAATTCTGGCATTCATTCTTGCAATCGTAACTGTTTTAGCAATGATGCCCATGGCAGCTTTTGCAGCATCCAACAAAATCATCAACACCGTTGAACTCAAAAACCTCAATATGCCTGTTGTTGATTCGTATCCTGACTTTGCTGTAAACGTTCCTGCAGGTAAAGGCTACAACACAATGGCTTCCAACGGCACATATTATGTTGAATGGCGTGCAGGCAGCATCGCTATCAACGATACTTACAAAATCAAAGCAGACGAGATTTACAGCGTAAGCATCGGTGTTCGTTGCGACAGCGGTTATGAGTTTGCTTCAAACGTTACTGTAACTCTTGATGGCAAGCCTGTTGCAGTTGCTGTTAACACAGGCACTCAGCTTATCGTTGGTCTCTTTGACCTTGTTCCCGCATTCTTTATCGGCAAGATTGAAATTTCAGACCTCGCAGCTCCCGTTATCGGCGAAACACCCGATTTTGCTACAACCGTTCCTGCTAAAAAAGGCTACAAGGTTAGCGGTATTGAATGGCGCGGTGAAGGTAGCGTGAATATTACCGAAAGCGATAAATTCACCGCTAATCAGAAGTATACTGTTGTTATCGGTGTTACTTGCGAAGATAACGGAACATTCGCAACAGGTGTTACTGCAACAGTAAACGGACAGACCGCTGAAGTTAATCGCCTTAACGATAAGCAGGTTATCATCACTTTTGAAGGCTTTGAAACAGGCGATTGCGAATGCAAGTGCCACACAGGCAACTTCTTCTTTAAAATCGTTCTCTTCTTCCAGAAGCTCTTCGGAATGAACAAGGTTTGCATTTGCGGTGAAAAACACTAAAATTTAATTTGAACGGACGGCAGAGAAATCTGCCGTCTTGTTTTGTTTATTTTAAAAATTATTATTAAAAATATTATAAAATTTGCACTAAAGTACGATGTGCAATTGATTTTAATTTGATACAATTATTATGTAAAAATATTGCTGCGGAAAAGCAATAAAACCTCCTGTGCTTGAATTTGTTTCGGGCTTTAAAAAGAAAAATCTTATAAATGTCGACATAAGAAAAGCCGGAGACATTATTTATGCCGCAGACCACGAACGAGCTTTTGGAAGAGCAAATGTGGAGATGCTTCACGAGCTTAACCGCTGTGAAATATGCGGCAAAAAGATTTGTGAAGACTGCACTGTTTACGGCAAGAATCTTAACGGCGGATTATGCTGTAAAAAATGCGAGGAAAGCGAGAAATGAAAATACCGGCAGACTTACTGTTGAATAAGGCGGTGATGCAGTGAAAAAAAGACCACAGGGTAACGGTTTCTTTTCGGCGCTCGCTATAAATCTGATTTTTAATCTTGAATGGACAATTCCTGCGTGGCTTCTGCTTGCGGCATATTTCATTTTTGATATTTCGCTATGGTGGTTTGCAGGTGCACTTGCCGTCTGGGTTATCGGCGTTGCAATAAAAACAGCGGTTTTCTCGTGGCTTGTTCACGTCGGCAATATTCCCGACCCACCCAAGGAAAACAAAAACCCCTATTCATCAAAAGGTTATAAACCGAATAAATAAGGAGAAATTTATGAATATACTAAAAAGAACATTTTTGGTTGTTCTCTGTTTGGTTCTGATGTTATCGTTTGCGGCATGCGGCGGCAAGGATAACGGAGAAACAACAACCGAAAATGTGCAGACAACCGAAAAAGCAAACGATAAAACACCTGCAAACAAAAAAGATGACAGCGGAAACCTGCTCATAACTCTTTACAATGCCGATTCTGACGAATATCACGGTCTGCAAGGCAAAATCGAAACCATTGATACAGGCATTGAAGCTGAATACGGTATGACAGGTTTCAGATTTGTTTCACCTAAAAACGGTGTCAGAGTCAGACTTGAAGGCATAATGTGGTCGCCGATTGTTGATGCGTTTGAGTGTGACTACACATACCTTGAAATTGAAACCGAAAAAGACAAGATTTATGAATTTACCGCCTGCGTAACCGAAACAATTCCCGATTTCCGACTTGTTGCGGAATACGGTGAAATGAAGTCAACATATTATATGTCAATGGACGGTGAATCCGTTGAAAATGTTATCGAAATGACGGCTGAAGATTTTGTTCCCTATGAAATCACAGATGATTCAGCCTTCTATAATCTCTGCGTTGCCCGTGCTGCTTCAAAGGTTTATAACGAAGGGTTTGTTGAGCATAATGACCCGGCTGTTATTTGGAACACAGTTGCTTACGCAGTAACTCTCAACTATGCTGAAATGAACGGCGAATACTACGATGATTATATCGGTATGACAACGTGGGAAGTTGAATCGTATATGGATTCAATGTATCCTGAATGCAAGGATGCTTATCCTCAGATGACGGATGAATGTTATGTTGAAGGCAGTATGAGACAGTATTCAAATTATGATGTCACTCCTTATCTGTATGAGAGATTCAGTACCAACGAATTCTACGGTGTTGAAGATAACAGCGACGGAACTTATTCCGTTAAAATCAGAATTGACGATTACAGATTTGAAGGCTATGAAGAATTCGGTCTTGCGGTAATCGTTAAACCCGATGCAAACAGTCCTTTCGGCTACGTAATCACAGATATTGTTGATTGCGAATTGCCCAGAGGATAAAAATAACTTTATAAATGAATTTCTGAAAGGAGAAATTAAATATGGGACTTATTAAAGCAGGTATAGGCGCACTCGGCGGAGTAATGGCAGACCAGTGGAAAGAGTTTTTCTACTGCGAATCACTTGAAAACGATGTGCTTATGGTCAAGGGCACAAAGAGAATCGGCGGCAAAAGCTCAAACACAAAGGGAAGTGATAATGTAATCTCCAACGGCTCGGGAATCGCTGTAGCTGACGGTCAGTGTATGATTATCGTTGAGCAGGGTAAGGTAGTTGAAATTTGTGCAGAACCCGGCGAATTCACATATGATTCATCAACAGAGCCTTCACTTTTCTCAGGCAAACTCGGTGATTCAATCAAGGAAACATTCAAAACCATTGGTAAGCGTTTTACATACGGCGGAGATACAGGCAAAGACCAGAGAGTATATTATTTCAACACAAAAGAAATTCTTGATAACAAATTCGGCACCCCCAATCCCTTTATGTTTGAGGTAGTCAATAAGCGTCTTGGTATGACAAGAACAGTTCAGATCAGATGCAACGGTATCTATTCCTACAGAATCACAGATCCTCTTCTTTTCTACACAAAGCTTGCAGGAAATGTCAGCGATGAATACAGAAGAGAAGAAATTGATATGCAACTCAAGACAGAGTTTATCGACGCTCTTCAGCCTGCATTTGCATTGCTTTCAGAGCTTGAGCTTCGCCCTGCGCAGATTCCTGCACATACAATCGAACTCAAGGATGCACTCAACACAGCTCTTAAAACAAGCTGGACAGACCGCAGAGGTATTTCGGTTGAATCAATCGCACTTAATCCGATTACACTTACACCTGAAGATATGCAGAAGATCAATCAGATGGAAGATGCTGCAACTCTCGGCTCAAATCCGTTTATGATGGCAGGCAGAATGACAGATGCCCAGGCAAGCGCAATGGAAACAGCCGCAGGCAATCCCAACGGCGCTATGATGGGCTTTATGGGAATGAATATGGCAATGGGTGCTAACGGCGGATTCAACGCCCAGCAGATGTATGCAGCAGGCGTTCAGCAGCAGTCTCAGCAGCAGAATGCACCTACCCCCACAGCCACACCTGAAAACGGTTGGAAATGCGCTTGCGGAGCAACAGTAAGCGGAAACTTCTGCACAGAATGCGGTGCAAAGAAGCCTGATGCAGAAGGTTGGACTTGTTCATGCGGCGCTGTTAACAAAGGTAAATTCTGCCAGAACTGCGGTTCACCAAAGCCTGCAGGCGCACCTCTTTATCAGTGTGACAAATGCGGATGGAAACCCGAAGACCCCAAGAATCCTCCCAAGTTCTGCCCCGAATGCGGTGACATTTTCGACAATAACGATGTTAAATAATTAAATTGAAAACAATAACTATATAAGGAGATTTTTATTATGGGACTTTTTGATAAGAAATTCTGTGACATCTGCGGCGATAAAATCGGACTTTTAGGCAATAGAAAACTTGAAGACGGCAATATGTGTAAAGACTGCGCAAAGAAGCTTTCACCCTTCTTCAGTGACAGAAGAAACTCAACAGTCGCTGAAATCAATCAGCAGCTTGCTTACAGAGAGCAGAATAAGTCAGCTCTTGCGGGTTTCAGACCTAACCGTACCTTCGGCGACGGCAAGAAAATTTATGTTGATACAGTAAACGGTAACTTTGTTGTTTCTACATTCAGCCCCAACAACTGGTCAGATGAAAACCCTGATGTTATGGCTCTTTCATCAATTATGAGCTGCAACCTCAAGATTGACGAAGATAAGGATGAAATCTATACTCAGGGCAAAGACGGTCAGAGAGTAAGCTACAATCCTCCCAGATATAAGTTCTACTATAACTTCATTCTTGAATTTACAGTAAATAATCCCTATTTTGATGATTTCAGAGTTCAGCTCAATACATTCCGCATCGAAGGTATGGGCACAATGGAATACAACAAGTATCAGCAGATGGCTATGGAGATTATCAACACGCTTACTCCCGGCAGAGGCGCAAT
>JAZRBF010000007.1:0-111599 GCA_045634985.1 Acutalibacteraceae bacterium | reverse complement strand
TAACGAAGAATCTTTCTTCGAGGAGCTGACCTGCGTCAACGTAGTAGTCGGTAAGCTCTCTGCTTGTAACTTCCGTGTTCAGCGTGCCGTCTGCGGTTTCAATTTCATAAACCTCTGATGCAAGATAAATGAAGTTGTCATACTCCACCGCAAGTTCTGCGTATGACTTGATAACTGACGTTCCCGTTGCTGCGCTTGCTTTGGGCGCAAAGCTGCTCTTCAGCCCCACAATACCCGAAAGCGGCGCTGAACACAAAATTATTAACGCAGCAAGAATAACAGAAAATATCCTCAACAAATTTCTTTTCATAGGTATACCTCCATGAAAATATATTTATACAAGATAAAGTATACCACTATTTTCTAAATTTGCAACAATAAAAAAACTCCGCAACTTTCGTTACGGAGTTTTGGTGATCCATCGGAGATTCGAACTCCGGACACCTTGATTAAAAGTCAAGTGCTCTACCGACTGAGCTAATGGATCATATACTGTTTTTTGACGCTCCAATATAATATATTATTTATGCGAGATTGTCAACCCCTTTTATGAAAAAAATTCAACAAATTCTTATTTGTATTTAAATAAAATTGCTTGAAATGTTACTATATATGGTATATAATAAAATAAATATGTGATAAATTTCGGTATATGAGGTTATTTTACCTCGGAAAGGATCGTTTATGAAACATATCAGAGGACCGCAGGTTTATGACTACGGCTATCACGAAATCACAACAATTGATGATAAAATCCACAATTCACTTATGGATTTCGCAATTCTTAAGCTTAAAGACGGCGAGATCTTCTCTGAAGAGCAGAATCTTGAGCGCGCTTATCTTCTCATCAGCGGCAAAATGACCTTTGAATGGGAAAACGAAAGCGTAACCGTTGACCGCCCTAACTGCTTCGACTATGACCCCTGGGTGCTTCACGTTGCAAACGGCGTTAAGGTTACATTCAAAGCTCTCGGCGATGTTGAAATCGTTATTCAGAGAACAACAAACGAGCGCACGTTCCCCTCAAAGCTCTACACTCCCGAGGAATGCAGAAGCGAAAACAGAGGCGCAGGCACAATGCGTGAGGCATCAACAAGAATCGTGCGCACAGTTTTTGACTATTCAAACGCACCTTATTCAAACCTAGTGCTCGGCGAGGTTATCGGATATCCCGGCAAATGGTCAAGCTATCCTCCCCACTGGCATCCCCAGCCCGAAATCTATTTCTATAAGTTCAATCCCGAAAACGGTTACGGCTTTGCAGAGCTTGGAGAAGATGTTGTCAAAACTCATCAGAATTCAACCGTTTTTATCACCGAAAAGGAAACCCACCCGCAGACAACCGCTCCCGGTTATGCACTCTGGTATCTCTGGGTTATCAGGCACCTTGACGGTGACCCCTATATCACTCCCACATTTGTTCCCGAGCATCTCTGGGTAACCGAGAGCGAAAACGAAGCAAAAATGTGGCCCCCCGAAAAATAATCACGAAGGAGAAATAAAAAATGAAACTGACTATGGCGCAGGCTCTCGTTAAATTCCTTGATAATCAGTATATCTGCTTTGACGGAGTCGAAACTAAATTTGTTGACGGTATTTTCGGCATCTTCGGCCACGGCTGTGTTGTCGGTATCGGTCAGGCGCTTGAACAAGGCGGACACGGTCTCAAATTCTATCAGGGCAAAAATGAGCAGGGTATGGCTCACGCTGCAATTGCATTCGCAAAGCAGAAAAACCGCCGCCAGATTATTGCCTGCACATCATCAATCGGCCCCGGTGCACTCAATATGGTTACCGCCGCAGGTACTGCAACCGCAAACCGCATTCCCCTGCTTCTCCTTCCCGGCGACACCTTCGCTTGCCGCCAGCCCGACCCCGTTCTTCAGCAGATTGAGCAGCCCTCAAACTACACGGTAACCGCAAACGATGCTTTCAAAGCAGTCTGCAAATATTGGGACAGAATCTCAAGACCCGAACAGCTTATGACTGCTTGTCTTAACGCAATGCGAGTTCTGACTGACCCTGCAGAAACAGGTGCAGTTTGCCTTGCAATGCCTCAGGATGTTGAAGGCGAAGCATTCGATTATCCCGACTACTTCCTCAAAAAGAGAGTCTGGTATCTTGACCGTCGCTCACCCACACAACGCGAAATTGAAGCCGCTGTTGCCGCAATTATGAGAAGCGAAAAACCGATGCTCATCGTCGGCGGCGGTGTTACATATTCCGAAGCTTGGGAAACCGCTCGTTTCTTTGCTGAAAAATTCAACATTCCGATTGGCGAAACACAGGCAGGTAAGGGCAACATCCGTTGGGATTTACCGCTTAATATGGGCGGCATCGGTGTTACAGGCGGCGCGGCAGCAAATGAACTTGCAAAGCAGGCTGACCTTATCATCGCAGTCGGTACCCGTCTGACAGACTTTACAACCGCATCAAAATGGGGATTTCAGAATCCCGATTGCAAGATGCTTTCAATCAATGTCTGCTCCTTCGATGCATTCAAGATGGATGCAACATCAGTTATCGCAGATGCAAAAACTGCTCTTCTCGACATTATGGGCGCTCTGTCACTGCGAGAATACTACAGCAACTGGGGTGACGAAGTTGCTCAGGCAAAAGATGACTATGTAAAAGAAATGGACCGTTGCTACAGCGTCTATCTTGAAGAAGGTCTTTCGCAGACAAGAGCACTCGGTGAAATCAACAAACTCATCGATAAGAATTCAGTTGTCATCGGCTCATCAGGCAGCCTTCCCGGATGTATGCAAAGACTCTGGAGATCATCCGTACCCAAGACATATCATATGGAATACGGTTTCTCCTGCATGGGTTACGAAATCTGCGGAGCTCTCGGCGTTAAGCTCGCAGAGCCTGACAGAGAAGTATACACAATGGTTGGTGACGGCAGTTTCCTGATGCTTCACAGCGAACTTTACACCGCTGTTGCCGAAGGTACAAAGATTAATGTTATGCTCTTTGACAACTCCGGTTGGGGCTGCATCGAAAACCTTCAGAATAATCAGGGCACAGATACTTTCGGCACAAGATTCCAGGCAAGAAATCCCCTCACAGGTATGCTTGACGGCGCAATTGTTCCCATCGATTTCGCAAAAATCGCAGAGGGTTACGGTTGCAAGGCATACACCGTCAGAAACGTTGCAGAGCTTCGCGATGCAATCAAAGATTCAAAGGAACAGACCGTTCCCTGCCTTTTCGATATCAAGGTTGTTCACGGCAGTATGAGCGGCGGATATGACGCTTGGTGGAGAGTCGGCGTTGCCGAAGTTTCAACAAGCGAAAGAGTTCAGGCTGCATACGAAGATATGCAGGAAAACATCGGAAAAGCAAGACTTTATTAATTGACATAAACGGAGGAACAGACAATGCTTAACAAAGAAAAAGTAAGCCTCGCGATAGCTCCTATCGCATGGACAAACGATGACCTTCCCGACCTCGGCGCAGAAAACACCTTTGAGCAGTGCGTAAGCGAAATGGCTCTGAGCGGTTTCAAAGGCAGCGAAATCGGTAATAAATACCCCAAGGATGTTGACACTCTCAAGCATAAGCTTGAAGTAAGAGGTCTTCGCATCTGCAATGCTTGGTTCTCATCTCTTCTTCTTTCCGAAGGCTACGAAGCAACAATCGAAGCTTTCATCAAGCACAGAGATTTTCTTCACGCTCTCGGTGCAAAGGTTATCGGTGCTTCCGAGCAGGGCAACTCAATTCAGGGCAAGTCTCTGAGCATCTTCGGTGACAAGCCTGTTTACACAGAAGAGCAGTGGGCTCTCATTGCAAAAGGCTTCAACGAAATGGGCAGACTTGCAAAAGAAAAGGGAATGTATTTCACAGTTCACCATCATATGGGCACAGGCGTTCAGACTGAAGAAGAAATCGACAAGCTCATGGAAATCACTGACCCCAACCTTGTTTATCTTCTTTATGATACAGGTCACCTTTCATTCTCGGGCGAGGATGCAATCGGTGTTCTCAAAAAGTATGTCAACAGAGTAAAGCACGTTCACCTCAAGAGCATCCGTCAGGATGTTATCAACGAGGGTAAGGAAAAGGGCTGGAGCTTCCTTGACTGCGTAAGAGCAGGTGCATTCACCGTTCCCGGCGACGGCGACTTCGATTTCACTCCCGTTTTCGACATCCTTTCCGATGCCGATTACGAAGGCTGGGTTGTTGTTGAAGCTGAGCAGGATCCCGCAAAGGCTAACCCCTACGAGTACGCTTGCCTTGCAAGAAAGTACATCGCTGAAAAGACAGGTTTATAATAAAAACAAAAAATCTGCGTTGCACAAGCCAACGCAGATTTTTTTACTCCTCATAAGTGACCGTTATCAGTCCTTACCCTCATTTTTACCCGAAAGAATGCACAGCGCAGGTGTCGCCGCAAGAACGAGAACTGCCAAAAAATTAACCAACATAATCTTATCCCCCTTGTTTTCTCTTCAACTATATTTTAAACCCGAAAACAACAAAAGTCCAATTACAATTAATTACAGTTCGATTACAAAATTGTAACCAAAAAGCCCGAAGCTGTTTTCACAGATTCGGGCTTTTATTTTAGAATGCGAAATATTTTTCTCTCTGCTTCTGGATTCTGCCGCTGATGAATTCGAGAGTTTCTTTTGCACCCTCGATGCCGCAGTAATAATCCTTCATCGCTCTGCCCTCTTCATAGCAGAGGTCGTCGTGAAGCGGGAAATAATCCTGAAGAAGGAATGTTGCATATTTTGCAAGGCGAAGGTCACCGACAAGGCGGAATTTTGAGCTGATTCCGTCAATTGCAACTGAATAGAAATCCTTGATTGAGCCAATGATTGCTTCTCTTTCGTTTGCGGGTGAGAATACCATTGTTGATGCAACATATGCATTCTCGTTATTGATTGAGCTGTGGCTGTCTGTGCTGCCGACGATGGGATATCTTCTGCCCTTCGCTCTGTCTTCATAATACTTATGAGTCTGGAAGCCGTTATGCTCATAGTAATTTTCGCCGCCGAGAACTTCAAAAGCATCAAACGGCTGTGTTTCCATAAGATACTCAATCAGGTTTTCGGGAACATGATTAACATTTGAAATCCAGTAGGGATGGCAGAAAATACCGAGTCCGCCTGCCTTTTTGATATGATTGAAAATCCATACCATACAAGCATATGTAAACTTTTCGATATCTTCGGGAATATCAAGAGTTTCGGCGAGAGCCATAACCTCATCCTGGAATTCCTTGACAGAAAGAACATCAGGGCAATCAACACCTTCGATTGAGCGAAGCTCTTTTGCATCGCCTACCTCAATAAGATGGTCAGTTTCCTGAACAAGAGCATTTACCGAATATTTGCCGCCGAAATTAACGATATGTGGATCGCAGATGAAATCGGGGCCGTATTTGGGAAGATGAACTTCTTCGCCGACGATGATGTTGAATTCAATCGGAACATCCTTATATGCGTTGATTGCTTCAAGAGAAGGATAATAACGCTCGTGGTCTGTGATAGCAAAGAAATCGTAGCCGTGCTTTCTGTAGTTTGCGCTGACAATCGCAGGAGCCTGTCTTCCGTCTGAACGACAGGTATGCATATGAAGGTCACCAATTAGGGGATATCTGCCTACAAGGTCATCGGCAACAGCATAAACGCCGAGCTGAACGAGTCTTTTATCTGTTTCTTTATCCCAGAAACGAATGAAATACTGCTGTTCCTTTTCGAAAACATTCTTGAATTTAACAGAGCCGTCTGCTTCGATTGTGAAGTCAACAGTCTTGTTGTTATTTCTGTAAGGATAATCTCTTATCTGACCGTCCTCAATACCGAGAACATAAAGAATAAGATTATCGGGATTTTCGAATTTTGCGTGGTCGCCGAGAGGTTTAACAGTTATTTCAATTTCCTTTCCTGCAGGGAACACCTTCGGGTACACATCATAATAATGAAGTTCTGTTTTCATAAATTTCACCTCAGAATTCTATTGTTTTGCCTGTTTCATAGGCAATATATGTTGCTTCAAGAAGTCTTGCAAGGTCGATTGCGGATTTTGTGCCGTATTCCTCAGGAATCTCTTTGCCGTCAACACAAGCATTGACAAAGGCATTGATGGGATTCTCGCTGCTCTCGGGCAGTCTGTCGGGAGTAATAAAATCTTTAATCAACTTTGCGGTTTCTTTGGTTTTGTATTTAATCTCGCCACCCTGCGAAAGAAGAATACCGTCTGTACCGTGAACTTCAATCGTATAGGGTGAAGAATAAGCAAGGAAAGATGTTTCGGAAACGCCGATTGCACCGCTTTCAAACTCAATAACCGAAACTGCATTTTCATCAACGGGAGTACCCATAACCGAATTAGCAATACCTGTTATTTTCTTGGGCATACCGCAGATATATGAAAGAAGGTACATCGGATGGCAACCGAGGTCCATCATCGCACCGCCTGCACAATCTTCCTTAAGAAACCAATATTCGGGAAGCCATTTTCCGCTGACACCGTCGTGAGCGTTTCTGATTCTGACATTGGTAACAGTACCGAAATCGCCGTTTGCAATGTGTTCCTTTGCAAACTTGACAACAGGCCACGCTTTATGAGGCATCGAGATAACAAACTTCACGCCGTTTTCTTCAATCGCTTTAACGATTTCTTCGCATTCCTTAACGGTGCAGGCAAGAGTTTTTTCTGTAAAAATATGTTTACCTGCTTTTGCGGCTTTAATAAGCACTTCAGTATGCATTGTTGTGGGAGTGTCGCAACAAACAGCGTCAACATCATCTCTTGCAAGAAGTGCATCGAGATTCTCAACAAAATCAACGCCGAGTCTTTGTGCCCATTCTGCTCCCCTTTCGGGTTTTTCGTCCCAAACGCAGGTAATTTCAGCTTTACCTGTTGCAAGCAAATCTCTTGCGTATCCCTCTGCGTGAACATGCCATTTTGAAAGCATTGCAATTTTCAACATCGAATATACCTCCTGAAATATCAATAGGATATCAACGAAAACATTTTAACACATTAAAACAAAAAAGTCGAGAGAATTCCAATCATTTCTCCGACTTTTTTGTTGATTTCGTAATATCAATATGATAAAATCAATTTAACTTCTTTATGCGATATTCTATGCACAGCGAGGCGGCGCTCACCGCAACAGCCAAGGGTCTCGTGCATTCAAGAAGCTTATCCGCAAAATACATTCCCTGATAATAATCCCACAGAATCCCCGAGCCGAAGTACATAAATACAGACGCGGCAACGGTCAGGATAACGGCGATGCCGCCGCAAACCAGGGTATAGCGTGACAGCGGATGAATCGCAGACAGTATGCTTTTCACAGCATCACCTCCTGAATCATTATATACCTTAAGATAAACGGTTTCAAATCTAAAATTTTACCAGTAAGGAATGAAAGCAATGGCAATCGGTGTTTCATCATCCTGTCTATATCCTATGTCCCCTTGTGACAGCCTCGAAACAATCGGAAAACTCGGCGTTAAAACCTGCGAGGTCTTTATCAATTCCCCAAGCGAGCTGACTCCTGCTTACGCGGCAAGGCTCAACAAAATCAAGGACGAATACGGAATGAACATTGTTTCGGCGCATCCTTACACCTCATTTGCCGAAACAACAATGCTCTTCAGCGAATATAAACAGAGATTTTTCGATATGCTCGAATACTACAAAACAGGATTCGAAACAGCCGCCGCTCTCGGGGCAAAAATCTTTGTTATCCACGGCTCAAGACTCCCTGCCAGAATCACTCACGAAGAATATTTCGAGCGATTCGCAATGATGATTGAGGCAGGTAAAAGCTTCGGAATAGCGGTAACTCCCGAAAATGTCAACAATCATCTGAGCGAAAATCCTGATTTTATGAAGGAAATGAGGGATTATCTCGGAAGCGAATTCAGAATGGTTTTTGATGTAAAGCAGGCTAACAGAGCAGGATTCGATCCCATTGCATATGCAGAAGAATTCGCAAAAGATATCATTCACATTCATCTGAGTGACCACAACAAAGAATTTGACTGCCTGCCCCCGTCAAAGGGCAATTTCAACTTTGCAAGACTTTTTGATATTATGAAAAATGTCGGATACGGCGGAAACTATGTTGTTGAGCTTTACAGACATAATTATTCTGACCCTGAAGAGCTTGCTGCTTCAATGCATTATCTTGAGGGTTTGATTAAATAATACTTGCAAAAAATCCGATATATGGTATAATTTGGTTATGAGAAATTTCAAAGGAGTGTTAAACCAATGAAATGTCCGTTTTGCGGCTTTGAAGAAAGCAAGGTTATCGATTCAAGACCTACCGACGAAGGCGAGCGTATCCGCCGCCGCAGAGAATGCATCGGTTGCCTCAAGCGCTTCACAACATATGAAATAATCGAAAGCGTTCCCGTTATCGTTGTTAAAAAAGACAAGTCAAGAGAAGTTTTTGACAGAAACAAGTTATTCAACGGTATGCTCCGCGCTTGCGAAAAAAGACCTGTTTCCCTCGAAAGCATCGAAAAGGCAGTTGACGAAATCGAAGCAACTCTCCAGAATTCACTTGACCGCGAGGTCACAAGTGTCAGAATCGGCGAGCTTGCAATGGATAAGCTCAAAGACCTTGATGAGGTTGCCTATGTCCGCTTCGCTTCAGTTTACCGCCAGTTCAAGGATATCAACACCTTTATGGATGAACTTGCGAAGCTTCTGAGCGAGAAATAAATCAATATGCTTATATCGGGAGCAAAGATTAAAACTTTGCTCCTTATATTTTCAAATGAGGATTGATTATGAAAAGATTCTTTGCTGTTTTTTTCGCGGCAGTGCTTATTTTCTGCAGCGGATGCAACAATGACAGCGATATTGAAATAACAACTCAGGCTCCGAAAACAGCGGATATGCTGATTCTGCCGACGAACAAAAAGAATTACAGCGACTGCGTTAAAAGATATTACGCGGTTGTTTCTGCGGTCAAGAACAAAGTTCAGGTGCTTGAAGCAGAGCACAACAAAACAATTGAAGCACAAAATCCCGAGAAATTCTTTCTTGATGATGAATATATCGCGACCGGATTCGAGCCGTTTTTACTGAACGAATTCTCCATCACCGAAAACTTTGATTACACAATGGATGAAGCAAAGGCTCGCGAGGATTTTGCTTTGCAAAGCAACGGTGCTGATATTCAGTTTGAAAAGAATACAACAAACAGTTTTGTTCTCAGATTTGTTGAGGAAGAAAGCCTTCGCGAATATGCGGTTGATTACAGTTCAGGCGACTCGTTCAAATATGTCAGCACTCACGAAAACGGCAATGAAACAACCGTTTCCGAAATGCTCGAATTCGCCAAAAAGAACAGCGCATATTACATCCAGAGCCTTAACACAAGAATGTATGTGCAGTTTGATACAAACGGAAATATTGTTTATTTCTGCTGCTCCACGCTCAAGGACGGCAACTATCTTGATGAGAGCATATATCCGCAGACAGATGCATCAAATCAATGGGCAACAAACAGGGATAAGGACAATTATCTCAGCATTCATACATATCAGAACGGCGTTCTCATTCACGAAGAATGCAGCAGCGGCCCTTGGAAAACAGTAACAATCAACGAAGGCGATTATGCGCAAGCATTTCCGCTTCAATAATGATGAATAATATGACAAATTCCGAAAAAATCAGATATATCTGCGATTTCCTTGAGAAAAATGAAATAGCTTACTCAAAATATGAACACGCCGCTGTTTCAAGCATTGAGGAATGCAGAAGCATTGAAAAGGAAATCGGCGGAGAAATCTGCAAGAATCTGTTGCTTCGCAACACTCCCGGCAGTGTGTATTACCTGCTGTCAATGAAGGGAGAAAAAGCATTCGTAACAAAGGATGTTTCCAGAAAACTTGAATCATCAAGGCTTTCTTTCGTTTCTGCAGACGAAATGAAATCACTGACAGACACCACTCCCGGCTCTCTCGGAATAATGAGTCTGCTCTTTGATAAAGAGAAAAAAATTTCTTTTGCAATAGACAAAGACCTGCTAAAAAATCAGTTTTTCTGCTGTCACGCAGGAATCAACACCTGCACATTAAAAATCAAAACCTCGGATGTGACAGAAAAGCTTCTTCCCCTGCTCGGAATCGAAGCACATATAATTGAGATATAACCAAAGGGACTGCACCGAAAAGGTACAGTCCCTTGTTTATTATTTCTTTTCCATATATTTTCTGACGATTTTAAGAGTTGTTGTTCTGGGGAATTCCTCGTCACGGATTTTGATCTTGCCGATATTTTTGAAGAGAGGCATCTTGCGGTTGAATGCATCAACATCAGCCTTGATTCTGTCTCTTGCATCGGGATATTCTTTCTCGTTAAGGAAGAATTCAGCAACAATCTTTTTATCTTCTTCGTAAACAAGAACTTCAGCAACATAATCAATAAGCATCAGCTTATGTTCAAGCTCTTCGGGAGAAACATTCTTGCCGTTTGAGAGAACGATAAGGTTCTTCTTTCTGCCTACCATAAAGAGGAAGCCGTCTTTATCTATTCTGCCGAAGTCACCTGTCTTGAACCATTCGCCGTCAAAAGCTTCTTTGGTTGCTTCAGGCTCACCGTAATAGCCAACCATTACATTTGTACCCTTGACATAAATTTCACCAACACCGTCTTCATCAGGCTCGTGAATTTTAACTTCACAGCAGTCAATGGGTGTACCTACGCTGCCGGGCTTGAATTTGCCGGGTCTGTTGCAGGTGATTGCAGGTGAGCATTCTGTAAGACCGTAGCCGTTGAAAACATCGATACCGAAATCACGCATACCCTCTTCATATTTGGGATCAAGAGTAGCACCGCCGCAGATAATCATATTAAGATTGCCGCCGAGATTATCAAGAATTGTTTTGAAAATCTTGCGTCTTTTATCAATGCCGAGTTTCATAAGGAAACGGCTGATTTTGAGACCTTTCTTGAGAACATCCTCTCTGCCTGTCTTTCTTGCGGTTTTCCAGATGCGGTCATAAATAGTTTCAACAACAAGCGGAACACCCGAGAAATTGTAGGGTGCAATCTTCTTGAGGTCGTTTGAAATCGACTTGATGCTTTCGCACATATAACCCCATTCCTGAACAATATATGTTGCAAAAAGTGCGCTTACCCAAGCGTAGGTGTGGTTAAGAGGAAGGAAGCCGATTGCGTGTTTACCCGAAAGGCAGCGGCAGGATGATGAGCAGTTGCTTGCAATATTCTTATGAGAAAGCATTACGCCCTTGCTCTTGCCTGTTGTACCTGATGTGTAAACAATACTTGCGAGGTCTTCGGGCTTGACTTCTGCATCAACAAAACCTCTTTCGCCTGCATCATAAATTTCCCAACCTGATTTATAATAGGTTGCAAAATCATCTGTGCGGAAATAATGCTTGATGGGCATATCGGGGTTTGCCTTAAAGTCTTCTATAACCTTATCGAACTTGCTTGTATAAACAAGTGCATCGCATTCGCAACGGATAAGCTGGTCTGCGAGGTCATCAGCAGGAAGTTTACAATCCATAGGAACGGAAATATATCCGCCGATGATGCAGGAATAATAAGCAACTACCCATTCGGAGCAGTTTTCACCGATGATAGCGATTTTTTCGTGGTTCTTAAGTCCCTGTGAATAGAGATATGTTCCGAAGCCGCAAATCTCTCTCCAGGTTTCGTTATATGATCTTTCATGGTCAACGCCGTTTTTGACAAACATATACTGTCTTTTGTCGCCGCCGGCTTCTGTACCCTTGACTAAAATCTCTTTGAGAGTTTCATACTCAGGGATTTCAACGGTAACAGCATTCTTGTGAATCTTTTTCTTCATAATTTGTCCCTCAAATTTCCGTTTTAGTGTAAAAATTCAGACATTTCAATTGATAATAACATATTTTTTTAAAAAATTCAACATTTTTCTCTTGCTTTTTGTCGGTCAATATTATATGATTGTTTAGAATAAGGCACCAAAATAATATATGTTACTATATAGGAGTTGTATTATATGAAAATATTTATTATCTGCATTATGGCGTGGGCAACAGCTCAGCTTATCAAAGTTATCATCAATCTTATTACATATGCCGTTAAGAAAAAAAGGGGCGAAGAATATAAAAAGGTTACCTTCAGCACCTTCCTTAAGCTTGGCGGTATGCCCAGTTCTCACACAGCAACCGTTATCGCTCTCTGTTGTTCGCTTGGTCTGACAACAGGCTGGAATTCGGATATTTTTGCAGCAAGCGGCGTTTTTGCTTTCATCACAATGTTTGATGCTTTCAAAGTTCGCCTTCCTGTTGAAAAACTTACTGAAGCATTCAATGCTCTTCAGGAAAAAGTCCGCGGTGAAGAAGCAGAGGAAGTCAAAAAGGTTGAAGGCCACACAATCCCCGAAATTCTCGGTGGCGTTGTTGTCGGTGGCGTTATCTCTTACATTATGGTAAGAGTTGTAGGTTTCCTCGGATAAATGAAAGAATTCACCGTTTCGTCAATTGATGTCACAAAAATCAGCGATGAAATTCTGAAAAATCATTTCTTCGTTATGGATGATAAGAGAAAGGCCGAAACTCTCTCTTTGCCGTCTGACATCAAGAAAAAGCAAAAAATAGCAGCAGATATGCTTTGCAGAAAAATGATTTCCGATAAATGCGGCATATCACCCGATAATATCGTTTTTGATAAAACCGAAAGCGGTAAACCCTTCGCAATCAATGCAGATATTTATTTCAGCTTAAGTCACAGCTCAGATATTGTTGTCTGCGCTGTTTCCGAAAAAGAAATCGGTGTTGATATTGAAAAAATACGCAAAATACGATTCAAGGCTGCCGAAAAATTCGCAACCGAATCCGAAATTGCATATATCGGAAATGTTGAAAACCGTTTTTTTGAAATATGGACGCTGAAAGAAGCATTCTTTAAATGCAAAGGTACAGGACTCGGTGCAGATATCAAATCAGTCAGTTTCGGTATCGACGGCAACAATATCATCTGCAGCAAAGACGGATATCAACTCTGCTTTGAAGAAATTTCCGACGGATATATTTGCTCCGTCTGCATAAAAAACTGAGCTTCCTGCCAAAAGCAGGAAGCTTTCTTATGGTAAAAACTATATAAAGAGGTATTAAATGGATAATATTAAAAATTTTATTGCCGAAAACGGAGCAATATACATAATCTCCCAGCTTATCAGCGTTGTTGCAACCTTCTTTCTCCTTTTTTCATATCAGCAACGCACACATAAGCGCATCGTCTGTATGCAGGCGATTGCAGGCTTGCTTTTCGGCACTCATTATCTGATGCTCGGCGCATACGAAGGAATGATTTGTAATTATATAGGTATGGTCAGAGGTATCGCATATTCATTCCGCACAAAGTCAAAATTCGTTGACTCCCCTGTCTGTCCCTGCATCTTCGCGGCATTTTTCGCAGTCAGCGGATTTTTCACCTACACTTCTGCATTTTCACTCCTGCCGACAGTTGCTATGGTTATTTCTTCATTTGTATTATGGAATATCAAAGCGCAGCAGCTCCGCGCTCTCACATTGCCTACTTCAGTTATGTGGCTCATTTATAATGCATCCTGCGGCTCAATTGCAACCGTCGGAACAGAAGTACTCGGCATCATCTCAATTCTCATCGGTCTTTTCCGCTTCAGAGATAAAAAGAAAAACAAGGAAAATTAAGCACTTTCAGCGTATCTTCGGGTACGCTGAATTTTTTTGAAAAAATTTTAAAAAACCTATTGACAAATTGCAGTTTCACAGATATAATAATGATAACGATTATCAATATCGAATCCAAACGAAGGGAGTTGATACGATGACGAAGCATAGTCGACAGCGCGACGCAGTTTATCAGAATCTATGTATGAGAACTGACCACCCCACTGCCGAAGATGTGTATATGTCATTAAAAGCAGAGATGCCCGCACTCAGCCTTGCAACGGTTTACAGAAACCTTGCCCTGCTTGAAGGAGAAAACAAAATCATCCGCATCGGTTCGGGCGGCACAGCAAGATATGACGGCAACATCTCTCCCCATTATCACATCACTTGCCTTAAATGCGGCGCAGTTGATGACATTTTTATGGACGACGATACCATATGTAAAAAGGCATCTAAACTCTACGGCGGAAAAATTATTTCGCACACAGTAATGTTTACGGGCATTTGTTCCGGATGTTCCGAAAAGGTCGGATAAGTTAATCAATTAATAAAAATTTAAATTATATTTTTGGAGGAAAAAATTATGAAAAAGTTTGTTTGCAGTGTTTGCGGTTATTCTCACGAAGGTGATTCAGCTCCCGAAAAGTGCCCCCAGTGCGGTGTCCCCGCTTCAAAGTTCAATGAGCAGAGCGGCGAAATGGTTTGGGCAGCAGAACATGTTCTCGGCGTTGCACAGGGTGTTGACCCCGCAATCATCGAAGGTCTCAGAGCTAACTATATGGGCGAATGCACAGAAGTAGGTATGTATCTCGCAATGGCAAGAGTTGCTCACAGAGAAGGTTACCCCGAAATCGGTCTTTACTGGGAAAAGGCAGCCTACGAAGAAGCAGAGCACGCAGCAAAGTTTGCAGAGCTTCTCGGTGAAGTTGTAACAGCAAGCACAAAGAAGAATCTCGAAATGAGAGTTGAAGCTGAAAACGGTGCAACTGCAGGTAAATTCGAGCTTGCAAAGATGGCTAAGGAACTCGGTCTTGACGCTATTCACGACACTGTTCACGAAATGGCAAGAGACGAAGCAAGACACGGCAAGGCATTTGCAGGTCTTCTCGCAAGATATTTCGGCTGATATTCCATTAACTTCGGCGATACACTTACTACCGCCTGTTAATTGACAAATTATCGACGGGCGGATGAAAACAACATCCGTCCGTCTTGCTTTATTTAAAATTAAAAAGAGGTGAGAATTATGAAAAAAACATTATTAACATTAGCCGCTGTCCTCGTTGCAGCACTTGTACTTACAGCATGCACTTACCAGACCGAAAAAACACTTGATACGGTTGAAACAACAGCCGCCGTATTGCAGGAAGCAAAAACAACTGAAACCGCTCAGGCAAACAACGAAGTTACCGAGCCTTCCGTTGCAACACCTGTTGAGCCCGTCAATGAAAAAGTTACACAGAAAACAGAATCCGCAAAACCCGATAACACAGCCAATCCCAACGCCAACACCGTTGATAACATAGTCACAAAAGAAGAAGCAAAAGCCGCCGCACTCAAGCACGCAGGCCTCAAAGAAGCCGATGTCAAACGCTTGAGAGTCGAACTCGACAGAGAAAGAAACTATCTTGTTTATGAAGTTGATTTCGATGCAGGCAAATACGAATATGAATACGAAGTCAACGCCGAAACAGGCAAAGTTGTAAAGGCAGAAAAAGAATTCAGAGATTGATTAAAAAGCGATAGTTTACCTCACTACCTCCTATCCTATAAAAAGAAAGAGTGGCCAAAAAAGCCACTCTTTTTGTTTTAAAAACCACATATTTTACTCTATTTTTTAAGCGTAATCACGAATAAAATTATTCAGCAAATTACAATCAATTTATAATCACCAAATTTTCGATTGCAAAATTTTAATTTAAATGATATAATTTTTATTATTTTTATAGGAGTAACATATGAAAAGGTTAGATAGTTATATTAATCAAAAAGCTGCTCGTAATTCTTCAATTGAAATTCTAAGAATTATCTGTATGTTTATGATAGTATTTCATCACTTTGCAAGACATGGTGAATTTCAATTTGCAGATTATGAAATAACCATTCCAAAATTATGGTATAATTTTATCATTATGGGAGGAAAAATCGGAGTTAATGTTTTTGTTTTTATTTCCGGCTATTTTCTAATCAATAACAATAAAAATTTATTTAACTATAAAAGAATCAAAAAAACTTGGGATCAAATATTTTTCTATTCTGTTTCTTTTGAAATATTTTTTATCATTTTGTATTTTATAGTTAAAAACCGTCTTGATATATCTAATTTATTAAGTGCTTTTTTCCCTATCACAACATCTCAATGGTGGTTTGCAAGCACATATTTTGTACTCTTTTTAATCCACCCTTTTTTAAATAAAACACTTAATTCGATTGACAAAAAAACATATCAAATCATCCTTATCGTTACCACCTTTTGTTGGTGCATAATTCCGACATTCACAAACACGGCATACGAAAGCAATGAGTTGCTTTGGTTTATATATATATATTCGTTATCAGGATATATAAAACTTTACGGTTTAAATGACAAACTGAATAATTACCATTATGCCGGCTTTGCATTTATTGTTACCATCATTACATATCTCTCGTCTGTCGGATTCTCGTTAGCAAATGCAAAATACTCAAATTTCAGTATATCATCAACCTATTTGTATAGTTTGCAAACCCTGCCTGTGCTGTTAATTTCAATTTGTCTTTTTATGACATTCAAAAAGACAACAATAAAAAACAACAAATTTATTAACATTTTGTCATCAGCAACATTCGGAGTTTATCTCATTCACGAAAATCATTATTTAAGAAATATTTTTTGGCAAACAATATTTAAAAATTCAAGTTACCAAGCATCCATAAAAATAATACCTGTATCAATAATTGCGGTTTTTGCTGTATACACGATTTGCACAATAATAGAATTGATAAGGCAAATTTTTATCGAAAAAACATTTTCTAAAATCACAGATATATTGCTGTTACCTTTTGTAAAAGTCGCGTCAGCACTCACAAACAAATTGAAATAAACAGTACGCAGTGAGCAAAAACATCAAGTTGTTTGACTTTTTATTAAAATGCATTTCAACTATACATTATCAAAACAAACAGAAAGAGTGGCCAAAAAGCCACTCTTTTTGTTATATTTATCAGCCTTATCCCTGAATGTAAGAAACTACATCGGGTGCGGAATTTTTCATCTTTTCCTTTGCGATGTCAATCAATTCCTTTATACGCTTCTTGTGTTCTTTCTGGCTCGGAATAAATGAGGATGCCTCAATGTCGCCGTCCTCTCTCTTTCCTGCAACCAAAAAAGATCCTAAACTGTAATTAATTTTAGTTATACATCCGTACGGATAAAAGCACGACTTCAGATTACCTCTGCAAATAATACCATCGTCTGTAAATACCAGGGCTATACCTGATGCATTGATGAATTCTTCTTTCATTTTTACACCTCGTTTCATCTGTTTTTTCATTATATAATTATTCTGATAATATTGTCAAGCTAAATAACACAAAGGGAACGGCAAGGCATTTGCAGGACTTCTTCAAAGATACTTTGGTTAATCCCCTACCCTATAAATCAAAGAACGGAGCCAAAAAAAATCTGCTCCGTTCTTCTGATTTTATTATTTAATAGTATCGTAACACAAGAGTTCTCCCGTATCACTAAAGCAGAACAGATAGTCACCTGACCAAACAACATCTCCAAAATTATGTTTAAAACCTATTTCATTATCTCTGAAATAATAGGTATACTTTGAATAGCTTGTTTCCTCATAAAATCTGTTCAATTCGACTCCATATTTATTTACATATTTAAAATCGCCTGCATATGTTATAGAAACCGCATCATACAACGGACTATCAGGCAACCCTACAACATTTTTTGAAAATTCGTCCTCTTTATCAGCATAGAAGCCTTCACCTTTTGTGGTTGTAAAAGCTTTTGTGCTGTTTTTATTTATATAATCGGCAATAAATTCGGTATCACGATTTACAGAAGGCATTTCAAACTTATAATAGTACGAATCACTGTTTATCCTTTCAACAATATCCTTCATCTGTTCATAATCCGTCATATCATCAAATTCAGCAGAACTAAAATATTCATTTATTATATCAAGGATCTTTTCCGAACGAAAATCTGCACTTTCAAATCCTCTCACGAAATCTTGCAGCATATCCGTCTCATCATTTTCGCACATTTCCTTTACCAGTGATATTAAGAACTCATCCGTTTGTGGATCTTTTATTGCTTTTTTATAATCATGTAAATTAATATCGTCTCTTTCTCCAGCTCTGAACTCATCCACTTGTTGCTGAATACCTTTAATTTTGCCTTTTATATAACGTTCATCTTCCGTAACTTTCAAAAACACGCCCAAAGCCAAGGCACACGCTAACACTACAGATATTATAATTATTATCAATTTCTTTTTTTCCATATATATTGCCTCTCTGTATAAGTTAATGATTAATGCGACAAATACGTCCCTTTAATCATCAGCCTAAAAGCTCTTTTTTCTTTTGTTCGTATTCCTCGGCTGTAATCGCGCCGATATCGAGCAACTCTTTGTATTTCTTTATTTCATCAGCACTCGAAGCAGGTGCAGCCGTTGACTCAGTCTGCACAGAACCTGACTGACGCTGTTTAAGAAGCTCGGAAATCGCATTGTAAACTTCGCTCTGATTTGATAAAAGAATGAATCTTACCGCACCGGAAGCCGTTGATGCAAAAACACCGTTCGGGAAACAGGTTCCGACAGATGAAATCGAATCATAAGGCAAATCGATAGCCTTTCCGAAAATAACCTTACCGTAAACGCGCTTATCTGTTACAACAAGCTCTGAATATCTCATACCAAACCAAAAAACAACAGCAAGAATCACAAAAAGCAAACTGAGATAAAAGAAGACACCGATACCTTCGGGGCAATCGAATCCGATGGCTTCGCTAAGATAATCGCCGTCGCCTGCAACGCTGAAAATTACAATTGAAGCAATCAGAGAAATCACAGCAAGAGCAACAAAGAAAAGAGAGATTATGTTCTTCTTTGAAAAATCACCTTTTATAATAATTTTTTCTTCCATTTTAAACACCTCTTTACCGCAAAATCAGTTGTGAATATTGGAAGACAATGAGATTTTGTAGGTTTCTTTTTCTGCATCGTATTCCATAGTACAATCTACCTCAAAATCGTGAGTTGATTTTTTGCCGTATTTATCAACAATAACAACTCTGCCGTATTTTGTATAGGTATAATCATCGGTTTTCTCGCCTGATTTTATATCGTAATCAACGAGTTTATCCCAATCCTTACCATAAACAGTTCCGTGCTTTTTGACGGTAAGGTTCACATTCAGTGAGCTATAAAGACGAAGTCCGTAGTTATCTTCGTCAAAATATGCATTTATTTCGTCGATCATTTCATCTGTAAGTAAAAATTCGCAGTCCGAAGATTTTGTATTGATATATTTTGCAAGAACATCTATATTCTCAATTTTTTCGCGTTTATCATATTCTACAGCGGTATACGCCTGGAAAACATCATAAATTTCTTTATAAGATGAATTTTCTGTCAGAGTAGTAATCTGAGCTTCTGCATTTTTAATTTCCTCGCTTTTTCCGCAGGAAGCAAAAGCTAACAGCGTAGCAAGAATCAACACAATTGAAACAAGTTTTTTCATAGTTTTTTCTCCTTTGAAATAAAAATTTAACAGAATGCAATAACGGCATCTTGATTCAGAATCTGAATTAAGATTTTGTAAAGCCGAATTTTTTTCGCATCCTGTTTGACATTATACCTCCTCATTTGACTTGTGTCAATAGCATTACGCGATTGTCACAAGGTTTATAATTTGTATAAATCACCATAAAATATAATTAAAGAATAATTTAGGGTGATTATTATGAAACAGGAATACAGAGAGCTCTACGAAAAATTCGGTCTGAATGTTGTGTTTTACAGAAAGCGCAAGAAACTGACCCAACTTCAGTTGGCTGAACTTGCAGATATTGACAGAAGCCACATCAGCGCAATTGAGCTGGGTAAAGTCGGAGTTTCTTTTGATGTTATATTCAAGCTTTGCGAGGTGCTTGAAACAACACCGAAGGACCTGTTTGACTTCAGATAAGCCAAAATTGCAGATTAAAAGGGAGCAGATTCGTCTGCTCCCTTTGTTTTATTTTTCCGAAAAGAACAAATAAATTGTCACCTTCTGAAATAGAATATATCAACAAATGAATTTTTCACCAACAGATTATGCAGAATGATATTAATATTGTAACATTTCACAAAAAGATAAAAAATTTTGCAAGATTCAAAAATAACTCTTGCAAGATTTCACTTTTTATTATAGAATATAACCTGTTCACAGTAATTTTTGGAGGTAATCAGAAATGGAAATGCAAATTCCCGCAATGAGCAAGGCTCAGCTTCAGGAGCGTCTTGCTGTTCTCAGAGAAGAATATAATGCATACAAAGCACTCGGTCTTAAGCTCGATATGTCAAGAGGCAAGCCCGGCGCAGAACAGCTTGACCTTTCAAACGGTATCATTTCTCCCGAACTTTACGGCGATTTCAAAGCTTCAAACGGCTTCGATGTCCGCAACTACGGTATTCTTGACGGTATCCCCGAATGCAAGAAACTCTTTGCTGAGATTCTTGATGTTCCTGCTGATAACATTATCGTATTCGGCAACGCAAGCCTTACAATTATGTATGATTACATTGCTCAGTGTATGTTCTTCGGCGCAGGTGCAGAGCCCTGGTGCAAGCAGGAAGGAATCAAATTCCTCTGCCCCGTTCCCGGATATGACAGACATTTCTCAATCCTCGAGCATTTCGGTATTGAATTAATCAATGTTCCCTTCATCGGAACTGATCCCGATATGGATATGATTGAAAAGCTCGTTAAGGACGAAAAGGTAAAGGGTGTTATCTGCGTTCCTATGTATTCAAACCCCGCAGGTCTTACCTTCTCAGACGAAGCTGTTCGCCGCTTTGCTGCTCTCAAGCCCGCTGCAAAGGACTTCAGAGTTATCTGGGATAACGCATATTGCGTTCACCACATCAACACTCCCGATAAGCTTCTCAACATCTTCGAAGCTTGCAAGGAATTCGGAACAGAAGACCACTTCATCGAGGTTACCTCCACATCAAAGATTACATTCCCCGGCGCAGGTGTTGCAGCTCTTGCCGCTTCAGATAACAACATCAAGGCCATCAAGAGCAGAATGACAATCCAGACTATCGGTTACGATAAAACGAATCAGCTCCGCCACGTTAACTTCTTCAAGAACAAGGCAGGAATTGAAGCTCATATGGAAAAGCACGCTGCAATCATCAAGCCCAAGTTCGACGCAGTTCTTTCAGCATTTGATGAAAAGCTTGCAGGCAAGGGTGTTGCATCGTGGACTTCTCCCAACGGCGGCTATTTCATCAGCCTTGATGTTTACGAAGGCTGCGCAATCAGAACAGTTGAGCTTTGCAAAGAAGCAGGCGTTACACTCACAGGTGCAGGCGCAACCTTCCCCTACGGCAAAGACCCCGAAGACAAAAATATCCGCATTGCCCCCACCTTCCCGTCAAGGGATGAACTCTGCAAAGCGGTTGAGATTCTTTGCATCTGCGTTGAAATCTCCGCAATTGAAAAGATTCTCGAAAAATAAATCCGACTCACAAGGGAACAGTTTTTTACTGTTCCCTTTTTCTATTATCATTTTAGGCAGTACAAGCTCAAAAAATTCATAAAAAAGGATTTTTTGAAAATACTTTTTATTCTTGAAATAAACAGTTGATTTTTACCGCAATAAGCTTTATTATATATTTGATACTATTAAGAAAGATGAGGTTGTCGAAATGACGATATTCAATATCTTCACGCTTCTCGGCGGTCTTGCATTTTTCCTTTTCGGTATGTCAACAATGTCCAATGGGCTTGAAAGAGTTGCCGGCGGTAAGCTCGAGCGAATACTCGGCAAAATGACGGATAAACCGATAAAAGGATTGATTCTCGGCGCAGGTATTACAGCAACGATTCAATCGTCATCCGCTGTAACGGTTATGCTTGTCGGTCTTGTAAACTCAGGCATAATGAAGCTCGGTCAGAGTGTCGGCGTAATTATGGGTTCGAATATCGGTACAACGATTACTGCGTGGTTGCTTTCCCTTGCAGGTATCGACAGCGACAATTTCTTTGTCAGCCTTCTTAAGCCCTCATCCTTCTCCCCTCTTGTTGCTCTCGGCGGTATCCTGCTGATGATGCTCTCAAAGAAAAACCGAAGCAAAGATATCGGCGCTGTCCTTATGGGATTTGCCGTTCTTATGTACGGTATGGAGCTTATGAGCGGAGCTATGGACCCGCTTGCTGACAGTCCGAAGTTTGCAGAGTTTATGGTAATGTTCAGCAATCCTCTGCTTGGTTTGCTTGTCGGTGTTGTTCTGACAGCCGTTGTGCAAAGCTCTTCTGCAACAGTCGGTATTCTTCAGGCGCTTTCAATGACAGGCGGAATTTCATTTGGTATGGCAATTCCAATTATTATGGGTCAGAATATCGGTACTTGTATCACAGCTCTTATCTCCAGCCTCGGAGTCAGCAAACACGCAAAGAGAGTTTCCGCAGTTCATGTTTATTTCAATCTTATCGGTACTGCAGTATGGCTTTCGCTTTATCTCATTCTTGATGCGATATTCAATTTTGCATTCACAGAAACTGCAATTGAACCTTTCGGCATCGCTATGGTACATTCGATATTCAATGTCGCAACAACAGTTCTTCTTTTCCCGTTCTCAAAGCTCCTTGAGAAGCTCGCAATCAAAACCGTTACTGATAAAAAAGAAAAGACAAAGGGAGTTTTCCTCGACGAAAGACTCCTTGCAACCCCGGGTGTTGCAGTTGCACAGTGCCGCGAATACACAGCTCAGATGGCTCGTCTTGCCGCCGATATGCTTATTCAGGCGGTTGCTCTGATTGATAATTTCAACCAGAAAACAGCAGACAAGCTTATAGAAGATGAGCAAAAGCTCGATGATTACGAAGACCAGCTCGGCACATTCCTCGTCAAACTTGCAGGTACAAAGCTTTCCGACGAAGACAGTAACACGGTTTCGACTCTGCTTCACACAATCGGTGATTTCGAAAGAATCGGCGACCACGCACTCAACATTGTAAATACCGCTCAGGAAATAAATTCAAAAGAGATTTCATTCTCTGCTCAGGCAACAGCCGAGCTTAAGGTTGCGATAAACGCAATCCTTGAAATCACAGGTCTTACCGCAGATGCATTCTGCTTTAACAACACTCTTCTTGCGCTTGAAGTTGAGCCTCTTGAGCAGGTTATTGACGGAATGGTTGACGAAATCAAGAGCAGGCATATCGCTCGACTTACAGGCGGCAACTGCACAATTGAGCTTGGCTTTGTGCTTTCTGATTTGCTCACTAACTTCGAGAGAATAAGCGACCATTGCTCAAACATTGCGGTTTGCGTACTCCGAATTCACGATTCTGTTTTTGATACTCACGAATACCTTAACAACTACAAAAATGAAGGCGGCGAGCATTTCACCAAATCCTACGAAGGATATCTCAAGAAGCATCGCCTTCCTGAATTCAAAGCGAAAGGAAACTGATATTATGAAAAAATTAATTGCTGTTTTTGCTGCGATTGCGATATTATTCTCATTCGCATCCTGCGCATCCAAACCTGAATCCCCCGAAACAACCGCAGCTCCCACCGAAGCGGCAACCAAAGAGCCTGTTACTCTTGATTCAAGCTTCAGCAGCTTCGGCTCAAAGGATAATTACAAGCACGCTTGCTATCTTGAAATCGTTCAGAGAGACGGCAGTTCAACAAAATACGGCGTTTACGCCAACGAGGACAGCCTCGGCAAAGCTCTCTATTCAATGGGAATCATCAACGGCACAGAAGGTCCCTACGGTCTTATGGTTGAATCCGTACTCGGTCTTGAATACAAATATGAAACTATGGGTTATGCCTGGATGCTTTATGTTGACGGCGAGCTTGCACAGACAGGCATCGATTCCGTTATGATTGAAGACGGCGCAACTTACAGCCTTAAAGTTGAATCATATTAATTAATAAAAATGTCGGAATTTCAAACGAATTCCGACATTTTTCTATTTCTTTGTTGATTTTTTTGATTAAATCTGTTATTATAACTGCGTTTTAAAAAAATATAAATGGAGACGATCAAATGCAGATTAATTTTATCGACTGGGTATCGTTCAAAGATATCCTCATCGATGCCAATATGACTCTTGCAGAGTACTGCGCTCAGTATTCCGCAGTTCAGACAAACTGGGTTTATACGGTTGCAGGAATCATCGGCATCCTCACCTTCATCATTACCAAAAACAGAAAATGGTATTGGTACATTTTCCTCGCACTCTACACCGTTATGTCGGTCACATCCGTTGGTATGCACACAGCAAACTACGGCGAATTTGAGCCTTTCAAGATGACAACAAAGCTTCTCGCAAGCTATGTCGATATGTCACTCACAGAGCTGACAGTATGGTGGGGCGCTTGCTGCGCAACGCTTGAATTCCACCCCGAGAAATGCAAAAAACGCTCAACCTTCATCGGCGTTGTAACCGCAATAATGCTCATTGTAATCGCAGTTCTCACTTATGAGGTTTTCGTTGTACATAACCGCCCTCTTTATATCGGCGGAGGCGGAGCTCCTATGGACGGTAAAACAGGCGGTCTTTCTCTCGCAGAGCTTGGTTGCTTCCTTACCGCAGTTCCTCTTTTCTACCTCTTCGGCTCAAATTTCAAGTTTATGGAAAAGACCGAAAAAGGACTTCTCATTCTTCTTGTTTCCACCCTTCTTATTGCAGTTGTCATCACTTCGCTTTGGGGTGACAATGAAATCAACGGCTTTATGCTCGGCAATTTCCACGGCCACTCACTCTGGCACATCTTCGGCGGCATAGCAGAGCTTGAGGTTGTTTTCTGGGTTAATCAGAGAGAAACAAACAAAAAGTTTGAAGAGCTCAAAAAAGAGCTTCAGAAAGCTGAATAATAACAAAAAAAATCCACCGATTCAGTTGAATCGGTGGATTAATTTTTTAGAATATGATTGCTGAGAAGATTGATACAACCTTTGTGATTGCAAGTGCGAAATCGCCGAGAACATTCATAAGAACAGCTTCAAACTTGCTTGCACCGATTTTCTCTGCGAAATCTGCATTGTTGATAACGAGGTCGTTATAGGTGATGATTTCGCTTGTGAAATTCCAGGTATCATCCTCTTTGATTGTGATAAGACGAGCGCCGTTGTTTACGGGGCTTGAATAGTGGGACTGAGTTGCGCTGGGAGTGTTGATAATCTTGATGCCGTCAATCTCTGTTTCAAAATCGTTTGTATGATCGTGACCTGAGAAGATGCCGAGAACATCACCCTGCTCTACCATTGCATCAAACTGACCGTAGTTATAAACGCCGGGACAAGGATACTCAAGAAGGAAACCTGTGAAGTTATGAAGCTTGGGGAAGAATGAATAAATCTTGCCGTTGAATTCTCTTGTAAGTTCACCGAGAGCGAAGGGAATCTCTGCAAAAAGAGCGTCATAAACTTCGCCAACGATGATATGCTGGAATGCAAGTGAAGGAACTTTGCCGCCTGCCTGCTGAGCAAGAGCGTCACTTGTTTCCTTATACCACTTGATCTGATCTTCTGTTACGCAATCGTAGCCGATATCGTCACCGTTTTCGTCCTGCACATATGTACCTGAATCAAACATCCAGAGATTGAACTTGATATCATCGCTGTTTGAAGCGTAGATGGGAAGGTTATGAGTTGCTGTGCCGTGAAGTTCGGGAACTGCATCATAAGCAAGGCAATATTCTCCGCCGTACTTCTTATACATTTCAAAGAGTTCATCGTTGTTGTAACCCTGCTGATAGTCGTGGTTACCGAAAACAAGAGTGAAATAAACCTGATTGTCAACGAAGGGCTTTACGAGTTCTTCGATTGCGAGCTCTTTGGTTGCTTCTTCGCCTACGGTGTTGTCACCGCCGAGAACGATAAGGTCGGGTTCATAGATTTCGATAACGGTGTTGATATAGTCATACATCGCCTGCTCTGCAGGATATTCATCCTGAAGGTCGCAAAGGTGAAGTACCTTGAATTCGCCGTTTTCATCAAATCTGAGTTTGGGAGCTTCCTTAGCAGAAGCGAACACGAATGCACCGAAAACCATGCATAACGCAAGAACGAGAGAGAAAATTCTTTTAGCCATAATTGCCTCCTGAAAATAATCTGCATCCCTTTCGGGACGCGCTGTAAAATGACTATATTATTTTAAAACATTATTATAATAAAGTCAAGTTGTCATATTGACTTTAATTGAAAAGTATGTATAATAATTTAAGAGTTATTCTCAAATTCGGAGGAATATGATAATGAAAACCTATCATACCCATCAGCGCAAAAGCCTGCTTGATTTTCTGAAGGCAAATTCAGAAACAGCTTTTACAATAGAAGAAATTATCGAAGGTCTCAGCGGCGACCCTATAAGCCAGAGCACCGTCTATCGCCTGATGACAAAACTTGTTGAAGAAAATCTTGTTCACAGAACCGTCAAGGGCAACAGCAGAAGCTTTGTTTACCAGTATATCTCCGATAAGAAATGCGAAAACCACCTGCATATCAAATGCACCGACTGCGGCAAGGTATATCACCTTGACAGCGGAGTGACCTCGATCATCCAGAGCAACACAGGCTTTGAAATTGACAGCCACACCCTTCTGCTCGGAAAATGCGGCGAATGCAAGGAATAACAGCAACCAAATCGGAGGAAAAATGAAAAGAATCTTATCACTTGTCATTGCGGTGATTATGCTTGTACCGATACTCTGCTCCTGCTCGGACATATACGAAATGCAGGACGGAATAAAAATCGTCTGCACAACCTTTCCGCAATATGATTATATAAAAAATATTCTCGGCTCAGACGATAATCTTTCCCTGCTCATCAACAACGGCTCCGACCTTCACGGTTTTGAACCGACAGCAAAAGATATCGTTGAAATCCGTACCGCAAGTATGTTTGTCTATATCGGCGGCGTATCTGATGCCTGGGTTGACAGAGTTGTTGCATCAAACGAAAATCCGAATCTCAGAGCGGTTGCGATAATGGATTATGTTGATACCCTTTCACTCAAAGATATTGAAAGCCTTGAACACGGCGGTACCCACACTCACGACCATTCGACTCACGAGCATAATCACTCCGCCGAGGAAGCGGATGAGCACATATGGCTCTCTCTTAAAAATTCAATTAAAATTATAAAAGGTCTTTGCGAAGAAATATGTGCAATCGACCCTGTCAATGCTGAAAAATACGAAGCAAATGCCCAAACATATATCAAAAAACTTGAATTGCTTGACAATGAATATGAATCGGCATTTGCCAACTCAAACAAGGATATTCTGCTTTTTGCAGACCGATTCCCCTTCGGATATCTCACCCACGATTACGGCATCTCTCATATAGCGGCGTTTACAGGCTGCTCATCGGAATCCGAAGTCACCGCTGAAACCTTCGCAAGACTTATCAGCGAAACTCAGGAGAATTCTATTTCCTGCGTACTGATTCTTGAAGGTTCTGACGGCAAAACTGCGCGTACAGTTTGCGAAGCAACAGGCGCAAAATCGCTTATAGTGGATTCCTGTCAGACCGTTTCTGAAGATGATATCAAAAATGGGACAAGCTACTATGAAATTATGAAAAACAATCTTGAAATCTTTAAGGAGGCTCTGAACTGATGGCATTGATTGAATGCAAAAATGTTTCACTCGGCTATGAAGTCAAACCCATCGTAACAGGGCTTGACTTTGAAGTTAACGAAGGCGATTATCTCTGCATCATCGGCGAAAACGGCTCAGGCAAGAGTACGCTGATGAAAGCTCTGCTTGGCCAGAAATGCGTTGTTTCAGGCAAAATCATTTTTGACAAGGCGCTCAACCATAAAGAAATCGGTTATCTTCCCCAGCAAACGGTTGTGCAGAAGGATTTCCCTGCATCGGTCAGAGAAATTGTTCTTTCAGGATGCCTTAACAGCAGCGGATTAAGACCGTTTTACTCGGCATCGCAAAAGAAAACTGCCACAGAAAATATGGAAAAACTCGGCATTTCGGATATTGCTGACAGATGCTACAGAGAGCTTTCGGGCGGTCAGCAACAGCGTGTGCTTCTCGCGAGGGCACTCTGCGCAACAAAAAAGCTTCTCATTCTTGACGAGCCTGTTGCAGGACTTGACCCGATTGTAACACAGAATCTTTATTCAATGATAAAAGAAATCAACCAAAACGGCATTACGGTTATTATGGTTTCGCACGATCTGAACGGTGCAATTGAAAACGCATCACATATCCTTCACATCGGAAACAGACCGTTGTTTTTCGGCAAGAAAGATGACTATCTCAAGAGCGAAGTGTGCCGCATCTTCTCTTCTCAAGGAGGTGACGCACAATGATTGAAACGCTGACTCATTATCTCAGCTTCACCTTTGTCAGATATGCATTGATTGCAGGCTTGCTCATTTCTCTGTGCGCTTCGCTTCTCGGTGTTTCGCTTGTGCTGAAAAGATACTCAATGATTGGCGACGGTCTTTCGCATGTTGCATTCGGCGCGCTTGCGGTTGCTTCCGTCTGCAGTCTGGCGCCCATGGCAGTCACCCTGCCTGTTACGATTGTTGCGGCGATTATCCTCCTCGGAATCAATTCAAACGGAAAAATCAAGGGTGATGCGGCGATTGCAATGATATCCGTCGGTACGCTTGCATTCGGATACCTGCTGATGAATATTTTCTCTGTTTCATCAAATATCAGCGGCGATGTCTGCACAACGCTTTTCGGCTCAACATCAATTCTCACGCTCACAAAGAGCGACATTATTCTTTGCACTGTCCTTGCAATTGTTGTTATCCTTGTTTTTGTGCTTTTCTATCACAAAATCTTTGCAGTTACATTTGATGAAGGCTTTGCAAATGCAACAGGCACAAACACAAAGCTTTATAATAATCTCATTGCTGTTGTTACAGCGGTTGTTATTGTGCTTGCAATGAATCTTGTTGGTGCTCTTCTGGTTTCGGCGCTCATCATCTTCCCTGCCCTGACTGCAATGAGAGTTTTCAAAAGCTTCTTCTCGGTCATCATCGGTGCGGCGGTAATCTCCGTCCTGTGCACTCTCACAGGTCTGCTCATCGCCATTATCGGCGGCACACCTGTCGGCTCAACAATTGTTATTGCTGACATTGTTGTTTTTGCAATTTTCTCTCTCATCGGCAAAATAACAGGCAGAGTCAAAGCATAATAAAACGGTACATTAATCCTTGAATTAATGTACCGTTATTTTTTTATTTCATTTCAGCTCTTGTCTTATTAACAAAATCCTCGATTTTCTTACCGTCAGCGTAGCCGAGCTCATAAAGACTCTGCATTCCCTGCTTATCGCGTTTTATGGTATCAACTCCGAAGCAGAATCCAGGGTCAACAACAAGCACCTTGCCCTGTCTTTCAAGCTCAAGAAGCTCTTCTATGCCGTTATTATACATATGATGCATAATCAGCACATTTTCAAGCACCTTTCGGTGATTTGCAAGGAGAATATTCGCCAACGGGCTGATTTTGGTTTTTCTGAAATCTCTCGGCTGAGTAATGCAGACGATAACTTTATCGCAACCGTCAGCAAAAGCCTTTTTTATCGGAATCGGGTCGGAAACACCGCCGTCAAAATATTTCTTGCCTCCGATTTTAACAGGACGGCACGCAACAGGCAGAGCACAAGCCGCCTTAAGTACTGTATAATCGTCTTTTCTGAAATCCTCTTTTGTGAAATATCGGGGTGTTGCGGTTTCTGCCTCCGTTGTAACGCAGGTGAATTGACATTCATTATTCATAAATGCCTCGAAATCAAGAGGGTCTTTACCCGCGCTGGTTGAAATATCAGAATAAATATAATTCAGGTTGATGAGATTGCCTGATTTAAGCACCGCACCAGGTCCGAAATATTCCTTATCAAAAGAGTATTCGGTATAAAATCTTGCGTTTCTCCCCTTTTGCTTTGCAACAAAATTCAGCAGGTTGCCGCTTCCCGAAGAAACACCGATGCAATAATCAATTTTAACATCGTGGTCAAGAAGATAATCGTAAATACCGCTTGTATATACGCCGCGCATACCGCCGCCGATATCAATAAGTCCAATCATAATTTTCACCCTTATTTCATAGTTTCTTCTTTTTCTTTTATGAGTTTCGCTCTGATAACCTTATCGTTTTTCTTAACGAAATATGCAGGAATAGCGGCTAATGCAACAACAACCGCACCTGCAAGGAAAAGCTCGGGAGGATAGAGAATCGTGCCGTCAGCCGCTCTCATATTGACATTATTGATTGTAAACTGCGCAACTGCAGGGCCGATAATCATAGGCACAAGAACGAAAAGGAACATTCTCATCCCCATAAAAGAGCCTTCTTTGCCGTGAGGAATATAATCTCTGAATGCGCCGAGAAAAAGACCTGCCATAACAAGAGATGCACCCATAACAAGGACACCGCCTGCCATAATAAGGGCAAGCATTTTCGATTCATCGCCGAGAACAAATTTAAGGCAATAAACAATCACTGCGCCGATAACATTGGCAATAATCGTCGGATAATAAAACTTTTCCTTGCCGAATTTATCCATAAGGTTACCCATAATAACCGAAAGGATTGCCGAGCCGAGAACAATAACAATCAGCGGAACAACATAATCTGTTATGCCGAGAGTTTTTTCAACAAAGTTTATGAGATATGACTGATAAACCTGAATTGATGCGCCCGAGAATGTGCTGCCAAGCAGGCAAACATAGAGCATCTTGTTATCTTTGATTACGGAGGGCTTGAAGCTGTAAAACACATTGTTCCAGTAATCCGAAGTATCAGCCTTCTGAATTCCGGGAGCATCCTTGAGCATAAACAGACCGAGGATACCGCCGATAATGGGCACAAGACCGAGGACGGTAAAAAATTCGCCCCAATGCTCTTTGCCGCTTGTGAGAGAATCAAGACCGATAAATACAACACCCATTGCTGCAACAGGCATAATCGCAAGCACAACATCTATCTTGCCACGGTTCGTTGTGTCAGAAATATCGGTTACCCAGGTGTTAAATGCCGCGTCATTTGCTGCCGCACCGATAAAAGACATCACGCAATCCATAATAACGATGACCGCAACCATTCTGAGCTTTGTTTCCGTTGCAATATCAACGGGAATAAATGCAAAAGCAATCGTTGAAACACCCCAGAGGATATATCCCCAGCAGACAATCGGCTTTCTTTTGCCGATTTTATCGCAAAGCGCTCCGCCGAGTATGGTTGCAAGAGTTGCTGCAATTGCAGAAAGCGCAACCATCAGCGTTGTTGCGTATGGCTCAGGCTCAATGTTATTCTGCATAAATTTTGAAAAATACATATTTTCAACTATCCATGCAATCTGACCGATAAGACCAAAGATAATTACTGAAAGCCAGAGTTTGAAGCCAAGCTTCGTGGTTTTGACAGATGAATTCTTCACTCTTATTTCTCCTTTTTGAAGTTAAGCATTGCACTGATTGCAGAAACAGCTGTTGATGCCGCTTCGGTGATAAATGCGGTTTTTTCCTGAAGGTAACCGTCGGCATCGATTGCATAGCGGAGTCTTGCGCCTGCGCCTCTGCCGCAAAGGTCGGAATAATTGAAGAAATAGGTTATATATTCGGAGGGGTCTCTTTCGTCGAATTCAAAAATACGCACACCTCTCATTTCATTGCCGTAGCAACGGAAGGAAGCGCAGGATGTTGCAATGAATTCAATACCCTTGTAAACACCCTCAAAGCAGTTTGTATGGTCATGGCCCGAAACAATTCCCTTGACATCTCCGCACTCAAGCACAGCTTCAAAAAGTCCGCCGTCATCCTCAAGCACACAGGGATATTCACCTATCGAGCCTCTTGTGATATCAGGAATAAGTCTGCACCAACCCTTGTTGGGAGTTTTGACAGCACCGACTTCATCGGGCATACAAGGCTCAATAAGATTTTCAATCTCTTTAAGAGGAATGTGCATAAACATCAATGAAGGCACAATTTCGCCGCCATTCTGTGCTTTAAGCTCAGCCGATGTCTTTTTATACCATTCAACGGTTTCAGGTTTGATTCGCTCATAGCAGACATCTTCTTTCTTGTCATACCAGGCTGAATCGAGCATCCAGAGATTGAAAACGGGTTTATCACCCTCACTCGGAAGAATGGGGATATTATAGGTATCGCAATCAAGACCGTTTGCACTCGTATTCATAGGAAGACAGCACGAATAACTGCGGAATATATCAGCCTGCTCCCATTTTGAAATATCGTTTCTGTCATCGTGATTGCCGTAAATCATTGCAAACGGAATTCCTCTTTTTTCAAGAGGTGCGGCAATATGACGGATTGAATCGCGCATTATTTCGTATGTTGCGGATTTTCCGCCTGCAACAGGTTTATCGCCGATTCGTGCATCAAGAAGATGGTTGCCGAGGATGTTATCCCCTGTAAAAAGAACAAGGTCGGGACGAAGAGAGTCATACGCATTGTCAAGCATTTTTATCATTGCTTTGCGTACAAACTTCATATCCTGAGGGTCGCTGACCTGCATTATCCTCAGTTTACCGATACTATTGAATCTGATTGTATTTGAATTTTTCATTTTATACCTCAAAAAAGAGCGCAGTTTAACAAGATATCCGCAAAGATATCCTTAAACTGCGCATCAGAATTATTTTTCAGCTTCCGCAAGGCGCTTTGCGCGCTCCTTGAGGAATTCGGATTTTGCAGGCACAACATAAGTCATACCTTTTTCAACGATTTCAAATGATGTGTCCGTTACGAACTTGCACTCACCGTCAACATTAACAGCGGCAGGCTTATCGCTGTGGATAACAATCTTCTTACCTCTTTTGAAAGTTGTTTCCTTCCAGTCAAGGTGCTCGCCTCTCTTATAGATGTTAAGAAGAGAAACAAGCTTGAGTCTTGAAAAGCCACTCTTAACGAGAACGAAATCAAGAAGTCCGTCATCGGGAAGAGCAAGAGGAGCAGCTTTGAATCCGCCGCCGTACCAGCGCGAGTTACCTGCAAAACAGAAAAGAACATCATCGGTTACTGATTCGCCGTCATCGATTGTGTAAGTAAAGCGATTCTTGAATTTCTTGATAATCGCATAAAGGCAACCGATATAATATGCGCCTTCGCCTGTTACGAAGGGAAGCTTTTTGATTTTGCCCTGCATTGCGCAAACCTCAGCATCCATACCCATTGAGCACTGATTGATTGCAATTTCGTCGCCGCATTTGATAACATCAAACTCAATCGGAACACCGTTTACCTGATCTTCAAGCACAAGGAATTCTTCCTTTGTGCCGAAAAGACGGATGAAATCGTTACCTGAGCCGAGAGGTACAACTGCAACCTGAACATTCTTATAACCATATGCACCGTTGACAACCTCATAAAGAGTACCATCACCGCCACAAGCATAAAAACGGATTTCTTCGCCTGATTTAGCCTTATCTCTGACGAAATCAATGCCGTCACCCTGTGATTTAGTGATGTAAATCTCACAGTCAAGGCTGTATTTCTCGCATACTTCTTCAATTTTCGGTCTGATGAAATCAAGTGATTTTCCTTGACCTGCCGCAGGGTTGATAACAAAAATATGTTTCATCTTTCTTTTCCCCTTCCGTTCATTTAAAATACATATAAAGCTGACATTTTATCATGCCGTTATAAAGTTTTCTTCTCTTATCCGCTTTTCGTCCGAAAGCTTTTTCGAATTCTTCGTCGGGACTGATGATGCTGTATGACCAGCCGTGCTTACGCTCAAAAGCCTTACCCATAGCGGCATAAATTTTTTCACACTCCGAAAGCTCAAGAAGTCTTTCGCCGTAGGGAGGATTGCAGATGAGTGTACCCTTTTCTGTAAGCGGCTTAAAATCCGCAACATCGCAGAGGTTGAAGTTAAGCTTTGAGCCGACACCTGCTCTGTGAGCGTTGATTTTTGCGATTTCAATTGCTTTGGGGTCAATATCCGAGCCGAAGCCTTCGAAATCATCGCAGGGTCTTTCAAGGCTTCTTGCGCGCTCTCTTTCTTCATCCCAGACATTTCTCGGTATAACACCGAAACGCTCTGCCGAGAAGCTTCTGTTAAGACCGGGAGCCTTGTTTGCAGCCATCATCGCACCTTCAATAAGAATTGTACCCGAGCCGCACATAGGGTCATAAAGCTTGTGATAAGGTCTGAGGTGTGAAAGACTGCAAAGAGCCGCCGCAAGAGTTTCCTTGATAGGAGCATCATTTGCGTCAAGGCGATAACCTCTCTTGTGAAGACCCATTCCCGAAGTATCAATAAGAAGCGACACCTTGTCCTTCATAATTGAAAACTGGATCTGATGAACAGGGCCTGTTTCCTCAAACCAACTGATTGAATATTTTGATTTAAGTCTTTCAACAACCGCTTTCTTAATAATTGCCTGGCAATCGCGGGTGCTGAAAAGAGCCGAATTGATTGAATAACCCTTTACGGGGAATGCATCGAGAGAGCCAATCCACTCTTCCCAAGGGAGAGCCTTTGTGCCCTGAAAAAGCTCCTCAAAGCTTCTTGCTTCAAATGAACCAACAAGAATCTGCACTCTCTCCGAGAATCTTGAGCAGATATTGACTCTTGCAAGGATATTTTCGTCGCCACTGAATAAGACTCTGCCGTTTTCGCTGACAACATTTTCAGCCTCAAGTTCTTTCAGCTCGCTTGCAATAAGAGATTCCATGCCGAGAAGGCAAGGAATGACAAAATTGATTTTCATTAATCTTCTCCTGCTAAATAAAGTTCCTTATATTCATATCAAAGGCGGGAATCCTGAGATTCCCGCCCGTATATTGCTTATTATAAGCGACTTTGCAGTTTACTCAATCTCGGGAGTAATAAGACCGTAACCTGCATCACTGCGTCTGTAAACCACATTGATTTCGCCATTTTCTTCATTAAGGAAAACATAAAACTGATGACCGACAAGGTTCATCTGAAGAATTGCTTCTTCAACTGACTGAGGCTTGAGGAGAACGGTTTTGTTTCTCACAAGCTCATACTCAACTTCTTCAGAAACCGCCTCCGCCTCATCGGCAAAAGCATCGAAGTTGCCTGCGCGAAGTTTCTTTTCAATGCGGGTTTTGTTTTTTCTGATCTGTCTGATAAGGGTGTCAACACATTTGTCGAGAGCTTCGTTCATATTTTCGGCTCTTTCCTGCGACCTGAAAACCATACCGTTATTGTTAACGGTGATTTCAACGGTTTGTGATGACTTTTCAACAGTTACGGTTACCTTAGCCTCCGCCTCGGGACCGAAAAATTTCTCAATTTTGGCGAGCTTCTTTTCGGCGTGTTCCTTGAAAGAGTCTCTGGGTGAGCATTTGCGACCTGTAATTGTGATTTTCATATAGTCATCCCCTTTATTTAGCATTGAGGTTTTATCCTCAATCAAATTGTAGCATATATACACAAAAAAATAAAGAGTTTTTTGAAATTTTTAAATAAAAGTTATAAAAAATTCACAATTACGCAAATTATAAAACAAAATCCTATCTGAATTTGTTTTTACTTGCTGAAAGTTGGCCGCTGAACTGTGCCTTATCCTGTGACAATCCGCATTAACGGTTACGGGTAAACCGCAAATGCGAATCAACCTAGCTTTACCCGGGTTAAAATCAATCATATTTAATTTTCAAGATTTTCTCTGCAAAAAAACAGGGGGCATAAGCCCCCTTGGAATTCACTGATTAAAACAGGCTTATTATTTGCCTCTGCGGGAATATCCCATACTTCCTCTCTTTGAATCAACGCGTCTGAGAGCTGTCTGCTTTTCTTCGCTCTGCTTTTTAAAAGAAGCAATCATATCGTCGAGAGAGGGTTTTTCGCTGCTGACGGGCGCATCCGATTTCTGTCCGTTCCAGACATTGGGAGCAGGACGCCTTTCCTGTCTGGGGCGCTGAGGTCTCTGCTGAGGCTGACGCTGCTCTCTCTCAACAGGACGGTCATTAAGCTTTTTAATAGAAAGGCTGATTTTGCCTTCGGGTGAAACCGTAAGTACCTTTGCCTTAACTTCCTGGCCAACGGTAAGATGCTCCTTGATATCCTTAACATAATTGGGAGCAACCTCAGAAATGTGAATCATTCCTGTTTTGCCGCCTTCAAGCTCAACAAAAGCTCCGAAATCGGTTAAGCCGGTAACCTTACCACTTACTATTACGCCTTCTTCAATTTGCATACAATAAGAAATCCTTCCATTTAAATAAATATATTTTTCGATTCAGCATTAATCAATCTGTTGAATCGTAGTATACTCTTTCGTCCGGCAATGCGTATCCGTATTCTTCTCTTGCGATACGGTCAATGTTTTCTTCTTCATTGCCATTTTTGATTCTTTCTTCAAGCTCTGCGTTTTCATCGAGCTTTTCCTGATATGTAGCAGAGAGCGACTCGTTGATATTCTGCTGCGCTTTGACTTTTGACTGGATGCTGATTAAGGTTGCAACAAAGTAGCACACAAGCGCACACAGAAGAACGGCAAGTATGATGCTCTTTTTATTATCTTTTGTTTTTGTAACAGCCATATCGTTTTCCTTTATAATTAAAAAATGTTACATTTATAGTGATAACTATATAGATTATACACTATATCAAACTGTTTTTGCAAGATAAATTTTATTTTTTTATCTGATTTTTTTATCGTTTTTCGCTAAAAAATCCTTATTTTTGTACGCATATTATTTATTTTTCTTAAAAAGAATTTAACAGGAGATATCAAGACCGCAAACATCAATCTTAAAAATCCTGCAACCGAATTCGTAACTTTCAATGAAATTGCTCCGAATGAAAAATAATAGATAATCCATCCGAGTATTTCTCCCGACAAAGTATAAAATCGGAGTCTGCCCTCATCCACCGCAAGAAGAAAGAAAAAAGCGAGGATTCCGCAAACCATAAAATAAAGAAAATCAATTACGAAAACAAAATACTTTGCTTTCGGAGCAAGCTTCCTTACTATACGAAAAACATCGTAGAGCACACCAAGCAAAAAACCAAAACCAAGCGACAAAAAGAAAAGCATCGTCTGCGATGATATGCTTTGAATATACTCCATTTATCTGAACACCTTGCTGAAGAAGCCGCCCTTCGGAGCAGATTCCTGAGAATAAATCAGCGCCGCAATATTCCCCTCTACTGTTAATTCACCAACCTCAACACTCAATCTGTTGATATGAAGGTCAGTCCCTCTGACAGTCAACTCACCGAGATCTGTAAAGATAACAACGGTTTCCTCATCAAAACTGTCAACATCCGACACACCCGAGACAGTAAGCAACCGTCTGTCCTCAAGCACGATATTATGCGGCATTGCTGTTAATTTCTTTTCTTCGCCCATAAAATAAGCCTCCCCTTTGATGATATCAATAAATGATATGCCCGGGGAGGCCTGATTATTCTGTTAAAGCGGTTTAAACATTGTTGCCGCAGACTCTTTTGTTGCGTGCTCTGTGACAGCAAGCACCTCGAAACGGTTTGTATTGCTGCCAAAGGTGATTTCGATTATATCACCGACTTTAACATCATATGATGCTCTTGCAACCTTACCGTTGACGGTAACGTGCTTTGCATCGCAAGCATCGTTTGCAACGGTTCTTCTTTTGATAATTCTGGAAACTTTAAGATATTTATCGAGTCTCATTATATCCTCCGTTAATGCAAAGAGCCGCCCGACGGGCGGCTCCGAATGTTGAAAGATATGATTACTTGGAAACCTTATCCTTGAGAGCAGCGCCAGCCTTGAAAGCGGGAACCTTTGATGCTGCAACTGTGATAGCTTCGCCTGTTCTGGGGTTGCGAGCTGTCTTTTCTGCACGCTCACGAACTTCGAATGTACCGAAGCCGATAAGCTGTACCTTCTCACCTGCTGCGAGAGCTTCTGTGATAGCTGCTACAACTGCGTTAACAGCCTTTTCTGCGCACTTCTTTTCGATGCCTTCTGCCTTTGCGATTGCGTTTACGAGTTCTGTCTTATTCATGTTTCGTACTCCATTCTTTTAAATTCTATTTTACAAATACCGTAGTATTCATATCCATAATTACTGCATCGCTTTTGCCTCATCCCAAAGAGCATCAAGCTCCTCAAGAGTCGCGGTTTTCATATCAATCGAGCGCTCCGATGCGAGAGCCTCAACCTTTGTAAATCTTGCGAGGAATTTATCACTCGCCGCGGTCAGCGATTCCTCGGCATCAACCTTGATAAATCGCGAAACATTGACCGCCGAGAAAAGAATATCACCAAGTTCTTCGTATGCATTTTCGGAATCGTTATTTGCAATTGCCGCGCGAAGCTCTGCAATCTCTTCCTCAAGCTTATCGAGAGCACCGCTGACATCAGGCCAATCGAAGCCGATATCCGCCGCTTTTTTCTGAAGCTTTGCCGCTCTCATCAGAGCAGGAAGCTCACGAGGAACCGAAAACATCGATTCGGTGACTGTTTTCTGACCCTTGGTTTTCTTTTTGATATCGTCCCAGTTACTCAGCACATCGTCAACGCTGCTGACAGTAACATCTCCGAAAACATGAGGATGGCGGACAATAAGCTTTTTGCAAACGCCGTCAACAACCTCATCAAAAGTGAATTCACCCTTCTCGGATTCCATCTGAGCATGAAAAACAATCTGCATAAGCAAATCGCCGAGTTCTTCGCAAAGAAGCTCATTATCGCTCTTATTGATTGCCTCAATTACCTCATAGGTTTCTTCGATAAGGTTTTTCTTGATGCTTTCGTGTGTCTGCTCCGCATCCCAGGGACAACCGCCGGGAGCTCGCAAAAGACGCATAATATCAATCAAGTCCTGCACATTATAACAGGATTTGAAATTAAAATCAACCATTTTTTTCTTCTCCGAAAAATCATTGTGTATATTTTAACCCAAAAGTCCGTGTTTTTCAAGGACTTTTGCAATTTTTTCTCCCTTGGGAAGCACTGCAACGTCCTCTTTTGCAAGACCTTTGATCAAAAGAAGCGAAATTGCATAGACAACAACAGCAAGAATGACCGCAATACCCATTGAAACCGTTGCCATATTGAGGATACTCTCCGATGTGTCTGCAGGGAAAATCTTATTAAGCAAAGCATTTGATGTGAATGCCGTAACACCGCAAAGAGCGGCGCAAACAAAAGGTTTTACAAAAACTGAAATCCAGTTTATCTTTACCTTGGCACATCTGATAAGCGAAACAAGATTGCAGGTAACAATAACAACATAGAAAAGAATTGTACCTGCTACCGCACCGTAAACATTGAATTTCGGATTACCTACAAAAATAAAGTTACAGGTAAGTTTACAGATTGCGCCGACAATAACGGATTTAACAGGAATATCTGTTCTTCCGATTGCCTGAAGCATATTTGTGACAGGTGTTGAAATTGCCATAATAAAGGTTGCAAGACCGTATGAAACCATAATCGGAGCAACAACGGAAATTGCATCCGAGCTTTGTCCTCTGCCATAAATAACGGTAAGAATCGGCTCAGCAAGAGATGCCATACCGATACCTGCAGGAAGAGCAATAAGCATACCGATGCGGATAACAGTTTCGATTGTTGAGTTTGTGCTTTCCTTGTCTTTCTTTGCCCAGGCGGCGGCAAGTGCAGGAAGTGCGCTTACGCCAAGCTGAATTGTGATTGTGGGAACAAGATTTCTGAAATCGAGCGCCATACCGTAGGAGCCCCAAAGATACTTGACAACCTCTTCCTTATTGGAAAGGTCGAGTCTTGAAAGAGCGGTTGCCTTTGTGATGGCTTCCTGATGCATTGTGATAACCGCATTGAAATCGGTTTCAAGAGCTGTGGCAAGTCTTGCCTGAATTGTTACTGTATCGATAAGGTTTGTTATGTTTAAGATAAGCGCACTGATTACCATAGGGATTGCTATCCTAATCATTTCCTTTGCAAGGTCTGTGCCTTCTGCGGATTTGGGAGAATTGACAAGCTGCACTCTTGTGAAGCCGTCACCCTTGACTTTATAATAAATCATCAGGAATACCGTACTTGCGATTGAGCCGACGGTTACGCCGAGCACCGCTCCCGCCGCAGCAAGAGGAGTAATAACGCTGTTTGCTTCAGTCAGGCTGGTTACGGTATTGCCGAAAACCTCAGCACTGACATTTCCTGAAGCAAGCATACCTGCTTCGTACTGACTTGTACCTGCAGAAACAACCATCTTTGCAATAAAAAGACCTACAACAAGTTTACCGAGTGCTTCGATGACCTGCGATGTCGCTGTGGGTGACATATTGCGAAGACCTTCATAATATCCTCTGTATGCTGACATATAGCAGCAGAAGAAGATTGAAGGAGCAACGCAAAGCACAGCAGGAAGACTCTTACTGCTTACGCCCTCAACGAAATGGGTGTAGGGATAAGCTGCGAGAAGAAGAATCGCTGTGCCTACAGTACCGACAAGAATAAAAATCCTCTGCGATACCTTGAAAACACTTCTTGCTTCTCTGAATTTCTCAAGAGCAACATTTTCCGCAACCATTCTTGAAACCGCAACAGGCAGACCTGCCATCGAAATGGCGAAAATAGGTGTATAAACTTCATATGCTGAGCTGAAATAACCTCTGCCGACACTGCCGATAAGGTCTGTGAGAGGAATTTTAAACAAAACGCCGATAACCTTAACAAGCAAAACAGCAAACATAAGCACCATTGCGCCGTTAAGCACCGATTGTTTCTTTTCTGTAGCCACAAGGCTCATCTCCTTTTTATCCGTAGATTTACGCCCCCGTAAATTCTCTCAGAAGAGAATCAGCCGGAAGCAACGATTTATCCGTAATTTTAAACAGACTCAGTTTTTGCGCAAGCTCTGACGCCTGAGCGGCATATTCTCCGCTGACAGATTTCAGCAGTGAAATTGCCTGCGATGCCATAACACAGGGCTCACAGGGGTGAAAAGAATCGAGTCTGATATCCGCATATTTTTCAAACGGGAAAAGATATTTATCCTCTCCCCTCATCACGCTTTGCCATAATTCAAAGGTCTTTTCAGGCGCGGTCGCTCTGAATTGATTATCGCGCACCATCCTGCGGATAAAACGAAGATTACGCTTTGAAAGAAGGACATCTCCGTTATCTTCATAAACCCTTGAAGAAACGCTGACATAGATTTTAAAAATATTTTCGCCGTTAAGATTTTCTGTTATTACGGGATTCAGTGCGTGAAGCCCTTCAACAATTATTATATCATTCTCACCGAGAACAATTTTCCTCGCATCGTCCCGTCTTTCGCTCTTCATAAAATCGAAAACAGGCAAAAGGCTTTCTCCTTTTTCTGCAAGCTCGCCGAAGCAATGATGGATGCGGTCAAGATCAAGTGCATAAACTGTTTCATAGTCGGGCTTACCGTTTTCATCAATCGGATATTTATTCTCACTTCGTGAATAATAAAAGTCATCAAGAGAAACGGTATATGCCTTTGCGCCGAGCGATTCAATCGCATTTGAAAGCATAGCCGCGGTTGTTGTTTTGCCCGATGAGCTCGGACCTGCAAGGGTTATAATTTTCTTGCTTTTATCCGCAAATATCGTTTCTGCCGCTTTTCTGACAGAATCAACATAATCCCTTGTGCATCTCTCAAGAAATCCCCTCGGAGATTCAGCAAGACTGTTAATCCGTCTGAAAGTATAATTTCCGGAACAATTCATATTCATCACCATCTGTTATAAATCTCTTATAAAATTTAGTATGACAAATAAAAGCTCTTTATTCCGTTTTTACGCTCTGTTATTTTATCAAATCCCGATATATATTCATAAGGATATTTATAGTTAAATATGCGTTCAATGTTTGTGCTGCCCGGCTCACGCAATTTTGTTACCGCACCTGCACCGACAGCAAATACGGAATGACATTCCTCCATCATAAACACATTATAGAGGCAATCGTGGCCGTCAAGGCACCAACCGACATTCTCGAGATTGCCGACGCATTTGCTCTGACGATACATATAGTAAGGAGCATATCCTTTACCTGACAGAGCAGATGAAGCATATTCAAGCATTCTCTTTGCCGTGTTTCCGTCTGCAACGCCTGCACCCGAAGCGTTAAGCTCCGATGAGCGCTTGAGCGCGAGAGTATGTACGGTTATGTTTTCGGGAGAAAGCGCAACCGCAGTATCAACACTTGCAACGAAATCATCATAGGTTTCTTCGGGCAGACCTGCAATCAAGTCCATATTGATACTCTTGAAACCGTATGTTTTTGCAAGCATATAAGCCTTAACTGATTGCTCAACGCTGTGATTTCTTCCGATAAGCTCAAGTGTACGCTGATTGAATGTCTGCGGATTAATGCTGATTCTGCCGACATCGTGAAGCTTGAGTACGCGGAGTTTTTCGGGCGTTACCGTATCGGGTCTGCCGATTTCAACCGTATATTCCCGAACAGTTGAAAGGTCGAATGCCTTTTCGATTCCGCTGAGAAGCCTGTCCATCTGCGGAGCTTCAAGCACACCGGGTGTACCGCCGCCGAAATAAACGCTTTCAAGCTTCAAACCAAGCTCCGATGCAACCGCTCCCGTAAGTTCGATTTCCTCTGCAAGCTTATCAAGATACTCGGGAAGAAGCTTCTTTGCATTTGAGTTTGCAATTGAATGCGAAACAAACGAGCAATAGCTGCACCTTGTAGGGCAAAACGGAATTGAAACATAAAGGCTGAATGAATTATCCTGAGAAAGATTGACAATCTTTTCTTCGGCATTCGCAACGGTTTTCGCGAGCTTTGCCTTCTCGGGGCTGACAAGCAGACTTCCGAGAAAATAATTCATCGCCGCATCTTCACCCATATCGGCAATAAGCCTGAGCATAAGCTTTGAGGGACGCACGCCCGTAAGCACACCCCAGGGAGGAGTATAGCCCGTAAGCTCCGATAAAGCCGCAAAAATAAGCTGTGCCGTTTTAAGTTCACTCTTATCGCGCAGTTCATCCGCGCAAGCTTCAACCAAGGCGTCAAGCTCCGCTTTTTTGCCGTCAATTTCTGCAGAAACCTCAATTCTGTTTCCGCCGTCAACGGGTATGCAACGCGTAACAACTTCTTTTGAGTCTGTTCCCTCGCCGTCATAGACTATATTAATTTTTTCGTTGGGGAAATAGACCCTGCAGAGATTTTCACATTCATAATGAAAATCATGCCCGAAAATTCTTAATATCACTTATTTTACCATCCTTCTGATATACCAGTTACGTGTTCTTTCTCTTTCAAGAGTTGTTTCCCTGTTATGACCGGGAAGCACTCTGTAATCCCCTTCAAGAGCAATCAACCTCTTAAGGGATTCTATCATCATTTCTTCATTTCCGCCGTAAAGGTCAGTTCTTCCTGCGGTCATACAAAAAAGAGTATCACCGCTGATAATCACACGGTCATTATCGATTATATAGCATACGCTTCCCATTGTATGGCCCGGCGTGCTGACAACAGTAATTTTTTCTTCTCCGAGGAAAAGCTCGTCGCCGTCAATAACCTTTATATCAGCTTCAACAGGGAGCTGCGGCTCGGGGAAATTCCTGTCCGCAAGACTCTTCGCAGGGTCAAGCAGGAAATCTGCGTCAGCCATATGGATAACAACCTGCGCTCCCGTTGCTTCCTTGAGTCCGTGAACACCGAAAATATGGTCAAAATGACCGTGAGTGAGCAAAATATATTTCAATTCGCCCATACCTGCTTCATCAAATGCATCCGCAATATCATCATTGAAATATGCAGGGTCAACGATTGCGGATTCGCCTGTTTTCTCATCAACAAGCAGATAGCAATTAGCAAAAATTTCGTGACCGAGGTCAATTCTTGTTATTTTCATAGGTTAACCTCTTCAGTTTTTATTCCAGATATCCGTATCCATCGCGATGGTTACGGGGCCGTCATTATGAATTTCAACAAGCATATCAGCTGCAAAAACACCTGTTTCAACCTTTGAAATGCCGTTATTACGCAGACAGTCGCAGAAATACCTGTAAAGTCTGTCTGCTTCTGCAGGCGGAGCGGAATCGGTAAATGAAGGTCTGTTACCCTTTTTAATATCAGCGCAAAGAGTAAACTGCGAAATAACAAGAATTTCGCCGCCGATATCAAGAATGCTCTTGTTCATTTTACCGTTTTCGTCCTCAAATACGCGGAGCTTCGCAACCTTTGATGCGAGAAGCTCTGCCTGCGCATCGGTATCGCCGTCCATAACGCCGAGAAGAATGTTATATCCCTTGCCGACGCTTCCTTTTATCTCACCGTCAACACTGACGGATGAATTTTTAACTCTTTGAATTACAGCTCTCATAATTCACTCCAATTAATTACACACCCGAGCGCTCAATATTGAGCACGCCGTTTACCTTGGAAAGCTTCGCAACAAGCGCGTTGAGATGCTCAACACCGTTAACCGAAACGGTTACCATAACATTTGCTCTGCCATCCTTTGTATTTCTTGTGCTGATATCGTTAATCATAATGTGCATATTTGCAAGCAGACTTGAAACATCAGCAAGAAGTCCGATTCTGTTAAGACAAAGAATGCTGAGTGTACACTTGAATTCTTCCTTGATGTTGTTATCCCAATATGCGGTTATCCATCTTTCAGGCTCACCTGCTTTTGAGATATCTTCAGGCACATTGGTACAGCTTCTTGTATGAATCGAAACGCCGTGACCTCTTGTGATGAAGCCGATAATTTCATCTCCGGGAAGAGGATTGCAACAACGGGAGAATTTGATAAGGCAATTATCAATGCCTTCAACAACGACGCCCTCTTTGCTCTTTGTTCTCTTTTTGGCAGGTACAACCGTTACAACAGGCTCATCGCTCTTTGTAAGTTTTGCATAATCTTCTTTGATTTTCGGCATCATTCTCATCAGAGAAATACCGCCGTAACCGATTGCGGCATAAAAATCCTCAACCGTTTTGCAGTGCTGACGCTCTGCGATTTTTTCGATAAATTCGGTAAATTCAGGCTCGGAGAGTCTGATGAAGTTGCGTCTGAACTCCTTTTCGACCTCGTTCTTACCCTCTGCAATATTTTCTTCTCTGCGTTCTTTTTTGTACCACTGTCTGATTTTTGATCTTGCCTGGCTGGTTTTGACAATCTTCAGCCAGTCGCGGCTCGGGCCTTTACCCTGAGCAGACGATGTAAGTACCTCCACGATTTCACCTGTTTTAACCTTATAGTCAAGCGGTACAATTCGTCCGTCAACCTTTGCGCCGACCATCTTGTTACCGACAGCAGAGTGAATCGCATACGCAAAGTCGATAACCGTTGCACCCATCGGAAGGTTGAAAACATCACCTTTGGGAGTGAAAACAAACACTTCTTCGGGAACAAGATCGCTCTTGATTGTTGAAACAATGTCTTCAACATTTTCGCTTTCGCTCTGACTTTCAAGAAGCTGCCTTATCCACGCAAGACGCTCTTCGAATTTCTGAGTGCCGTTGACACCGAGCTTATATTTCCAGTGGGCAGCAATACCGTATTCAGCGGTATGGTGCATATCCCATGTTCTTATCTGAACTTCAAAAGGAATACCCTCTTTGCCGAGAACTGTTGTATGAAGCGACTGATACATATTGGGCTTCGGTGTTGAAATATAATCCTTGAATCTGCCGGGAATCGGCTTGAACATATCGTGGATAACACCAAGACAGTTATAGCAGTCAATAACGGATTCAACGATAATTCTGACAGCATAGATATCATAGATCTCATCGAAATTCTTGTTACGCATATACATTTTGCGATAAATTCCGTGAACAGATTTGATTCTGCCGCTTACCTGCGCACCCGATACAAGAGAATGAATTCTCTCCTCGATTCTTGCCTTGATATCGGCAAGGTAATCGTTTCTTGAGCGGCTCTGCGCTTCAAGATTTTCTTCAATCTCGTGATACGCAACGGGGTCAAGATAGCTGATTGACAAATCCTCAAGCTCTTCTTTTATCGGTCTGATACCGAGTCGGTGAGCAATCGGAGCATAGATTTCGATTGTTTCAAGCGCAATCTCCCTGCGTCTTTGCTCGGGTTTGAACATAAGAGTACGCATATTATGGAGTCTGTCAGCAAGCTTGATGATAATGACTCTGATATCCCTTGACATCGCAAGAAGCATTTTGCGGATATTTTCCGCCTGCTGCTCTTCTTTTGTCTGAAGGGGAACTTTACCGATTTTGGTTACACCTTCAACAAGGTCTGCAACCGTTTCGCCGAAAGTTGCCTTTACATCGTTATAGGTCATTTTTGTATCTTCAACAGTATCGTGAAGAATCGCCGCGATTATCGAAGCATCATCCATTCCGAGCTTCGAAAGGATGATTGCAACATTCAGCGGATGCATAATATACGGCTCACCCGAAAGTCGCTTCTGACCTTCGTGAGCCTGAGAAGCAAGCTCATATGCCTTTTTGACATTGGCTATTTCTTCTTCTGTGCAGGATTTTGAAATTCTTTTGATAAGCGCATCAAAACATTCCTGCGGATTTGTGTATTCAATTACTTCTGTAGTTTTGAAATCTTTCATAAAATCACCTGGGTAAAATCAGATAAGACTTTTGATTCTCTGCATAATTTCCGAATCCTCAAGATTAACCTTGGGAGGATTCTGCGGCACACGGACACAGTTATCCCTGTCAATCGCAAGAATGCCCATCTCAAGCATTATTTCAACCGAAGCGGTTATAGCGGCAAGCTTTGAGCCGTCATCACCAAGACGCACACAAAGCATCTCGCAATAATTATCGACAAGCGGTCTTGCCTTGATGCTTTTAAATATAGCAACCTGAAGATCACGATCCGGAAGAAGCATCATTGCCTGCTCCTGCGAAAGCTTTTCGCCTCTCGCAAACTTCTCATAAAGTGAAATTGCGGAAAGTACCTTTTCTTCATTTGTGTTTGAGGGTCGGACACCTCTGACAATAACCGAAACTCTCGGTTCGCCGCTGTAATTATTTTTATCAAGATTAACGGCAAGGTCAACAATATCTCCTCTGTCAAAGGGGAAGCGTTTTTCGGGCATTCCGAAATAAACAACGCCTGTTTTTGTGCCGTTTTTCGAAACTGTCATACGGATATGTCTTCCGTCGGAAACACCTGAAACATCTTCGATTTTCATTCCGAAAAGACCGAAGCAGGGCTGCTGATTTCCCGAGCCGAACGGCTCAAGGTATGACAGTGATGTAAGCAAATCAAGGCTGAGGGACGAAGGCTGAAGTCTGCAATCAATTTTCTGAAGAGCAAACGGCATTTCGATATCAGCCGCATATTCATTGATTCTTTTTCTGAATTCGTTTATTTTTGATGAACGCAATCCGACACCTGCAGCAAGAGTATGTCCGCCGAAATGCTCAAGACAGTCGGAAACCGCTTCGATTGCATCGTAAATTGAAAATCCTTCAACACTGCGGCAAGAGCCTTTTGCGTTTTCGCCGTCACGCGAGATAACAACGCAGGGTCTGCCGAATTTTTCCGTAATTCTTGCGGCAACAATTCCTATAACACCCTGATGCCAATCCTCTCCGTCAACAACAATAATTTTATCGTTGAGCATTTCGGGATTCTCATCAAGCATTGCAACTGCACTTGCAAATATTTCGGTTTCGGTTTTCTGACGAGAGGAATTCATTGCATTGATTTCCTCTGCAAGAAGTGACGCTCTGTCATCGTCATCGCAGAGAAGAAGGTCGAGCGCTTTATGTGCCGAGCCCATTCTGCCTGCGGCATTGATTCTCGGACAAACCGTAAACGCCGCTGAAGACGCAGTGAATTCCTTGCCGCCGACTCCTGCCGCAAACATAAGGGCAGCAATGCCGGGTCTGGGGTCATCGTTAATCAGGCGCAATCCTCTTCTGACCATTGTGCGGTTTTCGCCTTTGAGAGTCACAACATCACCGATTGTGCCGAGAGCAACAAGGTCGCCGTATTCCTCGATAAGCATATCATCCGCTCCGCCTTCAAGTGCGCAAGCAAGCTTGAATGCAACGCCGACACCGCTCATCTCTTTGAATTTACTCGGACAGTCATCGCGATGAGGGTCAACAACAGCTTCCGCATCAGGAAGAATTTCGCCTACTTTATGGTGGTCAGTAATGATAAGAGATATACCGAGTTCTTTTGCGCGTTCAGCTTCCGCGATTGCTGAAACACCGTTATCAACCGTAACAATAAGTTTTACGCCTCTGTCTGCCAGTTCTTCAATTGCGCCGATATTAAGACCGTAGCCTTCTGAAATTCTGTCAGGGATGTAACAGATAGCGTTTGCTCCTCTTGCCTCAAGATATGAATAGAGCAACGCAGTTGCGGTTACACCATCCGCATCATAATCTCCGAAAACGCAGATAAGTTCAAAATTATCAATAGCTCTGTTAATGCGTTCAGCCGCCTTATCCATATCCTTTATCGTCAAGGGATTAAGAGAAAGCACAGCATCCTCATCAAAGAACGCTTCAATATCATCTATATTTTTAAAGTTTCTGGATGTCACAAGCAATGCGGCAAAGGGGTCAACGCAGAGCTCCTGAGCAATCTGTGCCGCAAAATCCTTGTCGCTCGCGGCAACAACCCATTTCTTTCTTCTCACAGGTTATCATTCCTTTCAATATCATTTTAGTATAACACCTGTAAAAAGATATTGCAATATAAAATTACTATATTTTAAAACAAAAAAGACCGTACACTTCTGTACGGTCTGTATGACTGTATTAAATTGTAATTTTCTGCCCACAACCGCTTTTCCGAATCAATTAACAAAAACTGTTATCATTGCGGTTTGAGAGGCTCATTACAGTTGACGTATTTCTGAGTTCACCTTCAAATAAATCCGCATAAATCAGGATTCGGTTTCAGCGGCTGTGAGCGATGAAGCTGATGAGTACATCGGATATCGCCGCCTTTCTTTTATTCTCTTTGACAATTTTTTGACCTGTGACTTATGATATATGGTCAAGAGGATTTCTGCCGGATGAAGCTGATTTACGCTTTGGCCGAAGCTTTGATTTAACGGCTGATAATCAAGATTTTGGCTGTCTTTTCCGCAACCGTTTTCTTCGGAATCTCCTGTAAATCGGAAATGCTTCGTTTCCTTTCCTCGACTTAAATATAGCAAAAATTATCGGTTTTGTCAATAGTTTTTTCTGAAAATGTTGATAATTTTTGTAAACTTTTAACAAAGCATTAAATTCATCAATATATCACGATTTTCTATTGACTAACAGAGATTATTAGGGTAAAATATAAATGTTAATGTTTTGAAAGGATGTACAAATACTATGGACGAATACACACCCGATATCGTCAGCGTCATCGACGAAGACGGCAAAGAACACATTTTTGAAGAGCTTGACAGAATCGAAACCGACAGCGGCAAATACGTTGCTCTTCTCCCCCTTCCTGAAAATCCCGACAGCATAACAGAAGATGACAACGAGCTCATCATTCTCAAGGTCGAGGATGACAACGGTGAAATCTATCTTTCACCTATCGAAGATGATAACGAATTCAACGAAGTCGGTCAGATTTTTGAAGAAAGACTCGCTGAAATGTTTGATTTTGACGAAACTGAAGAATAATTTTTTTCACCCTGCCTTGTGCGACAAATTGCAGCCCATATGTAACCCAACACGTATTTATAGGGAGCCGGACTCCGGCGGCGGATTGCAGACCTCCCGCCTTTTGGCGGACGAAGGGAGCGTGAACCCATCGGGAGGCACCCACCTGCTGAAAGAGCAGGTTACAATCGGCTGCATACGGCTTGGTGGGGCATTTTATTTTTTCCTCGGAGGCATTAAAAGTGCAGAAACTTTTCAACGCAGATCTTCTTGATATTTTCCCGGTTGAAAGAGGCATCGTATATGCATGCAAGGAAACTCTTGCAAACGGAAACAAAGCCGTCGCTTTCTACCATTACAATCAGGAAGTTGATATTTTTGATAAGATACCTGTTGTATCATACATAAACCATAAATTCGGCGAAACTCCTTACGATGTGGCAAGAGTGCTCGGAAACTTCGTCACCTGTGATGTTGCTTCCATCACCTCAAACACAAAGATTGTTTCCTATCCTGACGGAATCATCAAAGTGCTCGGAAGCGCAGGCGAAATTATTTCCGAAGGCAAGGTCGAATATCTCGACAATCCCGCCTGCTCACCTGCCGTCAACGGAGCAGACCTCTGGTTTGTTGTTCCCGAATCAAATGCAATAATCAATTATTCTGTAAAACACAGCAGAATTGAATTCCGCATCGGAAGCTCAAAGGACAAAACCTTCTGCCATCCGAGCGACATTTCTGTTTATGACAATAAGCTTTTCATCTGCAACACCAATTCATACAAAATCAGAACTATCGATCTGACGAATTATACCGTTGCGGATTATCAGCTTTTCAATGAGCCGGTTTATAAATATTTCAGAGTCAAAAACATCGAATACGCTGTTCTGAAATCCGGTATCTACAGCCTGTAAAAACTTTTAGGAGGAATATAAATGAAAACCGCACTTGAGTACAGCAACCGCTTTGATATTAAAAAACTTTCAAAGTTCTGTGTCAAAGGCATTACACGCATCTGCAACGAAATCGGACCCCGTCAGCCCGGCTCACCCGAAGAGCTCAGAGCTCAGGAGCTTATGGGAAAAGAAATGAAAAAATATTGTGACGAAGTGAAGATTGAAGAGTTCAAGGTTCACCGCCAGGCATTCATGGGTTTCATTCCCTTCACCGTTGCCTGCGCAGTTGCAAGCGTTTTTGTCAATGCATTTGTAAACCCTTATATTGCACTTGCTCTTGTTATCCTCGGTTTTATTCCGCTTGTCCTTGAATTCCTTATGTATAAGCAGTTTATTGACCCTCTTTTCAAAGGTCATCCCAGCCACAATATGATTGCAACCCGTAAGCCCTCAGGCGAAGTCAAAAAGCGCATTATCATCGTCGGCCATGCTGACAGCCAGTATGAATGGACTCTTAACTATCTTCTCGGCGGCGTAGGTATGAAACTTGTTCTTATCCCCGCTGTTGTCGGTCTTGTTGCTGACCTTGTTGTTGCCGTTCTCGGTATGATTTTCGCAGGCGCAAACGGTGCTCTCAGCGCCGAAAAAGCTCACGGACTTATGATTGCAGGCTTTGTTATCGGCTGCATTTTCATTCCCTTCCAGCTCGGTTTCCTCTTCTTCCAGAACCCCTTCAAGAGCGTTCCCGGCGCAAATGACAACCTCACAGGTTGCTATGTTGCAATGAGCGTTGCAAAGGCTATGGCTGAAACAGACACCAGATTCGAAAACACAGAACTTGTTGTTATCTGCTCAGGCTCAGAAGAAGCAGGTCTCAGAGGCGCAAAGGCATATGTCAAGGCTCACGAAAAAGAGCTCAAGGATATCGAAACCGTTGTTATTGCTTGTGACACATTCCGCGACCTTGAAACAATGGCTGTTTATGACAGAGATATGAGCGGTACAGTAAGACACGACTGGGGCGTTAAGCACCTTGTTCAGCAGGCAGGTAAAAACTGCGGTTATGACCTTCATTTTGAATCAGTTTACATAGGCGCATCCGATGCAGCTGCATTCACTCAGAGAGGAATCAAGGCAACAGGTTTTGCTGCTATGGACCCCACTCCTCCCCGTTATTATCATACAAGACTTGACGATGTTGATATGCTTGTTGAAGAAGCAATCGGCGCAGGTATTGAAATTATGATTGAAGCCGCTTGTATGTACGACAAGGACGGTCTTCCCGAAAAGAAATAATCAAAGCAAAAATGCCGCAGACTCAAAAAGTTTGCGGCATTTTTTATTTTGGTATTGATTTGCATTTATTAAAATGATATTATAAAAAATTGAAAGGAGTGTTGACTTTGCAAACATTAAAAATCGGTATCCTCAAGGATATGCACAAGCAACTCAAAAAACATTTTTTCCTTGCAAAAAAAGATATCCCCGTATGGGAATACACCAGAGGTATGTTCCTTGAAACACATTATGAAATGGAGGATTTCAAGGGTGAAATAAAGTGCGGTGACAGATGGTATGCCGCATACGATTCAGCTCATTTCTTCAAAGCAAGCGTAACTATCCCCGAAGAAATGGACGGCAAGAAGGTCAGAGCCGTGCTCCCCGTAGGCGGCGAAGCTCTCGTTAAGTGCAACGGCAAATATGTTGCAGGCTGTACCTTCAGAGAATCTCTTCCTGACAGAACAGATGTTGAACTCGGCATCAGAAAAGCCGGCGAAGTTCTTACCTTCGAAATCGAAGCTACCGTTGACTCAATGGAATTCTGCGATGAAGCTATGGACGGTGCAAAATTCCAGGAATGCCTTTTCGGCAACACATACATCGCAGTTGCTGACGAAGATGTTGAGGGTTATTACCTTGACCTTACTGTTGCTTTTGATGCAATCGATTTCATCAAGGATGAGCATATCAAAGCAAAGGTTTACGCCGCAATTGATGACAGTATGCATATGGTGGACTATGATTTCTCCGATGAAGAAGTCAGAAAATCCGTCAAGGAAGCAAGAGCTTTCTATCTCAAGAAAATCAGCGAAATCGAATGGAGCGCACAGAGCAGAGTTATCCTCACAGGTCACAGCCACATCGACGTTGCATGGCTCTGGAGAGTTCAGGAAAGCATCCGCAAGAGCGCAAGAACATTCACAAATGTCACAACCCTTATGGATCAGTATCCCGAAATGACCTTCGGTCAGAGTGAAGCTGTCCTTTATCAGATGATGAAAGACCATTATCCCGAGATTTTTGAAAAAATCAAAGAGAAGGTCAGAGCGGGTCAGTGGGATATCTGCGGCAATGTATGGGTTGAAGCTGATACAAACATCGCATCGGGTGAAGCCCTCATCCGTCAGGTGCTTTACGGCACCGAATTCTTCCGCAACGAATTCGGTAAAGTCTCAAAAACATACTGGCTCCCCGACTGCTTCGGCTTCACCTGGGCTCTTCCCCAGATTATCAAGGGTTGCGGTATGACCAACTTCATCACATCAAAGCTTTCATATAACGATACAACAAAGTTCCCCTACAGTATGTTTATGTGGGAAGGCAACAACGGCGACAAGGTTTATGCTCACCTTATGCGTCCTGCTTACAACTGCCATTTCAGAGTTGACGAGCTGATGACATTCGACGAAGAATGCAACTGCAAGAATGTTCTTAATACCGCTATGGGTATGTACGGCTACGGTGATGGCGGCGGCGGCCCGACAAGAAATATGCTTGAAAGAGGCAGACGCCTTCAGAATTTCCCCGGTCTTCCCAAGGCTGAAATCGGTCACGTTGACGATTTCTTTGAAACAATGGCAGCTCACGAAGACGAACTCCCCGTATGGAACGGTGAACTTGTTTATGAAAACCACAGAGGCACATTCACCAGCCAGGCATTTGTTAAGAAAAACAACCGCAGAGGCGAATATCTCTTCACAAGAAATGAAATGCTTTCCGTATTTGCAGAAAAGCATCTCGGCAAGGCATACCCCAAGGAAGCACTTGAAAAGGGCTGGAGAATCCTTATGACAAACCAGTTCCACGATATTCTTCCCGGCTCATCAATCCACGAAGTATTTGAAGACGCACGCAGAGATTATGCGATTATGAACGAAATCGGTAATAGCATCAAGGATGATGTTCTCGGCGCAATCAACGCCGCCGTTTCTGCCGAAGCAAATACTGTTACCGTATGGAATATGGCAGGTTGCGAAAGCTACGAGCCCGTTGAAGTTGAAGGCGTTCCCGAAGGAATGTATATCACAGCTGCAGACGGTCTTTCACTCCCCTGCGCTTATATCGATGGCAAATTCGTATTCCTTCCCGATGTGCTTGAGCCTCTTTCCTGCAAGGTATTCTATCTTAAAGAAGGCGAAACTCCCTTTGCACCCGTTGAGGCAGAAACCAACCTTCTCGAAAACGCAATTCTCCGCGTTGAGTTTGACGAAAACGGCACAATCACAAGCATCTATGACAAAATCAATGAGCGTGAAGCTCTTGACGGCAGAGGTAACATCCTCACAATTTCTCTTGACAAGTGCATCCACGAAACCGCTTGGAATCTTGAGCTGAACTATCAGAAGAGAATGTGGGAGCTTACAACCGCCGAAAGCATTGAGGTTATTGAGAGCAACGCTGTAAGAGGCGTTATCAGAATCAAGCGCAGATTCAACAAATCACTCATCACACAGGATATCATCCTTACTCAGAACGGCGAAAGCGTTATCTTCGATACAACAGTTGACTGGCATGAGAGCGACAAAGTTCTCAAGGCAGGCTTCGATGTTGCCGTCAAGGATACCGATGCAACATATGACATCGCTCACGGCGCAGCAAAGAGACCCACTCATTGGAACACACTCTTTGACCTTACAAGATTTGAAGTTGCCGCTCACAAGTGGGCTGACCTTTCTGAAGGCGGTTACGGTTGCAGTATCATCAACGATTGCAAATACGGCTATGACATCCACGGCAGCCATATGAGAATCACACTTATGAGAGCACCCACCTGCCCTGACAGAACAGGCGACCACGGCATCAACACCTTCAGATATGCGTTCTATCCCCACGAAAATGACTGGAGATATGAAACAGTCCAGAAGGCTCTTGCATTCAACATTCTTCCCGTTGCAAAGTTCAATGCAGAAGCAGTTGAAGGCACACTCGCAGGCGAACTCTTCATTGCGAAAGCTGATAAAAAGAACGTTATCATCGATGCAATCAAGAAAGCCCAGGACGGCAACGGATACATTATCCGCGTTGTTGAAGAAGAGCAGAACAGAGGCAAGTGCAGACTTGACCTCGGCTTCGGATTCAGCAAGGTTATCGAGTGCAATATGATTGAAGAAGATATCGCTGAAATCGAATGCGATGAAAGCGGATTTGAATTCTTCATCAAGCCCTTCGAAGTCAAGACATTCAGAGTTATCTAAAAGAAAAAGGTCAGCTTTCCAAAAGGAGCTGACCTTGATTTTTTATTTGAATGAAAAACTGTAAACCTTTGACCAGGCGATGACTCTGTCCCTGTTCCATTTCTTAGGCATCATTGCGCAAGCGGCAACCGCCTTACTGATTTTTCCCACAACGGGAAGAAGCTTCTTGAGAAGATTGGGGTCTTTGCAAACAGTCTTGATTTTGTTGACCATATCATTGAAATCGCCATCAAGCAGACCGCTCATATCGCCGAAATCCGCGCCCATTGTAATATCGTCTTCGGTAATCATTCCGCTGCTGAAGAAATAGTCAATTTCGTCGGGTGTGAGGGTAAGGAGAAGCTTTTTGCCGCAGGCAAGAGGCGCAAGTCCCGCACCGATTCTCTTATAATATTCTGTTTGATAACTCCAGAGAGTTTTGGCGGTGAATTCGCCGTTTTTATCTGCAAGAATTGTATCACCAAGGATTTTTGATGCCTTGAGAGTGTTGGCAATACCCGAGCCGATAAGCGGCACTGTCATAAATGCGCTGTCACCGATTGCCGCATAACCGTCTGCAACCATAATTGAAAGGGGCTGACGAACAGGAATTTCAACAATCTGACCGCCTCTGACAATCTCTGTTCCGAGACGGGAGTTATTCTCGCGAAGGAATCCAAGGAAATCGTCAACATCCTTCTGACTGACATCTTCAAATCTGCCGATAAGAACATCTGTATATTCATCTTCGGATGCAACCCAGCTGATGCCTTTAATTCCTTTTGCAAAGAGCATAACCTTGAATTTTGCGTCAACCTCTTCATCGCTTGCTTTATTGAAGAAGGCTCTGAAAATTGTGATTTTTTCGGAGCGGTCAGGAGCTTTTTCGATGCCGAGGAATTCGGGAAGATTACTTCTTACAGGTGAATTCATACCGCAAGCGTCAATAACAAGGTCGCCGTATACATCTCCGTTTGATGTTCTGATACCTGCCACTCTGTTGCCGAGCATAATCGGGCCGAGCACTTCGCAATCATATTCGATTTTAACTCCGAAACCAAGCGCGTGATTTATAAGATGCTCATAGATGTCACGGCGCTCCATCTTAATCTCAAGCTGGTCCTGCGGAACATGCTGACGCAGACCCTTGGGGCAAGTTGGCGCAAAGAAAGTCATATCTTCCTTATATTCAAATTTATCTTCGGGAGGCATCGGTATACCTGCATACTCAAGGGATTTCGGAGCAAAAATATCTGTCCAATCATATCCGAGAGTACCCTCGCTTTTCTTTTCATAAACGGTAACATCGTATCCGTTTTTTGCAAGAATCGCCGCAACGGAAATACCGCCGTGACCGAGACCTGCAACAATAATCTTTTTATTTTTCATATATAAAACCTCCCGGATTTCTTTTTTCATCGCTGAAATAACATTAAATAAAGTATATCATATTATATCAAGTATAGTTTAAGCTGAAATATTTGTCAAGGAATGTATTAAACGAAGACGGTTGAAAGTGTATGAAGATACTCCGAAACTGTCTGAGGAAGTAATCACCCTTCAAAAGGGCAAAAAAAATGAACAATGAATAATTTGAAATGAATTATTTTGTTGCGTTACAATCGGCTCTTGCTTCCAAAAAACGCCCAAATCCATTCCAACTATTCATTATTCATTGATTAATGCCTTTAATTGCGCAAGTAAAGGCATTCTGGTGCCGGCGACCGGACTTGAACCGGTACGGTGTTGCCACCGAGGGATTTTAAGTCCCTTGCGTCTGCCGATTTCGCCACGCCGGCAAATCTGAAGCATAGTATTGTTTCAAAAAAACACTTCTACCACACTATCGGAAGTTATTATATAGCTTTATCGGCTTTTTGTCAACAAAAATGAATGATTTTAATATTTAAATTATAATGATATTGATATTTCAGGGAAAAAATTGTATAATATTTTGAAACATTTTTAAAAAAGGAGCAATCAGATGAACATTTATCCTCTTGACCTTGCAACGCTTATCGAAAACCGCGACTTCAACGGTATCGTAGCTCTTATCATATCAAAGATTCCGATTATAGTTTCAGCGTTGGCTGTTATTATCATCGGTTTCGCCATCAGCAATTTAATAGGCAAGCTTGCAATCAAGGCTATGCAAGCAAAAGGCGTTGACCCTTCGATTCATTCGTTTATCAAAACCTGCATCGTTTTGGTATTAAAGCTTACCGTCATTCTCTCCGCTCTTTCCACACTCGGAGTCAGCATTTCTTCTTTCCTTGCGGCGCTCGGTGCGGCAGGTGTTACCGCAGGTCTCGGTCTTCAGTCGAGCGTAAGTCAGATTGCCAGCGGTATCCAGATTCTTATCAACCATCCATTCAAAAGCGGTGACTTTGTTGATCTCGGATCTGTCAGCGGTAAGGTACAGGAAATCAAACTGATGTATACGGTATTTATCACCGCAGATAATAAGCAGGTTATTGTCCCCAACTCAACAATAACAACAAGCAACATAATCAACTTCAATGCAGAAAACAGACGCAGACTTGACCTTGTTTATTCAATTGCTTATGACCAGGATATCGAAGAAGCAAAGGCTGTTATTGAAGATGTTGTCAAGCAGAATGAACGCATTCTCGCTGACCCCGCCCCCGTTATCGGTGTAAAGGAGCACGCGGCAAGCTCAATCAACATCGCCTGCCTCATATGGGTAGACAGCAACGATTACTGGGATGTTTTCTATTATATGCAGGAGCAAGTCAAGCTCGCGTTTGACAAGAAAGGCATCAGCATTCCCTTTAATCAGCTTGACATTCACATCAGCAAGGAGGACTAAAAATTGACTTCCCTTCTCATAAAACTTTTTGTTAAAGACAGCGAAAATCCCGAAAACGAATCTGTAAGAATGCGATACGGCGTCCTGAGCGGCGTTGTAGGTATTATTCTTAATGTTATACTCTCGATTTTTAAAATGATTTTCGGCGCAATCACCCGAAGCGTTTCAATCGTTGCAGACGGCGCAAACAACATCTTTGACGCTATTTCATCGATTATCAGCCTTGCAGGTTTCAAAATTTCGGGCAAACCTGCTGATAAAGACCATCCCTTCGGTCACGGCAGAATCGAATATGTCTCGGCGCTTATCCTTGCTTTCGTAATTCTGACAATGGGCGTTGAGCTGATTAAATCATCAATCGGAAAATTCTCAAATCCCGAACAGGTTATTTTCAGCATACCTGCTGTTGTTGTTCTTGTTTTTTCAATTCTCGCCAAAATATGGCTTGCAGCTTTCAATAAGACAATCGGTAAGAAAATCAATTCAGTTTCCGTTAACGCAGTTGTTGCAGACAGCATCGGTGACATCGCCGCTACAACCTGCTCACTGATTGCTCTTGTTGCTTCAAAATTCACCGCACTCCCTGTTGACGCAGTTATGGGTATCATCGTTGCAGGCGTTGTTATCTACGCAGGTATCGGCATCGTGAAGGATACTCTCGGCCCGCTTCTTGGCGAACCTCCCGAAAAAGAGGATGTTGATGAGCTTGAAAAGCTTGTACTTTCATATGACGGAGTTATCGGCATTCACGACCTTGTGCTTCACGGCTACGGACACGGCAAAGTTTACGGCTCACTTCACGCAGAAGTCCCCTCCGACGGCGATATGATTCAGGTTCACGATATGATTGACTTGATTGAAAAGGATATCAAAGAAAGACTCGGTATGGAAGTTTCAATCCATATGGACCCCGTTCTTGTAGGCGATGAAACAACGGATAAATACAAAAAAATGACCGCAGAAATTATAAAGGAAATTTCTGCCGAGCTTACTTTCCACGATTTCAGAATTGTTGTCGGCCCGACGCACACCAACCTTATCTTCGACATCGTTATTCCCTACGGCGTTAAGATGACCGAGCACGAAATCAAAGAAAATATTGATAAGAAAATCAGAAAAAAATCAGAAAACATTTTCACCGTTATCACCTTCGACAGAAGTTATGTCTGATTTTGTCGAAAAACCGCTAAATATTGTGTCCCAAACGAATTAAAATCGGATATTTAGCAATATTGACAAAAAACACCTCGAAAATTTCTATAAAATTTTATAGCATATTTTTGATTATATGCTTTTCAAAATCCTAAAAATATTGTAGAATATACATATATCATTTTTGGAGGAATGTGCAATGCCTGAACGTCACGAAGATTTTACAACCATCCCCGTAGGTAAGCTCGGAATTATCGCTCTTCCCGGCTGCGAAAAGATAGCTGAAAAAATTGATTCATATCTTGTTAAGTGGAGAGAAGAGAGAGAAAGCGAGCATAAAGATACACTCCAGTTCAGCGGTTATGAAAGAAACTCTTACATAATCAACGCTTCCTTCCCCAGATTCGGTACAGGCGAAGGCAAATGCGTTATCAAAGATACTGTCAGAGGCTACGATATATTTATCCTCTGCGATGCATTCAACTACGGCGTTGAATACAAAATGTACGGCAGATATGTTCCCATGAGCCCCGATGATCACTATGCTAACCTCAAGAGAGCAATCAGCGCTATCGCAGGTAAGGCAAGAAGAATCACAGTTATTATGCCTATGCTTTACGAGGGCAGACAGCATAAGCGTTCAAGCAGAGAGTCTCTCGACTGCGCAGATATGCTGCGTGAGCTTTGCCTTGAATACGGCGTTGATAACATCATCACTTTCGACGCTCACGACCCCAGAGTTCAGAACGCTATTCCTCAGAACGGCTTCGAAAATGTTCAGCCCGTTTATCAGATGATCAAGGCTATCTGCAAGAATGTTGATGACCTTAAGATTGATAATGACCATATGATGGTTATCTCCCCTGACGAAGGCGGTATGGGTCGCTGCATCTATTTCTCATCCGTTCTCGGCGTTGATCTCGGTATGTTCTATAAGCGCCGCGATTACTCCGTTATCATCGACGGCAGAAACCCCATCGTTGCACACGAATTCCTCGGCACAAATGTTGAAGGTAAAGATGTTATCATCATTGACGATATGATTTCATCAGGTGACTCAATGATCGAAGTTGCAACAAAGCTTAAGGAACTCAAGGCAAACCGCATTTTCATCTGCGTTTCCTTCGGTCTCTTCTGCAACGGTCTTGAAACATTTGACAAGGCTTATGCTGACGGCCTTATTGATAAAGTTTTCACAACAAACCTTATCTACTCATCTCCCGAACTTCTTGAGAGAGAATGGCACGTAAGCGTTGACCTTTCAAAATATTGCTCATATATCATCGATACACTTAACCACGATGATTCAATCAGCACTCTTCTTGATCCTAAAGACAGAATCAATCAGATTCTCATCAGATACGGCTTCAAAAAAGAAGGCGAAGAATAATAAATAAAGTTCACCGCCGAGGGCAAACCCGGCGGTGATTGTTTTATGGTGATTTTATGAAGATAATGCTCATCAACCCCTCGTTGCCTGTTTTCGGCAGAGTGCCATCGCTGCCGCTCGGCCTGATTTCAATCGCAAGTTATCTTAACCACTACGGTCACGAGGCAAAGATAGTTGAATGCCTTGTTGAAAACGGCGATGTTGAAGCAGAAATCAAGAGTTTTCAACCCGATATTGTCGGCATTTCCGTGCTCTCCTTTCTCAGCGGCACAGAAGCTAAAAAACTGACAACGCTCATCAAAGGAATGGGCGTACCCGTTGTATGGGGCGGTCAGGCTCCCACATCGATGCCTGAATTGATTCTCCGAGAAGCTGCACCCGATTATATAATTCTCGGCGAAGGCGAAATCACCTGGCTTGAGCTTGTGAATACAATTGAAAACGGCGGAAATATCGGCAAAGTCAACGGACTTGCTTATCTTGAAAACGGCAATGTAAAATTCACTCAGCAAAGAGATGTTGCGGATATTTCTCTTTTCCCTGACCTTGACTGGGAACTGGTTTCGGTTGAAAAGTATTTTTCATCCTTCTTCGGTTGCGACAAGATGCTTTATCTTCACGCTTCAAAAGGTTGCCCTGCTCAATGCACATTCTGCTCAAATCAGATTTATCATCAGCATAAAAACAGATGCCGCAATCCCGAGCAGATTATCATGGATATTGATTATTTTTATTCAAAGGGAACAAACGGAATTTATTTTTCTGACGAGCTTTTTGTTCCCCAGAGAGAGAAACGAACCGCTCTTTGCGAAATGCTGATTGAGCGAGGCTATGACCTCACCTGGGGTTGCCAGATGCGTCTCGGAGTTCTTAACGAAGAAGATATAAAATTGATGTACAAAGCAGGTTGCCGCTGGATTCTCTTCGGAATTGAAAGCGGTAATCCCGAAAGAATAAAAACAATAAAAAAGAATATTGACCTGAGCATTGCAAAAGAAACGATTGCCTGGTGTGAAAACGCAGGAATGACCGTTCAGGCATCATTCATCATCGGCTTCCCCGAGGAAACGGAAGATGAGCTCAGGGAATCAATCCGCTTTGCAAAGAGTCTTAATGCAAGCATCATCAATATGAATATTCTTACGCCCCTTCCCAATTCGGAAATATATTTATATGCCAACAAGGAAAAGAATTTCTTTTTCCCCGATTCAATAACAGAAATCGCGATGGAAATCGAGCAGGATGCCACAAACAAGGTTATTGTTAACCTCTCGTGCGTCAGCGACACAGACCTTAAAGTTATCCACAATTATTTCCATTGGCAGTCATTCGTCGGAAAAGGTACGGTCAGAAACGATTCATACGGAATTATCAAAAAGCTCGCAAGAGATACCTTCAACCGCATCTTCAAGCACGGAATCAAGGGATTTTTCTATGGTACATACAGCTCCGCAAAGCAATTCTTAACAGTTTATTACTATTCCCATTTTTTCCGCAGTACAGTTAAAAAATACAATTTGAAATAATGCACGAAAGGTGTATAGACAGATTATGCAAAACAGGGAATTAAAATTCACAAACGGCAAATTCAGAATTATGCAGATTGCTGACACACAGGAATCTGCTGAAGTTGCAGTTGATACGATAAGATTTATTTCCGCCGCACTTGAGCGCGAAAAACCTGACCTTGTTATCTTCACAGGCGACCAGATAAAAGGCTATTCCTCATCGTTTCAGGGTCAGAAAGGCAAGGATAATGTCAAGAAAGTAATCAAGTCGCTCATAGCCCCCCTTGAGCAAAAAGGCATTCCGTTTGCAATTACTTTCGGCAACCACGACAGCGATTCCGCACTTTCAAACAATGAACAGTTTGAAATTTACAAAGAATCGCCTATGTTTGTTTATGCCGACGGAGCAAGCGACGATGACAAGGCGACATATTGCCTCGAAATCAAAGATGACAATGGTAATGTCAGAAGACTTGTATATCTCTTTGATTCGCACACAAAAGACCCCGACGGAGGCTACAGCGCTGTGCAACCATATCAGCTTGATTGGTACAGGGGCATCAGAGATTCCTACGATTCTCCCCTGCCCTCAATAGCATTCCAGCACATTCCGACACCTGAATATTTTGATGTCATCAAGCGCGTGAAGCGTTTTTCAAAAGGTTGCGTCAGAGCCTACGGAAACCACAAAAATGAGTGGTATGTGCTCGACCCCAAAAACTGCAGTCCGCAGGATTTTATGGGCGAAACACCTGCCGCACCATTCAAGAATACAGGTGAAATTGATGCTTTCCTTGAGAAGAAAGAGGTTGAAGGTCTTTTTGTAGGTCACGACCATAACAACAGTTTCGTTGCTGACTATAAAGGCATAAAGCTCGGATATACACAGGGTTGCGGATTCAATGTTTACGGCCCCGGATTAAACAGAGGTGTCAGAATCCTTGACCTTAATGAAGACGGCGGTTTTGAAAGCAAAACAGTTACCTTCGGCGAGCTTTTTGACAAAAAGGATATCACCAAAAAAGCGAAATTTATCCTCTATTCATATGCTCCGTCAAGCGTTTCGGGAGTTGTTACTGCAGTTAAAGAAGCAGCAATCGTTGCCCTCGGTGCAGGTGCAATTGCGTTGGCAATAAAAACTCTCAAAAAGAAAAAATAAGCAAAAAGCAGGATTGCATTGAGCAACCCTGCTTTTATTATTTATTTAACTTCTTTGAAATATTTCTTGAAGCTTGTGCCGTCGTTATCATCTGTCCAGGTGAGGCAAAGACCTGCATTCATAAGCAATGCACCCGAATAAACTTCTCCTGTTTCTTCGTCGCAATAATACTTTTCGGGGTCAAGACCCTTAAGCTTGAGTCTGAATGCTCTGTCATACGGCTCGCGCATAACAACGCTTGTTACAAGCGCTTCAGATTTATCCTCGGATACAAACATCCAAGCAGCTCTGAATGCATTTTCGAAGGGACTGATGAGTCTGTAAAGCTCTCCGAAATGGATAACATCATAATACTTATGATATTCGGCAACCTGTGCTCTTACAAGCTCAGCATCCTCTTCGGTATATTTATTGGGATTAAGCTCATAACCGAATGAGCCCCAGAGTGCAACATTGCCCTTGGTATCATAACCCGTTCTCTTGCTTGCGGAAACATGAGCACCCATTGTAGATGCAGGATAACACATTGAAGTACCGAACTGAATTGCAAGGCGTTCAATCGGGTCAGTGTTATCGCTTGTCCAGATCTGCGGTGAGAAATAAAGCATACCGGGATCGAAGCGTCCGCCGCCGCCCGAGCAGTTTTCAATCAGCATATCGGGGAAGGCTTTTGTGAGTCTGTCCATAACCTCATATGTACCGAGGACATAGCGATGGAAAACCTCTTTCTGTCTGTCAGCAGGAAGAATTGCGGAGCCTACCTCGGTAAGGTTGCGGTTGAAGTCCCACTTAAGATAGTCAACCTTATTGACGGAAAGCACCTTATACATTTCGTTGAAGATATAATCGCGAACATCCTGTCTTGAATAGTCAAGAACATACTGATGGCGCGCAATTGATTTCTCGCGGTTGGGAACATGCAGACACCAATCGGGATGAGCTCTGTAAAGATTGCTGTCTCTTGAAATCATTTCGGGTTCATACCAGATGCCGAATTTAAGTCCGAGAGCATTGATTCTTTCAATAAGATTTGCAAGAGTACCGCCGAGTTTTTCTTCGTTTACCTGCCAGTCACCAAGTGAACTGCGGTCATCGTTTCTGTAACCGAACCAGCCGTCATCCATAACAAGCATTTCGATACCGAGTTCCTTTGCTTTAGCCGCAAACGAAACAATTGTGTCACCGTCGAAATCCATACCTGTTGCTTCCCAGTTATTGATGAGAAGAGGACGCTTGATATCCTTCCACTTGCCTCTGATGAGATGCTTTGCATAAAGTTTATGGAAGGTGCGGCTCATTTCACCGATACCGTTTGCCGAATAAACCATAACTGCTTCGGGTGCATTGAAGCTTTCACCCGACTCAAGTTTCCAGCCGAATGCTTCGGGATTAATACCCATCAGAAGTCTTGTGCCGCCGTAACCGTCAACCTCAACATCAATTGCAAAGTTACTGCTGTAAACAAGATTGAAGCCGTATGCATTACCGAAATCTTCGTTTGCATTGTTATCAACAAGAGCTGCAAAGGGATTCTGGAAATGGCTTGATGAGCCTCTCTTGCTTGAAACACCCTGTCTGCCTCTTGCGAGGGGGCGTCTTTCAAGGCTTCTTTCCTTGACCCACTTACCGTAAAGGGTAAGCAAATCATAATCATAGGTCATAAAATCAACTGCACAGCTGAAAACGCGCTCAATATCAACGGTTTTATCTGTGTTATTGATGATTTTTGCGCTTCTTGTCATCGCGCCGAGCTTTTCAAAAACAGTATAGAAAAGTACGGTCTGAATTCCTGTTACGGAATCCTCTGTCAGAATTTCAAGGGTTGTTGCCTCGGAATCATCCTCAACATAGAGCGAAGGAAGACCTTCAATTGAGGGTTTACCTGAATAGATTTTATGCGATTTATAGCGCATATCGGTAACATTGTTGCCGTCAGCATTTCTGATTGCAACAGCAGAAATTCTGAAATCGCCCGAGCCTTCGCCCTGATATTCAAGAGGACAAACATCGGGAGAAAATCTCCAGTCATCAATATTGATATTATTGGGGCTGAATGAAGCAAAAGGAGTTCTGAATTTGAAATCAGTAAGATTAGTATCGGGAATTTTTGCACCATAGTAAAGGTGAGCAAGATAATTCTCTTTTGCTATTTCGATAACATAGCTTGAGGTCGATGTATCAAGCTTGAAAATTCGTTTTTCGCTGTCAAAAATAATAGACATATCAGATATTCTCCTTTATCATAGCATTGATTTTTTCGCGTAATCCGAGAAGCCATTCTGCCTCGCGAGGATACTCTGTAAAGGACAATGACTTTACAGACTCATTTTCGAGAAATTCAAGCACTTTTTCTCTTCCCACTTTATTTTCAAGGGTTCTGAGCGCCATCATATCCTGGAAACCGTCATAAAATACTTTCAGACGAAGGCTGGCAAGGGCTTCACCTTTACAGGAAGGATAAACAACAAACGAGTCACCTGAAGGGAAACTTCCGCCTGCATCGGTAATCTGATAGGGATCGATAGCCTTAACGGAATACTGCAGATTATAGAAGTTATATCCCCACTGCAAGAAACCTTCAATATCATATTTATAAAGCAATGTGCCGAGAATTCTGTTTCTCTGGGAAGGCATTGACATAAAGCGGTTGGGCAAGTAATCCTTGTCCTGACAGCAACAATAATAGGTCCAGAGCGCAGGAACCTTGCCGACAAAATCCTCAATATCACCTTCGCAGGGAACAGGGTTTTTAACCGCCCCTGTTTCATAGAATTCAAAATCCGAAAGAGCATCTATAACCTTCATTCCATCAAAAACCTCAGAAATAAGATTTGCTCTTTTCTTATATGTTTTGAGATGTCTTTTGGCAGGCTCATCGGAAATATGGAAAACGCATTTATCTTTCAAGCCGTTTTCTTCGATGAATGCCATAAGCTCTTTTCCGAATACACGAAGAAAATTATCATATTTTTTGCTGGATGTTCTTGTCTGCCAACCGAAAATCTTTTTCTCTCTGCCCTTTTTATCAATCGCAACGATTTTGGGAGCGTGCTTTGCCCCCCACTGAGTGAAGAGATGGCTGATTTCAAAATACTCAACGCCGCATTCAAGGCACATATCAATCCACTTTTTAAGATTGCGGAAATCAAACAAATAAGATTTTCCTCTTACCTTAACGCCGACAAGCTGAATCGTTCTTCTTTCGCCGCCTACCTTTGTATCAAGCGGAGGAGTAAAAACAGGAGTCAGAATGCAGTTAACACCATGCTCAACAGCGGTTGAAATGTAATTTTTGTTAATGCGCCAGAATTCATCGCTCATTGCCTCAACATCATAATAGTTGCAAAGACAATCTGCGTGATACCAGTTGGTGTGAATAAGTGTCTGTTTTTCAAGACAGCAATCAATAACTTCAATTGCAACAGAGCCGTCTGCAATTGCAGAGCCGTTTTCGGAAACCGCAACTTTAAGCTCCGATTTGCCGATAACTTTTTCTTCAGGCACAACTTCAACCCAGATGCTGTACCATTTACCGCTTTCAACAGATAATTCACCTTCAATGGGAACAAGAACATCAGGATACATACCCGATGTCTTGCGAAGGAAGAAATCATCGGCATCTTCGTTGCAGGCTGTACCTACAGGTACATCCTTAACAAAATAAATTTTTGAATATGCTGCAAGCTCTCCATCAAGCGAAACAGATATTTCCATATCCTTTTCGGGACAAATTGCCGCCTGGAAAGAGCTTCTTTCATTTTTAAGCATCGAGAATCCGTCAAACGCTTTTGCGGACGGTTTTTCATCGGAAAACACTTTTTCAAGTGAGCTGAGAATAATGAGTTCCATTTTCAAATCCTCCGTAACATTAATTTCCGCTTAATTTTCTGTCTTTTTCAACGGTTTTATCAACTGCGGTAATAACCGAGTTTTCAAATCCTGTTTCCTTAAGACTGCAAACGCCCTCAATTGTTGTACCACCCGGTGAGCAGACATTTCTGATAAGCTCGCTGACGGCAAGAGGACTGTCAAGAAGCATTTTTGCGCTGCCGAGAAGCATCTGAGCCGCAATATCCTGCGAAACCTTTGCAGGAATTCCGTATTTGACGCCTGCAGCAGCAAGTGCATCAGCAAACATATAGGCAAAAGCAGGTGCCGAACCTGCAACGGCGGTAAATGCGGAGAAATATTTTTCTTCAAGCTCAACCGCTTTGCCGAAGCAGGAACAGAAACTCATTGCAAAAGCTCTGTCGCAATCTGTAACTGCAGGTGAAGCGCAGATTGCCGTCATCGATTCGCCGACGGCGGCGTTGATATTAGGCATAATGCGAATAACCTTCGCATCGAAACCGAAACAGGAAACAAGCTTTTCGGTTGTTGTGCCTGCGGCAGTGGAAATCACAAGAGGATTATGTTTTTCAGCCTCTGCTCTGACAGACTCAATAAGCGATGCAATGTCTTTGGGCTTAACGGCAATAACAACATTTTCGCATTGCGCAACAATCTCCGCCGCGCTCGAAAAAAGCTTTACCGAAAGCTCCGCGCCGAGTTGCGCTGTCTTTTCTTCATTGATATCAAAGATTGCAATCTCATTTGCAGCCGTCATTCCCGAAGCGACAACGCCCCGAAGAATTGCGGTTGCAAGATTACCTGTTCCTATAAATCCTAATTTCATTGGAAATTCTCCTTTTTAACTGTTGAGAAAACCCGAAAAACATGCTTTCGGGCTTTATCAAGAGTTAAAAGCGCAGAGCGGTTGACTCTGCGCTTTTTCTTTCAGATTAAAGCTCGGATGTGCAATGAGGGCATCTTGTTGCTTCGATAGCGATTTCGCTCTTGCAGAAGGGGCACTCCTTGGTTGTGGGGGCTGCGGGAGCTTCTTCTTCCTTCTTCTTTGCTTTGTCTGCAACTGCGTTGATAGCTTTGACAAGGCAGAATACAACGAATGCCATAATAAGGAAATTGATTACTGCGCTGATGAAGTTACCGTAAGTAAGCACTGCTGCGCCTGCTTCCTGAGCAGCTTCAAGAGTTGCATATTCATTACCGTCAAGAGCAACGAACAGCTTTGCGAAATCAAGACCCTTTGTTAAAATGCTGATAAGGGGCATTACGAGATCATCAACAAGAGACTTAACGATTGCCTGGAATGCACCGCCGACGATAACGCCGACTGCAAGGTCAATAACATTGCCTCTCATAATGAACTTTTTGAATTCGGCCATAAAGCCTTTACCTTTTGCCATGGAAATTACCTCCTAAAATTACTAACAGATATAATTTAACAAAAAATTTATCAAAGGTCAACACCTTCGAGATTAAAATTTGGAATAAAACTTTCAGTTGCCGCTTCTCCGCTCTGAAAATTGCAGTTTTCAAATCCCATTGCAAGAATTTTTTGTTTAACAATGGAATATTCCCTCGACGATAAGCTTCGGTTAATCGGCGGCATATCCTTTGCCTTACCGAAAGGAGTATACTGCCGCATAACGCTGATATATGTATCCGAAGGGAGATTATTCCTCACCCATTCAAACACCTTGACAGCCTGCGAGATATTGCCGGGCAAAACCATATGGCGGATTATCAGACCTTTTTGAGCAATTCCGTTTTCATCAAGTTCAACCGAGCCAACCTGCCTGTGCATTTCAAGAACAGCAGACGAAGCATACTCAAAATAATCCGCCGCACCCGAATATTTCAATGCAGGTGCAGAATCAAAATATTTGATATCGGGCAGGTAAACATCAATAAGACCTTCAAGAATTTTCAATGTTTCAGCTTTTTCATACCCCGATGAATTATAAACAACAGGGACGGGTGAATTATATTCAGAAAGCGTTTTCGCAAGAAGCGGTACATAATGCGTGGGGGTAACGAGATTCAGATTATGCACACCGAAAGAAATCAGTCGGTCAAAAATCTTTTTCAGCTCGTCAGGGGTTACATCTTTTCCGAAGGATTCGTGGCTGACGCTCTGATTCTGGCAATAAACACAACCGAGATTGCATCCGGAAAAGAAAACCGTCCCAGATCCTTTCGTGCCGCTCAGGCAAGGCTCTTCCCAATGGTGAGGCGCGGCTCTTGCAACTCTGAATTTTTCAGAAACTCCGCAAATGCCTTTTTCGGTTTCTCTGTCAACTCCGCAATTACGGGGACAGATTCTGCAGACCATACGCCTTACCTCCTTTTTGGTATAATTTACATCTACCATTATACATATATTATTTACAATTACAAGTTGATTTTATTTTTAATATAGTATATAATTGATTATGTATAAATCCGAAAGGGTGATTTTATGTTTCTTGCAATCGATATCGGAAACACCAACATAACACTGGGTGCATATGACGGCGACGAACTTGTTTTTGTTACAAGACTTGCAACTGACCGCTCAAGGACTCCCGACCAATATGCAATCGAATTCAAGCAGATTTTTGCTTTGTACGATGCGCCGTCAAGCAGTTTCAGCGGCGCGGCTCTCAGCAGCGTTGTACCTGAGCTTTCGGCAACAATGTGCGAAGCAATCGAAAAAATAACGGGTCATCAGCCTATGGTGCTCGGCCCCGGAATCAAAACAGGAATGAACATCCTTATCGACAACCCTGCCCAGCTCGGCGCAGACCTGCTCGCAGGCTGTATCGGTGCGGCAAACCTCTATCCTCTGCCCTGCCTTGTTATTGACTTGGGTACAGCAAGTAAAATCAGCGTTATTGACAAAAACGGAGCTTTCCGCGGCTGCACAATCGCGCCCGGTATCGGTATTTCGCTTGATGCACTTTCGCAGAGAACATCCCAGCTTCCGAGCATCAGCCTTAAAACCCCTGACCACGCAATCGGCACAAATACGCTCGATTCAATGCAGTCAGGAACTGTTTTCGGCTTTGCGGCAATGATTGACGGTCTTTGCAACAAGCTTGAAAGCGAACTTAATCAAGGTAAAATGAGCAGCGTTGCAACAGGCGGACTTGCCAAAGACCTTATCAAGAGTTGCGACAGAGATATCGTTTTCAACAGAGAACTTGTCCTTTACGGACTTAAAGTATTATACGAAAAGAATAAGAAATAACACCGCGAAAAGTCATATTGTTTCATCAAAATTTTGCGTTGCATCCTGATACGGAGCAACAGCAAGGAGGAATAAATTATGAAATCATCCGCAATGAAAAGAAACCTTTCTCTTGCACAGCTCGGTATGCTCAGTGCACTAATTGTCATCATGACGTTCGTGCCGTATATCGGATACATCAGCATCGGTACGCTGAGTATCACTTTACTGCATATTCCACTGATTATCGGAGCTTGTGTCCTTGGCGTTAAAGGTGGTCTTGTTCTCGGCGCTGTTTGGGGCATCACTTGTATTATCAAAGCCGCCACATCCCCAATGGCTCTTACTGACCCTCTTTTCACAAACCCACTTGTTTCACTTCTGCCTAGACTTCTTGCAGGTCTCGTTGCAGGACTCGTTTATGAGTTTGTTGCAAAGAAGCTAAAAAAGACTCATCTTGCTTCAACCCTCAGTGCAGTTTTTGCATGTCTGACAAACACCATTCTCGTTATGGCAAGCCTTTATCTCGTTTATGGTCAGACATCAGAAGCATCAAAACTCGGAATCGTTCAGTTTGATTTCGGTTCGCTTATCTATTTCATTCTCGGAGCATTCGGCACAAACGCTGTTTTTGAAATGATAATTGCAATTGTTATTGCTGTGCCTATCAGCCACGCTCTCAGAAAAGCAAAAATAAAATTTTAAATTATGGAGTATTCAAAATGCCTATCAAAATAGCTGACGGGCTGCCTGCCCACAAGGCGCTTGAAGCAGAAAATATTTTCGTTATGACGGAAGAAAGAGCCGTCAGCCAGGATATCCGTCCTCTGAAAATTATTCTGCTCAATCTGATGCCTACAAAAATCGAAACAGAAACGCAGATTCTCCGCTTGTTGAGTAACTCTCCTCTTCAGGTCGAAGTTGAGCTTCTGCAAGTCAAATCCCATAAATCAAAAAACACATCCGCAGAGCATATGCTCAAGTTTTACAAGACATTTGACGAAATCTGCGACCAGAAATATGACGGTATGATTGTCACAGGCGCTCCCGTTGAAAACCTCGAATTCGAGCAGGTTGACTATTGGGAAGAGCTTTGCACCATCTTCGAATGGAGCAAAAAACATGTTTATTCAACCTTCCATATCTGCTGGGGTGCTCAGGCAGGTCTTTATTACCACTACGGCGTGCCGAAATATCCGCTTGATAAAAAGCTTTTCGGCGTTTTTTCTCACAGAAGTCTTGATACTCTGCATCCTCTTATGAGAGGTCTTGACGATGAATTCTATGTGCCTCATTCAAGACATACAGAAAACAGAATGAACGACATTGCGCTTGTCAAGGATTTGCAGATAATCTCTTATTCAGATATGGCAGGCGTACATCTTATTTCAGATATGGCTTGCAGAAATTTCTTTGCAACAGGCCATTCTGAATATGACCGCGAGACTCTCTCGAAGGAATATTTCAGAGATGTCAACAAGGGTCTTGAAATTGATGTACCCTATAACTATTTCCCTAACGACGATTCAACCAAAACGCCCAATATGGAGTGGAGAAGCGCCGCAAACATAATTTTTGCAAACTGGCTCAATTATTTCGTTTATCAGCAGACGCCTTACGATTTAAGCACTTTATAAAAACAAAACGCCGCCCTGTTTTTTGCAGGGCGGCAGGAAAGAGAAAAAAATCAGTTGTTTAAAAAATAAATTGCAGAAATCAGGACTGCAATATGAAGGATAATTTCGGCAGGCAGACCGAGCATAAACTTTATATGCTTCGTTTTATGCCTGATCAGTTTCATTGTCATCAGCATAGGCAATGCACCTCCGATTAAGCCGATTCCCATAAGCATCGCTTCCGAAATTCTCCATGCTCCTTTTTTCGCCGCGTTTTTATCGTGAATTGTTATCACCACAGAAACAACAGCAACAATCGCATAGTAGATAAGAAACAAATTAACAATCGGCGGCATATAATCACCCTTAAACAAAAAACAATGTGAGGACAGATATGAAAAAACTATCGTCACTTTTTATAATTATATTACTACTGCTGTCATCTTGTCAAATTGAAAGCGGAAAAGCTCCTGAAACAACAATCCCGACTTATATTGAAGACGAATCTGTAACGCAGGTTTATGAGGAATTCACCGAAACAACGCTGAATTCTCTCCCCTCCGTAATCGACGGAAGTCTGCCTTCACAGATTTCTGACGCAACAACAGCAAATCAGCCTTCATCCGCAAATCAGATTGTAACGCAGGCAGGTTCAACTGCTCCTGCTACGCAAAAAGTCACAACCCCTTCAACCCAGAAAACAACCGCACCAACCACGAAGAAAACAACCGTACCGACTACGCAGGCTAAACCCGTTGTATCCTCTTCCGAAATGAGAGCAATATGGATTTCCTGCTATGACTATACAAGCGCGGCAGGCAAAACAAGAGCGCAATACAAAGCCGTAACAGACAGTATGTTCAAAACTATCAAAAGCAACGGATTCAACACCGCTTTTGTTCATCTGCGCGCAAATTCCGATGCGTTTTATAAATCCGACATCTTTCCTTATTCAAAATATATTGCAGGAAGTGAGGGTGCTTCCCTTTCATTTGACCCATTTGAGGTTCTTCTTGAAAGCGCAAAAGCAAACGGAATTTCCGTCCACGGCTGGATTAATCCTTTCAGAGTTTCAACTCAAAACAATGTCAATGCTCTGAGTGCCTCAAACCCTGCGAAGAAAATTCTTGATTCAGGCAACACAGACGGCAGAGTATGCGTAATCAGCAACGGCATCTATTATAACCCTGCAAGCACTGAAAACCACAAGCTGATTCTTGACGGTGTGCGAGAAATCATCAACAAATATGACATCGACGGAATACATATCGATGACTATTTTTATCCCACAACCGCCGCTTCTTTTGACAGCACTCAATACAACGCTTACAAAAATTCAGGCGGTACATTGAGCCTCTCAAAATGGAGGATATCCAATGTAAACTCCTTTGTATCCGCTCTTTATTCAACGGTCAAAGCAAAGGATTCTTCTCTGATTGTCAGCATCAGCCCCTCGGGTCAGGTTGACAAAACTCTCAACGAAGCCTATGCGGATTGCAGACTCTGGCTCTCGCAGAAGGGTTACGCGGATATTATTATTCCGCAGATATATTTCGGATTCAATCATCAGACAGAAGATTTCAACAAACTGCTCAATCAATGGGCCACCCTACCCCGACACAGCTCAGTAAAGCTTGTCTGCGGTATCGCGGCATACAAATGCGCAAAAGAAGATTCTTATGCAGGCACAGGCAAAAAAGAATGGACTCAATCTACAGATATCCTTGCCCGTCAGACAAAAGCAATCAGAAACAACAAAAATTACAGCGGTATTGCCGTATTTTCTTACAGCGACCTTAACAGAAGCGCGTGCAAAACAGAAATCGACAATATGAAGAAAGAATTCTTATCCTAAAACTAAAACGGGGAAAAACAATGAAAAACAACAAAGCGATTATTGCTGCGATTATCTGCATTGTTGTTGCCATCGCAGGTATTATTATCGGCATGGCAGTAACAGGCAAATTTTCTCAGCTGAAAAATGGTGGCAACACAGAAACAACCGTCACCACGCAGGAAGAAACAACCAATACACCAACAAATTCAAGACCCAAAACTCAATTGCCCGACAGTATCGTTGCGTCGGTTTACGACTCATATTCGGACAAAAGCGCACAAGACCTTGCAAAATTTGTAAATCTCGGATTCAACACAGTCATTTTTGAGTTAACCGCCGAAAACGCAGAAACAGTTGCTCCTCTTTTTGATACCGCAAAAGAGCTTGAACTTTATTTCGGCGTCAAAGCTGATATTTCCGAAAAGAATGACTATCTGGTTGAGTTTGTGAAAAAATACAATTCGAACTTCGTTATTCTTTCAGGTCTTGATGAGTCACAAAAAGAATTTTCGGAAAATATTTCAAAAATCTGCGATTCAATTAAAGGAATCGATTCGGCAACATCCATCGGCATCGAGCCTCTCAATTTTGAATTGGCTGAAAGCAACATAATTCTGCTGATGGGCAAAAAAGCTGATTTTGTTTTCCTCAAACAAAAAGCTAATGACCGAGCAGGCAATCAGGCGTTTGCCAAAGCCCAGCTCACCTGGAGCGAAGAATCCGCTCCCGTCTGGCTTTGCCACACTCTTCTCGGCATTTCATCTTTCAATGCTGAAAAAGCAACAGAAATGATTTCTCTCATTTCAAGCTCCGCAGAAACCGCCCTTTGTAAGGGTCTTGCTTTCTATCCCTATTACGAAATTTCGGCGGCATCGGGTGCGGCGGCAGAATCGGTTATGAGCTTCATCAAATCAAGAGATACATATTTGCTCGACAAGGAATTTGAAATCACAAGCCACAAATCAACAAAAATCACAGTTGAGCAATCAAAAGTTACATTCCGCGGCTCATCCAGCCCTGCATATGACCTCGTTTGCAACGGTCAGAAGCTCAATGTTGCCAAAAATGGCGATTTCTCGGTTGACTGCGAGCTCAACCCCGGCGCAAACACCGTTAAATTCGAACACAAAGGAAAAACTTACACATACGACGTAACCTATAAAATCAAGCTTCTCAAGTCTGTTTCTCCTGCTGAGGATTCAACCGTCCCCGGCGGAATGCAGGTTGAAATCGGTGCAGTTGCGCTTAAAGGCGCAAAACTGACCGTCACATTCAACGGAAAAACAATCAATATGACAGAACTCGGAAACATCAGCGACAATGATGACACATCACCCGATACCGAATCGGATTTTGCTGATTTCTCCGCAACTGTTACTGTACCTGCAGGCACATCGTCTGTGCAGAAACTCGGCAAATTCACCGTCAAGGCAGCTTACGGCTCATTGACCGAAACTCTCAGCGGCGGCAACATCAATGTTTCCGCAAAGGTGCAACCTGCCCCCACTCCGACACCGCCTGCAACAACAACCACAACAACTACGACAACAAAACCTGCAGCCACCACAGGCCCTTCATCAAACGAAACAACCGCAGGCAACAGCACATCAACAACAATCACCATCCCGAGTAATAACAGCGGCGAAAATCTTGAAAGATATTATTATACGAAGGATTACGGTCTGGGCAGCGCAAAAATCTGCGAAATCATCGAGGATTATGTTGAAGTTTATCCCGGCAACTCCACAGCAACTTATTCTGTCCCTGATTGCTCCCCCCTGCCTAAAACAACGGTTGACTATGTAACAGACACCGCTGTCCTTGATAAGACCGATACTTATTACTTCCTTGCATCAGGTGTTAAAGTGCCCGAGCTTCACGAGGAAAGACTCGCATCGGGTGTTCAGGGCAAGATAACACATGTTCGAATTTCCGACGGCTATATTATGCCCAAAAATTCAATCAGAGTTGTTTCCACAACCTGCAACGACAAAGAAACAATTATTGTTCTTGATATGAACAGACCCGTTGCCTTCAACGCAAAACTTACGGGTCAGACATATGGGCTTTATGCTCCCGGCAGACCCGTTACCGTCAGTTCGCTCAACTGCACAGGACTTGAATTCGTTTTCAGCGACACTTCAGATGCAAGCGGAACAAATTCATTTATGAATTCACCCGTCAAGAGCAGTAAATGGACATCTGACAAGAATAATTCCACTGTAACTCTTTCGCTCACACTTGCTGACAAGGGCAAATTCTACGGCTACCATTATGAATATAACAAAGACGGTATGCTCGTTATCACAATCAGCCACAAGGCAAAATCACTCAGCGACGCCGTTATTATGCTTGACCCCGGTCACGGCGGTGTTGACCCCGGTGCGATTTGTTCTGTAAATATGACAGGCTACAGCAACGAAAAAGATATCAATCTTTCAATTGCAACAAAGGTCAAAGACCTGCTTGAAGCAGAAGGCGCAACGGTTATTATGACCCGAAGCGGTGATGATTGGAGAAGCTATACCCAAAGAAACAATGCCGTCAGAGACCGCGACCCGGATATGTTTATTTCCATACATTGCGACTCGAGCACAACTGCTTCCGCAACAGGCACATCCGCATATTACTACAGAGCATATTCCCAGCCTCTTGCAAAATCAATTCACGATTCGCTCGTCAGCGCTTATAAAAACGAAATCTATAAAGATAAAACTGATATCAAGATTGACAGAGGTACAAATTTCTATGCATTCAATGTTGTAAGAGTTGAGGAATGCCCTGCAGTGCTTATTGAATACGGTTTTGTTTCAAATACCGACGAATGTCAGGCACTTCAAAGCGCAGAAAACAGAGAAATTCTTGCGAAAGCTACCGTTGACGGCATCAAGAAATATCTTTCCGCTTCGTAATGCGACCTTCAATGATATCGCACAGTTTATAAGCAGGGAAGCTTATTGCAAACCAGCATCCGCAGAAACGAAGGCAAATCTGCCCGAGAAAATTGAACGGTCTGTGAGAGTAATCCCATACTCCCCAACCCATACGGATGTTGACAAGCATTCCTGCCGCAAGCTCAAGGCTTGTTATAACCACCATACCCAGCAAACAGCGGTAAAGCATCGGAATATTGCGGCTCTTGTTAATCAGATTCAGAAGGACAAGCACCGCGCCTCCCGTAATCACCATTGACCAGTGTGTATATCCCCTGACAAGGATTTCCACAAGACCGTATGCTACGCCGCCGAAAGCAAAACACAAAAAGTATTCTTTCAACCTATTCATAAAATCACCTTATATAATATTCGTCAAAAGAGGTGCTGTTATGCGGCAGATGACCGCTTTGGTAAAACCTGCGTCTTCGCTATGCAATCTGAAATGCAGTTATTGTTTCTACTGCGACGAAGCAGAAAACAGAAAAGGTGGAGCAAGTGCCGTTATGAGCACGGAAACCGCTGGAAATTTGATTAAAAAAGTTTTTGAATTCTGCGGCGAAGGCTCAGATATAAGCTTTATGTTTCAAGGCGGTGAACCGCTTCTTGCAGGAATTGAGCTTTTCAGAAGCTTTATAAAAATTGCTGATTCTCTCAAAGACAGCAAAACAACCGTAAGATATTCTTTGCAGACAAACGGTACACTCATCGACAAGGATTTTTGTGAGCTCTTCAAAGAGAATAATTTTCTCATCGGTGTTTCGCTTGATGGCGATGAAGCAACTCACAACGCACACCGTTGCGATTCTTTCAGTAAAGTAATGAGCGGAATCAATCTGCTTCGGGAATACGGAGTTGATTTCAATATTCTTTCGGTTATTACTTCAAAAACCGATGCATCAGCACTTTTTGATTTCTATATCAAAAATGATTTCCGCGATGTTCAACCGATATATTGTCTTGACCCGTTAAACGGCGAAAAGAATTCCTTCAACCTTGATGCAAAAGGCTTCGCACGATTCCAGAAAAGATTTTTTAACCTCTGGTTTTCCGAAATTTCGGGCGGCGGCAGATTTTATGTCAGAGATTTTGACAATCTGCTTTCCCTGATGACAAAAGGCGTTGCCGAGCAATGCGGCGCAACAGGAAGATGCAATGCTCAGCTTGTTGTTGAAGCTGACGGCACCTGCTACCCCTGTGATTTCTATTGCCTTGATGAATACGAATGTCCCAACATCAACACAGCTTCAATAAATGACATTCTCCGTTGCGACGGTCTTAAAAAGTTTATGGAATTTGACGAGCCGAAAAATAAACTTTGCTCATCCTGCCCTGTCAGACAGCTTTGCGGCGGCGGATGCAAAAGATACAGAAGTCTTTATAATCAGCTTTCGGGATATTGCCCGAGAATGGATTTTATTTTACACGCAGTTGAAAAAATCAGAAATGTGAGGTACCCGAATGAAAAACCCTAACATAATCTTTTATTTTTCAGACCAGCAACGCGCCGATAGTGCAGGCTGTTACGGTCAGAAGTTACCTGTTACCCCGAATCTTGATGCACTGGCAGAAGAAGGCACACTTTTTGAAAATGCATTCACCTGTCAGCCTGTTTGCGGACCGATGAGAGCTTGTCTTCAAAGCGGTGTCTATGCCTCGCAAAACGGTTGTTACAGAAATGATATCGCCTTACCTACCGATTGCAAAACAATTGCTCACTATATTAAAGAAGCGGGATATGAAACTGCATATATCGGCAAATGGCATCTTGCATCAGATAAAGAGCATCGACTCGCAACAAAGCCAACACCTCCCGAGAGAAGGGGCGGCTATGACTATTGGAGAGCCGCCGATATTCTTGAATTCACTTCCCACGGATATAACGGCTATGTGTTTGATGAAAACTGCGAAAGAATTGATTTCAAGGGATACAGAGCTGACAAAATCAATGATTTTGCAATCGAATATCTGAAAAAGCCTCACGAAAAACCGTTCTTTATGTTTGTTTCGCAACTTGAGCCGCACCATCAGAATGACCGCTTACGATTTGAATCACCCAAAGGACTCAAAAGCAAATTCAAAGGCTATGAAGTCCCCGGCGACCTCAAAGGCACCCTCGGTGATTGGCGGACGCAGATGCCTTCTTACCTTGCATGTTGCAACAGAGTTGACGAGAATTTCGGCAAGCTGATTCAGACACTCAAGGATGAGGGAATTTATGATAATACAATTATCATCTACACCTCCGACCACGGTTGCCATTTCAGGACAAGAAATATGGAATACAAGCGCTCTTGTCACGAAGCAAGCATCAAAGTGCCGCTTGTCATCTGCGGCGGCGGTTTTACAGGCAAGGGAAGAGTCAGCGACCTTGTTTCTCTCATTGACTTGCCGGCAACAATCCTTGATCTTGCAGGCGCACAGATTCCCGAAACCTTTATGGGCAAAAGCCTCGCCGATCTCAAGGGTCACGAAAGCGTATTCATTCAGATTTCAGAAAGTCAGATTGGCAGAGCTGTACGCACAGACAGATGGAAATACAGTGTATCTGCTAAAAATGCTGATAAGGCATTTGCCGATGAATACATCGATGACTTTCTGTATGACCTTAATAAGGACCCCTATGAAAAAAACAATCTTATCGACAACCCTGAATATGACTCAATCCGACTCGAAATGAGAACAATTCTTCTTGAGCATATGAAAAAAGCAGGCGAATCTGCACTTATAATTAAGGATAAATAATAAAAACGGCTGTGCCTTTCGGTACAGCCGTTTTGGTATATTTAAATACAAGTTTTATCGGGTAGGACTTGCGGTTGTCTTAAGCATAACATCGTGGTAACCGCCTTCAACAATGCTTGTTGCCGAAACAACGGTAAGCTTTGCATTCTTCTGAAGATCAGGAATGTTTGTTACACCGCAGTTGCACATTGTTGACTTAACCTTGTAAAGGCTCTTTGCAACGTTATCGCTGAGAGGACCTGCATAGGTAACATATGAATCAACACCCTCTTCAAAGCTGAGCTTTGACTTGCCGCCGAGGTCATATCTCTGCCAGTTTCTTGCTCTGTTGGAGCCTTCACCCCAATATTCCTTAACATAAACACCGTTTACCATAAGCTTGTTTGTGGGGCTTTCGTCGAAACGAGCAAAGTATCTGCCGAGCATAAGGAAGTCAGCACCCATTGCAAGAGCGAGAGTCATATGATAGTCGTGAACAATACCGCCGTCAGAGCAGATGGGAACATAAATACCTGTTTCCTTGTAGTATTCATCTCTTGCTGCTGCAACTTCAATAAGAGCTGTTGCCTGGCCTCTGCCGATGCCCTTTGTTTCTCTTGTGATACAGATTGAACCGCCGCCGATGCCGACCTTAACGAAGTCTGCACCTGCCTTTGCAAGGAAGAGGAATCCTTCTCTGTCAACAACGTTACCTGCGCCAATCTTTACCTTGTCACCGTACTTTTCGCGAACAAAAGCAAGAGTCTGCTCCTGCCATACTGTGTAACCTTCGGAGGAGTCGATGCAAAGAACATCTGCGCCAGCTTCAACAAGTGCGGGAACTCTCTTTTCATAGTCGAGAGTGTTGATACCTGCGCCTACGATATAGCTCTTGTTTGCATCAAGAAGCTCCTGGGGATTTTCTTTATGCTGTGAATAGTCCTTACGGAACACAAAATAACGAAGTCTGCCTTCAGCGTCGATAAGGGGAAGTGAATTGAGCTTATGCTCCCAGATGATATCGTTTGCATCCTTGAGAGTTGTTGTATCAGGAGCTGTGATAAGCTTATCAAAAGGAGTCATAAAATCAGCAACGCGTGTATCGGGATCCATTCTGCTGACTCTGTAATCTCTGCTTGTTACAACGCCGAGAAGCTTGCCGTTTGCTGTGCCGTCATCGGTAACAGCCATTGTGCTGTGACCCATTTCTTCGAAAAGAGCAAGAACATCTGCAAGAGTTGCATCAGGCTTAAGGTTGGAATCGCTTACAACAAAGCCTGCCTTGTATGACTTTACTCTTGCGACCATTGCAGCTTCATCTTCGATGGACTGTGAGCCGTAGATGAATGAAACGCCGCCTTCTTTTGCGAGAGCAATTGCCAGAGTGTCGTTTGAAACAGACTGCATAATAGCAGAAACCATGGGGATGTTAAGGCTCAGGGGGCATTCTTCTTCGCCCTTTCTGAACTTAACGAGAGGTGTTTTCAGCGAAACATTTGCAGGGATGCACTCTCTTGAAGTGTAGCCCGGGATGAGAAGATACTCGCTGAATGTTCTTGAAGGTTCCTGACAATAAATTGCCATTTTAATCACTCCTTATATATTAGTTAATTTTTTTTTATTATTTCAGTAACGGATTGCTTATCTGCAGAATTCCGCTACATAGTTATCAATACTTGCTTTGATGATTTCGATTGCCTTTTCTCTGTTCTGAACTTCGTCAACAACAGTTTCCTTGCCTTCGAGCGACTTATAAATTGAGAAGAAATGTCTCATCTCTTCAAAAAGATGTTTGGGAAGCTCGGAAATATCCTTATAACCATTGTAGTTGGGATCATTTACAGGAATAGAAATAATTTTTTCGTCAAACTTACCGCTGTCCTTCATTGTGATAACACCGATGGGATAGCAACGCACAAGAGTCATCGGATCAATACTTTCGCTGCTGATAACAACAACATCAAGCGGGTCACCGTCATCGCCGTAAGTTCTCGGAATAAAACCGTAGTTTGCAGGGTAATGAGTTGAGGTATAGAGAATTCGGTCAAGCATAAGCAAACCTGTTTCTTTATCAAGCTCATACTTCTTCTTGCTGCCTTTTTTGATTTCGATAACAGCCATAAAATCCTCGGGAGTAATTCTCTTGGGACTTATGCTGTGCCATATATTGCTCATTGGAACACCTCATTTCTCTTTTATCAGTTTTGATTATTTGCGTTTTTATACATCCTGACCGATGCAGTGAATTCAGACAGTGGTCAGTTCTTTTTATAGGTTGTGAATCTGAATTTAACGCCGTTATGCTCGTTTTCTTCGCCTTCGGATTCAACAAACCAGCCTTCGGTTTCATCGAGATTGGGGAAGAATTTATCAGCAGGTTTTGAGGACTCAACCTTTGTAACATAAGCGGTGTCACAATAAGGAAGGAGCTGCTCATAAATCATTGAGCCGCCGATAACATAAACTGTGTTTGTGTCATATCTGCCGAGCTGAGCAAAAAGCTCATCAAGAGAATGGCAGACTATAACATCGGGGGCGCTCCAGTTTTTATCCGATGTGATAACAATATTCACTCTGTCAGGCAAAGCCTTGGGGCCAGGAAATGTCATAAAAGTTTTTCTGCCCATAACAACAACATTTCCTGTTGTCTTTGCCTTAAAGAATTTCATATCCGCAGGGATATAATTAAGCAACGAATCACCGTTACCGATTCCCCAGTTGGAATCAACATTAACAATAGCTTTCATTTTTACCTCTCTTAATACAACTCAAATATGCAATCAGATAGCTACGGGAATCTTATCCGTAAACTCGTAGAAATTATAGTTTTCGATTTTAAAGCTGTCCTTCGTAAAGGAATAGAAATCGGTGACGCTCTTATCAAGAGTTACTTTTGGAGCATCGAAGGGTGTTTTTTCAATCAGCTTTTCAACGATAGGTACATGACGGTCATAAATATGAGCATCGGCAATAACATGAACGAATTCGCCGACTTCAAGACCGCTGACCTGCGCAAGCATACAGGTGAGCGCAGAATACTGGCAGACATTCCAGATGTTTGCGGCAAGCATATCCTGCGAACGCTGATTGAGAATCGCGTTGAGTTTGTTGCCTGTAACATTGAAAGTCATACCGTAAGCGCAGGGATAAAGAGCCATTTCGCTCAAATCCTGATGAACATAAATGTTGGTGAGAATACGGCGGCTCTGGGGATTATGCTTCAAATCATAAAGAACGCGGTCAACCTGATCCATATCGCCTTCTTTATAGTGATGCTTTACGCCGAGCTGATAGCCGTAGGCCTTTCCTATGCTTCCGTTTTCGTCTGCCCACTGATCCCAGACGTGACTTCCGAGGTCTGCTATATTATTGGATTTTTTCTGCCATATCCAGAGAATTTCATCAACCGCACTTTTGAGGAAAGTTTTTCTCAGAGTGAGAATCGGGAATTCCTCTGCAAGATTATATCGGTTGACAACGCAGAATTTTTTTATTGTATGGGCAGGAGTACCGTCTTCCCATCGGGGGCGCACATCAAGGTCGGTATCCCATATTCCGTTCTGAAGAATATCCTTGCAGGTGTCAATAAATACTTTATCGGCAAAGCTCATGGATTTATCCTCCCAATTTTTTTATATAATCGCCTATACCCTGCTCGAAGTTTACTCCGAATCGGGTGTCTGTTGCGGCATCGTGAGTTCTTTTTATTGCTGCGCAGGTGAATTCAAGCGCAATGTCGGCACTATCGAAAATATCCTTACCTCGCATATAAGCTCCGATAAGAGCTGATGCAAAGATATCACCCGTACCGTAATAGATTCCGTCATACTTTTCGGAAAATTTATAATGAATCGCTCCGTCATCATAAACAGCGCATCCGATTTCATCATTGCTGAAACAGACTCCCGTAAGAACGATTTTCTTCGCTCCGAATATTGTGAGTCTTTTGAGCAGATTTTCGATATATTCTGCGCTGTACGGCGGCTCAATATATTCTTCGCCGAGAAGAAATGCTGCTTCGGTAAGATTCGGAACAATTATATCCGCCTTACCGCAGAGTTTCGCCATTTCGCCGACAAAATCGCTGTCAAAGGTCGTGTACATCCTGCCGCTGTCTGCCATCGCAGGGTCAACAAGAATCACGCAATCTTCATCCGCAAATACATCAATAAAATTGCACACCATCTCAACCTGCTCCGTTGAGCCGAGGAATCCGCTGTAAATTCCGTCAAAACCGATTCCGAGCGATTTCCAATGCTTCGCAATTGCAGGCAGGTCACAGGTAAGGTCGCGGTAGGTATAGCCGACAATATCGCCTGTATGCGTTGAAAGAACAGCCGTCGGCATTGCTGCGGCTTCGATTCCTGCTGCGGAAATAATCGGTATAGCCGCCGTAAGAGAGCATTTGCCGATGCCCGATATATCGTGAATTGCGGCAATTCTCTTCTGCCTTTCCAAATCCTGACCCTTCCTTTAATGTTCAAGTATTTTATCTATTATACAACCCGATTTCAAAATTTTCAACAGTTAAAAATAAATTTGTATATTTTAATTCTTATATATTCACTACAGAGAAGTTTTTTTGGTCAATGCGTAAAAAACACTTTACACGAGTGATAAAAAGTGTTACTATATATGGGTATTTATACACCAATTTCTATTAAAAGGAGTTAAAAGAAATGAAAAGCATCAGCAAAAAAATTGTCAGCGTTATTCTTGCTCTGTCAATGATTTTCGCTTGTGCCTCCTCAATGGGTGCAAGCGCCGCTTCATCGGCAGGCGAATTTTTCACAGACCTCGGTGTCTTCGCTCTTGATAAGCTTCTCACAATCATTGTCGGCGGTCTTAACGCTATCGTTCCCGACAGCAACGAAATTATGGACATCGATGATTACACAGACGAATATTTCTTCAAGGGTACAGAAGAAATGCTCGACGAGCCTGCTGAAGAGGCAAAGTGGCAGCTCGGTTATGCCAAAAATTCAATTGTTCCCGAAGACTGGCAGACAAAAAACTACTACCTCGGCGGCTTTATGTCTATGTCAAACGGTATGTCAAACAAGGTTGAAGAAGTTGTTGACGGCGTTGACGTAAGAGTAATCGCAGTTGATGACGGTTCAGGCAGAGGTATTGCTGTTTTCGCTAACATCGACTCAATCGGTATGTCAAACTATGACATCAAGAATATCAGAAAAGCTCTTGTTGAGCTTCTTCCCGACCAGAAGTTCAGCACTATCACAGTTACCGCAACCCATGTTCACAGCGGTATCGATACTCAGGGCCTCTGGACAAATCTCTTCCCCAAGCTCGGCGGTAATATGCTCAAGGCATTCCTTCACGTTGGCGAAATGACTCCCGGCGTTGATACTGAATATCTTGATTTCGTTACAAAGCAGGCTTCAACCGCAATGAAAGCCGCTATCGAAAATATGACTGAAGGCACAATGACATATGCAGTCAAAGAGCTCAGCGAAGAATATTTCAACAACAAGAACAGACCCTCATCGGATTCTCTTATCCAGGAAATGGCAAGATTCGTATTTACACCCGATGTTATCGACGAGGCTCACAGAAAAACAATGATCGTTAACTACTCTGCTCACCCCGACATCACAGGTCTTGCGGTTGATGATGTTGATAACGGCAGACAGCTTTCAGGCGACTATGTTTACAGCATGGGTCAGACAATCGAAGCTGCAAACTATAACTTTATGTTCTTCAACGGCGCAATCGCAGGTATCTACACAGGCAGACATCCCGCCAGCGACGGTGTTCCCACCGAAAGACGCTGGATGGAAGCTTCAAGAATCGGTAAGGAACTCGGTCAGATTGCTCTTAACCTCACAAACTCCGAAGAAGTTATCCGCGCAAACGCTGATTGGGAAACAATCAACAAGGAAATGGAAATCGGCGGCGAAAACTACACACTCTGGTTTGAAGGCTGGGAAGAAGCAACCGAAAGAGAGCTTGATCCCATTCTTAACGTAAGAATCGACGAAGCAAAAATCAAGGTTACCAATCCCCTTATCAAGCTTGTTGGTAAGCTCGGTCTTGTAAACTACAATGTTTACAAAGAAGGTTTCAATTACTACATCTTCGTTGAAATCGGTTATCTTGAATTCGGCGATGTAAAGGCAGTTATGATGCCCGGCGAAATCGTTCAGGACCTCATCGAAGGCGGTTCATCACTCACAGCAGAAGGCTCATATTCAGGCAAGGAATTCGGTATTCCCTGCATTGACGACCTCTTCGGCGAAGATACACTCTGCTTCGGTCTTGCAAACGATGCAATCGGTTATGTTGTTCCCGATAACGACTATGCAATGGCTCTCATCGCAGGTCACTATCAGGAAATGATTTCTCTCGGTAAATACGCTGCTTCAACAATTATGAACGGCTTTGTTGAAATCGCAGAGGATGTTAAATAATTTACCCAAAATAATTCAAGGAGTCTGCTTCGGCAGACTCCTTTTTCTTTTACTTTTTTGTTGAAATTATTTTGCTGTTTTGTTAAAATGAAATTATAATACAAACTTAGTTTCAGCGGAGGATATTATGCAGAAATTCATAAGTCTTATTCTCGGTTTTTTAACCGCAATTTCACTTGCGGCAGAAGGAATTCCTTATATGTTCAAACCAACCATAGAAATTGATGCATCGGTTTCAAACGGAGAAATTTCAACGAAAGCAACAGGCTATCTTTACGGTCTTGCTCAAAGCAATGTCCCTGACTCAAACATCGTTGAAAGCCTTGATATATCAAGCGTTTCGCAAAAAGTTATCGGCGGTCTGCAGCATCCTATCGGAGATGTTGACGATGTTTCTCCCCAGCTTGATTCCTGCGATTATATTGTTGTTTATCTGCAGGACTGCTTCGATACCTGGTACTATTGCCACGATGAAATCAATGAAATGCGCAAGAGCGGAACATATGACGGTCTGACCTTTATGCGCGAAAGATTTCTGCCGCTTGTCAAAGAAAAAGTTACCGAGCTTTCTCAGAAAGAATATGCCGACAAACTTGTTTACTGTCTTTATAACGAATGTGATAACGCGGTATGGTTTGGTACACCCAACGAGGAGAACACCTGGAATTATTATGACGATGCCGCAAAAGCAGAATTCTATGCCGCGTGGAAGGAAACCTATGACCTTGTCAAAAGCATAGATGCCAATGCAAAAATCGGCGGACCCGGTTACTGCGACTACGACAGCTATGAAATCGAGCATTTTCTTAATTATTGCAAGAAAAACGATTGCTTACCCGAGATTATGATTTATCACGAGCTCGGCGTTGACTCCTCCGCAACCTGGACAGAGCATTATGAGGACTACCGCGATACCGAAAAATCTCTCGGTATATCCGAATTGCCGATTATCGTCACAGAATACGGCACAATGGCTGAATGCGGCGTGCCCGACGATATGCTCAAATATATTGTAAAAATGGAAGAAACAGGAGTTTACGGCAATGTTGCATACTGGCGCCTTGCAAACAATCTTTGCGACACCGCCGCAGACAACAATTCTCCAAACTCAAACTGGTGGCTTTACCGCTGGTATGCCGATATGGAAGGCAATCTTCTTCAGGCAAAAACCATTGATATTCTTCATTCTGACTTTGCAAATCTGATCAAATACAACCGCAAAAACTTCCGCTATAAGGATTCATCGGCAATCGCAACGGATAACGGCGAAAAGCTTGAAATTCTTTGCACAACAGGCGATTATTCAACCGATATTGTGCTGAAGAATCTTGATAATTACAGCAATAAGAATGTAGCCGTTAAGGTTGAATGCGTTTATTTTGAAGGTCTGAGCGGAATTGTAAACAAGCCTGTTACCGTTAAGGAATACACCGACAAAGTAAGCTTTGATAAGCTGAAAATCAACCTCAATTCCCCTGATTCAACCGCGGTTTATCACATTGTAATCAGCGAATCCGAAACAGACATTGAAACATATTCAAATGAGTTTCTGCCCGTCAGATATGAGTTTGAGCGCGGAGAATTGCTCGGCACTGCCTATACCTATGACAGCGCTTACGGCACAACGGGCGAGCAAAACGGAATGGTCGGCGGATTTGAGCATATCGGCGACGGAGTGAAGCTTGAATTCGAAATTCACGAAAACGGAAACTATAATCTCGGCATCATTTTCGGCAACTCAAACGATGGTACAAAAGCTGATGACCGCACTTTCACAACGGCATTAATGACCATTGACGGCAAAGCCGAAGAAATCAATCTTCCCAACACAATCAAAAGCGAATACACAGACAGATATGATGTTGAGGCATATTTTGAAAAAGGCATTCACACTATCTCACTTTCACATAAACAGGGTACTTTCGTCGTTGACAGTATGCTCATAAGACCTGTTGACACCGACAAAAACATAGCCCTTCTTTGCGATGCAGACAGAAGCAAAAACGGCATTTCGTCCTATCTTGCAATCGCGCCTTATGACGGATTCTATTCGCTCGAAACCTCGCCAGATACCGATATTTCAGTTGACGGAGCGCCCTGCAAAACAGACAGCGGAATCGCAACAGTTTATCTGCGCAGAGGTCTGAATTACATTGATATATCTGAAAAAAATGCACCTCTGAAAATTTATTCCGATGAAAAAACTGGCTTCAATAAAACAGTAAACGCCTCAGATATGACTCTCACAAACGGAGCAATACTCAACGAAAACGGATATATCGAAAGCATATCTGCCGACGGCGGTGAGGCAAGCTTCACCGTCACCGCTCCTGAATCGGGATGTTACAGAATAACCCTCACCTATTCAAACAATCTTGAAGGCGGTTATCACGCATACAATGTTGACCTGATTGAAAGTTTCATCACCGTAACTACTGACAAAACTGAAGAAAACATCTGGTGCAGAAACACATACAGCTGGGACACCTACAAAACAGTTTCCTTCAATCTTGAACTTGATGAAGGCGAAAACATAATCACGATTTCAAACAACGGAGACTATGATTTCAACGGCTCAACTCCTGTTTCTCCGAGAATAAAATGCATCAGCGTAAACATTGCGCTCGAGGACAAATGATTTTAATGTTTTTTCTTGAAAAAGAATAATTTATTTGCTAAAATAATCCTGTAAAAACAAAAAGGACGGTGTTGATTATGGTGTTAATCATCCAAAAAATTCTTTCCGTTATGACAACCTTCTTCCTGCTCGTTTCGTGGCCTGTTTTCGGCAACTTCAAAACTGATTCAGTGCCCGTTGATGCAGAAAACTGCAACCTCAATTTTGCAGTTATTTCTGACACACATATGAAGGATGAATTCATCCGCCAGTTTATGGTTGAACTTGGTCTTAAGGGAATGCAGGATTCGGATTCAAGACTTGATGCTCTTGTTGTTTCAGGTGACCTTACCGACCACGGCGAAGCTGACGAATGGGCGGCTCTTGCAGAGAGTTTTTCAAAATATGACCCTGCCGATGAGATAATCCTTGCCTGCGGTAACCACGATACCTGGACAGACGAAAGTTTTGACAAAGCAAAAGAAAATTTCATCGAATATAACAGCATAATCAGCGACAGAGAAATTACCGAAATGTATTATACAACCGAAATCAACGGTTATACTTTCGTTGTTCTCGGCAGCGAAACAGACAGAACTGCCGCTTATTTCAGCCCCGAGCAGCTTGAATGGCTCGAGAAAACAATGTCAGAAAAGGTTGAAGAAGGAAAGCCGATTTTTGTTGTCAGCCATTGGCCCATCAACGAATCTCACGGTCTGCCCGAAACATGGGGTGACAGCGAGCCCGAACCCGATGACGGCGGTATCGGCGACGAATCAGCCGCAGTTGAAAACATTCTCAAACAGTATGACAATGTATTTATGATCAGCGGCCACCTCCACAACGGTATCGGTGACAAGGCTTCGGATACTCTCTGGGGTTACACCTCAGTTGAATCGGACGGCTCATTCCACAGCATCAATCTCCCTGCTTATACTTATCCCAACGCCAGAGGTCAGGTACCTAACGGCAACGGTTTCAACTTCGAGGTTTACGATGATGAGGTCATCATCAGAGCAAGAAGCTACACTTCCGATGTCTGGTATACCTCATACGAATATATTATTCCGCTTGTATAAATCGGAAAGGAAGAAATAAAAATGAAAAGGTTAATAAGCATTTTTCTTGCATTGACGATTATTCTTTCGTCATTTACCATTGCATTCGCTTCAGAGGAAACCGAGATTGAAAAAGGTCCCTGCGATTGCGACACTGTTCCGATAGTTTATGTGCCCGGCTTCGGTGCAGGAATTTATCTTGACCCCGAAAGCGATAACCCGAAGGGTGTTTATCCTCCGAGCGGCGCTGATATCGTCAGCGCAATCCCCGAAGTTCTTCTCGCACTTATCGGCGTTTTCACAAATAACGAGTCCCTTTTCGGCAAAATGGCTGTTCGTGCAGGAAACAAGCTCCTCGATAAACTCGCTTGCGATGAAAACGGCAATCCCGTTTATAACACCTCAATCGACCCCTTTGAATACCCCGAATTCGATTATCATCAGATTGAAACAGAGGATGTATTCGTAAGAAGTTTTGATTACTTATACGATTGGAGACTTTCTCCGATTGACAATGCAAACGGCCTCAAAGATTTTATCAAATATATAAAAGAGCTTACAGGCCACGATACCGTTATGCTTATGTGTCACAGCCAGGGCAACACCGTTGTTGCCGCTTATCTTGAGCTTTACGGCAGCGACGGAATCGAAAAAATCGCATTCCTTTCCCCTGCTTATCAGGGAATTTCCATTCTCGGCTCACTCTTTAACAAGGAAGCTGATATTTCCGAAAAAGCTGACCAGCTCCTTATCTTCCTCAAGACGGTTATGGGAGAAGGTACAGGCACAGACATCGTTTCAGGTCTTGTAGGTATGCTCAATAAATTCGGTTTGACTGATTCTCTTCTTAATTTCCTTCAGAAATATCTCACAAGTCAGTTTGACCTTGTTTTTGATGAATGCCTTAAACCTTGCTTTGGCAATCTCGCAGGTATATGGACTTTCGTACCCGATGAATATTTCGACAATGCCGTTGAAATTATGTTCAAGGATAATTCGGATGCACCCATCCTTGAAAAAATCAGATATTATCACGATAATGTTCAGGTAAAACTTGAAGATATCCTTCAGGAAACAATGGATAACGGCACAGAGGTTATCATCTGCGCAGGCTATAACATCTCGACAATCCCTGTCAGCCTCACACCTGTTGTTCACTCAGACTTCCTTATTGATACTGAATATATGTCAATCGGCGCAACCTGCGCTCCCATCGGCAAAACATTCTCAAGCGACTATACCCAGGCTGTTGACTGCGGTCACAACCATATTTCTGCTGACAGATGCATTGACGCATCAACAGGCGCATTTCCTGAATATACCTGGTATTTCAGCGGACTCAATCACAACGATATGCCCGACGATTACCGTATTTTCCTTAACACATATTTTATGTCAGAAGAAAGAATGACAGTCAGCACATACGAGGAATATCCGCAGTTTATGAAGCTTGATGACGGCAACCTTGTTCCCGTTAAAGAAAAAGAAGAAGAACCCAAGGGTTTCTTCGGCTTCATCTCCTCGCTCTTTCCTCTGTAACAAACAAAAACACTCTGTCTGAACAGAGTGTTTTTTCTTTGACATCGGTATGATTTTATAGTATAATGGTATAAATGGAGTGTGATAAGATGAAAAACTCAAAATTATTAAAACTTTCAGCGCTTATTCTCAGCGTATTTTTTGCATTCGCTGTTATTGCTCACGCTGACTTCGGCGAATATGCAGGCGATTACGATTACGGCGGAGATTACGGCGACTTCGGCGGAAATGATTATGATTATGATTATGACTACGGCAACGATTACGATGATTACGACTACGGTAACAACTACGGCGGCGGATATATAATCACCGACAGCGACTACTACGATGACGGTTCCGACGGTTCAGACGGCGGTACTCTGCTGATAATCATCATTCTTGTTATACTTATCTTCGGCATTCCCATTCTCAAATCACTGAAAAAAGGCAAGGGTAATAATGCTCCCGTTGCACCAGGCGCAACTCCGACAGATGTCACAACACTCAGACCCATAAATGAATACAGCTCACTTGACCCTGATTTCTCTCAACCTGACTTCTGCGAAGAGATTTCAAATATGTATGTCAGATTCCAGAATGCATGGCAGGATAAAAAGCTTGATTCGGTCCGCCCCTGCCTTTCAGATGCATTCTATGCACAGGTTGACCGTCAGCTTGATGCATACCGTCGCAACAAGCAGACAAACCGCATTGAACGCATATCTGTTCTCGGTGTAGACCTTGTCGGCTGGAAACAGGAAAGCGGCAATGATGTTATGATTGCAAGACTTCGCACAAGAATTGTTGACTATGTTGTTGACGATGCAACAGGCAATATCGTCAGAGGCAGCAACACAGCCGAGAAATTTATGACATACGAATGGAGCCTTATCCGTACAAGCGGACGCACAACAGGCTCAAAGAGCGGCACCAACGCAAGCTCCTGCCCCAATTGCGGCGCACCGCTCGACCTCAACAAATCAGCAAAATGCGAATACTGCGGCTCAATTATTGAAAGCGACAGCTTTGACTGGGTACTTTCAGGCATCAAGGGTCTTTCGCAGAAAAACGCAGGACAATAATTATTATTCAATAAACAAAAGGCGACTTGCAAAGGTGAAATCCGATGCAAGTCGCTTGCTATTTAAACGGTTTTTATGAAAAAGTTCCGCTGTTCTTTCTGTTGCCGATACGGGATACGCCCGCTCGGTTATATAAAATCACGCTTTATTCTGCGCGATATTTTTCGGGGGATTTGCACGCCTGCAACTCCTTATCTGGAGAGCAGTGCGTTGAGTTCAAGGATTTTAAGAAACTTTCTGAATGTGAACTTCTTTTCGTCTTCAATCTCCTTGAGAAGCTTGTCTTCAACTGACTTTGCATATCTTTCGTAGCTCATTCTGTTCATCTCCTTTCCTGTTTGGTATGTCTTTATTATACGCATTTTTTTAAAAAAGTCAAGTGATTTTGCACAAATTACCTCTTGTTATTTTGTGCACTATGCACAACAAAATGAGTTTATTCAAACTATAAAGGCTTCACATATTTTCAAAAAAGCTCCAAATTATTTTAGTTATTTTGTACATATACCTCTGTCGTAATTTGTTAATTTCATACAAATGACATTGAGTGTTCAAAAACTGTTAAAGAAATTTTTGTGAAACTTTTTTGCAAAAAAATCCGCACATTTCTGTGCGGATTTTCGTTTTATGCTCAATATAATGCTTCGTAAAGTCTGTCCCTGCAATTGGTATCTTTATGCAGGAAGAAGTTTTCCATTCTGCCTTTATACGGCTCAACGGGTGCGAAATTATTCGCCGCATATTGCTCAAGACTGTCAAGCAATTCATCGGCTGTGCGGGTGAATGGGCCGAAACCTTCTTCAAGCGGTAAGTCGAGTCTTCTGTAACCGTGAGAAACACCTGCCTTGAACTGGTCATAATCAGGCACGAAATAGATAATCGGGCAATTCATATAAACCGAATCAAAAACGATTGAAGAATAGTCCGTTATCATCAGGCGGTATTCATCCTGATTTGTATCAAATCCGTCAAGGCACACTCTCTTATTGGTGATTTCAAACAAGGGATTGTAACACTTGAAAATCGGATGATTCTTGAAATCAAGATAAAGATCATATTCCTCAAGCAGCTTTTCAAGACGCTCGGAATTAAGGAATTCATTGATCGCCTTATAAAAATCGGAATTAAGGAATACCTGCGGTTTTTCTTCTCGGCTGTTATTGACAAGACCGCCGATGAGATTGCCTCTCCACGAGGGTGAGAAAACAATTCTGTTTTTCTTTTCAGCACCCAAGCTGAAATTATCGTATCTCGGCATACCGCATTTAATCAGGTTGCTCTCATCATAACCATAGTTATTTACGAAGTTTTCAACTTCAAAGTCGCTCGAAACAACAACCTTATCGATTACACAGCGTTCCTTTGCATACATATTTTTGAGAGTAGCGTGAAGGAGTCCGTGCTGAAGATAGACGATTTCGTGCCTCGTAAGGTCTGTATACCATCTGAACGCCGCCGCACCGAAGGGGCAGATATTTGAAAGATTCGAGAATGAGGTTATGAGCTTTTCACTTGAAAAATAAAGCATTCGGTGTTTTACAGATCCGTATTTCACAACGCATTCTCTCTCCTGCGGAGTGAATTTTTCTTCAAGGGTATCCCAATCACATTCGTTGAGTATGTAATAACGTTTCACGCCGTCATCAATTCCGATATCGTGCTTGAACTGGTCATAGGCATTATCGTAAACACCGTAGCGGTCAAGATAAATCCATTCTCTCTTCTTGCTTTTTCTTGCAAAAAGACCTATCCAGCGGTTAACGAGGATTCTCGGATTAACCTTGAGATAATAGAAGAAATGATAAATAAGCACTCGCAAGGAGAGATTGAATCCTCGGATTGAAGCGGATTTTGTTATTGTAAACACACCGTTCTTTTCGCGAAGGCATTTTCCGTTTGAGAAAAACGCTCTGAGTCTCTTATCATGCGACAGCGGTACGGACGGGCCGTAATAATAATAGATTCTGTAGCTCTTGCCGTTGATTACCGCTTCAAGCTCAAAGTTTTTTGTTTCGTTGAAATCGATTTCAAGCTTGAATCTCCAGAAAACAGCGGTTTTGATACCTGCGTGATATTTTTCACATTCGGAGTGGCTCAAATCGAGCTTTTCTCTTTTGCCGTCCCTTGTCAGATAAAGCTCAGGCTCATCGCAATACATAAATACGGGAGATTTGAGGAAGGCATCCGCTTTAAGAACACCGTCCGTTATTTTAAGTCGGTTAACAACCGCAGTAATTTTTTTGGATTTATAGATTTCTTCGCCTTTGAAAAGGAGCGAAACTTCTTCATCTCTGCATTCAAGAGTGACATTTTTGCTTCCTTTGAGTTGCAAAAGATAATGCTTATGATACATATCCATTGCAGGTCTGTTGATGATAACCTCATCGTCAATTCTGCGTATGAGAGAAACGATTCTTTCAACAGCTCTGTCGAATTCTTCGCCATCATAGTGATAGGGCAAAAGGACATCGGAAACGCTCTTCCACGAAACATCGTGAAGGTAAAATGCCTGAAGATATCTGGGAACTTCTTTTTCAGGATAAAGATTGAAGAAGTTTTCCCACATATTCATAGTATCCTCAAAGATATAGTAAGCCTTGCTTATGGAGCCGGTTGCACCATCTGCTCTGCGCAGATACCAATATTCGGGCTCGCTGCAATAGCCGATTGTGAGCTTTTCTTTAAGTGTTGTAAAGATGTATTTCTGATCCTCGTGAAAACGAAGACTGGTATCGAAAAGGATATTATTACCATTGCCTCTGTTTTTTACGCAGATATTCATTGTTGACTGCGCAATATACCAGTTATCACCTTCGTTGAGGTCATAGATTCCCGATTCTTTAAGCACTCTGTATCTGTAATGCATTGGAAGTCTCTTGCCGTCTCTGTGAGGGATGATTTTATAGGTTATGAGGTCGGTTTCCTCATAGTGCTCCTCAAAGAAATTATAGAGGGTCAGCAATGTATCGGAAGAAAGAGTATCGTCAGCATCAAGAAAAACGAAATATTTGCCTTCAGCCAACTCTATACCCTTGTTTCTTGCCGCGGAAACGCCGCTGTTTTCCTGCTCAAAATATACAATGTTATTGTATTTCGATGCAATGCCTTTGCAAATCTCTCCGCTGTTGTCAGGAGATCCGTCATTGACAAAAACAACCTGAAAATCTTCACTCTGCATTGTCTGGTTCATCAGACTTTCCACGCAGGACTCAATGAATTCTTCGCATTTATAGACGGGGATAATAACTGATATTTTATATTTGTAAGAATCTGACATTTCAGCCTGTCCTTTCATTGAATATCATTCTTTGCTGCCGAATTCGGAAACAATCTTTTCCAGAATATCCTTATCCGCAGGGCAGAATTCATATTGCGGAATCTCCGCAGGGGTTATGAATCGGATATCATTATGTTCAAGCATTTTCGGCTCGCCGCCCGAAAGACGGGCGTTGAAAAGAGTGAGATGAATCGTGATATCGGGATAAACATGGTCAACCTCGGCAAAAACGCTTCCGACCTCCACACCGACACCGATTTCCTCGGTGCACTCTCTGTTGAGTGCCTGCTGAAGGGTTTCACCTTGCTCGACCTTGCCGCCGACAAATTCCCACTGCAAAGCCCTTGTTTTACTCAAGGGTCTCTGGCAAATCATAAACTTTTCATCTTTCCATATAAGAGCTGCGACAACCTGAACCATAATATCAATCTCCGATTTCCATATATAGTTTAATTTATAACATTTGGCTGAGATTGTCAATGATTTACATAATTTTTAAGTTCTTTATTACTCAGATAATATTTTTCTGACGCATCTTGTTTGTGAAATATTAACATTATTTTTTTCTTATAAAACAACTTCGTTGTTGCAATATACGATTTTGTTTGCGTTTATTTTTTAAGTCGGTGTTTTCCTTGACTTTAAACCCCTTATTATATATAATATTAAGAACATTATAATGACATAATGTTTATCTGCCGGGCAGGCAGATAAACATCCGTTTAAGGATTGCTGTTCAAATCACCGCCGCTGTCCGCGGCAAAAAGGAGAGATTTTCAATGAAAAAAATCATTATCGCAGATGCAACACTCAGAGCATTTGCACGCAGAGGCGACCTTGCGCTCAGCTTTAAAGAAAAGCTTGAAATTGCCAAGCTTCTTGACAAGCTTCAGGTCAATGTTATCGAAACCGCATCCGTTGCAGACGAAAAAATCGATACTCTTGTCCTGCGTACAATAAGCCCCCTCCTAAAGAACAGCATTTTATCCTGCCCCGTAGGTTTTTCCGTTGAAGAAGCTGACAGAGCAATGCGCTCAATAGCAGCCACAAAGAAACCCCGTCTTCTTGTTGCTCTTCCCGTTTCAGCTGTTCAGATGGAATATATCTGCCATAAGAAACCCGCTCAGATGCTTGAGCTTATCAAAACATTAACTGCTCATTGCGCTTCACTCTGCGCTGATGTCGAATTCGCAGCAGTTGACGCAACAAGAGCCGAAAAAGAATATCTTTTCGCCGCCGTTGCAGCCGCAATTGAAAACGGCGCAAAAACCGTTACAGTATGCGACACAGCAGGCGCACTTCTTCCCACAGAGTTTGCACAGCTTATCAAAGAACTTTATGAAGCAGTGCCCGAGGTTGCAAACATCACTCTCGGTGTAGAATGCAGCAACGAGCTTGATATGGCAAACGCTTGTATCTTCAGCTGCATTGCAGAAGGCGCTCTTGAAATCAAGACAGCCATCGGCAGCGATAACCTTCCCGACCTCGAAAAGGTTATGAAGGCGCTTCAGGTCAAGGGTCACACTCTCGGCACAAGCTACGATGTAAACTCAATGGCAATCAACCATTCAGCGAATCAGATTCTCCGCCTTGTAAACACAAAGAAGGCAGATTCCGATAAATATGATTACGGCGTCGGCTCAACCGCAGGCAGCGTTCTTCTTGATGACACCGCAGATATTGCAAAAGTCAGCAAAGCTATCGTTTCTCTCGGATATGAGCTTACCGAAGATGACACCGCAAAGGTATTTGATTCTTTCAAAAACATTGCAGGCAAAAAGCAGGTCGGCACAAAGGAACTTGATGCTATCATCGCAACCGTTGCAAACCAGGTGCCTCCCACCTACAGACTCCAGAGCTATGTCATCAACAGCGGCAATGTAATCTCATCAACCGCAAACATCGTTCTTGAAAAAGGCAACAGAACTCTCAAGGCAGTTTGCATGGGTGATGGTCCGATTGACGCCGCATTCCTCACAATTGAGCAGATTATCGGTCATCACTATGAGCTTGACGATTTCCAGATTCAGTCCGTTACCGAAGGCAGAGAAGCTATGGGTGAAGCTCTCGTAAAGCTCCGTTCAAACGGCAAACTCTATTCAGGCAAGGGTATCGGAACAGATATTATCGGTTCAAGTATCACCGCTTATATCAATGCACTCAACAAAATCGTTTATGAGGAGAAAGAAATATGAAACTGTCATTTTCAACAAATGGATGGCAGGAGCTTTCATGGTCTGACTTTGTAAACACCGCAAATGAACTCGGCTTCAACGGTATTGAAATTCACAACATAACAGACAGCAGATTCACGGGCTCCGATGCTCCGTTCAATAAATCAAATTCATCCGCAACACTTCACAAACTTCTTGAAAACTCGCTTTCAATTTCCTGCATCGATACATTCTGCAACATTGCCGATTCCGCAAAAGCGGATGACAGCTATGAGGAAATTGCAACTGCAATCGAAATCGCAGCCAGAGTAAGATGCCCTTATGTCAGAATCCACGCATACACAGTCGGCGAGGACAAGCAGGCTGAGGATTCGCACGCAACCTCACTTATCGGCAGACTTATCCGCAAGGCCGAGCAGGATGATGTTGCTCTTCTTGTTGAAACCGTCGGTATTTATGCAGATACAAAAAGACTCCGCGACCTTCTCAACATCTTCGCTTGCGATAATCTTGCAGCACTCTGGGATATCAACCATCCCTACAGATTTTTTGATGAAGACCCCGAAACAACAATCACCAATCTCGGCGCTTACATAAAGCATGTTCACATCAAGGATTCGGTTGTTGAAGACGGAGAAGTCAAATACCGTCTTATAAGCGAAGGCACTCTGCCCATCGGTACAATGCTCCACGCTCTTGATTCAGTCAACTACGACGGCTTCCTTTCATATGAATGTCAGCCCGAAACAATGGAAGACTTCGGTATTGCCGAAATCACCTTCCCCCATTTCATCAACGCAATCAGCGTTTATGACAATAAGAAAAAGTCCGAAGAGCTTCTTTATTCAAACAGAGCAGGTACAGGCAAATATGTCTGGGAAAAATATTCGCTCATCAACAAAACATTCTCCGAAGTTCTCGATGTTATGTGCGAAAAGTTCCCTGATCAGATTGCTTACAAGTACACAACGCTCGACTACACAAGAACATATTCGCAGTTCAGAGACGATGTTGATACCTTTGCGCGTTCACTCATTGCTCTCGGCGTAAAACCCGGTGACAAGGTCGCCGTTTGGCTTACAAACCTTCCGCAGTGGTTCATCGCATTCTGGGCAACAACAAAAATCGGTGCAGTTCTTGTTACTGTCAACACAGCTTATAAAATTCACGAGATTGAGTATCTTCTCCGTCAGTCCGATACTCACACTCTTATCACAATTGAATCCTGCCTCGATTCAAACTATGCACAGTCAATCGCAGAGCTTTGCCCCGAGCTTGAGGTTTCCACTCCCGGCAAACCGCTCCATTGCCGCAAACTCCCCTTCCTGAGAAACATCATCACCGTCGGCTACCGCCAGAAGGGATGCCTCACCTGGGAAGAAGCGATGGATATGTCTGTCAGAGTTCCGATTGAAGAAGTTTATCGCAGAGCTGCCGCAGTTGATTGCCACGATGTGGCAAATATGCAGTACACTTCAGGTACAACAGGCTTCCCCAAGGGCGTTATGCTCACTCACTATAACATTGTTAACAACGGTAAATGCATCGGTGACAGAATGGATATGTCCACTGCCGACAGAATGATGATTCAGGTGCCTATGTTCCATTGCTTCGGTATGGTTCTTTCAATGACATCAATGATGACTCACGGCGGAACACTTTCACCCCTGCCTTATTTCTCCGCAAAATCATCGCTTGCTTGCATCAATCAGGAGCATATCACTTGCTTCAACGGCGTTCCGACGATGTTTATTGCTATGTTCCAGCACGAAGACTTCGCAAAAACCGATTTCTCATATATGAGAACAGGTATTATGGCAGGCGCAAACTGTCCTGCAGACCTTATGAAGAGAGCTGCCGCAGAAATGAATATGACCGAAATCCTCAGCGTTTACGGTCAGACAGAAGCTTCTCCCGGTTGCACAATGGGCGAGGTCAACGAATCTCTTGCTGACAGAACAGAAACCGTTGGCAAGGCGTTCCCGAATGTTGAATGCAAAATCATCGACCCCGAAACAGGCGAAGAAGTTCCCGACGGCGAAAACGGTGAATTCGTTGCAAGAGGCTACAATGTTATGAAGGGTTATTACAAAATGCCTAAAGCAACAGAGGCTGCAATTGATGACGAAGGCTGGCTTCACAGCGGTGACATCGCCTGCAAGCGTCCCGACGGATATTACCTCATCACAGGCCGTATTAAAGATATGATTATCCGCGGCGGTGAAAACATTTATCCCCGTGAAATTGAAGAATTCATTCTTACTCACGAATCTGTTCAGGATGTTCAGGTTATCGGCGTGCCCGATAAGCGTTACGGCGAAGAAATCTGGGCAAGTGTCATTCTCAAAGAAGGCAAGTCAATGACTGAAGAAGAAATGAAGGAATACATTATGTCCCATATGGCAAGACATAAAGTTCCGCGTTATATTGAATTTGTCAGCGATTTTCCGAAGAATGCTGCAGGTAAGATTCTCAAATATAAAATGAGAGAAGCTGCCGCAGAAAAGCTTGGCTATACAAAATAATAAATAATCTACCGAAAGGGTGTTTGAAATGTTAAATATCAGAATTGAAAAAACAACTGCTCCCAAGCAGAAACCCGATGAAAACAATCTCGGTTTCGGCAAAATCTTCACTGACCACATGTTTGTAATGAACTACACAGAAGGCCAGGGTTGGCACGATGCAAGAATCGTACCCTACAGCAACCTCTCACTTTCCCCCGCTTGTATGGTTTTCCACTACGGCCAGGAAATGTTTGAAGGTCTCAAGGCTTACAAGGGTGCTGACGGCGAAGTCCGTCTTTTCAGACCCGAAATGAACGCGAAGAGAACAAACGCTACAAACGAGCGTCTTTGCATTCCCGAGCTTCCCGTTGAAGATTTTGTTCAGGCTGTAAGCGAAATCGTAAGAGTTGACAAGGATTGGATTCCCTCCGCTCCCGGCACATCGCTTTACATCCGTCCCTTCATCATTGCAACAGACGATTTCCTCGGCGTTGCTCCCTCAAAGACATACCTCTTCATCGTTATCCTCTCCCCCTCAGGCGCTTACTACTCAAGCGGTCTTGCTCCCGTTGGTATCTGGATTGAAGACGACTATGTAAGAGCAGTTAAGGGCGGTATGGGCTTTGCAAAGACAGGCGGTAACTACGCAGCCAGCCTTGCAGCTCAGGTTAAGGCTCACGATGACGGTTATTCACAGGTGCTCTGGCTTGACGGTGTTGAAAGAAAATACATCGAAGAAGTCGGCGCAATGAATATCTTCTTCAAGATTAACGGCACAATCGTTACTCCCATGCTCAACGGCAGCATCCTTCCCGGTATCACAAGAAACTCCGTTATTGAGCTTTGCAAGAGCTGGGGTCTTCCCGTTGAAGAGAGAAAGATTTCTGTTGAAGAGCTTCTTGAGGCTCAGAAGACAGGCGCTCTCGAAGAATGCTTCGGTACAGGTACTGCAGCTGTTATCTCACCCGTCGGTAAGCTTCGCTATAAGGACGATGTTATGACCATCAACGGCGGTAACATCGGCGAAATCAGCCAGAAGCTCTATGACACAGTTACAGGCATTCAGGGCGGCACAGTTGAAGATAAATTCGGCTGGGTAACAGTTCTTTAATAATATGGAACACAGAAGAATAACTCTTTTTGCAGGTCATTACGGCAGCGGCAAAACAAACATTGCCGTCAATTATGCACTTCATCTGAAGGATGCATATGATAAGGTCAGCATTGCAGACCTTGATATCGTCAATCCCTATTTCCGCACAAAGGACAGCGAGGCTTTCCTTGAAAGCAGAGGGATTCACCTGATATCCTCTGAATATGCAAACTCAAATGTTGATGTGCCTGCTCTCCCTGCAGAGGCTTACGCGATAATTGATGACGAATCCGTACACGCGGTTATCGATGTAGGCGGAGATGACCGAGGTGCTCTCGCCCTCGGCAGATACTCCCCTTCAATTATCAGGCAGAATGATTATGAGATGCTGCTTGTTATCAATAAATTCCGTCCGCTCACTCCCGATTGTGCATCAACCGTTGCTGTTATGCGCGAAATCGAAACAGCGGCAGGAATGAGGTTCTCAGGCATCATCAATAATTCAAACCTCGGTGACGAAACAACTGCAGAGGACATCATCGGCTCGGTTGCTTATGCTCAGGCAATATCCGAAGCGAGCGGTCTGCCGATTAAAATGACAACTGTAAAAGAAGATTTATACGAATCAGTAAAAGATAAAGTTTCAGATTGCTTCCCGATAAGACTTTATGTCAGACAATCGTGGGCAAAACAGGAGGAAAACTTATGGCAAAAGTAACATTCAATACAGACCGTTGCAAGGGCTGCGGTCTCTGCGTAGGAGCTTGCCCCAAAAAGATTGTGGCTCTCCTTAAAGATGAAATCAACGCCAAGGGATATCATCCCGCAGGTGTCACCGACCAGTCAGCTTGCATCGGTTGCGCTTTCTGTGCAACAATGTGCCCCGACTGCGTAATTACCGTTGAAAAGTAAGGAGAAGAAAAAATGGCTGAAAAAGTTCTGATGAAAGGTAACGAAGCTCTCGCAGAAGCTGCTATTATGGCAGGCTGTCGCCATTACTTCGGTTACCCCATTACCCCCCAAACAGAAATCGCTCCATATATGGCAAAAAGAATGCCCCTCATCGGCGGCACATTCCTTCAGGCTGAAAGCGAAATCGCCGCTATCAATATGGTATACGGCGCAGCAGCTGCAGGCAAAAGAACAATGACATCAAGCTCAAGCCCCGGAATCGCACTCAAGAGCGAAGGCATCTCATACCTTGCAGGCTCCGACCTTCCTGCTCTTATCATCAACGTACAGAGAGGCGGCCCCGGTCTCGGCGGTATCCAGCCCTCACAGTCTGACTATTTCCAGGCTACAAAGAGCGCAGGTCACGGTGACTTCCACCTCATCGTTCTTGCTCCTGCATCAGTTCAGGAAATGGTTGACCTCACATTCAAGGGCTTCGACCTTGCTGACAAATACAGAATGCCCACTATGCTTCTTTCAGACGGCACAATGGGTCAGATGATGGAGCCCGTTTCACTCGATATGGGCGAAGTCAAGGAATATGACAAATCAAGCTGGGCAGCTTGCGGCACAAAGTGCGAAAGAAAGCACAATGTTGTAAACTCCCTCTTCATCCAGCCCGATGAGCTTGAAAGATATAACTTCGAGCGTTTTGAGCGCTATGCACAGATTGAAGCAAACGAAGTTATGTATGATGAATACCGTATGGAAGATGCTGAAATCTGCCTCGTTGCTTACGGCGTTGCTGCAAGAGTTTCACAGAACGCTATCGATAAGGCAAGAGAAAACGGTATCAAGGTCGGTATGATCAGACCTATCACACTCTGGCCCTTCCCCAAGGCAGTTCTCAATGCTGCTGCAGACAAGGTTAAGTCCTTCGTTTGCGTTGAGCTTTCAATGGGTCAGATGATTGAAGATATCGAACTTGCAATCCGTTGCAAGAAGCCCGTTCTTCTTTGCAACAGAACAGGCGGTATGATTCCCACAACCGCTGACGTGCTTTCAAAGATTGAGGAAGCAAATAACATCGGAGGTGACAAATAATGGTTGTATTCGAAAAACCCCATGCCCTTGCAGACGTACCTCTCCATTATTGCCCCGGCTGCACACACGGCATTATCCACCGTCTCGTTGCCGAAGTTATCGACGAGCTCGGTATTGAAGGCAGAACAATCGGTATCGCACCCGTAGGATGCTCCGTTTTTGCTTATAACTATTTCAACTGCGATATGATTGAGGCCGCTCACGGCAGAGCCCCTGCTGTCGCAACAGGCGTTAAGCGTTCCGATCCCGAAAACAATGTTGTTTTCACATATCAGGGTGACCGCGACCTTGCTGCTATCGGTACTGCCGAAACAGTACACGCTGCTGCAAGAGGCGAGAACATCACAGTTATCTTCGTTAACAACGCAATCTACGGTATGACAGGCGGTCAGATGGCTCCCACAACTCTTCCCGGTCAGGTTACTCAGACCTCTCCTTACGGCAGAGACACAAGCAAAGTAGGTTTCCCTGTTAAGGTTTGCGAAATGCTTTCAAATGTTGACGGCGCTACATATCTTGAAAGAGTTGCAGTCAACAACGTAAAGAATGTCAAGGCTGCAAAGAAGGCTATCAAAAAGGCATTCCAGAATCAGCTCGACGGCAAGGGCTTCTCCCTTATCGAAGTTGTTTCAACCTGCCCCACAAACTGGGGTCTCACTCCCGAAAAGGCTCTCGAGTGGCTTGAAGAGAATATGCTTCCCTACTATCCTCTCGGTGTTTATAAGGATAAGTTTGCAGAAAAGGAGGATAAATAATTATGACTCATCAGATTCTTCTCGCAGGTTTCGGCGGTCAGGGTATCCTTTTCTCAGGCAAGTTCCTTGCATATGACGGACTTATCGAAGACCGTCAGGTAAGCTGGCTTCCCTCATACGGCCCCGAAATGAGAGGCGGTACCTGCAACTGCTCCGTTATCCTCAGCGATACTCAGATCGGCTCCCCCATCGTTGCAAACCCCAACATTCTTATCGCTATGAACCTTCCCTCACTTGATAAGTTCGAGGCTGATGCTGTTCCCGGCGCAAAGATTTTTGTTGACAGCTCTCTTATTGACCGCAAGGTTAACAGAGATGATGTTGAAGCATATTACATTCCTGCAACAAAGATTGCTTCAGACGAAGGCCTCACAGGTCTTGCAAATATGATTATGATCGGTTATATGATCAAAAAAGCAGGCGTTATGCCCTACGAAAACGTTGAAAAGGTTATGGCAAAGGTTGTTCCTGCGAAGAAGCAGACAATGCTTGCTCTCAACATCAAGGCTGTTGAGCTCGGTTATAACTTTGAATAATTATTAAGGAGAACTCAGATGCTTGAATTAAAAGAAATCGGTCTGCGAGTTGCTTCTCTTCGTGAAATGTGCGAATATACCGCTCACGATATGGCTGAAAAGCTTGAAATTTCAGAGGACGATTACATCGCATTTGAACACGGAGAATATGATTTTGCAATCAGCACTCTCAACAACATAGCTCTCATCCTCGGCGTTGATATTCTTGATATCATCAGCGGCGAATCACCCCGTCTTTCCTCCTGCACAGTTGTTAAGAAGGGCAAAGGCTTTGTTGTTAACCGCAACCCCGGTTACGAATTTTCTCATCTTGCATACACCTTTAAGGATAAGAAGGCGGAGCCCTTCCTTGTAACTATCGAACCCAACGGCAACCCTCCCGTTATGGATGAACATGAGGGTCAGGAATTTGACTATGTGCTTTCAGGTCAGATGATGCTCTATATCGGCGACATCTGCTATGAACTCAACGAAGGTGACAGCGCATATTTCGATTCAACCATCCCCCATGCACACAAAAACATCGGCGAGAGTTCTGCACAGTTTATTGCTCTCGTTCTGAAATAATCCAAACGGAGAAAGAGATTTTATGGCGATTTACGAAAAATTTATAGGCAGAACAAGAGATTCTTTTGTTTCTCTTCAGGACTGCCAGGAGAACTTCCGAATCACCTGTGATGACAGCTTCAACTTCGCTTACGATGTTATCGATGTCCTCGGCACAGAAAAGCCTGACAAAGAAGCTCTCCTCTATATTTCAAATATCGGCGAAGAAAAGCGTTTCACTTTCGGCGATATGAAAAGACTTTCAGACAAGGCTGCAAACTATTTTGTTTCGCAGGGTGTCAAGAAGGGCGATCCCGTTCTTCTTGTTCTCAAGAGAAGCTATCTTTTCTGGATTGTTACTCTTGCGCTTAACAAAATCGGCGCAATTATGGTTCCTGCTTCGAATATGCTCAAGGCAAAGGACTATGTTTACCGCTGCAACAAGGCAGAAATCAAGTATGCTATGATTACAGGCGACGATGAATGCACCGAATATTTTGACGGCGGCGAAGGTCAGTATGAAACCATCCTCAAGAAGTTTGTCACAAAACACAAGAATGTTGAGGGCTGGATTGATTTTGAAGAAGGTTTTGAAAAGGCTGACGAAAGCTGGACAAGACCTACAGGCGATGCTGCAACAACCGTTAAGGACACGATGATTATTAACTTCTCATCGGGTACAACAGGTTATCCTAAAATCATTGCTCACGATTTCAAATATCCTCTCGGCCACATTATGACAGGTGTTTTCTGGCATCACGTTATTGACGGCGGTGTTCATTTCACAGTTTCCGACACAGGCTGGGCAAAATCCCTCTGGGGCAAATACTACGGTCAGTGGATGGGTGAAACCGTTATTATGGTTTATGACTTTGATAAATTCGAAGGCGCGGATATTCTTTCCAAGCTTGAAAAATACAAGGTTACAACCTTCTGCGTGCCTCCCACAATGTACCGCCTTATGCTTCAGAATGATGTAAGCAAATATGACCTTTCATCAATCGTGCATTGCTGCACAGCAGGTGAAGCACTTAACGCAGATATCTTCAACAAGTGGAAGGAAGCAACAGGTCTTGAAATCCACGAAGGTTTCGGTATGAGTGAAACACCCGTCAGCATCTGCACGCTTTATCCCTGGACAAAGCCCATCCCCGGCGCTATCGGTTTCCCTGCACCCGGTCTTAAGGTGCACATCATTGATGACGAAGGCAACCACTGCCAGAGAGGTACAATCGGTGAAATCTGCATCAAAGCAGATTCACCCGAAGAGCATCCTTGCGGCGTTGTTGCAAGCTATAACTTCAGCGAAGAAGAAACAGCAGAGGCTTACAGAGGCGGATTCTTCCACACAGGCGACCTCGCATACAGAGATGAGCAAGGACGCTTCGTATACTTCGGAAGAAACGATGATGTTATCAAATCATCGGGTTACAGAATCGGCCCCTTCGAAATCGAGAGTGTTATGCTTGAGCATCCCTCGGTGCTTGAAGTTGCGGTTACAGGTGTCCCCGACCCTGTCAGAGGTTTCATCGTTAAGGCAACAGTTGTCCTTCGTGAAGGCTTTGAAGGCTCTCCCGAGCTTGTAAAGGAACTTCAGAATTATGTTAAGGTCAACACCGCACCTTACAAATATCCCCGTATCATTGAATTCGTTGATGCTCTGCCCAAAACATTCAGCGGCAAGGTAAGACGCGTTGCAATCAGAAACGGCGAAAAAGAATAATTTGTTAAAGGCTTGTGCTTTTTGGGCACAAGCCTTTTTTAATGAATAACAGAATCAATCCCCACTCGATTATACATAATAAAATACTGCAATAACCAATACACCGAGAATAATCCGATAAACACCGAATGCGGTGAAGTCGCGTTTTCTCACATAGTCCATAAGGAATTTTATTGAAAGCATTGAAACCGCAAATGCAACTGCCATACCAATTATAAGGGTCAGAATTTCCGCCCGAGAAAATGCAAAACCGAATTTAAGAATTTTCAAGGCACTTGCTCCGAGCATCGTCGGTACGGCAAGAAAAAAAGTGAATTCGGCTGCGGCGGTGCGTGACACACCGAGCAACAGTGCGCCGATTATCGTTGCACCCGAGCGCGATGTACCCGGTATCATTGAAAGCACCTGAAAAAGACCTATAAGCAATGCGGTTTTTGTATCAATGCCACCGAGAGTGAAGATTTTCGGCGGATTTTCTTTATTTCTTTTTTCAATCACAATAAATGCAACGCCATAAATGATAAGCATTGCCGCAACTGTAAGCGGCGAGCCGAATTTCGCCTCAAGCCAGTCATCAAGGAAAAATCCGAGCACAGCCGACGGCAGACAAGCAACCGCCACCCTTAACCACATCAAGGCTGTATTTCTGTCAACAGATATCCTTTTATTGCTCATTGAAAAAGGGAACATCCTGCTCCAAAACATCGCAACAACGGCGAGAATTGCACCGAGTTGAATAACGACAAAGAACATTTCCTTGAATTCCTCTGTCATATTCAACGGCACAAACGCATCAAAAAGAAGCATATGCCCCGTACTGCTGACGGGCAACCATTCGGTTACACCCTCAATGATTCCGATGATAATCGTCTTCAAAAGCTCAATCAAATCCAACTTCATAACGCACCTGCCTGTTATTTATACATTATAAATATATGAGCAAGTCAAAAAAATATCCTTTTATTACACAGACTTTCAAATTCCAAAAATCATATTGATTGAAAATTTCTCTCGTCAGGAGAATTTGTTTCAATCAAAAGGTTATTGTTTATTCAACGAAAAGCGGTTATTATTATCCTGTAACCGCGGCAGGGTTAACTATAACAATCGGAAAAGGTGATTGACTATGACAATCTATTTCGGAGAAAACCTCAAAAAGCTTCGCAAATCAAAAGACCTTACACAGGAGGCACTTGCTGATTTTCTCGGCATTTCCTTCCAGGCAATCAGCAAATGGGAAAGAGGTGACACCCTCCCCGATATAACTATGCTCCCGGTAATTGCCTCCTTTTTCAGCGTTACCGTTGACAGCCTTCTCGGTACCGATGAAATCATGAAAGAGGCAAAAATCAAGGAATACTGCCGGAACTATTCCCGTTTATGGAATGAAAGAAGAATCGGTGAAGCAAGAGATATGCTGAAAGATGCCGTTGCCGAATTCCCCGGCAATTATGACCTGCTTTCCAAATATCTCAATGCACTTATTTATTCGCAGTTTGATAATAATTATAAAATATCAATAAAAGCTGAGGTACAGAGAATATATGATATAATACAGAATTACTGTACGGTTGACAGCATCAGAATCTGGGCAAAAAAGCTTATGTGCCGTTATCTGCGTGATATCAGTCTTATCGAAAACAGCGGAGTTGATATTTCGCAGGCGGAAGAAATTCTCTCGGAAATGCCGATTATGCAGAACACAAGGGATTATGAAGCTATGTATATGTATCCTCACGACGATGAAAAGCGTGCAATCGCCTGTGCAAACGGCACCTCAGAGATGCTCCGCCTTTTCGGTGAGATAATGAACAGAAAATATAAAAGCTTCCTTGACGCTGACGGTGAAATATCAGAGGCATATATCAATCTCGTTGAAAAGGTTATGCCAGACGGTGACTACGGCAAATCTCATTATCTTATGGTAATCAACCATCAGCGTCTCGGCGTTAAAAAATATCTTGCAGGCGATGAAACCGCCGCACTTGAGCATTTCGAAAAAGCTCTCAGACTTGCAAAAAGCTATGATGAAATGCCTGATATTCTTGTTCACACCTCAACTGCCGTAAAAGGACTTGAATTTGACAAAACAAAAGCGTATCGATTCTGGGAAGGCTCCTTCTATGAGAATGTGAGAAAAGGTCTGGCAGACAGAGCCGAGCTTTCCGACGAATTCAAAAACAGCGACGCCTTCCGAAAATTAATCTTGCAATAAAAAACGACCTGCAAAGGAGTATTCCGATGCAGGTCATTTGATTTTTATTCTATTTACTGTACGCTGAAGAGGATATCGCCGTATGAGGGATAAGGCCAATGCTTTGCGCTTGTTACCGATTCAGCGGCATCAACATCCGCTCTGATGCTTTCCATTGCAGGGATAATAACATCCTTATACATATTGGCAATTGCAAGCTTATCTCCGCAGGACTTGACTTCCTCAAGGGATTTCTCAAACGCAACAATCTTTTCGCAAATTGATGCGCTGAGCTCGGAAAGTTTTGTAATAGTGGAAACCTCATATGTGCAGGGGGCTGCAGGACTTACACTCTTGACTGCAAGTACACCGCCGCTGAGTACTCCGACATATTCGCTGATTGCAGGAAGGATATCCTTATTAACCATATCAATCATTGTAAGAGCTTCAATGTTGATGGTCTTGCAATAGCTTTCAAGGTAGATTTCGTATCTTGCTTCAAGCTCTTCTCTTGTGAAAACCTTATGGTTTGCAAAAAGTTCAACACTCTTTTCGCTGATAAGAGCAGGCAGACAATCGGGAGTTGTTCTGAGGTTTGAGAGACCTCTTTTTTCAGCTTCCTTTATCCACTCATCATCGTAACCGTTGACGTTGAAAATGATTCTCTTATGGTCCTTGATTGTCTTTCTGATAAGCGCGTGAAGGGCTTCTTCAAAGTTATCAACATTTTCAAGTCTGTCTGCATATGACTTGAGTGATTCGGCAACCGCTGTGTTAAGAGCGATATTTGCACTCGAGATGGAGTTTGCCGAGCCGAGCATTCTGAATTCGAATTTATTACCTGTGAATGCAAAGGGAGATGTTCTGTTTCTGTCGGTTGTATCCTTGGGGAATCTGGGAAGAACGTGAACGCCGACCTTCATCTGCACCTTTTCTTTAGCATCATAAGCGGTATCGTTTTCAATCGCTTCAAGAATATCGTTAAGCTCATCGCCGAGGAACATTGAAACAACCGCAGGAGGTGCTTCGTGAGCGCCGAGACGATGGTCATTGCCTGCACTTGCAACCGAAATACGGAGCAGGTCCTGATAATTATCAACAGCCTTGATTACTGCGCAAAGGAAGAGAAGGAACTGCGCATTTTCATAAGGTGTTTCGCCGGGCTCAAGAAGGTTAATGCCTGTATTTGTCTGGATTGACCAGTTATTATGTTTACCGCTGCCGTTAACTCCCTTGAAGGGTTTTTCGTGAAGAAGGCAAACAAGACCGTGTTTTCTTGCAACCTTCTGCATAATCTCCATTGTGAGCTGGTTATGGTCTGCGGCAATATTTGTTGTTGTAAAGATGGGAGCAAGCTCGTGCTGAGCAGGTGCGCCCTCGTTATGCTCTGTTTTGGCAAGAATTCCGAGCTGCCAGAGCTCCTCATCAAGGTCCTTCATATAAGCGGCAACTCTCGGCTTGATACTTCCGAAATAATGGTCATCCATCTCCTGACCTTTGGGAGGTCTGGCGCCGAAAAGAGTTCTGCCTGTATAACGCAGGTCTTTTCTCTTATCATACATTTCTTTATCGATAAGGAAATATTCCTGCTCGGGACCTACGGTTGTTTTAACAGCAGTCATTTCCTGACCGAAGAGCTTCATAATTCTGACAGTCTGCTTGCTGATGGCTTCCATTGAACGAAGAAGAGGCGTTTTCTTATCAAGAGCCTCGCCGCCATAAGAGCAGAATGCGGTGGGAATATAAAGCACGCCTTCCTTGATGAAAGCATATGAAGTGGGGTCCCACGCGGTGTAACCTCTTGCTTCGAAGGTTGCACGAAGACCGCCCGAGGGGAATGACGAAGCGTCAGATTCGCCCTTTACAAGCTCTTTGCCCGAAAATTCCATAATGATATTTCCGCCGTCACAGGGGGAAATAAAGCTGTCGTGCTTTTCGGCAGTAATGCCCGTCATAGGCTGGAACCAATGTGTATAATGGGTTGCACCCTTTTCGATTGCCCAGTCCTTCATTGCGTTTGCAACAACATTGGCAACGCTGATATCAAGGCGCTTATTATCCTGAATCGCCTTTTTCATAGCCTTATAAGTTTCTTTAGGCAGACGGGATTTCATCGTTTTATCGTCAAATACCATACAGCCGAAATATTCGGGAACGCTTTTCATCGTCTTTCTCTCCTTACAGGAAGAATAAAATAATAAAATAAGTATATAACCATAACCCTTTAAAATCAAGTTTTTTCAGCTTTAAAAAGAATATTCTTGCAAACTACCGATAAACGAGAAATAAGCAAGGTTTATTTTGTAAAAAATTATGAAACAGAGCCGTCGCATCTTGACTATTATTTTATAAAAAGATATAATAAATAAGTTAATAATCTCATGGAGGTTAGCTATGAACAGATTTGAAAGCGCAAAAGAAATATACGCAAAATACGGCATCGACGCTGAAAAAGCACTTGCCGACCTTGCTGAAGTTACCGTTTCCGTTCATTGCTGGCAAGGCGACGATGTCGGCGGTTTTGACGGCGACGACGAGCTTTCCGGCGGCATTCAGACAACAGGCAATTACCCCGGCAAGGCAAGAACACCCGAAGAGCTTATGGCTGATATTGACAAGGCATTCGCTCTTATCCCCGGCAAAGTGAAGCTCAATCTTCACGCTTGCTATGCAATCTTCGACGGCAACAGAGCTGACAGAGATGCTCTCAGACCCGAGCATTTCTCAAAATGGGTTGAGTTTGCAAAATCAAGAAACATAGGCATCGATTTTAACCCCACATTCTTCTCCCATCCTATGGTAAAAGACGGTCTGACTCTGTCCAGCCCTGACGAAGAGACCAGAAATTTCTGGATCGAGCATGGTAAGGCTTGTATCCGCATCTCTGAGTATTTTGCAAAAGAGACCGGTATCCCTTGCGTAATGAACATTTGGACCGGTGACGGTTTCAAGGATATCCCTGCAGACCGTATGGGCCCCAGAGTGCGTTACAAAGAGTCTATCGAAGCTATCCTGGCTGAGCCCTTCGACAAGAATCTGGTTAAGCCCTGTGTTGAATCCAAGGTATTCGGTATCGGCGTAGAAGCTTACACCACCGGCAGCGCAGAGTTCTCCCTGACCTTTGCGGCTACCCATGAAGG
>JAZRBF010000006.1:0-13598 GCA_045634985.1 Acutalibacteraceae bacterium | reverse complement strand
TTGATATAGAAACAACAAAGACTGCATAGGTGCTCCCTGTGCAGTCTTTTTGCTTATAGAATCAACGATTTTCTCGAAGAATTAACGATAAAATTAAAAGATTAACGATTTCGTTAATTCAAATCGTTAATCCGCTTTGTTACTTCGGAATACGGCTCATATATTTATATAACCATCACTTTCAGTAACACAATTCAAGAGTTGCAAAAATAATCTCAGGGAATTATAATGAGATTGATAAACAAGAATTTGTAGAGGTGAATGATATGAGTATAATACAAACTTTTTATGATAGTTTAGCAACTCAATATGATAAATTATTTCTTGATTGGCAATCTACAATAAAGGAACAGGCAGAAGTTCTAAATCGAATATTTCATAATAATGGATTTGATCATACAGCCGAAATCCTTGATTGTGCTTGTGGAATTGGAACACAGGCTATCGGTATTGCTTCACTTGGATATAATGTTACGGCGTCTGATTTAAGTGCTGGCGAACTTATCGAAGCAGAAAAAAGAGCAAAAGCAAATAATGTAGAAATTTGCTTTAAGCAGGCTAATTTCTGTTCATTATCAGATACATTTACAGAGAAGTTTGACATTGTTATTGCTATGGATAATGCACTACCACATATGCTGACAAGTACTGATTTGGAATCTGCCATCAAGAGTATCGTAAATCAGATTAAGGATGGTGGTATGTTTGTTGCCAGTATTCGGGATTATGACGCTCTGCTTATGGACAAGCCACCTTATTCCCCTCCCTATATTCACAAAACCACAAAAGGACAGAGAGCATCTTTCCAGACCTGGACATGGGAAGGTGATAACTATCGGCTAATCCAGTATATCGTTGATGACGAGGACACCTTACAAGTGAGCAAGTTTGAATGTGAATACAGAGCCACCCGCAGACAGGAAATGACCGACTTGCTTATGGCAAACGGATGTAGCGAAGTGGTATGGATGTTCCCCGAAGAAACAGGGTTCTACCAACCCATTGTAGTTGCGAAGAAATAACGAATGTGTTAACCAAATTCCAATTTGTCAAAAAGTTCGGAAAATAAGAATTTGCGGAGATGGATACTATTATGAAGAAACAACTTCAAAAGAAAATAATACCTGAAATCATTTGTCTTATTTCAGGTATCGTTTTATCAATTGTCGGTCTTTATTATTTTCATATGCAATATCTGTGTTATGAATACACAATTCTGCAGTTTATACTTGCCGTTGTTGTTTGTTTGGGCGGAGCTTTGCTTTCGATACCTCTCAGCAAAAATACAGAAAAAAAGAGAACTGTTAAAAATACTGTTATTACGGCATCGGTTTTTGCAATAATGCTTGTTGCTCTTATGCTTTTGATAAACTGCATTATAGGCAACAACGAGCTCAATCAGATTGCATTGGTTATCCCCGTTTACCTGTCATTTATTACCGTAACAGTTCTTGTTTTGCTTTGCATTTTTAAGATGTTTAACAAGAAGCTGTTGAAAGCTGTTTTTTCTGTTATTGTTCTGGCCGGTTTTATAATAGGCAGTTATTCATATATAGTACCTTTTGCAATCGATGAAATGTATAAGGGATATAAAGCTCCGGCACCAACTCTTTCAACATACACAAATATGAAAGATGATGATAAAATGATTAACGGCGATTTTTATGTAAGCACAAAAGGTGACGATTCAAACAGCGGAACAATAGGTTCTCCGTTCCTCACAATCGAAAAGGCTGTTGAAGCGGTCAGAAACACAGATAAAACAAATAAAAACGGAATAACCGTCTGTATTGAAGGCGGTGAATACCGCGTATCTTCGCTTGAATTTACAAAAGAAGATTCGGGAACCGCTGAATGTCCGATAACATACTGTGCATATAACGGCGAGGTTATATTAAACGGCGGAGTTACTCTTTTACATAAAGATTTTAAAGCCGTAAAGGAATACCCTGAAATATACGAAAGACTTACATCGGAAGCGCAGAAAAATGTAGTTGTTGTTGATTTAAATAAAGCACCCTATTCTCTTACAAAAGATGATTGGGGTAAGATATATGCAATCGGTTCATATCACACCGCATCAAGCTATGACGGCGATTATACAGGCGAGCTTTACTGCGAACTTTTTATCAACGATAAAAGACAGTCTCTTGCAAGATACCCCGACAGTGATTTTCTTCTTACTCAAGAAGTTGTTAAAACAGGTCTCGGAAAAGAATCCGACGGAGCACTTACCGAGGTTAAGGATTGGGATAAAATCCGCAATCCCGAATCTGATGTTTACAAAGTCAATTCCGAACTTGCGGGAAGAATCGCAGGCTGGAAAACTCTTGACGAGGTGTGGATGTTCGGCTATTGGAAATATGATTGGGCAGATGCATCATCGCCAATCGGCAGTTTCGATGCACAGACGGGAGAAATCTCTCCGAAGTTTGTTAGCCTTTTCGGAACAAAAACAGATGCGCCTTACTATTTCTTCAATGTTCTTGAAGAACTTACTGCTGAGGGCGAATGGTATCTGGACCGTGAAAACGGCTTGCTTTGTCTCTGGAAGCCTGAAAACATCGAAGAATCACAAATCGACCTTTCTTTATCTCTTAAACCCGTAATAAAAGCCGAAGCAGATTACCTTACCTTTGACGGAATAACCGTAAAGGGAACAAGAGCAGATGCCGTTGTTGTTAACGGAAATAATAATACAGTGCAAAATTGCCTTATCAAAAATATTGCAGGCAATGCGCTCGTTATGACAGGAAGCAATAATCTTGCATATAACAACGAAATTACCCATACGGGTAAGGGCGGAATTGTTATTGACGGCGGCGATACACAAACGCTTACTCCCGGCAACAGCAAGGCTGATAATAATTATATTCACGATTGGTCAGAGATTTATCAGACCTATCAACCCGCTGTAACCCTGCTCGGTGTGGGAAATATCTGTTCACACAACGAAATTACCAACTCACCTCACGAGGCAATCACCTACAAAGGCAATAATCATATTATCGAATATAATAATATCCACGATGTTTGTCTGCTTTCCGACGATGCGGGTGCAATTTATTCAGGAAGAAGCTGGGTCTGGTACGGTAATGTAATAAGATATAATTGCATTTATAATGTCGGCTCAGGAGAACATAAGCCGGACGGAATTTATCTTGACGATGCTCTTTCGGGTCAGCAGATTTACGGCAATCTGCTCATCAACATCCCAAGAAATTCAATCCATATCGGCGGCGGAAGAGACAATGTTGTTGAAAACAATGTAATTATAAATTCAGGTGAAAACGCAATTTACTTTGATGAAAGAGCAAGAGAAGGCGCACTGAACAACGGCTGGTTTACACATGCCCATATCGGAAGCGGCGATATGTGGGATGTGCTCTATGCTTCACCGTGGCAGAGCGAAATTTGGCAGAATGCATTCCCTGAATACAAAACAATGACAGATGATAAGTCGCAGTGCGAAACCGCATCCTACATACCCAACCCTGCATGTACAATCAGAAACAATCTGATTTTAAACAGGCACAAAGTAATTGGAGATATTTACAGTTCCGCTTACAGATTCAGCGATATATCCTGTAACGAAATTTATTCACTTAATAAAGCGGAAGAAATTTTTACCGACTTTGATTCGGGAAATTACAGTATCAGAGATACTGAGGAATTGAGAAAATCCATTCCGGATTTTCAAACCATTCCGTATGGTAAAATAGGAAGAACAGAGCGATAAATTCCAATTTATCGAATATATAAACAAATATAACTTATTATTTGGGAGAATTGATATGAACGTTTTTCGTTTTGGTATTATGGGTGCCGGCAGAATCGCAAACAATTTTTGTGAAGCGGTTTCGTTGATTGATAACTGCGAAGTGTGTGCAATCTCAAGCAAAAGCTATGACAGAGCAAAAAACTTTGCCGCAAAACACGGTTTGAATAAATATTACGGCAGTTATATCGAAATGCTTGAATCCGAAAAGCCCGACTGCGTATATATTGCCGTTACGACGAATGACCATTACCGCCTTTCAATGATGTGCGTTGAAAGAGGCATCCCCGTGTTATGCGAAAAAGCTATGTTTCAGAATTCGGATGAAGCCCGAAATGTTTTCGAGACGGCTGCAAAGAATAACGTTTTCGTTATGGAAGCAATGTGGAGCCGTTTTTTGCCTGCCGTCAACAAGGCGAAAACGTGGATAGATAACGGCGAAATCGGTATTCCCGAAATCTCACAGTTTTCAATCGGATTTGCCGCTCCTGAAGATAAAGAAAACCGTTATTTCAGCCCCTTGCTCGGCGGCGGTGCGGCAAAAGATATTACTGTTTACGCCTATGAAATAACGACGTATCTGATTGAGCAAAAAATAAAAAATATGAGCGTTTCTGCCGTATGGAGTGACAGCGGTGTGGACGTTAATAATCATATCAGCATTGATTTTGAGCACACCTTGGCAGATTTAACGGCATCTTTTATGACCTCAATTGACGATAAAATGATAATATACGGAAAACACGGAAAGATTGTTATTCCGAAGCCGCATTATGCAAGCGAATGTTTTTTATATGATGTTTCGGGAAATCTCAAGGAACATTTTGAAGATAAGGAAACAAAAAACGGTTTCACTTATCAAATCAGCGAAGCTGTGGAATGCATCAAATCAGGCAAAAGCGAAAGCTCTGTTGTTCCGTGGGAACTTACAATAGCTTGTTCTGTATTATTTGACAAAATAGAAGAAACAAAAAATCAATGAGTATTTGTTGAACTTTTTATTGTTTTGTTTTTCAGTTTTCAGGAGAGGTTAATATGGTTTTTACAAAATATCTTTTTTGTTATTTTATCGGCAATTTGCCTGATGAGGAGAGAGTTCATTTTGCGGTTTCAGACGACGGTTATAATTACACCTGTATAAATTCGGGTAAGCCCGTAATCATCCAGACAAAAGGTAAAAAATGCTGCCGTGATCCTTTTATATTCCGTGATCAAAACAATATATTTCATATTATTGCAACAGATATGAGATCTCAGGACGGTTGGAGCAGCAACAATTCGATGATTATATGGGACAGCAAAGATTTAATCAGTTGGCATAACGAGCGCATAATTGATTTTTCCCGTTTTGAAGAAACAAAGAGCGCAGACAGAGTGTGGGCTCCGCAAATTATATATGATAAATTCAGAAATGAATATATGATTTATTGGACTCACCACAATACTAACAGCGATTTGGACACTATCACCTGGTATGCTTACACCAAAGATTTTTTGCATCTCACAACATCACCGAAAGTTCTTTTCAGACCCAAAAGCGGTTTGTGTGCGATTGATGCGGATATAATTGAATATAACGAAAAATACTATCTCTTTCAGGCTGACGGAAAAAAGGAAGCTATCTGCTATTGCTTGGCCGATAAACCTGACGGTCCGTATTATGAGCCCGATGACAACAAGGTTTCCGTTGCCGATACCGCATTGGAAGGTAACTGTATTTACAGAATACTCGGCACAGATAAGTTTGTTATGATTGCAGATCAGTTCAAAAAAGGCGGATATTTTATGCAGGAAACAACCGATCTGATTAATTTCACCAAAGTTGATGAAAGCAATTTTTCTCTTAATCATCTGAGGCCCCGCCACGGCTCTGTTCTTCATATCACCGAACAGGAGTATGAACTTTTGAAAAACTCAACCTTCAAATAATAATTTACAGGAGATGATATAATGGAAAATCTGGTTATAAACAACAATGAACTTTTATTGATGCGATATACCGAACTGATCCGCATTACCCCTTGCGGCAAAAATGCAATTCGTTTTCAATCATTTCCCGACTGTCGGGTAAGCGAAGAAAACTATACCCTTATGCCGCAGAACGTTGATGCCGAAATTGAAGAGTTTGATTACTGTGCAACGCTTACATGCGGCAGTCTTAAAGTAAAAGTTGAGCCGAACGGCAAACTGACTTTTTATAAAGACGGCAAAGTTATTCTTGTTGAAAAACCGGAACTGACTTTCAAAAGCAACTATCGTCATTTTGATAACAAAGGCAGCGGTCTGTGGAGCGCACGGGTAACCTTTGAAGCAAATAAAAACGAGCATTTCTTCGGCCTCGGTCACAGTTGGGATAATGAATTTGACTTAAAAGGTTCTTCTATAGATATCCGCAACGTTAACGCCAAATGCACAATTCCCTATGTTTATTCTTCTCTCGGCTACGGTTTTCTTTGGAACAATCCTTCGACGGGTCTTTGTGAGCTTTCAAACAACCGTACACGTTGGAGTTGTGACTGCTGCAGATTTATGGACTTTGTCGTTATGGCGGGTACACCAAAAGAGGTCTGCACCGCACTTTCCGATCTGACAGGCTATGCGCCGAAAATGCCCGAATGGGCAACGGGTTTCTGGCAGAGCCGTCTGCGCTATGAAACGCAGGAGGAATTGCTCTCAGTTGCAAGAAAATATAAGGAACTCGGCACACCGCTTTCCGTTATTATTGCCGATTATTTCCATTGGACAGAGCAAGGCGATTACAAGTTTGACCCGAAATACTGGCCCGACGTGAAGGCTATGACCGATGAGCTTCACGGTATGAACACAAAACTGATTGTGTCTATGTGGCCCACAATAAATGAGCACAGCGAAAATTATTGGCACATGAGAAACAATAATATGCTAATGCGTACAGCCCACGGACCCGACAGAGTGTTTGATTTCTACGGCTGGCAGAATGAAATTGACGTTACCAATCCCGCTACAAGAGATTATGTTTGGAGTAAATTAAAGGAAAACTACATAGACAACGGTGTTGATGCTCTTTGGTTTGATGAGGCAGAGCCTGAAATTCATCCCGAGCATTTTGACAATCTCATCTGGTATGCAGGCAGAGCTGATACGGTTGGACTTCTCTATCCTTATTACTATTCCAAAATGGCTTACGACGGTTTTAAATCCATCGGCAGAGACGATATAATCACCCTTACCCGTTGCGCATATTTAGGCAGTCAGAAGTTTGCTTCACTCGTATGGTCAGGTGATATAGAATCCACCTTTGAAAGCCTCGCTTGTCAGGTCAAAGCAGGTCTTAATATGGCTATGTGCGGTATTCCCTGGTGGAATACGGATATCGGCGGATTCTACGGCGCGGATATTACAAGCGATTACTTTAAAGAACTTATTGTGCGTTGGTTCCAATTCGGTCTTTTCAGCCCCGTTATGCGTCTTCACGGTTCCCGTAACAGACACTTTGAACCAACACCCGGACTTAAAGAGCCGAGCGGTGACCCGAATGAAATCTGGAGTTTCGGTGAAAAGAACTTTGAGATACTGAAAAATCTGATCCTTGTCCGTGAAAAGCTCAGACCTTATATTCAGGCACAGATGGATATTGCATCTGAAAAAGGCTATCCCGTTATGAGGCCTATGTTCTTTGAGTATCCCGATGATGAAAACTGTTATAAACTCGACAGTCAGTATATGTTCGGCGATGATATAATCTTTGCACCTATCGTCGAGCAGGGTCAGACGGTGAAGACGGTTTATATTCCCGACGGTGAATGGATTTTAACCAAGAACAAAAAAGTATACACAAAGGGTACTTATGAAATAACGGCAGAGATTGACGAGTTTATAGCGTTCGTAAAGAAAGGTTCAGACGTAATTAAGTGTTTTGAATAAACAAATTCCAATTTGTCGGACTCCTTCGGTATTCACCGAGGGAGTTTTCTTATGCTATACTAATAGAGAGGTGCAGAATATGTGGGTAGTTTTTCTGATTACTTTATATGTCGGTGTATTCTGGAAAGAAATTTCTAAAGATTATTACGATTAAGGAATCAACTATGCTTGATAAAAAAACAACCTCGATTAAACAAAAACCGTCCGTTTAGGGTGGCGCTTTTCTGATCCTAAAGATATCATCTTGCATAAAACAAAACAGCCATTTTTGGATTATGTGTCAATGGATTTTATAATATCCCGAATATATAATTAATTTGTATATGGAAAAAGGAGATCTGAGCTATGGCTAAAACACAAACCGGAATGACGGACAAACCCGCACTGGAAGATAAATTTAATATCCAAAAATACATAAACGGTCTCGCATCATTTATCAAAGACTGCGAAGTGCCTATGACAATTGCCGTTCAGGGTGACTGGGGAACAGGCAAAACAAGCATTATGGAAATGGTAAGAAAGGAACTTACGGGAGTTAAATGCGTGTGGTTCAACACCTGGCAGTATTCTCAGTTCAATATGGGCGACCAGTTGCCGTTGATTCTCCTTTCATCGCTTCTTGAAAAGATTACCGAAGAATCAGGTCGTACTGATGCGAAAGAAACTGCAAAAAAAGCTCTTAAAACCATCTTCAAAATGGGTATGACAGTAGTCAGCAACGTCACAAACGGCGCAACAGAAGGTGTTGAAAATTGTTTGTTCAGTGATGGCGAGGAAGCAAGTCTTCCTGAATCCATCGGAAAATTGAAAGACAGTTTTCAGAATGCAATCAATGAGATTTGCAAAAACAAAAATTTAGACCGAATTGTTGTGTTTGTTGATGACCTTGACCGTCTTAATCCGGGCAAAGCCGTTGAACTTCTCGAAGTGCTGAAGCTTTTCCTCGACTGCGACAAATGCGTGTTTGTTCTTGCGATTGACTACGGTGTTGTCAGCAGAGGTGTTTCGGAAAAATACGGTGACCTTATCGGCGAAGAAAAAGGCAGAAGCTTTTTCGATAAGATTATTCAGGTGCCGTTCAAAATGCCCGTTGCAAACTATGAAATCAAAAACTACATCAAAAACTGTCTTGAAAGCAGCAAAATGGAAGTGTCTGCTGATAAGCTTGAAACTTACAGAGATCTCATCGGTCTTTCTGTGGGCTATAACCCCAGAGGAATGAAGCGACTTTTCAACGCGTTCTCACTTCTTCAGAAAATTTCGGGCGATGAAATATCCGATGATGAACATAAAAAAGCTATTCTTTTTGCAATTCTTTGTCTGCAGCAGACCTGCGAAGAACTTTATAATCATATCGTTTATAACAAAAACGAACTTGATGAAGCATTTCTGGAAACTCTGAAAAAAGAGGATGAATATCCCGAAATTTATGCAAGTATAAATATCCCAAAAGAAAAACATGAGTCTGTTGCGAATCTTATGGGCGCAGTTTATACAACAATCTGCAACAACGATGATATGCTTGATGCTTCAGATATCGAAAAACTCAAGTCGGTGCTTGAATCGTCAACCATAACCTCAACAAGCGCCGCACCTGTCAGAAGGGGTGCCGTTGAATGCGATGTTGACGCCTTTGTTGAAGAACTTGATTTGCCGTCAAAACCCTTACTTAAAGAGGTTGTTGACTATTATAAAACAAAAACTGCCGAAAGTTCCGATTACAAAATCACGGCGAGAAAAGGCAGCACTTCTCACGTATCACTCAAATATCAGGGTCACCTTGTTTTTGATGCATACATTCACAAAACCTGCCTCCGAATTGATTTCTTTGTTAAAGATGCAAACATCGGTGCAAACGACCTTCCTGACGGATGCACACCCTATACCGGCAGATTCTTCACTTATTCAATGAAGAAAGACAACGCAGAATATTTCAGAATGTTAGCTAAAAAATATATGAATGGATAAAATGGAACTCAACAAAATTTTAGACTGTGCCATTATGGCAGATGAAACAGCAAAAAATCCCGGACTCAAATCGGGATATACAGTCAACGAAAAAATATATAGTAATTATCTCAGCAACGCTTCATTTGCGGAGTTTGTTGAAGATATGAAAACAATTAATCCGACCGCTTATGAAATGTACGGAAAAGGCGGCGGAAAAGAACTTGAAGAACGAAAAGTCGGCAAGAATATATATCCGCCGAAAATGGCTTCTTTCGGTTCATCAAGCAGAATGATTTATAACCTGATGAAAGACACAGACGGGTTTCTTTTTGAAAAGAAACTGCCCACAACCGTCGGCGGTATCGCAAACCTTGACGGATTCATTGAAACCGATGAAAAGTGCGTTTTTGTTGAAGCGAAATGCAGAGAGCCTTACACCAAGAAAGACAGTGTTTACGAAAGAAAATACGAGGATTTATACAGAACAATCTCTGCATCGGATAAAACCTCTGTTGCCTGCAAAATCGAAGTGATTGACGAGCGCAAAATGGAAGTCAAGTTTATGTCGGACGATACAGAAATTCATTCGTTTGATATGAAACAGATGATAAGCCACCTGCTGGGCGTTGCAACAGCTTTTCTGAAAGGTGAATTTGAGGTCAAAAAGATTGATTTTGTATATCTTCTTTTCAATCCAAAACTCATTGAAATCAAAGAAGGAAAAGCAGAAATACATTGCATTTATGAGCAGACCTGCAACGAATGTAACTTCATTGATTTCAAAGCACTTTTTGAGGTTATTGTTGATTATCTGCAGACTGTCAAAAATCTCGGAAAAGACAAAACCAAGTCGACTATTGTGAATAACTTCAGTTTCAGACTCTGTGACCAAAGTAATATAAATATGTAAAAATCAAACCGCTCGAGATTACGCTCGAGCGGTTTTAAAATTAACAATTACTTGTTTTCTTCCTGTTCTGATACAATTTCGCCATTTTATGACGCAGACTCAGGGTCGGGTCACACAAAAGTTGATTTATGAACGGATTTACTTTTTTACAGATGTTTTTTGGGTCTGTAGTGAAGATAAATAATTCTGCCTACATCATCGATTCTCCAGACGTAAGCGATTGCTTTTCTGTAGATATAGTTAAGCTTTGATTTCAGAGTTTTAAGTTTGAAGTTGAATTCTCTCGGCTCAACCGTATCATAAAGCTGTGTGACGCATTTGCATTCGCTGTCCGTTTTGATTTGTGTTGCGGCAAGGACAAATAAATTTTTGTCGTAGGGCAACCTGATTGATTTTGCACCATTTGTTTCTACCTCATATTTAAAGAAGAAAAGCTGATGCGCATAATCATCGCCTTTGGCGGAGTGGGTGTGGGTGCATTCCCATCCCAGAACATCGGTTTTGATTTTTGCCGTACGCTTCATGCCGTATAAATCCCAAGCGAAGGGTCTTTCTTCGATATCGCTGACTTTGATTTTAACGGGTTTGCCATCAACGTCAAACGTGTATTCCTTGTCACCGTCAAGGCTTGCGCAAAGAATAACAAGTTTGTTGTATCCGCCGTCAAGGGTGAGAGTTTGTCCGTCTGCAATCAAAGAATCGTATTCGCCTTTATTCAAAGCAAAATCAACTCCGCCGCTTGTGATGATATTCGGAACAAGTTCTTCGGGAATTGTGTAATTCTTGCCGTGAATACCGTTACCCGAACGTGACTGATTTGAAGAAAAAGCCTTTGTATTAAGCGGGAGCTCAATGAATGAACACGGAGCGGTTTTTCCTTTATTATCCATAGGCGCAAGAGTTAAAGCAAAGCTCTTGATTTCATAAGGATTCATATCAAACACAAGCGAGCCGTCTTTTACTGTTGCGTCACCGATATGCTCTTCGGAAGCGTAAATTTCACGGGCGGAAACTATGCCGTTGCCAAGCGATAATCTTGCATTTTTATGAGCTTTGTTGCAGCCTTCGTTTACTCTTACAACAATTTCATCTGTGTTTTCCGCTTTCTTGATTGTACGGATGATAATTTCGTTGTCGGAAATATTCGCAAAACTGTAGCAAGCGCCGAGAATACCCGTATGTTTATCGGCAACAAAAGCCACCATGGGAGCGCTGAATTCACGGGCGGCTGCCTGTACCCTTGAAATATCCGAACCCTTATGAGCGCAGATTGCATAGCCGTAACGGTTAAGACCGAGATCCATCATGCTCTGAACAGAAGCGGGTCTTGAGTTGTTGAGAGGTGTGAGTATAACCGTCATTCTCAGAGTGTTATCCGCAAATTTATCCCAACCGTATTTGCAGTCACTTAAAACGGAAACGCCGAATTCTTCATTTTTATCGGTTAAGTCAACCCATTTCTGTGCAGGAACTTCATAAATTTCGGGCTTTGCGTTGCCTCTTTTTATTGCTCCGAGACCAAGGTCAAATGTTGCTTCTTCATTTGAGCAGGCAAAACTGAAAATGTTTTTGCAAAGCGTTCTCTGATTGTTCCAGTCAAATTCGCACTGAACTTCAACCATATCCGAGCCTGCGGAAAGTGAAATATTATTTGTGAAAACCGAATCATCGCATTGCTGAATGACCTGAATTGTGCATTTTGCGGGACCTTCTTCGATTATTCTTGATTTAACAAGCTTTGCAATTCTGTTGTGATTTCTTATTGATTGCTTGTATTTGATTTCCCAAGCAGGATAAAGCCAGCCACCCGCATAATTATCAAAAATTCCGAGAACGATGGGCTCTTTGAGCAGTTCTTTGCCAATTTCTTTGTCGTATATCGAGCCGATATCTCCGTTTTCGTTTAGGGTGACGGTATAACGCTCGTTTTCAAGAGATTTTTCGGAAACCTTGAGTTCTGTTCTGATTGCAGAAGGAGTTCCACTCACGGTAACATCAAAAACGCAATATGAATGCGGTGGCATATCGGCAACAAATGCAATTGCAGTTTTGCCCTTGCCGACTGACGAAACCTGTGACGGAATTTCATTACCGTTGCAGTCGCAAACGGAAATATGCCTGAATTCGCCGTCAAGAGTTGCGGTGACACAGCTCTTTCTTCTGAACTCCATATGATTGTTGACAACTACGGGAATACCTTTGCAGAACGATGTGTCAAGCATTGAAGCAACAGCCGAAATGCTCTTTTCGTATTCGTGAGCCAGCTGGTTGAGTGAAAGACCGTAGTCGTTCCACGAACGGAGATATGCTCTCTGAACGGACGTTCCGGGCAGGTCATCGTGGAACTGATGGTTGATTATTCTTTTCCACGAGGTATTCAATTCTCTTTGCGGATACTTTGCCGTACCGAGCCAATGTGCGGTCACAGCGGCTCTTTCTGCCATATCGGCAAGCTCTTCGCCGCGCTTGTTCCAGCGTTTGCTGATTGCCCTTGCGGTATAGCCTGCCGTACCGTGGTCGGTCAGAAGAAATTCATTGTTCCACAACGGCAGTTTATCGCGGTCAGCTTCGGTCATCTCCGTCATAATCTGCTTGAAAACCTTATCAGACGGCGAAGAATGAACAATTATATCCGACTTACCGTTCTTCTTCATATTTTTACGAAGATTTCTGATGGAAATCGGCAGAGGTCCGCCGCCTCTGTCACCTATACCGTGAAAAATCTCGGTAGCATCGAGACCGTGTGTTTCACTCTCCGCAAGCTTTTCTTTGATTGCCTTGTTTTTACGAAGATTATTGAGAACGGCAACGTAGTTATGCATTTTGATGCTTGCAATAATATATTTACCGTCAGGTCCGTACCATTTGCCTATATCAAAAGGCTGGCCGTAGGTACTTCCCCAACTGAGCTTCTGAGTTGTGAAACCGTAAAGATTCGAGTGCCTTGCGATTGAGGGCAGAGCGTAACCGAATCCGAAGCAGTCGGGCAGGAATACGTCACGGCTTCTTATTCCGAATTTTTCATTGAAATATTCATTGCCGAGAAGAAAGTTTCTG
>JAZRBF010000005.1:0-1534 GCA_045634985.1 Acutalibacteraceae bacterium | reverse complement strand
CCAATACTCTTGACCTTGTTTTCAAGGATGCGGAATACTGTGATGAAAACTGCCGATTGATGGCGATTACTCAATGCGACCCCGAAACTTATACTTTCGGTGCAAAATATTCGTCAAAAGAGGTTTATCTTTATCAGGACGAAACGAATATAAAATCCTTTCAGAAGATTTCCGATAACACCTTGCGTGTTACTCACAACGGTTGCATGAACGGGTTTGAAGACGGAGAAACATACTTACTCAGGCACTATGTCTATAACGGAACGGTTTTCAATCTCCGCGATTACAGTAAAAATATAACCTTTGATAATGTCAGCATTTACGGAAGTTCGGGTATGGCTTATATCTGCGAGGGTAACAGCTCGCATTTTCAGATTATCAACAGTTTTATCGGAGTAAATCCCGAACACAAAGATAAACGTTGTGTGTCCCTGACTGCTGATGCGATTCATATTGTCAACACCAACGGTTGCTTCAACATTTCTGATTGCGACATAAGCGGTATGGGTGATGACTGCATTAACGTTCATGACGGTCTCGGCTATGTTTCTGCGGTTAACGGTAACACACTTACTCTTATTGCTTCTGCAATGAGGCTTGAAGCGGGCGATACTCTCGCTTTCAAGAACGATAAATTTGAAAACACCGATTTAACCGCAAAAATTGTTTCGGTCAAAGCTCTGGAAGGCATAACCAAAGAGGTTGTTGTGGACGGTATGCCTGAAAGTGTAACGGCAGGCTGGACCGCTTACAACACGAAATGCAACAGTGGTAACTATGTTATCCGAAACAATTATTTCCATGAAAACAGAGCAAGAGGTCTGCTTCTTCAGTCCTCAAACGGACTTTGCGAGAACAACCATTTTCATAAAACTATGGCACAGGCAATAAAGGTTGTTATGGATATTGAACCCACACTCTGGCAGGAAGGTACGGGCGTTGATAATCTTATCATCCGCAACAAGACCTTTGAGAAGTGTAACTACAGCGATTGGGGTTCCGTAATTGAAATCGGCACTAACATTGCAGGTAAGTCTGCCGAAACTGCCGTTTTCACAAATATAGAAATCAGTTCAAACAGCTTTAAAGATATACCGTCAACACTTATGAGAACAGACAACGTCAACGGACTTATTTTTACTAAAAATACAATTGATGCAGGTGATTTCTTTGACAATACATCAAGACAAGGCAAACTTCGCTTTGGAAAATATTGTTCAAATATAACTTACACAGACAACGTTTTTGTCAATAGCGGATTTTTACGACTCAAAGAAATTGCAGAATCAGACAGTGTCTATGTCTGGGCTCAAAGCAATTCTCAGCTTTGAATTAACAGCAACAATTTGTTGAACTGTCAGAAAATCTTAAGCAGATAAAAATTTATAGACAATAATATTTTTTTATGATAAAATTGAAATGGTAAATTTTTATATTTAAAGGAGAACTGATAATGAAAAACGTTTGCGTAATCACAGGCGGCGGCAGCGGTATGGGTCTTGCTGCAGCGAAATTTATGCCCAAAGAAAAAATT
>JAZRBF010000004.1:0-40025 GCA_045634985.1 Acutalibacteraceae bacterium | reverse complement strand
TGAAAAGCTTGTCCCCCAGAGTTTCACGGAGCATCGCATCAAAATCATCGGCATATACGATGCCGAATGCCTTCATATCCTCAAGAGGAATAAAAATGCTCTTCGGCTCAACGATTATTGTTACAGGCAAATGGTTGGGGTTATTATCCGACCACATTGCAATCTCTTTCATCGCAAGGGCAAAATCATAGCAGGAGGTGGCCATCTCAATATACGGATTATGCATACAGGTGAATGAAATCTCACCGTCACGGTCAAAAACCTCAACGTCCATTTCAAAGCTTCTGATACCGCTGTTAAGCTGATTGGTCAGAGTTTCGCTCCAGAATTCCGCAACCTCACCGTTGAACAATCCGAACGTCACGTTTCCGAGATTTTTATAGAGGTCGAACGTTTCATCAATGGCAGGTGACTGATAGCTGTTATGGGTTGCAATGAAGCTGATTTCGTTGAACTTCAGCCCCGATTCAAGCTCTGCATCGAGATCGCCGCTGAAAAATCCTGCTTCGTCAACCGCTTCAATTTCTCCGTTTTTGTAAGCCTGCTCAAGAGCCGCAATACGGTTTATCTGCTCCGCTTTATCCTGCTCAAGCCTTACCGTGCTTGCAGAAAAAACAGAAACAAAGGCAACTATCAGCGACAAAAGCGACGGCACAAAGCCTACGATATATTTCAGAAACTGCAACATTTTTTATTTTCTCCTTTTTTCCGAATGCAAAGATTATACAACACTCCGACCCGTTTTTTCAAGCTTTTTCAAAGAAAAAAGGCCTGCACGGAAAACCGTGCAAGCCTCGGAAATACAATTATTTGTAGAGAGGACCGTAGTTTTCGCAAGCTCTGAAGTCTGCGCCTTCAAGATCCTTTGTGCCGAATGCACCCCAGCAAGCGGGACGGAAGATTTTCTCTTCGGGAACGTTGTGGAGAGCAACGGGAATACGGAGCATTGATGCCATTGTGATGATATCAGCACCGATGTGGCCGTATGAGATAGCGCCGTGGTTTGCGCCCCAGTTGTTCATAAGGTCATATGCGCTCTTGAATGCGCCTTCGCCTGTGCATCTGGGTGCGAACCATGTGCAGGGCCATGTGTAGTCTGTTCTCTTCCAGATTGTGTCTGAAACTTCGTCGGGAAGTTCAACAGTCCAGCCTTCAACAATCTGAAGAACGGGGCCGAGACCCTTAACGAGGTTAAGACGGATCATTGTTGCAGGCATTTCAGCTCTGGTAAGGAAGCGTGATGAATATCCGCCGCCTCTGAAGTAGCCGTTATCTGCTGCGTTCCAGGTTGTTGCTTCAAGAATCTTGTCAGCATCTTCTTCGGTAACATTGTACCACTCTTTGATGATACCGTTGCCGTTTTCGTCCTTAACTTCGCCGCAAGCATCAAGGCAGCAAGCGCCTGAGTTGATGAGGTGGATGAAACCGCCTGCTTCAGCAGCCTTGCCTTCGATGTCATAGCCTGTAACTCTCTTTACAGCTTCTGCGCTCCAGTGAGTACGGACGTCAGCAAACATCTGGGGTCTGTTTGTAAGCAATTTCATAAAGAGCATACCGATGCCGTTGAGAACGTCGTTCTCTGTTGCAAGGATATAGGGCTCTCTGATGCCTTCCCAGTCAAATGATGTGTTGAGAAGAGCTTCTGCAAAGTCAGCGTTGGGATAGAAGTCTGTCCACTGTCTCTGACCCTGGAAACCTGCTGCGATTGCGTTGTGGCCAACCATTTCTTCTTCGCAGCCCTTGGGAAGGTTGGGGTTGCCGTTCATAAGGTCCTTGATGATGCACATCATCTTGACTACGAATTCCCAATCCTTTTCCTTCTCTTCGTCGCTCTTTCTTACGAATTCGGGGTTCTTATCGAAGCCTTCCTTGCACTTTGCCTTTGTCCATGCGAGAGCCTTCTGATATTCAGCCTCGTCATAAATGCCTTCGGACATTCGGCGGATAACTTCAACCTCGTCAACGGATTCAACTCTCATACCGAGATATTCTTCGATGAAATCGGGGTCGATTGATGAACCTGCAATACCCATGCAGATTGAACCGATCTGAAGATAGCTCTTGCCTCTCATTGTTGCAACTGCAACTGCAGCGCGAGCGAAGCGCAGGAGCTTCTCTTTAACATCATCGGGAACGGAAGCATCGTCAGCGTCCTGAACATCCTTGCCGTAGATACCGAATGCGGGGAGACCCTTCTGTGCGTGAGCAGCAAGAACGGATGCAAGGTAAACTGCGCCGGGTCTTTCAGTTGCGTTGAAGCCCCAAACGCCCTTGATTGTTGTGGGATCCATATCCATTGTTTCGGAGCCGTAGCACCAGCAGGGAGTAACGGAAAGAGTAATATCAACGCCTTCCTTCTTGAACTTTGCAGCGCAAGCAGCAGCCTCGGCAACTCTGCCGATTGTTGTGTCAGCGATAACAACCTTAACAGGTTCGCCGTTTGAATAGCGAAGATTTTCCTCAAAGAGAGCCTTTGCGGTCTTTGCCATATTCATTGTCTGCTCTTCGAGTGAGCCTCTTACATCGAGAGGTCCTCTTCTGCCGTCAATGATGGGGCGAATACCGATTACGGGATAATCGCCGATTAATCTGTTTTTTGCCATGTTAATCAAATCCTTTCTATGAGATGAATTAATAAATTCTTTAATTGCGATAAATATTTTGAAACTGCAAAGATTTGCAAGCTGTTTCACAGATTTTATGTTGCTTTGATTTCTCGGCTCCCTCTGATGAGGGAGCTGTCACGAAGTGACTGAGGGAGTTGACTTATCCGTTTACAATTGCCTTGAATCTTTCGTAAGCCGCTGTCCATTCTGCGGTGTTTTCGGGTGCGTAGTGAGCTGTGTTTTCGCTCTCTCTGACAACCTTTCTTGCCTCGTCGATATCTGCGATTGCGCCGCAGGAGAGAAGCTGAACAAGGATATTGCCGAGAACGGTTGCTTCAATCGGACCTGCAATAACATCTCTTGCGCAGGAGCAAGCGGTCATTTTACAAAGAAGAGTATCCTTTGTGCCGCCGCCGATAACATGGATTGCAGGGTAGGTCTTGCCTGTGCAATCCTCAAGCTTTTCAAGAGTCAGACGGTATTTCATTGCAAGGCTTTCGTAGATGCAACGCATAACTTCGCCGACACTTTCGGGAACAGCCTGACCTGTTTTGCGGCAATATTCGCGTACTCTGCCGGGAATATCTCCGTGAGGCACGAATTCGGGTGCATCGGGGTCAATGAAGCACTTGAAAGGCTCTGATGCAAGAGCGAGTTTTTCAAGGTCTGCATAGGAATAGTCGCTGCCGTTTCTGTTCCAATGGCGGCGGCTCTCCTGAATGAGCCAAAGACCGATGATATTCTTGAGGAAGCCGACTTTTTCATTGTAGCCGCCTTCGTTTGTGACATTCATTGCGATTGATTTTTCATCAACAATGGGCTTGTCAAGTTCCGTTCCGAAAAGCGACCAGGTGCCGCTTGAAAGGAAGGCAAAATCGCCCTCTGTGCAGGGAACGGCGGTGATTGCGCTCTGGGTATCGTGACCGCAGACGCTGATTACATCAACCTCGGGGATACCGCATTCAGCGCAGATATCCTCCCGGATTTTGCCGAGAACTGTGCCCGAAGGAGCGATATCGCAAAGCAATCTTGAGGGAATTCCGAGTCTGTCAAGAAGCGGAGTTGCCCATTTTTTTGTTTTGAGGTCAATCATCTGCGAGGTTGTTGCGATTGAATATTCGGTAGTCTTTTTGCCCGTAAGCATATAGCCGAAAAGGTCGGGCATAAAGAGAATTTTATCTGCTCTTTCAAGCATATGGGGGCGGTATTTTTTGAGTGCACAGAGCTGGTAAACTGTGTTAAGCTCCATAAACTGAATACCTGTTGTGCAATAGAATTCGTCATTCGGAACGGTTTCGGCGCATTCCTCGATAAGACCCTTTGTGCGCTCATCTCTGTAATGAATCGGATTCTCAAGCAGACATCCGAACTCATCAATCAGACCGAAATCAACGCCCCAGGTATCGATGCCGACGCTGTCAAAACCGCCTGCAAGCTTTGCTTTGACAATGCCCTGCTTGATTTCGTGGAAAAGGCGAAGCACATCCCAATACATTGTATCGCCGACCTTAACGGGGTCGTTTGAGAAGCGGTGCACTTCTTCGAGAGTGATTTTTTTGCCGTCAAAAGTGCCGACAATCGCTCTGCCGCTTGACGCACCGAAATCGATGGCAAGAACTCGTTTGTTCATCGTGTGAAACTCCTTTCACTTGAATAATTACTGGATAACAACACCCTTTTTAAGAATGATGTTTGCATAGATTGCGGTTTCGCCTGTTGCGATAACTGCATATGCCTTCTTTGCTCTGTCATAGAAAGCGAAGCGCTCAACGAGCTCGATATTCTTTTCGCCTTCTTCAGCGAGAATTGTCTTTTTGTAATCAGCCCAGATGGGAGGAGGATTTGATGCATCGCCGTTATCCATAAGAGCAACGGGAGCGTCAACATATGTATCAAGAGGCATAAGCTTGAGGATTGCCTCGAGAATTTCGTTTACACCGTGGCCGTCAAGGCGGACAAGCTTCTGAGCGATTGATGCTGAAGGGAAATTGCCGTCACCGATAACGATTTCGTCGCCGTGACCCATTTCCATAAGAATCTTGAGAAGCTCGGGTGAGAGGATGGGGGAGATGTTTTTGAGCATAGTTAAATATCCTTTCTGTTTATTAAATGATTTTAATAATAATCGCAGATTGCGATACTGATTGCCTGTTAATTGCGAATTAAAGCGAAGCTTTCACTTTTAGCTTTTCACTCAAACTATCGCGTACATATTATACATATTTGCATAGATTCCGCCCTTCTGCATAAGCTCTGCGTGTGAGCCCTGCTCGGCAATGCCGTCCTCGGTGAGGACGATGATTTTATCTGCATTGCGGATGGTTGTCAGACGGTGCGCAATTGTAAGAGTTGTTCTGCCCTTGGCAAGACGCTCAAGTGATTCCTGAACAAGTTTTTCGCTTTCATTATCGAGAGCCGAGGTTGCTTCGTCAAGAAGGAGAATCGGAGGATTCTTGAGGAATACTCTGGCGATTGAAATTCTCTGCTTCTGACCGCCCGAGAGCTTGACACCTCTTTCGCCGATATATGTGTTATATCCGTCGGGGAGTGCGCTGATGAAATCGTGTGCGCCTGCCTGCTTGGCGGCTTCGATGATTTCTTCCATTGTTGCGCCGTCCTTACCGTAGATAAGGTTATCGTAAATTGTGCCCGAGAAAAGATAAACATCCTGGGCAACAACGCCGATATTTGAACGGAGAGAGCGAAGAGTAACTTCTTTTATGTTTTTGCCGTCGATAAAAATTTCGCCGCTTTCAGGCTCATAGAATCTCGGAATCAGGTTGCAGAGCGTGGTTTTACCTCCGCCGCTCGGACCGACAACCGCAAGATTTTCGCCCGGCTTAAGGTAGAGATTGAGATTGTGGAGAATCTCTTTTTCACCCTTGACATAGCTGAAGCATACGCTCCTGAATTCGATTTCGCCTTCAACATCGGTGAGCTCAACTGCATTTTCGCTGTCAATAATATCAGCTTTTTCGTCCATAATCTCCGCAAAGCGCTCAACGCCTGTGATACCGCGGCTGAACTGCTCGCTGAAATCAACGATTGTACGGATTGAGCCGAGAAGTGTCGAAATAAGGAGAAGGCTGGCGGCAAAGTCGCCGGGAGATGTGATGCCCTCTTTCATAAGAAGAGCACCCATTGCGATAACGCAGATGTATGTGATACCGTCAAGGAATTTGACCGTTGAATGGAATTGCGACATATATTTATGACTCTTATTACGGATGTCAACATATCTGTCATTACCCTTGGAAAACTTCTCTTTCTCGGTCTTTTCCTTTGTAAATGAGCGGACAACTCTTACACCGAGAAGGCTGTCTTCGATTCGGGCGTTGATTTCGCCGACCTGATGTCTGCCTTCCTTGAAGGTGTCACGCATTTTTGTTCTTGATTTTTTCGTGAAGATTACCATAAAGGGAATCAGCGCAAAGATTGCGATTGCGAAGCGGTAATCCATCGTTGCGAAGATGAAGAAGCTTGCAATGAATTTGACGATTGTCATAAGCAGCATTTCGGGGAAATGATGCGCCCATTCGGCAATGTCAAAAAGGTCAGAGGTCATTCGGCTCATAATCTGACCGACCTTTGTGTTATCGAAGAATGTGAATGACAGGGTCTGAAGATGGTCAAAAATATCTTCTCGCATTGAGTTTTCGATTTTTGTGCCCATCTTATGTCCGAAATATGACTGGCAGAAACCCGCAAGGCTGTCCATACCTCGGAGCGCAATATAGGCAACGGTGATGCTGACAATCAGCTTGACCGTCAGTCCTTCGGGCGAAGCCACGCCCTGGTCAGTGATTTTGCGGACGATGAGAGGCAGAATGATTTCACACGCCGCGGAAACGGAGGCACACATAAGCACAAGAATCTGAGTGCCGAGATGCTTTTTCAAATAGGGGAAAAAGCGTTTCATAAGCGCGATATTTTTCTCTGCCGATGATTTCCGGTCCTTTTCTTTTTTCATTTTTCTTTCCTCGTTAAATTAAAATATATCACTCTATATTATGTATCAAAATTTCTGTTTTGTAAAGTATTTCTTTTAATAATTTAATTGTAAACTTATTTATATTATTATTGACCTTATAATATAAAACTGATATAATAATACAGATTATAATGCCGAAAATATTGTCTTCAGACAACCGAAAGGATGTTTTGTTATGATTAAAATTTCTCCCTCTGTGCTCGCAAGTGATTTTTCCGCGCTCGGCGCAGAAGCCGTTAAGGTTGAAAAAGGCGGCGCAGATTATCTGCATCTCGATGTTATGGACGGTTGCTTCGTGCCGAATATTTCATTCGGAGCTCCCGTTATCAAAAGCATCCGAAACAAAACAAACCTCGTTTTCGATGTGCATCTTATGATTCAGAATCCGCTGAAATATATTGACGATTTCAAGAAATCAGGCGCCGACATCATTACCTTCCATATCGAAAGCTCGTCACCCGTCGGCGAAACGGTTGATAAGATTCTTGACTGCGGTTGCAAGGCAGGCATCAGCATCAAACCTGCAACCCCTGCCGAGGAAGTTTTCCCTTATCTTGATAAGCTCTCGATGGTGCTTGTTATGACGGTTGAGCCGGGCTTCGGCGGTCAGTCATTTATGCACGATACAATGGCAAAAGTAAAGACCCTGCGAGAAGAAATTCTTCGCAGAGGCCTTGATGTTGATATTCAGGTTGACGGCGGAATCAACGCCGAAACCGTTGAAATTGCCGCCGCCGCAGGTGCGAATGTTTTCGTTGCAGGCAGCGCGGTTTTCGGCGCGGAAAATCCTGCAGAAATCATCGGAATGCTCCGCGATAAAGCGGAAAAGGCTTATGTCTGATTCCTGCGGCACATAATCGCGCCCAACGCATCGCATTCCGCAATCGGATTCCAATGCTCCCTTGTGAAATCGGCTTCGAGCTTATCGCATTTTCTGCAAGCGGCAAACTCGCAGAAATGTCTTTCAAGCAACCGCAGGTCATAGGGTGAGCTGATAATCAGCCTGAAACGGCCGTCATTTTCGTAAAGGCTGCTTTGTGTGTATTCCTCATCCGCGTCGCATCCCTGCGCGGCTTTATAAAGTCCGTCAAGGCTGTCGAAATCGCAGATGAGATTCGCCGCATGTTTGATGAGAGTCGGTCTTTTTATCCTGACCGCAGTTTCAAGCAGAGTGAAGCAAAGCACACATCCGCCCGAGCTCATCGGCATTGCTTCGATTATCATTTTGCGCGAGGGGTCAATCTCTCTGCCGAGAAATTTCCCTGCGGCATCGAGTACGGTCCAGATAACCCTCCTTGTTTCAATTGCGGAATAATCCATATTCTCATATGTAATATCCAACTCCAGCATATCTTCGGCGGAAAGCTCAACAACAATTCGGTTTTCCGCAGGTGAACTGATTTGCATTTTGCAGTACCTCCTTTGGGTTGACTATTAATATAATATGATGTTATCAGGCGGTATGCAATGAATAAATAATGGAAGTCTGAGGTGAACGCTATGGCTGACGGTGCCGTTAAACCGAAAAAACTGAATATAAAAAGCGTTTGCAACGACTATCTGATAATGCTTCTTGCACCCTGCTATATGGCGCTTCATTATTACGGCATACGCAGTCTGCTTGTTATTGCGGTTTCGGTTGTTGCCGCCCTCGTTACGGAAGCTTTTGCAGGTCTTCTTGTGAATAAAAAAATCAGAATCGGCAATCCCGGATGCATCTTCACAGGCGCGGCAATCGCTCTGATGATGCCCGTAAATGTTCCGTTATATGTTCCTGTTTTTGCGTCAATTTTTGCCGTTGCGGTTGTTATGACTCCTTTCGGCGGATATAAAAACGCGCCCTTTGTTCCTGCCGCGGCAGGCTTCGCGTTTGCAAGTGTCTGCTTCAAGGAGCAGGTGTTCAGCTATGCCGTCGGCACGCAGGACTCTGTTTTCGGCGCGGAATCGCTCGGCTCGATGCTCGCAAAAGGCAGCTCCGTTCATATCGGTACGGCGAATGTTTTCGACATCCTCATCGGCAATGTCGCAGGACCGATGGGTACAGGCTGCATTCTTCTTATGCTCGCGTGTGCGGCGTATCTGCTCGTGAAACGCCCTTCATCATTGCTCTCAACCGTCGGTTTCATCGGAGCATGCGTAATTTTTATTGTCGCTTTTCCGAGAGTATCTGCCTCTCTCAGGTCGAATCTCATCCCCGAGCTTTGTTCGGGTTCGCTTATGTTTGCGGCGGTCTTCCTTATCACCGACCCCGTAACTCTTCCCAAAAAGAATCTCAACAAAACCGTTTACGGCGCGCTCTGCGGATTGCTTTGTATGGCAATGCGACGAATGGGTGCATACGAAGAAACGGTCTGCTTTGCGGTAATCCTTGCAAATGCACTCCGTCCGATTTTTGATTCGGCCATTGATAATATGCCGAAACATCATAAAAAATCACCCCGCAAGGAGGTGACGGAATGAGCGCAGATATCTCCTTCAAGGACGCACTCAAAAAAGGCGCGTTGATTTATAATCCCGTCCTCGTTCAGCTTGTCGGACTCTGCCCCGTTGTTGCCGCATCGTCAACCTTCCTTCAGGCTCTCACACTCTCTGCGGCAATGTGCGTTGAGCTCATCGTGGTCTGCGTTATCGCAAGCGCACTTCTCAGGAATCTTCCCCGATGGATAAGAGTGCCCGTTTATTTCATCATCGGTCTTGCACTCGTCTGCCCCGCACTCTACGCATTCGAAACCTATTCTCTCAACGATATCAGCCTCGGTATGAAGATTTATCTTCCGCTGACGGCGGTCAACTCCGTTGTTGCGGTGCATTGCGAACAGTTTTCCGTCAAAAACAGCGTTAAGCTCGCTTTCTTCGATGCCGTTGCAAGCGGAATCGGTATCTCTGCAATTTTCCTTATCACAGGAGCTGTCAGAGAAATTCTCGGCAAATCTTCCTTCGCAGGCATCAGCCTCAATCTTCCGATTACCTTCAAAGGAATGGCTCTCCCCTTCGGATGCCTGATTCTCCTCGGTTTCCTCGCCGCTCTTCTCAAGTCTTTCGTCGCGAAATACTATCCGCAACCCGAAGAAGCGGAAGAAACCGAAGAATCCCCCGAAACCGAAACCCCTGCCGAAGAAACCGCTCAGCCCGAAACTGCAGAGCCGACCCCCGAATACTCCGCAGAAGACGACTTAAACGATTTCATCAGATCTCTCGGCATCGACTTACCCGAAGAGGAGGTTGATGAAAAATGAAAATGATATCCGACCTTCTTATAACCGCGCTTTTCACCGTTTTCATCCAGAATCTTGTCCTGAATTCGGGTCTCGGTATCAGCGAAGCAATCCGCGTTTCTACCAAACCGGGTACTTTCGGCAAAATCGCAGGTATGATTTCGGGATTCTCAATCGTAACAAGCGTTATCTGCAGCGCGCTGAATCAGACCTCAAACTTCGCGAATCTGCCCTTTGCAGGCAAGGCGGCGGTTTACGGCGGTGTTCTTGCGGCATTTTATCTTGTTGTTGCCATTCTTCTCAAGCTCATTTTCAGAGCATCGGATAAACTTCTCGGCACAATCGGTATCGCCGCGCTCAACACCCTTGTTTTTGCCGTTCCGTTTATCAATCAGTCGGCGGCGTATTCGTTTGCCGATGCAATCGGCTCGGGCATAGGTGCAGGCATTGCATTCATTCTCGCCGCGGCACTTATCAGCAAAGGCTCCGATGCACTCAAAAATAACGAAAATATCCCCGAAGTATTCAAAGGCACTCCTGCAATGCTTATCTATGTCGGTCTGCTTTCCCTTGCTTTTGCAGGATTTGCGGATTCATCCCTGTTTATCTGAAGGTGACAATATGGCAAGAAGAAATAAGAACAAAGGCGTTATCGAAAAGGCGCTCAAACCCTCTCAAAGAGAGAGCATAACCGAATTTTCAGCTCATTTCGGCTCCGAACCGAGTTATGAGGAAATCGTTAAAAAACGCAGGATTATCAACGGTATTCTCATTGCGCTCGGCATAATTGCTCTGGTCACACTCAGCTATTTCGTGACCGATGTGCTCATTCGCATCACCGAAACACCGTATATTACTCAGTAAGGAAGCAAAACCATGGATTTTATCCCCTATAATTCAAGGCTGACATATCATAAATCTCCCTTCGGCGCAGTCTGCGAGGGAGAAGAAATCACCCTGCGCATCATCCTTCCCAAAAGCTTCGGATGCACAGGCGCAGACCTCATTCTCGATTCCGACTGCGGAGAAACCTCCGTTATCCCTATGGCATATGAATGCGACGAGGGCGAAAACGAAGAATGGTGGCGCGTCAGCTTTTCCGTTGATACCGAAGGTCTTTACTGGTACCGTTTTTCCGTTAATCAAAACGGTCAGACCTCTCTTATAACCAAATTTTACGATACACCAACGGGCAGATTTTCTCCCGACGGCGCATCATTCCAGCTCACAGTATATTCAAAGGATTTCACAACTCCCGATTGGATTAAAGGCTCGGTTATCTATCAGATTTTTCCCGACAGATTCCGTTTCTCGGGCGAAGCGAAGCAAGGCGTCCCCGAAGACCGCATTCTGCGCTCCGATTGGGGCGAAAAACCTATGTGGAAACCCGATTCCGAAGGCAAAATCTCAGAATATGACTATTTCGGCGGTGACCTGAAGGGAATTGAGCAGAAGCTCGATTATCTTGAATCCCTCGGTATCGGATGCATTTATCTCAATCCGATTTTTGAAGCGCATTCAAACCACCGCTATGATACTGCGGATTACGAAAAAATCGACCCGCTTCTCGGCAACGAAGAGGATTTCGTTTCCCTCTGCGCCGAAGCGGAAAAACGCGGAATCCGAATCGTGCTCGACGGCGTTTTCAGCCATACGGGTGCGGACAGCCGATATTTTAACCGCGAAAACAGATATGACGAAATCGGCGCATATAACAGCACCGAATCGCCTTTTTACGAATGGTATAAATTCAAAAGCTATCCCGACAGCTACGATTGCTGGTGGGGAGTGGATATTCTTCCCGAAATTCAGGAAGAAAATGTCGGATATATCAACTATATCGCAGGCGAAAACGGAATTCTCCGCAAATGGCTTCGTCTCGGTGCATCGGGCTGGAGGCTTGATGTTGCGGACGAATTGCCCGATAAATTCCTCGATGCCCTGCGCAATGCCGTCAAGGACGAAAAGAAAAACGCATATATTTTAGGCGAGGTCTGGGAAGATGCGTCGAATAAAGTCAGTTACGGCAGCCGACGCAGATATCTTCTCGGCGCGCAGCTTGATTCCGTTATGAATTATCCGTTTGCGGATTTGTTGATTGACTTTGTAATCCGCGGCGTAGCCGAAGGCTTCAATGACAGAATTCTGCAGATTTGCGAAAACTATCCCAAACCTGCGGTTGACTGCCTGATGAATCATATCGGCACTCACGATACCTGCCGCGTGCTCAACCGCCTTGCAACAAGGGGCGGATACTATTCCGACCATCTAAACCGTTATCAGGGCGGACTTTCGGATAGCGAAAAAGAGCAGGGCAAGAAACTGCTCCGACTCATCTCCGCAATGCAATTCACCCTCCCCGGTGTGCCCTGCATCTATTACGGCGATGAAGCAGGTACAGACGGCGGCGAAGACCCCTTCAACCGAGGCTGTTACCCCTGGGGAAAAGAGGATTCCGACCTCATTGAGCATTTCAGATTCCTCGGCAATCTCCGAAAGGAGCATCCTGCCTTCAAGGATGGCGAATTCATCCCCGTTTCCGACGCTATGGGATGCATTGCCTATGAAAGAAGAGGCGGCGGCGAAAAAATAATGACCGTTGCAAACCGCAACTCTCATCCGATAACCTATATTCTGCCCGAGGAGGGCTATGAAGCATTGACGGGCGGCACCGTCAACGGCAAAGAATTATTCCTCAACGAGGAAACAGCGGCAATAATTATTAAGCGGTGATATTTATGGCAAGGAAAAAGAGCCTTGTTTTTGAAACCCGTAAACGAAGCGACAAGGGAAACACCCGAAAATTCTGGCTCGCGCTCATCAGCGGCGTGCTCATTATTCTTGTTGCTTCAACGGTGATGATTCTTAAAAGCAACGATTTTGATATCAATTCTGCTTTCGGATTTGAAAAAGAAACCGAAATAACGCAAGAGGTGCTTGATTCTCCTGCGGTCACTTTTGAGGCAGAAAGAACTTTTCTCATCTGGTGTGCGGATTCACACAGAGAGAATATGCATTTTCTGAATCTCGTGCGAGTCAGTCTGCCCGAGTGTAAGGTTACGGTCTGCGCCATCGATCCGAAAGCGGCTCTCCCCTCAAGCGAAACCCCTGCATCAGTTTACCTGAAATCGGGCGAAAACGCTCTTGTTTCGGCAATTGAAACTGCATATGAAATACAGATTGACCGTTATATCGGCGCAACCGAAACGGATTTCAAGTCATTCATCAATTATTTCGGCGGAGTTGAGCTCACAATCCCCGAGCAAATCAATTACAGAAACAGCGAGATGAGTCTTGTCCTTATAAAAGGCGACCAGAATCTCAAGGGCGATACTTTCTTCAAATATATGCTCTATCTCAATTCGCTCGGCGATTCGGGTAAAGAGCGTCAGTCCGCGGCAGTTTATCAGCTTCTCGATAATCTCTTTACCGCCGATAATCTGCGCAAACGCAACCGAATTTTCAAGCAAATCACCAACGATATGGCCACAAACATATCCATCGTTGATTTTTCATCGGAGGAAGACGGCATCATTATGCTGATGGAAAACGGCATCCTCCAATCCGAAATCATTGACAATCCCGAAGACTTCCGAGGATAACAAAATGAAACCTTCCAAACTTATAAAAACGCTTCTCGGAGCGTTGCTTCTGGCGGTAATTGTCCTGTCGGCATTGCTTTTTGTTGTAAACAAAAAAGTCAACAGCCCTTATTTCGACACAAGCACCGAGGCGGTTGAATTGACAGACATCGGCGGAGCATATAAAATCTGGTTTTCCCGACTGAGCAACGAAGGAAAGCACGCATATAACTACATCCTGCGCTCCATCTACTCAATGCCCGAGGAAATTGAGATTAACCGCATCGATTCCGACACGCTTGATGAGGTTTTTTATGCCATACTGTCCGATAATCCCGATTTATTCTTCATCGGCAGAAAGTGCACTCTTCGCACAGCAGGCAGACGCACATTTTTCTCCGTTGAATACACGATGGACAAAGCGGATTATCCGCAGGCAAAAGCAAAGCTCGATTCAGCCTGCGCCGATATCGTTGCAACCTTCAGCGACACATCGGATTTATGGCAGACCGAGCTTGAAATTCACGATTATATAGTCGACAACTGCGATTATTCTCTCGAGGACGAAATTCTCGGCGCATCGTCATACGGCGCGCTTGTTGATAAAAAAGCCGCGTGTGAAGGCTACTCAAAAGCGGCAAAAATGCTTCTCGATGCGGCAGGAATCGAAAATTCCGTTGTAACAGGCAAGGCTGAAAACGAAAACGGCGAAAATGTTGCTCATATGTGGAATGTTGTAAAACTCGGCGGTGAATGGTATCACCTCGATTGCACGTGGGATGACCCCGTTTCCGATGACGGTCTGAAAATGAAATCTCATCTCTATTTCAACATTGATGACGAATCAATTTCGCATACTCATTCGGAATTTTCCTATGATTACGGCTGCAATTCGATGCAGGAAAGCTATTTCGCAAAATCAGGAGCTTATTTCGAAAGCTACAGCCGCGCAAATGAGGCCGAGATTGCCGAAATATTGATTAAAGAAGTAAAAAACGGCAAGGACACTGTTTATCTTTGCTTTGCCGATAAAGAAACATTTGATGCCGCCGTTGAGGATTTGCTGTCAAATGAAAGGATATATCATATTCTTAAAGTCGCAAGAGATAATTCCGATATCCGTTTTTCAACAATAAAAACAGGATATATCACTGATGAGGAGCGCCTCATCTTTGCTGTTGCGCCTCAATTTTAACAGGAGTGATTTTTTATGGATAAGCCCAGAATAGAAGCCGCCGTCAGAGAAATTCTGATTGCAATCGGCGAAGACCCCGACAGAGAAGGTCTTGTTGAAACCCCTGCAAGAGTTGCAAGGATGTATGAAGAGATTTTTTCAGGTCTTGAGGATGACCCGACCCGTCATCTCAAGCTCTTCAGCGAGCAGGGTAACGAAGAAATGGTTATCGTCAGAGATATCCCTCTCTACTCAATGTGCGAGCATCATCTCATTCCGTTTATGGGCAAGGCACATATTGCTTACATCCCCACCGACGGAAAGGTAATCGGTCTTTCAAAACTTGCAAGAATCACCGAAAGCTTCGCCAAAAGACCCCAGCTTCAGGAGCGACTCACAGCGCAGATTGCCGATTTCCTCTTCGATAACCTCAACCCCAGAGGTGTTGCCGTTGTTGTTGAAGCGGAGCATCTTTGTATGACAATGCGCGGCGCAAGAGCATCGGGCGCAGAAACACGCACCTCGGCTCTCCGAGGAATTATGCGCTCCGACCCGAGAACAAGAGCCGAAGCCATATCATTACTCACCGGAGGAAGACCGTGATGTTCAAAGCACGCAATTTTTCTCTGCCTCTGGGCAAAAAAACCTATATAATGGGTGTTCTGAATTACACTCCCGATTCGTTTTCGGACGGCGGTCAGTTCAATTCACCCGATGACGCGCTCAATCACGCACTTATGATGCAGGAAAAAGGCGCGGATATCATTGACCTGGGCGCGAATTCAACCCGTCCGGGTGCAAAAATCCTCACCGCATCCGAGGAGCTTGAAAGAATTCTGCCTGCCCTCGATATCCTCGAAGGTAAGCTTTCCGTTCCCCTTTCGGTTGATACCTTCTATCCCTCGGTTGCAAAAGCCGCTCTCGAAAAAGGAGCAAGCATCATCAACGATGTCAGCGGCGAATTCAACACCGATATGGCAGCCCTTGCCAAAGAATACGGCGCAGGTTATGTTGTTGTGCATAATCCCTGCGGCGCAGACACAATTCAGGAATATCCCGACGGAGTTGTAAGCCATATCAGAAAATTCTTTCTCGATACTCTCCGACTTGCCGCAGAAAGCGGACTTCAGAAGGAGCAGCTTTGCTTCGATATCGGTCTCGGATTCAGCAAATCATATGAGGATAACCTTGAAATTCTCCGAAATCTTGAATGGCTCAAATTCAAGGGCGTACCTATGCTCGTTGCCGCTTCAAGAAAAAGATTCATCGGCATCGCATCGGGCGAAGAAAACAGCTCTCTGCGTGACCCGGGTACAGTTGCGGCTCATACCGTTGCCGTTTCGGCAGGCGCTGATATAATCCGCGTCCACGATGTGTCGGGTGCTGTGCAGGGCGCAAGACTTGCCGATGTTATATTCAGAAAAACAGGAGTATAAAATGGATAAGATTCTGATAAGAAATCTGAAAATTTATGCTTATCACGGCGTGCTTGACGAAGAAAAAGCAAACGGACAGTATTTTATTTTTGATATCGATGCATCCGTTGATATTTCTTTGCCCTGCGTGACCGATAATGTTGAGGATACCGTCAACTATGCGCTTATGGTTGAGTGCGTGACGGAAATTTTCACCTCGCAGAAGGATGACCTCGTTGAAAGAGCGGCTCAAAGAGTTGCCGACGGTCTTTTTGCGCAGTTTGAGAAAATCTCGGCTCTGCGTATCCTTCTCAAAAAACCCTCTGCACCCATCGATGCCGATTTTGATTGGGTCGGCGTTGAAATCAACCGAAAAAGGGAGGATTGCATCAATGAGTGAAGCGGTTATTGCGCTGGGCTCGAATCTCGGCAATAAAATCGAAAATCTTAACGCCGCCGTCAGAGCAATTGCCCGTCTGTCGGAGGTAAAAATAATCAAAGCTTCCTCTGTTTATGAAACCGAGCCCATCGGTTGCGATGAGGACAGCGATACTTACTATAACGCGGCAATTCTCGTTGAAACAAACGCTTCCCCTGCCCTTCTTCTCGGCGAATGCCTCGGAATCGAATCCGCTATGGGCAGACACAGAAAAAAGAGAAACGAGCCTCGGATTATCGACCTTGACCTCATTCTTTATGATGGCTTCAAGAGCGAAAGCTACGAGCTGACCCTTCCCCATCCGAGAATCCTTGAGCGCGCCTTTGTTATGGCTCCCCTGCTCGAGCTTTACCCCTCGGGCAGAGCACCCGGCCTCTTTTTCGGCCCTCATCTCAGGGATGTCGGTATGGACGGAGTCAGAAAAATCGAAAAAGAAATCATTATTCCGATTTATTAAGAGGTGCTTTTATGGCGTCAAATATTTGTGAAAACTGTGCCTACTACGATTACAACGAAGAATACGAATGCTATGAATGCGGCGTCAACCTCGATGAGGACGAGCTTTACCGCTTTATGCAGGGCGGCTCATTCGAATGTCCGTATTTCACGCCGTATGATGAATATAAAGTAGTCAGAAAACAAAACTGATTCCCCGAAAAGGAGAGCAAATATGAGCAAGAAAAAGTCAAAGACAACCAAAAAATCCAATAAAAAGCTGCCGATTATAATCGCTGCCGTTGCAGGTCTTGCGGCTATTATCCTGCTTGTGATTTTTGTGATTGCCCCTGCAATCAAGTCAAGAATCGATATCGGCGGACCTGTTAAACCCACATCATATGAGATGCAGTCATCTCCTGCGCAGGAAGGCGACACCTTCGAATATGTGATTTACAGAAATCTGCGTATGCCCAAGGAAATTGCAGAAATTCTTGAGCAGGGCGAAAAGGATAACGCGCAGGCGTGCGAAAAATACGGCACTGTTGTTAAAATCGGTGACTACAGCATTTCAAGACCTCTGTATGAGCTTTATTACAATATGATATGCGCCGAAAAAACAAGAGAAAGCCTTTCAATGGACCTCAACGGTCAGACCAACACCACAGGCTTCGACTATAATCTTGCTCCCGATAAGCAGGATTACCCGGGCAGCAAGGAAGACGGATATACCTGGGCAGATAATTTCAGCGACGATACCATAAAAGACATTCAGTTCTACTTTGCCGCCTTTGAAGGCGCTTCAATCAACGGAATTTCTCTTACCGAAAACCAGTTCCAGAGCCTTATTTATCAGTATGAATATGTCAACACCTACGCTCAGGGTAAGAATCAGAGCGTTGAGCAGTATCTCAGCGAAAGAGCAGGCGAACACATCACCTACGAGATGTATGCAACCTATGAAATAATGAGATACTATTCCGCCGCTTATCAGGAGGATGACCTCGAAAAATACAAGGCTCAGATTACGCAGAATCAGATTGACGATTTTTATAAGGAATATAAGGAAGAGCTTTCCCTTGTCAAGGCAAGAATTTTTCCCATTGAATCATATGAATACGATGAGGCTGAGCTGAAAACGCTCCGCACCGAAACCGATTTCCTTAACTACGCAACCAAAACGACCAATCAGGCAGGCTACAACGCAGATATAGTTACCAGATGCTGGTGGGTTGATTACTCCGCAATCGCAAACACCTACGGCCCCAACGTTGCTGACTGGATTTTTAAAGAAAAGAGAAATCCGGGCGAAATCGGTCTTGTTCAGGGCTCGATTTTCCCCTGCCTTATCTATATCGAAACACTGCCCTTTGAATCAACCTCGCGTCAGGTTATAATTTACGAAGCAATGAATAATTACGGCGCTGATGAGGATGAAATCGAAAAGAATAAAAGATTCGCCGAAGAAATTCAGCAGGATTTCCTTAACGGCGGCGGCACAAAAGAAGCCGCTCTCAAACTTGCCGAGCAGGATATCGCTTATAACAAAGCTGTTTCAACCACCGATTACGGCTACAATATCAATGTCTGGCTCTTCGCAAAGGACAGAAAGCCCGGCGATTACACCACATTGACCACCGATGACGGCTCATTCTTCATTTATTATCTTAACGATAATCCCGAGGACTATGACTGGGTTGATGTTGCACTCGGCTCAATCGGTGCAGAGGCTTATGATGCTGCATTCCAGAAAAGAGTAGACAAGGATTATAAACCGAAGAATTTCAACCGCTCGGTAGCCGCCGAAGCCTGGAATCATTCCTACGAAATCATTGTCCCCTATATTCAGGAGAGAAAGGATTCCTTCGCTCTCGCACAGCAGCAATAACAAAAAGAGGTAACACGATTTGTGTTACCTCTTTTATTTATATCATTATATATTATTTACCTACGCAGAATCGCGAGAATACCTCGTCAACTACCGCCGAGGTTGCTTTTTCGCCCGTAAGCTCAAGAAGAGCATCAATTGCACAGTCGGCGCAGACATTGACCGCGTCAAGAGTAATTCCGCCGACAATGGCTGAAATTGCCTCTTCGATGTGACCGATTGCACGGATGCAGCATTGTCTTTGTCTTTCGCTCGTCAGACAAGCCGCCGCAGGGTCGAATTCATTGGTCATCATTATCTGCGAAACCGCTTGCTCAAGACTGTCGCGCCCTGCACCTGTTGATGCAGAAAGCTCAACGGTAAACTGAAATGCCTCTTCAATCGCCGCTCTGTCCGCTTCGGCAGGCAAATCCGCTTTGTTGAGAATCGCAACGCTCTTTTTGGACTTGCATTGCTCAATAATATCAAGGTCATCCGCATTCAGCGGCACGCTCGAATCGAAAACTGCAAGCACAAGCTCTGCCCTTTCAAGGCGGCGCTTCGCAAGGTTAACGCCCATATTCTCAACAACATTTTCGGTTTCTCTGATTCCTGCTGTATCGGCAACGCGGAGAATGATTTCGCCGAGCATAATCCTCTCCTCAACGATATCTCTCGTTGTGCCTGCAATGTCCGTAACAATCGAGCGTTCAAATCCCGAAAGCATATTCATCAGAGTCGATTTGCCGACATTCGGTTTGCCGACAATAACGGTATCAACGCCGTCGGTAACCGCTCTGCCGCAATCATATCGGCGCACGATTTCCTCAAGCTCTTTTTTTGTTTTTTCAAAAACGGGTAGCATCTGCGATGCGCTGATATCCTCGATATCCTCGTCGGGATAGTCAACCCACGCCGCAAGGGATGCGCAGACACCGATAATCCCGTCGGCGCATTCTCTGATTTTTTTGCTCAAATTTCCGTCGAGAGTGTTGAGCGCGGCTGATGCCGCCTGCTTACCCGATGCCCCGATAAGAGCCATAACGCTTTCGCTTCCTGCAAGGTCAATTTTTCCGTTGAGGAAGGCTCTTTTTGTAAATTCGCCTGCTTCGGCAGGCTCTGCGCCTGCGTCAAGCACAGCGCGAAGTGTTCTTTTTGTGATATATAAACCGCCGTGGCAGCTTATTTCGCAAACATCCTCGCCCGTATAACTTTTGGGCGCACGAAAAACGAGGCAGACCGCCTCGTCAATTTTTTCGTCATTATCATAAACTCCGCCGAATGCCGCGGTATATCCCTTGAAATCGCAAAGATTCTTTCCGCTGACGGGTCTGAAAACCTTTGCCGCAATTTCAACGGCTCTATCTCCCGAAATTCGCACCGTACCGATTCCGCCGGGCGCATTCGGGGTTGCAATTGCCGCAATTGTGCGGTTACTCATATGCATTTTCCTTTCATTCGCAAACAAGAGCGACTCTTTTACCCATAATACGCTTTGCAATTCGTGAAAAAGCAAGCGTTGAGGGTGAGAATTCCGCAGGTGTTTCGCCTGTTACGGAGCAATATCCGAGATTCGGGTCCCTGGGCACAACTCCGAGAAGCTGAACTCCTGTTTCGTCAATGCATTGGTCAATATTCAGAAGCTTCTTTTTGCAGACAGGCTTAACCTCAAACATATTTATAATCAGGCGCACATCGGTAAGACCCATTGCATAAAGCTCATCAAATGCTCTGCCGCAGCTTCGCACACAGACACTGTCAGGCGTTGTGACAACAACCGCCTTCTCCGCACCTGCCGCCGCAATCTGAAATCCTCTGTCTATACCTGCAGGAGAATCAATGAATATATAGTCATAATCTTTTTTGAGCGATTTAACAAGTGCCGCAAAGGCTTCGGGAGTGAATGCGTCATTGAATTTAGGCGGTGCGGCAAGCAAATCTGTGTTGCCTTCAACAATCGCCTGCTCAACGGTGCATCTGCCCAGAAGAATATCTCCCCAGTCAAAAACAACCTTGTCGCTTAATCCGAGAAGCAGGTCAAGTGAGCGCAGACCGATATCGCAATCAATCGCAAGCACCTTCGCGCCGTTGAATGACAATGCCTTGCTGACGCCTGAGGTAAACGAGCTTTTACCCGAGCCACCCTTACCTGATGACACAAGAATAATTTCTGCCATAACCGTCGCTTCTCCTTTCATAATAACCGTTTTTTACGGAATAAATGTATTTTCTTGCTGCAGGTCCTCAAAAGTACCGCTTTGACCGAAATAATAATCGCAGATTTCTCTGACTACGGGGGCAACAAATGCACCCGAGGTCATACCTTCGCCGACAACCGCAATTGCAATTTCGGGATTTTCATAAGGTGCAAAGGCGATAAGGAAACCGTTATTGATTTTAACGGATTCGCCTTCGATTTTTCTGATTTCCTGCGAAGTACCTGTTTTACAGGCAACCTGTACGGGCAGACCTCTGAAATAATCTGCGCAGTAACCCGTTGTACCAACCTGAAGCATACCGCGTTTAACAATATCAAGTGTCTGCGCGGAAACTCCTGTTTCGGCAACAATTTCGGGCTGAGTTTCAAAAATCGTCTGCGAATAATCGTGATTCTTTACGCTCTTTACAAAATGAGTCTTATATCTTGTGCCGCCGTTTGCAATGGTGGCGCAGTAGTTTGCGAGCTGAATGGGTGAGAAAAGGTTGCCCGCCTGACCGATGGCTGACTGTACGGTATAACCGGGAAGCCAGGTCTGGCCGAGAGATGCGCGGTATTCGGGGCTGTCAAGCACACCCGATGCCTCACCGAGCTCGCAACCTGTTTTTGAGCCGAGTCCGAAGAGAATTCTGTATTCATTCATCTTTTCGATGCCGATATTCTTACCGACCTCATAGAAGAAAGTATTGCAGGATTCATCGATTGCGTTGACAACATTGACGTGCCTCGTATCATGGCTCTGCTCGCACTTGAAGTGCTGACCGAGATATTCATAACTGCCTGAGCAGTAAATGGTTGTGTCTTCGATGATTGCTCCCTCTTCAAGAGCCGCAATCGCTACCGAAGGCTTCATTGTTGAGCCTGTTGCGTAGGTTGAAAGCAAAGCTCTGTTCCAGAGAGGAGAGCCTGCCGCGGTGTTAAGAGCCGCAGCATTTTCCGCATAGGTCGAAATATCATATGAGGGATAGGTTGCGCAGGCAAGAATCGCTCCTGTGTGGCAATCAATAACAACCGCCGCACCTGCGTCATCAACCATATTACCCTTTGAACCTGCGTAATCAAGAAGCGCATCACGAAGCGCATCCTGTGTTACTTTCTGAAGAGGAGCATTGATTGTCATAATGACATTGTTTCCCTGAACGGGAGCCTCGGTAACAACCGAAGTCCTCTCCCCTTCGCTGTTGGTATAGACGGTTTCAACGCCGTCAATACCCTTGAGATACTGCTCCATTGCGGATTCAATTCCGCTTTTACCGATATAATCAGTTATCTTATAGCCTTCGCTCTTCTTTTCGGCGTATTCTTCGGCATTGATTGCGCCTGTTCGTCCGAGAATATGCGGTGCAAGTGTGCCGTCTGCATAATTTCGGACAGGGTCAACCCTGACATCAACGCCTTTATAAAAACCGCTGTTTTCCTTTACCATCGAAACGGTTTCATCAGGAACATCGGTTGCGAAAACATAGGGGGTGCCAATTTTGAAATAAATTCGCATCATTCCGTAGCAAACGGAAGCGATTTTTCTCTGCTCCTGCGGAGCATATTGCTGAAGCTCAAATTTCTCAATAAGAGCATCAAAGCAGTTTTGCGCGGTTGCATATTCGTTGAGCTTGAGCATATCCGCGCTCTTCATTTCTTTAATGAGAGAATCCGAATCTTCTTTATATACTATATTCCCGTTTGCATCAAAAACAAGGGGAAGAATGTCGATCCATTCAAGTGCATTTGCTTCAAAATGCCTGATCAGACTGCGGATAATCTCGTTGCGGCTCGCTTTTTCGCTCGAAGAAGGAAAATATGCCGCATCAAAAACAAGGGTGTAACCCTGCGAATTATATACAAGCGGTGTTCCGTTGCAGTCAACTATCTCGCCTCTCGAAGCAGAGATTGTTGCCGTTTTTTCGGAAATCGCGGTACTTGCCGCATCATATTTTTCGCCGTCAATAAGCTGAATCTTAACCAGGTCGAAAGCGAAAAATGCAAAGAAAAACAGAACAATGCAGACCGATGCCAATCGTCTGCCCTTTGTCAGTTTAACATGCACGGTCCACATCTCCTTTCAGAAAATCAAATTAAAATCATTCTTCGGAATAATGTTTCTCTATTCCTCTGACAATAATGAACATCGGCGGCAAAAGCAACGCCGTATAGAAGATTGACGGCAGGTAATATCGCAGAAACATATATCCTGCCATATCAAGTCCGCCAACGATATAATGGAAAAACCAATATCCGACAATATAAATCGGGATAAATACCGCTGCAAGAAGCGAAGCGGTAATGATATTATTTCGCATAATCGTGTTGATAAGAGTGCCGCAGATAAATCCGACGGAGAGCAGATAAAGCGCATTGAAGCTCGCGCCCCCTGCGTTGATGTCCCACAGAGCACCTGCGAAAAGACCGTAAAACATTCCTGCCATATCTCTTTCAAACATTGCAATGCAGATAACCGCAGGAATAAGGAGCAACGCTCTCACCCCGAAAATCTGCGGAAAGAAGCCGTCGGTATTCTGCAATACCGACAGCGCCAGCAAAATCAGAGCAAGGCTGCCACGCCGCAATATCAACTTTTTGCGTTCTGTTTCAAGTGTCATGGCAAAATCACTCCGCAACTGCCTGACCGTCAAAAGCGGTTATAATAAATACATCCGTAATTTCGGAAAAATCAACTGAAGGCTCGATGATTGCGCTCGCGGAAATATCAACCGTACCGTCAACAACATCAACAATCGTGCCGATAATCAGGTCTCTCGGATAAATTCCGCCGACACCTGAAGTGCAGACAAGTCCGCCTGCCGTAACTGCGGTTGAAGATGAAAGGCCGGGCATACTGCAATGACCCTCCTGCGCAAGCTCAACGCTCGAGGTAACGAAGCCGAGGTCGCGGGTTCTGACCTCATAGGCGCTTACATTGACTTTGGGGTTAAGTATCGTGCTGACAGTACACTGGTTGGGAGTAACGCTCTCAACCACACCGACAAGATATTCGCCGTGAATAACAGGGTCATTGACGCTGATTCCGTTGAGCGAGCCTTTGTTGAGCGTGAATGAGCCGAGATTATCAGCGGCATCTCTGCCGATAATTGCCGCTTCGGCAAACTCATAATCGTGATGCTCTTCCTTAAGCTCAAGGAATTCCTGATAAAATTTATTCTTGTTTTTCGCCTGCTCATAATCAACGAGCTGCTCTGTCAGCGAATCAACCTGCTTTTCAAGCTCCTTCACCTGCGCCGCAAGGTCGGACGATGATTTGAAAGAAATCGGCAGATTCTCAAACTGAGCCGCAACATATGAGGAGAGCCTTGTTATCGGACCGAAAACAAAACTCACTGCGCTTGTAAGAGGTGATGAGCCGCTTCTTGTTGCAAGTGCAAACACCGAGCCTGCTATCAATGCGGCGGCAATAACCGCAAATATTCTGAATGCCGTGCTCTTAAAAAAGCGGATCATCTGACTACTCCTTACAATAAAATTTCATTAGATATATTTGTTATTGCTGATAACATTGAGATTTTCGCTCTCAAGGCAAAGACCTGTACCGTCAGCAACGCAATCGAGAGGATTGGCCGCAATGTTAACGGGAATCTTTGTTTCAGCGGAAAGAAGCTTATCAAGGCCTCTGAGAAGTGCGCCGCCGCCTGTAAGCATAATGCCGTGGTCGATAATGTCAGCGGCAAGCTCGGGGGGAGTCTTTTCGAGGGTTGACTTAACGGCATCAACAATCTGTGCAACTGTGTCAGCCATAGCTTCGCGGATTTCTTCCGATGTGATATCAACATTCTTCGGCAGACCGTCCATAAGGTTTCTGCCCTTGATGTTCATTGTGCCTTCGCCTTCATAAGGATATGCGGAGCCGATCTTGATTTTGATATCTTCGGCTGTTCTTTCACCGATAAGAACGTTATACTTTTTCTTGATATAAGCAATGATAGCTTCGTCGAAGTTATCGCCTGCAATTCTGCAGGAGTTTGCGGTAACAACGCCGCCAAGAGAAATAACAGCGATTTCGGAAGTACCGCCGCCGATATCAACAACCATACTGCCTGTTGCTTCGCTGACGGGAAGACCTGCGCCGATTGCGGCTGCCATAGGCTCTTCGATAAGGCTTACATATTTTGCATTCGCTGCCTTTGCGGCATCGTAAACTGCCTTTCTCTCAACCTCTGTAACACCCGAGGGGATGCAGATAAGAACTCTGATTCTTGAGAAAGGAGTGCGCTTTGTTGTTCTCTTGATGAATGATGCAATCATCTCTGCGGTAATTTCGAAATCCGCAATAACACCGTCTTTAAGAGGACGGACTGCGATGATTGAACCGGGAGTTCTGCCGATCATTTCTTTTGCTTCGCTGCCGACTGCAACCACTCTGGGCGGATTGCTCTTCTGGTCAACTGCAACAACTGAAGGCTCTTTGATAACGATACCCTTGCCTTTAACGAAAACAAGAGTGTTGGCGGTACCGAGGTCGATACCGATATCCTGTGTAAATAACATTTTCTTTCCCTCCCGAAAGTGATTAGTGAACAAACTTGATTGTGTCAGCGATTTTAACGATATCGTTCCAATCGCTTGTGATATCCTTGTCGCTGGAAACCTGAACGGTGAAAACTGCACCCTGATATGAGAAGTCGATGTAGCCTACGAATACGCTGTTTCCGCCAATAGTTGAGTAGGTATAAACTATCGAAGCATCCTGACCTGCAACCTTCTGGGTTGTTTTGGTAACTGCGCCTGTTGCAGCCTTCTCAACCATCTTTGAGTGGTTTGCCTGAATGTCAACAAGCTTTGATTCTCTGTCAGAGAAGATTGAAATCTTGGTGTTTGTGTTATCCTTCTGGATGTTGAGCATATAGCCGTAGGTCTTGGAATCCGACCAACCGTTGGGAATATCCATTGAGAAGTCCTGCATCTCAACATGCTTACCGAAGATGATTGCGTTATCAACAGCAACTACCTTTGTAACATATTCGCCGTCTTCCTTGTAGCTGTTGCCGTTTTCATCTGTAGCGAGAATAACAACATTGCCCGCTTCGTCACGAATGATTCCGCCGTCTTCTTTGGTAACAACAGGAACAACGCCGTTGCCCTTGAAGTCTGTGGCCATAACGCCGCCCTTGATGACATTCTGTCTCTTACAAGCTGAGAAGCAGGTAAGAACAACCATAAAAACGATAAGTACTGCGATTAACTTTTTCATAATTCTGTTTATCCTTTCGTTTCCGCAGAGTATGCGGTTTTATATTTTAGCTGACAAACTCAATCGACTTGAGTATATCAATCATTTCCGTAATTTCTTCGGCAGAAATGTTTCTGTCCGCCGTCAGTCGGCAATCATAAACATCCTCGCCGTGGCTGAAAACAACATAGCCGAGATAAACTGCCGTTGCTTCGTTGTTGACCAGAACAGATTTGTAAATTGCAGTTTCTCCGCCTGCAATTATTTCCTCCGAGCCGATCTGAGCTGATTCATTTCTCTTCTTAACGGAATTGAGAGTTGAATCAATTTCCTTGAGTCGGTCTTCAACAGACACACCCTGCGCAACGGAAACCGTAATCATATCAAGAGTTTCCGCGTTTCCGATGTTGAGGTCTGCGGTGCTTTTTGCATCCGACCAACCTTCAGGAAGCGTGACGCGGTATTCCGGCATTTCAATTCTGTTGCCCACAGCAAGCGCACCGTCAAGCGCTTTCGCTTCGGTCACACCGACAATCGGATTGCCCTGCTCATCCGTCGCATAAACAAGGATTTTGCCGTCCTTATCGCGCTGAGCATTTCCCTGCGAATCCGTTACCGCAAAAAACTCATCACCCGAAATGTTTGTTACCGAAGGCAATCTTGTTGTTTCGGGGACGGTTGTTGCGGATTCATCCTGTTTTGCACCGCAGGATGAAAGAAGCAGCGCCGCCATAACCGCCGCGGTCAGAACCGCTGTTATTCTTCTCATCCGCCAATCACCCGTTAAGCTCTTTGAATGCCTTTTTGTTGTTAGCATAAAGAGTTTTGTAAACTGCATAGTTGCGGTCATAAACCTCTTTGTTTGCGGCATTGGGCTTGAATACCTTGCTTGCAGGGATAAGCTTCTTTGCATCGGCTACGCTGTCAATCATTCCGAGACCGACTGCCATAATAACCGCCGCACCGACTGCACCGACATTCTGGGGGCTGTCAACGGTTTCAACAGTTCTGCCCGTAACATCGGCAAGAATCTGGCAGGTTACATCGGAAAGTGCGCCGCCGCCTACAAATCTGATGACCGATGAGGTCCTGATTTTTTTATCCTGAGTTTCGATAAACCAGCGAAGATGCATGCAAACACCTTCGATAACCGACCTGATAAGCTCGGTCTTGCCTGTATCGAGGCTCACATTGAAGAACATTCCTCTTGCGTTGGGGTCTTCAAACGGACAGCGGTTACCGTGAAGCCAGGGAGTGAAGATAACTCCGCCGCTGCCTGCAGGAATTTCGTCAACAACCTTTGAAAGATAATCATAAAGGCTGGTATATACTGTTTCGGTTGATTCGGCAACATCTGTTTTCTGCATAAAGATGCCGATTTCATCAAGTGCAAGATGGTCTTTTACCCATTCAAGGCACTTACCTGCGGTTTCAAGCTCCGCAAAATAGTTGAATCTGTTTTTTTGCGCACCGACGATTGCGGCAATCATTGCCGAAGCATCAACAACGCTCTTGTCAACAACGGTTGAAACCCAACCCGATGTGCCTGAATAAGCGTGAGTATCGCCGAGCTCAACGCTGCCTGCGCCGACGCCGATAAGCGATGCATCACCACCGCCGCCGAAAACGGCTGTGCCTTCCTTGAGGCCAAGCTCTGCGGCTGCCTTTGCGGTCAGACCGCCTGCCTTCTCTGTGCAATCGATGATTTTTGCAAGATGGTCGGGATTAACGCCGAGAAGCTTGCAGATTGTGGGGCTCCAGTTTTCGTGACCCTTGCGGATATCATAAAGCAATGTGCCGAAGGCTGAATCTCTTGTCATAACGAATTCGCCTGTCATTCGGCTGATTATGTATTCCTTGACATCGAGCCACTTATGAATTCTCTTGAAGTTTTCAGGTTCATTATCCTTGACCCAATTATATTTCCAGACGGGGTCCTTGACACTTGCGGAAACCGCGCCTGTAATCATCAGAGAGGGGAGAAGCTTGAAAATATTTGCGCCTGCAACCTGAATACCGTTTGCCATACCCTCTTTAATCTGCTTCTTTGCGCGCTGGTCCATATAACTGAATGCTCTGTGAACGGGAACGCCGTCCTTATCAACGAGCACAAGACCCTGCATCTGCGAGCAGAAGGAGATACCCTCAACCAATTCGGGATTTATATCGCAGTTTTCAAAAATTGTTTTTGTTGTTGAGCAGATGGCAGCCCACCATTCGTCGGGGTCCTGCTCTGCGCCGCCGTCAGGCAGGATATAGAGCTTATAGCCCTCCATTGCCGCGCCGACAAGCTTTATTGTTTTTTCAATTTCAAAAAGACAGCTTTTTACGCCTGTTGTTCCTATATCATAGGAAATAACATATTTCTTGCTCATATTTTTCCTCCTTGAAACCGCAATTTCATTCATTTTCGGGAAGTTTGCAGACATCAATCCATTCAATCGCCTGCGAGCATTCGAAAAGCTCGTCGCAGGTGAGTCTGACTGCGCTTCCCGCACTTCCTGCCGCGGGAAAGACAGTTTCAAAACGCTTCATTGATTCGTCAAGATAAACCCTGACTTGTTCTTTAACGGCAAACGGACAAACGCCTCCGACAGGATGACCGACAAGATCAATTGCCTCCTGCGCGGTGAGCATTTTTGCCTTCGCGCCGAATTTGTCCTTATATTTTCGGTTATCAATCTTCGCGTCACCTGCCGCAACGATGAGGATAACGCTCTCTCCAACCTTGAAGGACAGAGTTTTTGCAATTCTTGCAGGAATAACACCCACAACAGCGGCGGCAAGTTCAACCGTTGCCGTTGATTCGTTGAATTCCATAATTCTGTCTGCATATCCGAACTTATCAAGATATTCTCTGACAGCCTGAACGGACATAGAATCAGGTCCTTTCTTTCGGATGGTATTTTCCCATACTACCCTATTATGATGTTATTATAAATACTTTTAAAGAGAATTACAAGAGGATATTTTATTTTTTATGTAAAAAGTATGTGAATAATCAGCCGTATAATCGCATCCGACTTGACAAACAGCTCTTCAGGATTTAAAATTTTTTCAAGACTGTCGCAAAGGAGCTTCACTATGATTAAAAAAATGCTTTCCGAACTGAAAATCCCTTCACCGCTTGAACTTGGAGACAGAAGGGTACAGACGGTTGAAGAATGGGAAAAAATCAGACCTCTTGTTCTCAATATGATGCTCGAAAATGAATACGGATATATGCCCGAAGCACCCGAAAAAACCGAATTCCGCATCGTTGATTCCGAAAACGGACGCTTCTGCGCAGGCAAGGCGGATTACCTCAGAATGGAGGCGGTCTGCACCGTTTACGGCGAGGAATTCGTTTTCCCGTTTTCATATATTTATCCCACAAAAGGTGAAAAATTCAAGACCTTTGTTGTCATAAATTTCAGACCCGATATTCCTGACAGATACATTCCCACCGAGGAAATTATCGATAACGGATTTGCCTGCGCATCCTTCTGCTACAAGGATGTAACAAGCGATGACGGCGACTTCTCAAACGGGCTGGCAGGCTTGATATATAAGGGATCCGAGCGTTCCTCTTACTCCTGCGGAAAGATTGCAATGTGGGCGTGGGCGGCGATGAGAGTTATGGATTTTCTGCAGACAAGGGGAGAGGTTGATAAGGAAAATATCTGCGTTGCAGGTCACTCCCGACTCGGCAAAACCGCGCTTCTGACTGCGGCGATTGACGAGCGTTTTTCAATGGCTCATTCCAACTGTGCAGGGTGCAGCGGCGACTCAATAAACAGGGGAAAAACCGACGGAAATGAGTTCATCGGACACATCACCAAAAACTTCCCCTTCTGGTTTTGCGAAAACTACAAAACATTTGTCGGCAAGGATGACGAAACACCCTTTGACCAGCATTTTATGCACGCTCTGATTGCTCCGAGAAAGGTGCATATTTCCTCCGCTCTCAAGGATATCTGGGCAGGCCCTTCAAGGCAGTTTCTCTGCTGCGCCGCAGCATCGGAGGTCTATGAATTATACGGAGAAAAAGGCTTCATATATGAGGATTCCGATTTTCTTATTCCGAAATATCTTCACGAGGGCAGGGTAGGTCTTTGCACTCGCGAGGGCACGCATTATTTCTGCCGCGATGATTGGCACGGACTCTTCGATTTCTTCAATAAATAAAAAAATAACGGGATGCTTCGTTTTCGGAAGTGTCCCGTTTTGTTTATGTTTCAACGCCTTTATATGCAATCAGAAAATGATAAAAGACGGAGAACGCGCAAATCGTTCTCCGTCTTTTATCGGATGGCTCTGACATTGTTGCTCACTAATGCAGATATATGGATTTGACTCCATACACCAAGAGTATATCTGCTTTTCACCAAAAGGTCAATAGCTTATTTAAAAAATTTGATTAAAATTTTCTTAATTTGTCGCTTTTTTGCAATTATTGTGCCGCAACCGTAACGGCAGGAGCCGATGTTGCGGTAACCTGAGTCGATGCCTGAGTGGGTGCAGCCGTAACGGGTGCTGTGGATTTTTCGAGGAACTCTGCGCTTACCCAACCCTGAAGATTATTATATTTGACATATGCCCAACCGCCAACAGCCTTTGTAACGGTAACTCCTGCGCCGTTGGGAATCTGACCGAGCTTTGTTGCCGATGTGTTTGCATCTGCTCTCATATTGAGGTGGCTGCCCGAGGTTTTGACGACATAATATCCGACGGAAACATTGGTTGCCGCAGTTGTCTGTGCAGGAGCCGCATTCTGCGTTGATTTTTCCGAAATCGCTTGTGTATCAACGGTTATAACGCCCCACTGACCATCTCTTTTAGCAAGATATTTGCCGTTTTCGCCCTGAATAATTGCCTGAAAAACAAAGTTTACAACAGCCTCTCCCGATGTGGTGACGATGCCGTAATAATCACCCTTTTTGACAGGTGCAAGACCGTTTCGGAAGGAAAACGCGATGTTTTCGCCCATAACATCAAGCTCACTTACCGAGCCGAAATCAAAGCCGACTGCGGTAACGCCGCTCTTATTGATATATCCCCACTTACCGCCTTTGCTGACAGCGGCATAGCCTTCGCTGAAATCGAGAGCCTTTTCATAAGCAAGGACTATTTCAAGCTTGAGCTGACTGTTGATATAACCCCATCTTGAGCCGTCGGCAGGGGGGCAGGAAACAGGGTAAAGCTCGCTTCCGAGCGAAACCTCTTCAGGCTTCACCTTGCCTGTGTATCCCTGTGCATCGTGCCAGGAAAAATGCTTGTATTCTTCTTCCCAGTAGGGAGTTCTTTCGGGCTGCATAAGTCCGTGATACTGCCTTGTTGTTACCGTACCTGAAGCAACATCAACAAGAAGGTTATATTCGGAAAGTCCTGCGCTCTGAGCAAGATATTTCTTGCTTCTCCACGCATCGCTGATAACAGAGAATGAATCGTGCTTTGCTTCGTCGGTAACCGTTCCGTCAAGCTTCATAATTCCTTTTTTGCCTGTTTCAGCGTCGGTATAAATCGCGAGCGATTCGCCGAGGATTTTTATATCCGAAACATTTTCAAAGCCCTCGGTTGAGAAGGTGCACATTCCGTAATCAACAACGGGGTCTTTGTCTTTCTTGAAATGCACAATCAACAGCACCGCAACTGCAACGATAACCGCCGCAACGACAACGCTCAGGACGATAATCGGAGCTTTCGGCATTCTTGATTTTCTCTTGAACTGAATATTCTTTGTAGCCATATTTTACCTCCGTAAAAATATGTATATTCTGCTTAAACTGATTTCATTATCTGGATTATATCACATCATTTTCCGTTTAGCAATTACAAAAGGGTGACAAAACGGTTAATTTTTCCTTAATTTCAAAAAAACATAAAAAAATACCGAAATTTGTATAACTTAAAGCATATCGGCGAAAAAATTCTTGACTAATTAGGATAAAAGATTTATATTATAGAAGTAAAATATTCAAGGAGGAATATATAAATGAAAGTTTTTATGATTGGCGGCACAGGTCTTCTCGGCTGTGAAGCTGCTCGCATCTTCATCGAAAGAGGCCATCAGGTAAAGAGCGTTGCTCTTCCCCCTCTCCCCGCAGGCGCACCCATCCCCGAAGCTATGGAGCTTGAATTCGTTAACATCTATGAGAAATCAGATGACGAAATCAAGGCTATGATGGCAGGTTATGACTGCTTCGTTTTCGCTGCAGGCGTTGACGAAAGAGTTGAATTCCCTGCTCCCGTTTATGATGCATATTATAAGTACAACATCGCTCCCCTCAAGAGAATTCTTCCTCTCTGTAAGGAAGTCGGCATGAAGAATGCTGTTATCCTCGGCTCATATTTCGCATATGCTGACAAAATCTGGCCTGAAATGGAGCTTACAAAGAAGCATCCTTACATCAGAAGCCGTGTTGACCAGGAAAACGTTGCTTTCTCATTTGCTGATGATAATTTCGATGTTTCAGTTCTTGAGCTTCCCTATATTTTCGGCACACAGCCCGGCAGAAAGCCCGTTTGGGTTATCCTCATTGAGCAGATCAAGATGATGGATAAGCTTCCCCTTACAATGTATCCCGGCGGCGGTACAGCAATGCTCACCGTTCGTCAGGTTGGTGAAGTTATCGTTGGCGCTGCTGAAAAGTCAAAGGGCGCAAAGGCATGGCCTATCGGTATGTACAACCAGACCTGGAAGGAATTCCTCAAGATTGTTTATGCTGCAAGAGGCATGGGCGATAACAGAAAGATCCTCAGCATTCCTGCATGGATGATGAGAATGGGCCTTGGTAAGGTTAAGAAGGAATATGCTGAAAAGGGCATCGAAAGCGGTATTGATGTTGACGGACTTGCAGATATTATGGCACGCGACCTCTTCATCGACGATAAGTACGCTATCGAACTCGGCGCAACTCCCGACGATATCGAGGCTGCAATCACAGACTCAATCAAGGTAAGCCAGGCTGTTTATGACGGCACAGCAAAACTCCTTGAAATGAAGGGCGAATAATTCACAATCAAAAAAGGAGCTGTTTACCGACAGCTCCCTTTTTCCGTTTTTAACTTTAGATTTTTACAAAGGTGATTAATTATGGCACAGCTTAAAATGTACTGGCTCAAGGGCACTCCCATCGCTGACCTCACTCTTCCCGAGGGCTATTCACTCGTAAATTACAAGGAATGCATCGAGGATAAAATCGCTTGGGTTGAATGCTGCAAAAACGGTCTTGTCGGCGATGACTGCGCTCCCGAATTCTTTGATGATTGCGTTGCTGATGTTGACGATTGCGTACCCGAAGAGGATGTATTCTTCCTTGACCATAACGGCGAGCATATCGGCACAATCGCCGCCATCTACCATCCCGAAGAAAAAGAGGGTCAGGTGCATATGGTCGGCATCCGCACCGATTACAGAGGCAAGGGTCTGGGCAAATATATCAACAATATTGCCGTCAAGAAACTCGCCGCACAGGGCGCAGAATATATGTATCTCACAACCGATGAGTGGCGTATGGGCGCTGTCAAGAGCTATCTTACCGCAGGCTTCATCCCCGTTGAATACGATGAGGGAATGAAAGAGCGCTGGGAATGGATGCTCTGCGAGCTCGGTGTTGACGAGGTTGATATGGTCTACGAAGACCGCTCATTCTGCCGAAAAGTCCGCAAGGCGAAGACAATCCGAATCGGTGTTGTCGGCGTTGGCAGAGGCAGAACAATGATTAACTATTGCGACAATGTAAAGGGCGCAAAGACAGTTGCAATCTGCGATAATTACGATATTCTCCTTGACAAGGCAAAGAAAGACTATGCCGACAGAGATATCACTTTCTATGATAATTATGAGGATTTCCTCAACCACGATATGGATGTTGTTGTTCTTGCAAACTTCGCAACCGAACACGCTCCCTTTGCCGTAAAAGCGCTTGAAAAAGGCTTCCATGTTCTCAGCGAAGTTCTTCCCGTTCAGACAATGAAGGAAGCAGTCGAACTCATCGAAGCAGTTGAAAGAACAGGCAAAAAATATTTCTACGCAGAAAATTACTGCTATATGGGCGCTCCCAAAAAGATGAGAGACCTTTACCGCGAAGGCGCTCTCGGCGAATTCGAATACGGCGAAGGCGAATATCTTCATAACTGCGAAAACATCTGGCACAACATCACATTCGGCGATCCCGACCATTGGAGAAACACAATGCACGCTTGCTATTACTGCACTCACTCCATCGGTCCGCTTATCCATATCACAGGTCTCAAACCCGTTAAGGTAACAGGCTTCGAGCTTCCCTTCAACGCCAGAATGGCAAGAATGGGTGCAAAGGCAGGTCACACAGGTATCGAAATGATTACCCTTGAAAACGGTGCTGTTCTCAAGAGCATTCACGGTGTCGGTCCTTCAAGAAACTCCGTATGGTACAGCATCTACGGTTCAAAGGGCAGAATGGAATGCGCTCGCGAGGATGCTTGCGAAGCAGGTCATGTCAATGTGCTTTACACAAACCTTGATGAGGTTGAAGGCGAAAATAAAAATGAGCCCGAGCTTACCTCAACAAACGATAACTTCACACGCCTCGCTTCTCCTTCGGGTCACGGCGGCTCCGACTGGTATGTTATGTATAATGTTGTTGAAGCGGTCAGAGGCAGAGAAAATATGGATGTTATCGATGTTTACGAAGCAATGGATATGTTCCTGCCCGGTATGTTTGCTTACCGTTCAGTTCTTCAGGGCGGTATTCCTCTTGATATTCCCGACCTTCGCAATCCCGAAGAGAGAGAAAGATGGAGAAACGATACCGAATGCACCGTTGCAAAGGTTGCAGGCGATATGCTTGTTCCCAGCTACTCAAAGGGCAATCCCGATGTTCCTGCTGAAGTTTATGAGGGCATCAAGGTGAAATTCGAAGAAGAATGGGCAAGAAAAACTGCCGAAAATAAATAAAAGGAGAGGCTTTTATGCAGGATAAAAAATATGTCAGCAAAAAAGAGCTGTGGATGTATGCTCTCGGTGCAGGCGGTCAGGGTATGATTTATGCCGCAATGTCAGGCAAAATCAGTGACTATTACACCAATGTCCTCCAGCTTGACCTGATGTTTGTTCTTATGCTTATGCTCGGAGCAAGAATCTGGGATGCAATCAATGACCCGCTTATGGGTATGATTATTGACAGAAAATCGCTCAAAACAGGCAGAATGAGACCTTACATCATCATCGCAACTCCCATCATCTCCGTTCTCACAATCCTGATGTTCCTCAGCCCCGACCTTGACCGTGTTCCCCTTATGATTTTCACGGCTGTTGTCTATGTTCTCTGGGGTATGTCATTCACTGTTGCCGATGTTCCCTTCTGGAGCCTTCCCAATGTTCTGACTCCCAACTCAAAGGAACGCAGCGATGTTATTTCGTTCACAAAGATTATCAACAGCATCGGCTCGGCTTTCCCCGAAGTTTTCTTTGCTGTTATCCCGATTGTTGTCGGTCTTTTCATCAGCGAATCAACCGACCCCATAGCATTCGGCAAAACAAAATATCTCCTCATCGCAATCCTTACCGTTGCAATTGGCGGTATCCTCTATATGAACAGCTATTTCCATATCAAAGAAAAGGTTGTTCTTCCCGATAAGAAAAAGGTTCCCGGTCAGCCGGGCAGTCTTTCAAGAATCTTCAAGTGCAAGCCCCTTATGCTTGTTGTTATTATGGGTATTCTCTCCAGCGGAAGATATCTCGTTCAGGCTGCCGCAATCCATGTTGCCCGCTATTCATTCTATATCGGCCCCGAAATCACCGATGCAATGTCCCTTGCAGAGAAAACAAAGGCTTACGAAACCAGCATCAGCCTTGTTAACACAATTTTCCTCGTTTGCACCGTTGTCGGTATGTTCGGCACAACTCTTCTTATGCCGAAACTTATGAGAAAATTTGACTATAAGAAAATTGTTATCACAACCTGTCTTGCAGGCTTTGTTGCAAGTGTTCTGACAACAGTTATCGGCTATTTCACAGGTCTTGCAAGCATCTATGTACTTGCTCCCTTTATCATCATTCAGTCAATTCCTCTCGGCGTTATCAATGTTGTTTCCTACGCAATGATTTGCGACAGCCTCGATTATATGGAGCTCAAAACAGGTCACAGAGAAAACGGCCTCGGCTCCGCTTGTCAGGGATTCATCAACAAAATCGGCAACGCCTTTGCAACCTCAGGCATCATCGTTCTCTATATGGTTATCGGAATGAATCCGAAGGATATGCTTTCAACCGAAACAATCAAATTCGCATTTGACATCGCAATGGATCAGAGATTCTCAATGTTCCTGCTTGTTTCGCTTATCCCCGGCATCAGTATGCTCCTTTGCGCAATTCCCATGTTCTTCTATAAAATTGCAGGCAAAGAAAAAGAAAAGATGCTTGCAGAGCTCAAAGAGAAGCGTGAAAAAGAAGGTTTCACAGTTTCCGAATAATAATCATCTTTCCGTCGGGGCAGGTAACGGCACCTGCCCCGATAATCGGGAAAACAAGCCGTCATAAATCTGAAAACAATAACCATTTTACATAAATATTCTATCTATGGAGGAGATTCCCTTGTCCCAGAAAAGAGATCTGAGAAATATCGCTATTATCGCTCACGTTGACCACGGCAAAACAACTCTCGTTGACGAAATGCTCAAGCAGAGCGGTATTTTCCGCGATAATGAGGTTGTTGCTGACCGAGTTATGGACTCAAATGACCTCGAGCGCGAAAGAGGTATCACAATTCTTTCAAAAAACACATCCGTTCATTATAAAAGCACAAAAATCAATATCGTTGACACTCCCGGTCACGCAGATTTCGGAGGCGAAGTTGAGCGTATCCTTATGATGGTTGACGGCGTGCTTCTGCTTGTTGACGCATTCGAAGGCTGTATGCCCCAGACAAGATTCGTTCTCAAGAAGGCTCTCGGTCTCAAGAAGAAAGTTCTTGTTGTCATCAATAAGATTGACCGCCCCAACGCAAGACCCTACGAAGTTGTTGACGAAGTGCTCGACCTCTTCATCGACCTCGGTGCAGACGAAGACCAGCTTGAATTCCCCGTTGTTTACGCAAGCGGACGCGACGGTTATTCAAGCCTTGACCCCAACGCAAGAGAAGGCAATATGCAGCCTCTTTTCGACGCTATTCTTGAGAATATCGATCCTCCCGTCGGCAATCCCGACGAGCCTCTTCAGGTGCTTTTCTCAAGCCTTGATTATGACGATTATGTCGGCAGAATCGGTGTCGGCAGAGTCGAGAGGGGACGCATCAGAAAAAATCAGAGCATCGTCCTTTGCAAGGATGACGGAAGCCGTCAGAATGTCAAGGTTTCCCGTCTTTATCAGTTTGAAGGTCTTGCAAGAGTTGAATGCGAAGAAGCTGAAGCAGGCGATATCATCTGCGTTTCGGGTATTGACGGCATCAATATCGGCGAAACTGCCTGCGACCCCGAAACCGTTGAGCCGCTTCCCTTCATCAAAATTGATGAGCCTACAATTTCGATGAATTTCATCGTTAATGACAGCCCCTTTGCAGGCAGAGAGGGTAAATTTGTTACCTCCAGAAATGTGCGTGACCGCCTTTTCAAAGAGGTTGAAACCAATGTAAGTATGAGAGTCGAAGAAACCGACAGCACCGATACCTTCAAGGTTTCGGGCAGAGGTGAGCTTCATCTTTCCATCCTCATCGAAACAATGCGCCGTCAGGGTTATGAATTCCAGGTTTCCAGACCCAAGGTTATCTTCAAGGAGCAGGACGGTCAGCTCCTCGAGCCGATGGAAATCCTCATCGTTGAAGTGCCCGAGCAGTATGTCGGCGCAGTTATTGAAAAACTCGGTTCACGCAAGGGTGAACTTGAAAATATGGGCGCTCGCGAAGGCGGTTCAACCCATCTTGAATTCCGCATCCCTTCAAGAGGTCTTATCGGTTACAGAGCCGAATTTCTCACCGATACAAACGGCAACGGCATTATGAATCAGCTTTTCGACGGCTATGCACCCTATAAAGGTGACATCGTAACCCGCGAAAGAGGTTCAATCGTTGTTCACGAAACAGGTGTCAGCACCGCTTACGGTCTTTTCAACACTCAGGACAGAGGCCGTCTGTTTATTCCTGCAGGTGTTGACGTTTATGAGGGTATGATTGTAGGCGAATGTGCAAAAAATGAAGATATAGTTTGCAACGTCTGCAAAACAAAGCACCTTACCAACACCCGTGCTTCAGGCTCCGATGACGCTCTTCGCCTTGTTCCTCACAGCGTTCTCAGCCTTGAACAGTGCATGGAATTCATCAAAGATGACGAGCTTCTTGAAGTTACACCCACTTCGCTCCGTCTTCGCAAACGCATTCTCTCAAAAGAACTGCGTATGAAACAGCAATTCAGAAAGAAATGATCAAATGAGCTTTAATCAGAAAACCGCCGTCGCTCTCGGAACTTTCGACGGTCTTCACAAAGGTCATATTTCGGTTATCACCTGCGCTCTTTCTTACAAAGAGCGTGGGTTTATTCCGCTTGTGATGCTCTTTGATTCGCATCCGCTTCTTTCTCTGACGGGCAACGCTCCTGCCGAAATTCTTCAGACCGGACTGCGTGACGAAATCATTGCAAATCTCGGTGCTGAAAGCGTTACCGTTCCTTTCGATGAAATAAAAAATCTTTCCTGCCGCGAATTTTTCGAAAAAATCATTGTCGGAAAACTGAATGCCGGAGCTGTCTGCTGCGGCGGAAACTACAGATTCGGCAAAGGAGGGGAGGGCGGCCCCGAAGAATTAAAGGCGCTCTGCGATGAATTTTCCGTTGAGCTTTCCGTAAGCCCCGAAATCACATTTGACGGTCTTCCCGTCAGCTCAACAAGAATCCGCAAAGCCGTTGAAAACGGTGATATTCCCCTTGCGAATACCCTTCTCGGCAGAGAATTCCGCTATAAATATGAGGTTGTGAGCGGCGACAAACGAGGCAGACTCATCGGCGCTCCAACCATAAACCAGCATTTCGGTGCAAATTTTGTTCTCCCCAAAAACGGTGTTTACGCTTCAACAACAATCGTTGACGGCAAGGAATATTCTTCCGTTACAAACATCGGTCTGCGTCCTTCGTTCGCAAATTCCGATTTGCGCAGTGAAACCTGCATTCTCGGCTTCAGCGGAGACCTCTACGGCAAATTCATTGAGGTGCGTCTGCTGAAATATATCAGGGGAGAAGTAAAATTCGATTCAATGGAGTCTCTCGGCGAGCAAATCCGCAAGGATGCCGAAGCTTCAATAAAAATAAAGGGGGACTCCGACAATGTATGAAAATTGGGAACAGCTCAAAAATGATTGCCTTAAATGCGAAAAATGCGAGCTTTGCAAAACACGCACTAATCTTGTTTTCGGCGTAGGAAACGAAAATGCCGAAGTTCTTTTTGTCGGTGAAGGCCCGGGCGAAAACGAGGATTTACAGGGCGAGCCCTTTGTCGGCAGAAGCGGCAAGCTTCTTGACAAGCTTCTCGATGCGGTTGAGCTTGACCGCAAAAAGAATATTTATATTGCAAACATCGTAAAATGCCGTCCGCCCAAAAACAGAGACCCTCTGCCCGAAGAGCAGGAGGTTTGCATTGAATGGCTGCGTGAGCAGACAAGACTTATGAAACCGAAAATTATTGTGTGCCTGGGCAGAATTGCGGCACAGAAACTGATTTCAAAAGATTTTATGGTCACAAAACAGCACGGTCAGTTTATTGAAAAAGACGGACGCCTTGTTATGGGAACTTTTCATCCGGCGGCAATTCTTCGTAACCCGAACCAAAAACCCGCCGCAATGGAAGATTTTTTTGCTCTCCAGGAAAAAATCAAAGAACTTTACCCCGAAACTTATGATATTTAAAGCACAAAAAACAAGCGCCGTTGGCGGGTGTTTTTTTGTGATTTTTTTTTTTTT
>JAZRBF010000003.1:0-46231 GCA_045634985.1 Acutalibacteraceae bacterium | reverse complement strand
TAGGCTTCAAGGCAATTATTTCATCTGCAAAATCCTTCTTTACAAACAGAGCTATGGTTGGTGCAACTATTGCTTCTGTTGCGTCAGTTGCTCTTTTCAATTCAACAATGTCTCTTAACAATATGGTTTTCCAGTATTTCTTCAGAGATACAGATAAAATCAGTATTGCTATGATAGGAAGCTATGCCCCCATGGTTATCTTTATGGCTCTTATCGGTAAGCTTACTAAAAAATTCGGCAAAAAGAATGTTATTGTAACAACCATGCTTATTGGCGCTGTTGCAGGTATCTTATCATTCTTTGCCCCCATTACTCCCGATTCAAAGGGTATGATTCTCTATGTTGTCTGCCTTATGGGTCTTAACCTCGGTAACACAGTATTCCAGATTTCCGTCTGGGCTATCGTTGCAGACTGTATTCAGGTCAGCTACCTCAAGACAGGCAAGAGCGAAGAAGGTTCACTTTATGCTCTTTATTCCTTCTTCCGCAAGCTTGCGCAGGGCATCGGTCAGGCAGTTGTTTCTCTCGGCCTTGCATCAATCGGCTTCGTCGAGGGCGAAAATCAGATTCAGCCTACAGACTTCGGAACAAATGTAAAGTCACTCTATTTCATCGTTCTTGCAGTCGGCTCTCTTGTTGCATTCCTTTCAATGCAGTTCATCTATAATATCGGCAAGAAGGAAGAACTTGAATTTGCACAGAGTCTCGCTTCCGCAGAAGAAAAAGCCGCTGAATAATCAATAGTTAAAATAACAAAAACCGCAAACGGTCAGATGAATGACTGTTTGCGGTTTCTCTTTTTCTTGTTTTATATTGACCAGGTGCTGTCGCAGAATCTTGTTATGCGGAAGGGGAAGGCTCTGAAGAAATCTTCGGCCTCGCCGTTGAGCTTAACGCCGTTGATGAATGATGCGCTGTGTGCGTTATGACCTTCGCCTGCAAGCATCAGCCTTGCGGCGGCGCAGGCGGTCAGTGAGATGTCCCATTCGCCGTCTTGCTTTTTGGTAACAACAGCCTTACCGTTCTGATATTCAACCTCGAAAATACCATTATTCTGCTCGAATTCATCGATGATGTTAACGCGGAATTTGCCGTGTTTTTCGGGGTATTCGTTGGTTTCAAGAAGCTTTTGCATATTGTAGATTCTGGCTGCCGCGCCGCCTTCGGCGTTGCAGGTGACATTGTCGATTCTGTCGGCAAGGCAAACAAAAGGCGAGCCCTGATATTGCTTTCTGACAATCAGATTTTTTGTGATTCCGTCATAATTGCGGAGAAAACCGACAAGCGAATAAAGTGCTTCGGGATTGAGGACATATAAATCCTCAACGACAACATCGTTTGGTCTTTTTACGGTGAAGCGGACATATCCGTCTGCTTCGCCTTCTTTGTTGCGGTGAATATAGGTATAATCTGCGCTTTCAAGGGGAGTGTCGCAGAAATGCTTTTTTTCTTCACGCAGGGTCATCAGATTCTCTTTCAGAGCGCATTTCGCGTGAAGCGCGCTTAATTCTTTGAATTGCTCGCCTGTGAAAAGTTCAACATCGGTGCTTCGCGGAATATTCTTAAGTCCTTCAAAGGGGACTTTTACCGTAAACATATGGTTAAGGGTTGAATAACCGAATTTCTCATAATATGCAATTGAAAACGGATGAAGAAAACCGAGAGTCCAATCATTTTCGATTGCTGTTTCACCGATGTTTCTGAAAATTTCGCGGATACCGCCCATTCTGCGGCATTCAGGCATACTGCAAACTCCGCTGATAACAACCGAGTTAAGGAAATTGCCGCAATAGTTTGTTCTGAAATCAAAAATTTCAACGCCTGCGATGAGCCTGTTGTCTTCGAATGCCGCGATGACGGGGACTTCAACGGTATTGTCCTCTTCGGCATTGAATTTCCAGATGAATGAGGCCGCGGAAACCTTCTGGTAATCTGCCGCTTCATCAGGTCTGATATATCTTATTTCCATAGGTGTTCTCCTGAATTTTTATTCGCCGACATTAATCTGTGCATTGACTGCGAGGTCGAGCATATCTTCGTCATCGCTTTCAACGGCATCGGACATAAGCTTGCGGCGCTCAAGAAGCTCGGCATACATTTTTTCTTTCTTATCATTGTTGAGGTCATAGAAGAGCATCGGGATAATTCCGAGCGAGCCTGTAACAGCAGGAATGATTGTGAACATTGCGAAAAGGAAGAATTTAACCTTATCTGTCTGCTCCTGACCTGTTCTGAATGCGTTGGCTTCGTAGCCGATCATTTTCTTGATTGCGGTGGTTACAACTGCGCTTGTGTTGGATGAAACCTTGGCTGCGATGCCCTTTGCAACAGATGCCATAGCCTCTGTACGGTAGCCGTTTTTCCATTCGCAGTAGTCCATCGCCTCGTTATACATTTCTGTTCCGATAACGGATTTAAGACCGAAGAAGAGAGTCCAGATGATTTCCCAGAGAGCCATTGCAAAGCCCATGGGAACAACCTTCTGATACATACCGCCCGAGTAATCTTTTTTCATACCGATACAGCCGAAAAGGAAAACGGGGATATAGAGAATATTACCGATTTCTTTTGCGAGGATATAAAGCAGACGGCTTGAGAATCGTCTTCTCATCCAGGGTACCCAGGAATAACTCAAGGGGCTGATGGGTGCCGCAGGAATACCTGCAACAAGTGTCATTGATGAGAAATGAAGAACGTCTGTGTAATAGTCATCTTCGCTACCCTTGATTGCAAAACCGCTGAGGAAATCCGAAAGGGTAATCAGAAGAAGCGGTTTGTTGCGGATAACGGATTTGATTGACATCATAACGCTCGGCGTCTTGATGGACTGCATAACTCTTTCCTTTGAGTTATAGAAGAACCAGAATGACGATGCGCTCGACGCGACGGTGGTGAAAACACCCATTCCTACAAAAAGATTTGTATATGCCTGTGCGAGTTTGCTCGAATCATTGAGGTACATACTTCTGAGCACGTCAATGAGAATTGTAACAGCCTGCTCGGGAAGTTTTTCGCCGAAAAATCCTGATGCAAAGTTAGCCAGGGTAATAAGTCTTGTTCTGTCATTCGGGTGCGGTGTTATTGTGGACATAAGACCTGTTCTTGAAATTGTCTGGAAGGTTGTGATACCTTCTCGAGCAACCGTCAGAATCAGATAGAAAATAAGTTTTACAATATCTGTCTGGGTTGTGCCCTCAAAAAGATGGGGCATCAGCCAATAAAGGCAGGTGAGTATACATCCGGGAATTGCAAGAAACATAAGATAGGGTCTGAATTTACCCCAACGTGTTCTTGTCTTGTCAATAACTGCGCCGAAGAAGATATCGTTAACGATATCCCAGACGCTGTTGATGGTGTTGACGATTGTCTGCAATCCGAGGTCAACACCAACGATGCTCGTGATAAATCGGGTTGAATATATGTTGATATTGAAACTTTGAGCGGCATCCCAGATAATGAAGCCGACAGACTCTTTTGCGCCGACATATCGGCGGTCCTGAGTTTTGCTCGCAACGGAGTCTTTCTTTTTCTTCTCTTGTTGTCTGCGAAGCTCCTCAAACGCTTCTGCGCTTGATTTATGTTCGTTGTTAGCCGACATAATTTTACTCCTTTGTCAAATTAGTTATATTCTTTAACAATCGAGTTGAGTGCACCGATTACGGATGAGCCTGCGGTGCTGCCTGCGGAGAGCATTTCTTCATAGTGACGCTGAGCCTTGCCGAAGAGCTTTTCGCCAAGCTCTGTGTTCCAGAGTGAATCGGCGATGAAGGGAGCGTAGTCATTATCGGGAACTATATATCCGATTGCATCGTTGCAAAGACCCATAACAAGAACGGTCTTGCCTTCCCCGATGATATCCGCTGTGTAATCATAATCCCAGTCTGTGCCGAGATATGACTGAGTCTTGTCAACAACATTTCCGTAAACAAGCTGAGGAATAAGCTCGCCGGGAACTGTAACCATTGCGATGTCTGTGCCGATTTCAAGGTAACCTACCTCGGAGATGATTGAATAGCCTGCAGGTGCAGATTTGTCTTTTACAACTGTCATTCCGAGAAGATCGGAAACTGCACCGAGCTCCATAAGTCCGTATTCAAGAGGGATTTTTACTTCTTCCATTCTGACATTGAGCATCGGCTCAACGCGTGTTGCGTTTTCTTCGGCATCGATGATGATTCTTGCGAATTCATAGCCGAGCTTCTTTGCCTGCTCATAATCCTTTGCTGTTGCATCAGCGGCGATTTCAGCCTCGATTTCAGCGAGGATTGATTCGGTTTCAACTGCGCCTGCATTAACAGAGATGGGGGACTGCGCGCCCTGAACAAACATAAAGTTCATTCCTGCTTCGTTCATCTTCTGCTCAATGTAGTTGGGGTAGTCAGCAGAGAGGAGCTTTGTTGCTCTGTTGATTGTTGTGGGATGACCGCCTACATTTGCAATAACTGTGGGCGCGGATTCTTCGTTGGAAGGAACGAATTTGAAACAAGCGATAACATGCTGATAACCTTCCATATCATATCTCTTGTTGAAGATATAGCCGTATTCGTCATCGAGATAATTCTGGTTTCTTTCGCTGTAACCGATACCTGCGGTTTCAAAATAATAAAGCTCGCCTGCTTCCATTGAAAGATATGCTTCAACGATTGCATCTGATGCACCGTCAATCATAAGCTCATAGAATTCAGGGTCAATGCTTCTTGTTTTTTCAACAAAGGGAAGAAATGAGAAAAGATTCTGGAAAACTGTTTTGATAAGAGGCTCAAGACCGAAGCCCTGAGTGTCGATAACTGTATGGCAATGAGTACTGTTGATGTTGATTGCAACAATGTCGCTTGTCACGCCTTCTTCCTTGAGCTTGCGCTCAGCTTCAGCGCGGATTGTGCGGACATCATCGTTGCATACGCCGATACCGTCAATAGCAACCATAACAACAGTGCCTCTGCCTGATTTGTCATTCAAAGCAACAGCGTTTGCACCCTGGTCGTCATATACTCCGTTGATTTTCTGGGTGAAATATCCGCCTGTGTAATATTCTTTTGTACCGTCTTTGAGGTTTTCGGGCACCATACTTGCTTTACCGAAACCGAGCTGCCATTTTGCACCCTCGGCAGGGGTGTCAAGGAAGGTTTCTGTGCCTTCATAGAAATTTTCGCTTTCCTTGGAAAAATATTCATCAACAGTTTCGAAATCCTTGGGGAAGAGTGAGCCGAAACCCTTGAAAACTGCGTTGAGCAGACCGTTGATAATGTTTGTGCAGAAAATAATTCCGCTGTTATCTGCCGCTTCTGCATCAGCCGCGCCGGCAGTTACCATACCCGTGAGCATAACAGCAAAGGCAAGGAATACTGAAACAACCGATAAAATCTTCTTTTTCATTTATAATACCTCTTTTCGGTTAATTATTATTTCATTTTAACATTAAATTTATAAAAAGTAAATATTTTTTGTGCAATAAATATACAACTTATATGAAAATAATTACATAATGCTCTATTGTAATTTCGGATTCTATGTGCTAAAATGAAAATATATTTTTTGTTTTCAGGTGGATTTATGGCATATTACATAGCGCAATTTCTCGGAATTCTTGTCACAATCGGCGTTATTGTGACTTTGCAGTTAGAAAAGAAAAAACAGATGCTCATCGTTTCTGTGCTTGTCAATGCAATGACAGCGGCAAATATTCTTTTGCTTGACGGATTCAATTCAGGCGTTGTTGTTTGCAGCGTTGCGGTGCTTCAGCTTATTGTTTCGCTTGTTCACGAATTCAAGGGCACTCAATCCTCACTTGCAGAGCAGATAATCTTCCTTGTGCTTTATGTTGCAGGCGGTGTCTGCGGTTATCAGGGCCCGATGGATTTGCTTTCAACTGTTGCTGCGGTATTCTATATGCTCGCGGTATTTCAGAAGAAAGAGCAGAATATCAGAATTATGCTCCTTGTTAATCTTTCACTTTGGACAGTTTATCACACAATACTCGGCTCAACGGCTGTTTTTGCTCAGGTCGCAGGTATAATTTCGTCATTGATAGCGCTTTACAGATACAGAAAAAAGGAGAGTTAAAATGAATATTGCCCCCATATTTCTTTCTGTCTTAATCGCATATGGTTCATTTGTTTCAATCTTTGCAAATCCCAAAGCACCTGCGGATACGGGAGATTTTGTGCCTGTAACACGATTTGTTGTCACGAGCGATTCGCATATCACAACAATCGGCGATGTGCAGTCGACCCGTCTGCAGAGAATGATAAAGCTCGGCTATAAAATCGCCGAAACCGATGACGAATACAATAAACTTGATGCAGTACTGATTGCAGGCGATGTTACCGATATGGGCACAAAGATTGCTTTCGGAAGCATCAAGGCGGCGATAAAACCTGTCCTCAAGGGGGACACGCAGTTTCTTGCAACGATTTCAACTTCGCATGATGACAGAAACATCGGCAAGTCATCTCTTGAGCTTTATACCAATTTAACAGGGCAGGAAACTGATTTCCACCGAGTAATCAACGGCTTCCATTTCATCGGTGTTTCTGCTTCGCCGATTGAAGGCGAACATTACGACGAAAATCAGAAGAAATGGTTGATTGAGCAGCTTGATGCTGCCGTTGCAGACGATGAATCAAAGCCGATTTTTGTTATTCAGCACGAACATATTTCAAACACAGTTTACGGCAGCTCCGATTTTGAGGGTTGGGGAATGCCCGATTTTGCGGATATCCTCAAAAATTATCCGCAGGTTATTGATTTCTCGGGTCATTCGCATTATCCGATTAATGATGCACGTTCAATCTGGCAGGGTGAATATACCGCTTTCGGTACAGGCGGTCTTTACTATGCGGAGATTACGGTTGACGATGTCAAAACTGTTCATCCGCAGAATTACAGAAGCACTTCAACCTTCTGGGTTGTTGAGATTGATTCTCAAAACCGTATCCGCCTGAGAGCAGTTGACCTGCTTGCAGAAGAATATCTTTGCGAATATATCCTCGGCAGTCCCTTTGAGAGAGAATATACTCCCGAAAAACAGCTTGAGCGTTCCAAAGCACCTGTGTTTGACGAAAAAGCTTCAATAAAGGTCAGCAACAAAAAGGTTGTTTTCGATGCGGCTGAATCCGTTGACGGTATGCCGATATTCATTTACAGAGCCTTTGCGGTTGATTCCGAGGGCAACAGAACACCTGTCGGCAAAACTGTTCCGAAGTATTACAGATATAAAGTTCCGTCAACCGTTCAGATTGCGCTTGAAAATCTTCCTGCAGGGGAATATAAGCTTGAAATTGTTGCGGAAAACTGCTACGGAATTCAGTCCGAGCCCTTGACTATCGGTTGAAAAATATAACAGGAATATTTTCCGAAACAACATGAATTTTCTTGACCAACATAACAAAGTAGGTTATAATATTTTCATTCTGATTTGATGAGCAAGGATATGCACTTGCTTAATGTAAATAAAATTCAGAAAAAGGGGTTAGATTATGAAAAAAGTTATCTCAGTCATCCTCGCAATCGCACTCGTTATTTCTGCGGCATCAATTGTTGCATCCGCACAAGTTAAAACAGAGTGTAACGGCAATTGCGACACCTGTCCCGCAATCGTAGTTCCCGGTATCGGTCAGTCCAATGTATGGGCGCTCGATGATAACGGCGACTATCTTCTTGATGCAGACGGCGACAGAATCAGCGCATTCCCTGCAGTAGTCAATGTAGGCTCAATCGTTGCAAAGGCAGTTGTTCCCGTTCTTCTTACCCTCATCACACAGCGTGATATGGGTCTTTCAAAGGCTCTTCGCAGCATTGTTCTTGATGCATTTGAAGTAAACCTTTGCGATGAAAAGGGCAAGAATACAGGCAATCTTGAGGTTGAGAAATATCTCTATTCCGTTGCAGAATGCTCCGATTACGAAAAAGAGCAGATTTATAACAACATTCCTCTTCAGGCTTTTGCCGAGCAGGCAGGCGAAGATCACCTCTACTATTTCGCATATAACTCATTCAGCAACAACTATGATATCGTAGCTGAGCTTTATGATTATATCAAGATGGTTAAGGAAGAAACAGGTCACGAAAAGGTTAACATTGTTCCTATCAGTATGGGCGGTTCTCTTGCAAATGCTCTGTTTGATTATTATCCCGATGTTATGGATGATATCAATAAGGTTGTTTATATCGTTCCCGCGCTCAACGGCTCAACAATCGTTGGCGACCTTCTTACAAAGAATTTCGCATTCTTTGACACAGATTTCCTCTATAACGGTTTCCTTGAGGCTCTTATGGACGAAGAAGATGCAAGAATGATTGAAGTTATCGCAAGAATTCTTCCCGATCAGGTGCTCGAAAGTGTTCTTCACAATGTTGCAGATTGCCTTGTTGAAGAGGTCTGCGCAAACATCACAAGCATCTGGGGTCTTTGCCCGAAAGAATATTATCCCGAAGCATCGGCAGCTCTTCTTGCTGACAAGCCTGAAATCAAGAAGCAGACCGATAAGTTCTACAATGCACAGCTCAATTCGCTTGACAACATCCAGAAGCTTGTTGATAAGGGTGTTGAGGTTTACAATATCGTTGACTACGATGTAAATATGTATCTCATCGGTAACTCCTGGAATGATGACAACGCTGACGGTATTATCCATCTTTCATCAACAGCAATGGGCGTTCACAGCGCAATCGTAGGCGAAACTCTCGGCGACGGTTATGTTCAGGCTAACACAAGCCCCAACTGCTCCGACGAATCACACAACCACATCTCACCTGACAATGTTGTTGACGCATCAACAGGTCTTCTTCCCGACCATACATTCTATTTTGACGGTCAGGGTCACGAGCAGACAGCAAGAAACGATGCAATCATCGCTCTTGCAACAAGACTCCTTGCAACAGATGACATCAAGGATGTTTATTCTGTTCCCGAGTTCCCCCAGTTCAATGCAAGAAGAGATCCCAGAGCTCTCAAGAATACATACATTCCTCAGGCAAAGGCAGTTGATACTTCAGCTCTCAGTGCAGAGGATGCAGCCGAACTTGCAGCAGCAATCGCAGATGCAGAAGCCTTCCTGAGCAACACCGCTTCCTATGACGGTCAGCAGAAAGAGGTTGAAGACAGACTTGTTAACATCCTCGTTAAGATTGGTGTAAGAGAAGCAAAGGTTGAAGAAGAGCCCTCAACATTCTTCACATCTCTCAGCCTTTGGCTCTATGATAACTACGGCTCAAACGGTTTCTCCGAAATGCCTCTGCTTACAATTGTCAACGCTTTCAACGCAGTTGTTAAAGCAATGGACAGCTTCCTCGCAACTATTTCCTGATAACATAAAAATCAAGGGACAGTTCACTTCATTGTGAACTGTCCCTTTTTTGTTGCTTAATATAACTGCGGATGGAAGAAATTATAAACCTTTTCAAGCAGATTGTAGAATGAAACTGCATAGGGGTTGATTGCGTCCCAGACAGGCTCGTCGTAGAGCGTAATCCAGGTGTAGATTCTTCTTGTCAGATGTCGCAGATCATTGCTTGAAAGTTCGTGATTCGGTCTTTCGCCCATTCTTGTAACGCCGAATTTTACGAAATCGTTATAAAGGTCTTTTCTTGCCTTCATCCGGAGATAGGGATGCTGAAGCAACGAGAATTCAGATGCCATATTTGAGCATTTCCAATATCTCCAGCAAAGCTCCGAGCGGAGAATCTGATTGAGCTGGTCTTCGTTTTCAGCTTCTGCTTTTGCAAACTCCCAGAGCTTATCGCATCGGCTGATTTCCCGGGGCATCATTCCGGGAAGCGAGAATCTTGAATCTTCTTCAAGGTATAAATGCTTGTAATCCGTTACTGCGTGGTCTGTTACGATGTCAATGAATTCCTTGAGATACTGTCCGCCGGGGCCGTAAACTCCGATGAGATATCCAAGCATCTCTTCGTCAAAATCAAGATAGGGGTCTTGCATCAGTTTGGAGAGCAGATAGGTTTTCATTTCGCCGAATTCTCCGTCACTTTCATCAATATAATAGACGCCTTGCTGATAGATGCCCTTTACATTATGCTCATAAAAAATCTGAACATCTCTTTGAAGTACTCCGAAGTTTGCATAGATGTTGATGCTTTCGTCGCAGTTGAGGTTGTAATTCCATATGTAAAGTCTGTCGCAGATTTCGCTCCACTCACGCAAATCATGCATAAACTCTGCGTTTGCCTTGCATTTCGGGTCATCGAGAGTGTGACCGAAACAGCATTCAATCGAGCAAAGTCTGATGATAACATCATCTCTGGGGATTACATTTGTCGGCGCTTCTCTGGTGTATTGATAAGCGAAGGTGTCGATTGCAACATTGTCGTATTTGCCTGCGGCTTTGATTCGCGCCGCAATTTCATTCACAAATGTGAGCATCGTGCCTGCCGGAGAGCCTGTTGCTTCGTCAAGGTCTCTGCAGTTTTTGCATTGGCAATTTCTACTGTTATCAGCCTGAGTGATTGAAAGAATCTGAAGCGATGCTTCGGGATTATGATATTTTTCAAGTTGGGCAAGTGCCTCTTGCGTTACTATATCTTTGACATTTTCATTGGTCAGACAAAGCTGGTCTTTAGTGCGGAAACCATTGATGAGCGAAAAATATTCGGGATGCTCGTCAAAATAATCGGAGGGTTTGCAGTATTGATTAACAAGTGTGTGACTTGATCCGCCGATGTATTCAACCGCGCCGCCCTGCTCGGCGGAGAGCTTTTTGTAAATTCCGCCCGTCAGACCGTTTGCAATTGAGAATTCGGGGTCTCTTGCGCTTGCTGTGTCAGTTTCTGTATATTCAAAAAACGGTGTATATTCAATGTCAATTCCCGAAGGTACGATGAGAGATTTGTTTTCAGGGATGATAATAACTTCGGATTCATACCAATGGCAGTCGCAGAATTTCTCGAGAAAGGCGTAGACGCCGTTGATTGTACCTTTGTTACCCGAGCCGAGAATAACAAGCTCATTTTCGGTTGAAGTGATGGTGTAGCTTCCGTCAGGTGAGTCTGTTTCTGCTGTGCCTACGGTGATTTTGTATTCCGCATCCGAATCAGTAACAATTGCGATGTTGCTGCCTGTTATTTCGTCGAGATAATATTTTAATCTGTTTGCGGCGTAATTATCGGTTATTGATGCGTCGGAATCGGTGACGATAACTGCCTGCAAAATTTCAAAGCCGTTGTCAGCGGCGAAAGCGAGGGAGAATGATGATGCGATAATAACAAGCGCCAGAGCAATGCTTAAGAATTTCTTTGCGTAACGCATAGCTTTTCTCCTTTTTTCATTTTTATTGATTAAACCCTGCATTTTTTTGGATGCAGGGTTTTTGATTTTATCTTACTGAATCATAAATATCATAGAAATTGCCGATGAATGAGGGGGCTGCGCCCTTGCCGTAGGAAATGAGGCACCAGGTGTCGCTGTCAAACGCATCTTTTTCTGCGTTGTACTGAATACCTGCGAGGCAATAGTTTGCAGGGTTTGCAACATAGCCTGCGGCATCATTCATAAGATCCATAACAATGATGTCTTCGCCTGTGTATTCTCTGATGGGAGTGAGCTCGAAGCCTTCTGCACCGTCACCGCCGAGGAAAAGCTCGCCGAAGGTTTCGCCGGGGGACATATACACCTTCATTTCGTCGCCGATTTCAAGATAACCGACTTCTGAAATGGTATAATATCTGCCTAAATTATCCTTGAGGATGAAGTTATCAGCAACGGAGGTTTTGCCGAGAAGAACGATGATATTGTTGTCGATTTTAACGGTAAACTGCTTGTTTCTGATGTTGAGGACAGGCTTGACTTCTGTTGCTTCAACGGTTTCAAGGCCTTCGTACCATACTGTATATCTTTCAACATCCGAGAGGGTATTTACACCAAGTCTGTCGCCGGTTTCTTCGTTGAGCTTGATTCTTTCGTCGGTATCCATATTCATACCGAGAAGAATATATGCAATTTCGTAACCGTAGCGTACGGAAGTGTAGTGTGCATTGCCGGGGAATTCGTCAACGCCGTCACCTGTATAATATCTTGCGGATGTAACTGTTGAAACATTGCCCTGAATGAAGATGAAGTTATATCCTGCGGCATTCATAACCATTTCAGCGCTCCAGATGAAATCGGGAGTGAACTTTTTGTCGAAGGAAAGTGACTTTTCGGGGTCAGCGCTTGCGCAGTCATAGCTTGCTGATTCGGGATGGCAACCGAATGTTGCGATGATTGTGGGAGTCTTGTTTTCGTCAGTGGGGTCAAATTCAAGCTTATAAATATTTGTATCAAGTGCGATGGGAGCTGTTCTGTCATAAACATAGTCTGTGCCGTCGATTTTTGAGTAGTAGAGTTTACCCTCTGTCATATCATCGAGAGCCGCCTGCACAGCTTCTTTTGAGCCTCTTACAACTGAATCGATGAATGAACGCTCAACACCGAATCTGACATTGCCTGTAATTTTGCTGAAAACATTGTTTACAATGCATCCGAGAGGGTCTGTCCATACGCCCTGGGAGTCGATACCTGTGTGAATATGAGTGCAGGAGATGTTGATGCTGACGATGTTATATTCTTCAGCGATGTCCTTGAGTGCATTGCGGACTGTTCTTACATCTGCGTTTGCAAAGCCCATTGCATCAAGAGCGATGAAAACAACATTTCCTCTGCCCGAGCCGTCATTCATAACAACTGCTCTGACCATAAGGTCTTCTTTGTTGCCGTCTTCATCGGTATACATATCGTCACCGAAAATATAAGGAATATATGCGCCTTTTGCGTATTTCTTTGTGCCGAAGTCATCGGGGAGTACGGAAGCTTTGCCGTAGCCGAGGCTCCAGACTTTATCGCCCTGAGGCTCATCGATGAATGTTTCGGTTCCTGCATAGAAACCTTCGTATTCATCGAGGTTGAACTTTTCGTAATCAGCAACAGCGGCTGAATCGGGGATGATGAGCTTAAGAATATTGCCGAGCACTCCGTTGATAACGAAGTTGCTCAGACCGTTTACAAAACGGGATAAAGTCTTTTTTTGCTTGAGAGTATCAGCGTCTGTTTCAGTTTCTTCAACATATTCGACTATTGAATCATATTCTGCCTCTTCGTTTGCCGATGCGGCAACGGGAGGAATCAGGAAACAGAAGCATAAAATAACGGAGATAACGGACATAAAAATCTTTTTCATAGGTATTACCTCTTTCTGAAAATTGCTCGATTTCTATATTAGCATTATCATTTATTAAAGTAAATATATTTATGGGAAGATTCAAAAAAATCGGCTTTTTAAACGATTTGAGGAGCTTTTTTTAGGTTGAATTGCCGAATAAAGTTTATCACAATCTTACAGGTTGACACAGACCTCAATATATTGTAAAATCTAATAAAAAACTAAAGGAGAATATATAATGGCAAAAATTCTTATCAGCCCCGGCAAATATGTTCAGGGCGCAGGCGAAATGAAAAAGCTTTATGATTACGCAAAGGGCTACGGCAAGAAGGCTCTTGTTCTTATCACTGCAGCAGGTTACAAGAGAATCGGTGCAGCAGTTGAAAGCAGCTTTGCAGGTCAGGATTTTGAGCTTGTTTTTGATTATTTCAACGGCGAATGCTCAAAGAATGAAATCAACAGACTCATCAAGATTATGGAAGAAAAGGGTTGCGACCTTGTAATCGGTATCGGCGGCGGTAAGATTCTTGATACCTCCAAGGCTGTTGCATATTACTGCAAGACACCCGTTCTTATCTGCCCCACAATCGCTTCAACCGACGCTCCCTGCAGCGCTCTTTCCGTTATCTACACTGATGACGGCGTATTCGAAGAGTATCTCTTCCTTCCCGCTAACCCCAATATGGTTCTTATGGATACTGATATCATTGCAGCTTCACCTGCAAGACTTACAGTTTCAGGTATGGGCGACGCACTTGCAACTTATTTTGAAGCAAGAGCTGTTATGGCAAAGGATGCAGGCACTTGCGCAGGCGGCAAGGTAACTTGCGCTGCAATGGCTCTTGCAAAGCTTTGCTTTGATACTCTTATGGAAGAAGGCGTAAAGGCAAAGATTGCTCTTGAAGCAGGTGCTTGCACAGAAGCTGTTGAAAAGGTTATCGAAGCGAATACTCTTCTCAGCGGTATCGGTTTCGAAAGCGGCGGTCTTGCAGGCGCACACGCTATTCACAACGGTCTTACCGTTCTCCCCGAATGCCATCATATGTATCACGGTGAAAAGGTTGCTTTCGGTACACTTACACAGCTTGTTCTTGAAAATGTTGACGGCGACGAGCTTGAAAGAATCGTTGAATTCTGCATTGAACTCGGTCTTCCCGTAACCTTCAAGGAACTCGGTGTTACAGAAGTTACTGATGAGAAGCTTATGGCAGTTGCAGCTGCAGCTTGCGCAGAGGGTGAAACAATCCACAATATGCCTTTCGAGATTACTCCCGAAAAGGTTTGCGCAGCTCTTAAGGCGGCAGACGCTTACGGCAGATACTTCCTTGGCGAATAATTAAATTTACAAAGGACTGTTCCGATTTTGGTGCAGTCCTTTTTGATTTCTTTAAGAGAAAATATTGACAATATTTATTGAATGAATTAAAATTTAAATAAGCTATAAAAGCAATGTAGCGAATTATATAAAAAGGAGTTGAAATCAATGAAAAAATTGATATCAATCATTCTCGCAATTATTATGATAATGTCAGCGGTTCCTCTTGCATTTGCAGAAGAAATCGAAATCACAGTTGACGAGGTTCTTACCGTCACTGCACCCGATTACGGTTCCGGCGATTATTGCTACATCAAATTCGTTCCCGAAAAAAGTGCAGCCCTGATGTTTGTGTCACTTATGGAGGGTGAAGTTGATACCGTGTGCACCCTTTACGATTCAGGAATGAACGAGATCGCTTATAACGATGATAGCAATAGCCTCGATTTCTGCATCAGCCATTATTTCGTTGTAGGCGAAACATATTATTTCGCAGTTGAAGTCTATGACGGCCCTGCAGAGGTTGATGTTACCCTCGTATGCGGTCATAATTTTGTTGACGGTGTTTGTACAGAGTGCGAAAAGGAATGTACACATGAAGTTGGCAGCAACAAAAATTGCTCTGTTGTTTGTGAATGTGGTCTTGTTTTTGAAGGCATCGAAATGACCGAAGGCGAGGAATATACGGTTAATTTTGGCGCAGTCGATGAAATGGAAGATGGATGGGGCAGATTTATCCCTGAAGAAAGCGGCGTTTATTGCTTCGAGTCTGTCTACGGCGAAAATTCACATGACTGCTCAGGCAAACTTTATGACGAAGATTTTAATGATCTTTCTTATAATGATGATTATGATGAAACAATGATGTTCAGAATCTTCTATTATCTTACTGCGGGCGAAACATATTTCATCAGTTGCCACAGCTATTATGAAAAGTGTGAAGCTACAATCAAGGTTGAAAGAGTGAAACACACAGCCGATGACGGCTCAGTGCATATGGATATGACTTACTACGAGAAAACCGATTCCACTTGTACAATCAACGGTTATTCAGAAGGTATTTACTGCAACGAATGCGAAGAATTCATTATCGGTCACTATGAATATGATCTTGATCCCGATTATCATTTTGATGAGGATATTGACGGTGTCTGCGATGGCTGCGGTGAAGAACTTTTCGAAATCTGTAAGCATATCTGCCACAGCGCAAATCCCTTCCTTGCATTCATCTGGAGAATCGCAAACGCTATCCACAGACTTTTTGGCATCAGCCTTATGTGCGAATGTGGTATTTACCATTATATTACTGATGAAGTTGTTCCCAATTAAGGAGAGAGTTGAATGAAAACTGCAAACAAAATTTTAAGTATTATCCTTGTTGTTGCAATGCTTTTCTCAGTGTCAGCACTGAGTCTTTCGGCAAATGCGGAAGCGTATGCAGGCGGTCCTGCAGGTGAGAACGCAATCTGGACACTTGACAGCGACGGAACTCTCACAATCAGCGGCACGGGAAAAGTCGAAGTTGAATACTGCAATCCACCCTGGCAAGCATATGATGACAGAATCGTTAAGATTGTTATTGAAGAGGGCTTAACAGAGATTGCCCAAGGCGTATTTTATCGAGCCTTAAACTGCGTTTCAGTTTCAATTCCCTCAACCGTAAGCGATATCCACTATTATGCTTTCCCTTGGGCAGACTCTCTTGAACGCTTTGAGGTTGCTGAAGACAATGCAACTTACAAAAGTGTTGACGGAATAATTTATTCAAAAGACGGAAAAAGTCTGTGCCATTTTCCTGATAACAAAAAACTGACAGAGTTTACTGTGCCTTCAGGCGTTGAAACAATTGAATCTTACGCTTTTCATAATAACAAAAATCTGAAGAAAGTTATTGTTTCCGATACTGTCAAGGTTATCGGAAGCTCTGCGTTTACTTATTCAGATATTCCGGAAGTTGTGCTCGGTAACGGAGTTGTTGATATCATGAGCTCCGTCTTTTCTCAGAGCAAAATAGAAACTCTCGTTATTCCTGATAGCGTGGAAAAAATCGGAACAGCAATTTGCTGGGATGCTTTTTACCTGAATAAGCTTGTTATCGGTTCAGGTGTTAAATCCGTCGCAAGTACTATGTTGAAATATACTCCTAATCTCAAAACTGTTCATTACACAGGTACTCAGGAAGAATGGGACGCAATTGCAATCAACGCAGATAATACCGATCTTAAATCAAAGGATCTTCATTTTGTAGCCGAAGGTGAAGGCTATGCCCCCACCTGCACAGAAGGACAGGGTGTAGGTCTTTATTGCAAAACCTGCGATGATTATTTCACAGGCGAAACTATTCCTGCAATTTATCCGCACAGCTTCAATTCCGAAAGTGTTTGCGATGAATGCGGTTATGTTCGTAAGGTTGATGTTGAGTTCTGCATCAATAATAATCCCGGAATGAGATCAATCAACTACGGTCATACTCTTATGCTTTTTGCAGACATAACCAACAAACCCGATGGCGCTCAGGTTTATTGGTATGTTGACGGCGAAAAGGTGTGCGAAGGTCAGAACTTTGATTTTTATTATGAAAGCGGAACAAAATACGTTACCGCTGTGCTTGTTGATGAAATGGGCAACGTTTACCTTGACGCAAACGGCAACGAACTTTCCGATTCACAGGTTGTAACAATCAAGACAGGTTTCTTCCAGAAGCTTATCTTGTTCTTTAAAAATCTCTTCGGAATCAGCTGCACAGTTGTTCAGAATATCAACGTTATCAGATAAAATTACACCCGTACAGTTTCGGCTGTACGGGTGTTTGTCGTTGAATCGCAGAGTTTTGGCAGCCTCCCCTGCAGGGGAGGTGTCACGAAGTGACGGAGGGGGTTAAAATTGTTTTTTACTCCTTCAAAAGGAGGATTGTTTTTATTTCAAAACTTTCAAAATAATCAAAAAATTAACATTAATAAACCCCTGAATGATTGCAACAATAATAAGGCAAACGCAAATTGAATGTGAAGGGGTGTAAACGAAATGTCAAAGAACAATTCAGTAGTTCCTCAGGCAAGAGCCGCTCTTGACCAGTTCAAGATGGAAGCTGCTCGCGAGGTTGGCGTTAACCTTAAGCAGGGTTATAACGGTGACCTTACTTCGAAGGAAGCCGGCAGCGTCGGTGGTCAGATGGTAAAGAAGATGATCGAGGCTTATGAAAACGGTATGAAATAAAACCGCTTGACAAAAAGGGGGTTGACGCATTGGCGTCAGCCCCCGATTTTGATTTGTTGACACTGCGGACAGGTTGTGATATACTCTTATAAGTTTGATTTTGAGGTGATTTTATGGCTGTTTATAAAAACAGAATCGATCTGCATATGCACACATCAAGCTCCTTTGACGGCAATTATCCTGCGTCAGAGATGGTTGAGGCTGCTGTTAATGCTCCGCTTGCAACGATTGCTTTTACCGACCATTTTGATGTTGATTTTTATGAAAGACACAATCTCGGCGTGCGTCAGCAGACAAGCTATGAGGATATTATGTCCGTTGTTGGTGAGGATAACATTCGAATCCTTCGCGGAATTGAGATGGGTCAGCCGACCTATGATGTTGAATTGACCGAAAAATCTCTCGCAAGATACGAATACGATTTTGTTATCGGCTCAATACATAATCTTCGCAATATGCCCGATTTCGGTGACCTTGATTATAAGAGTATGACCGAGGAGAGGATTTATGAGCTTCTCGATGAATACTTCAACGAAATGCTTCTTCTTGCAAAATGGAACGGATTCGATACCCTTGCTCATCTGACTTATCCGATGAGATATATCGTGCAGGCAGGCAGAAACGAAATTGAGCTGAGCCGTTTTGACGAAATTATTGATGAGATTTTCAAAACTCTTATTGCAAACGGCAAGGCGCTTGAAATCAACACAAGCGGTCTTCGTCAGCCCATCGGTAAGACTATGCCTACAGAAAATTATGTCAGAAGATATAAGGAGCTCGGCGGCGAATATCTCACCCTCGGCTCGGATGCTCATTTTACACAGCATGTAGGAGCAAATATCGACGACGGCTATGCGATTGCCGAAAGATGCGGCTTTGAATATGTTACATATTTTGAAAACCGCAAACCCGTTAAGGTTAAAATTGAAAAGAACTGAAAAAAACACCCTCTTTGCTATGAACAAGAAGCAGAGAGGGTGAATGTTTTTTATAACTTTATATCGGCGCAAAGACCGTCTTTTGTGAATGCGTGAAGAAGAAGGGGAGAATTGTTTAGTCTGATATAAACAATTGCTCTGCCGTTGAAGGTGTAGCGGTGTTTCTCTGCGTAGCAGGTCAGGTCATCGGGTTTTCCGTTTTCAATTCCGAGAATTTCGCCGTCGCCGAGAATCTGATAATAAATATCCCTGTCATCCGAGCACGAAATATTGCCGTCATTATCGCGCAGAGAAACCTCAATCTGAATGATTTCACCCGAGGTGTTGTACGGATCTAAAACAATTTTTTCAGCATTTTTGGGAGAAGCAAGAGTATCAGTTGCCTCGCCTGAAACTGCGGTCAGGATACCTTCTTCAAACGGGATTTCCCAGGTCACACGATAGTCTGTGACATCCTTTTTGCCGAACGAATTACCGTTGAGGAAAAGCTCTGCCGAAGGCTGATTTGTATAGCAGCTTACCGAAACAGTTTCGCCTTTTTCTGCGTGGTAAACAAAGTTGTCCGTCCATACATTCGAGTGATTAGCGTCACCCTTTGAAACGGCAATTTTTATAAACGGAGCATCTGTCCACATTGCCTTTCTTCGGAAGAAAAGCGGTTTTTCGTTGCCGCAAAGGTCGAGCATACCTGCCTGTGAAATTCTGAAGGGCCAGCCTCTGCATTCGCCGAGAAAGTCAACGCCTGTCCAAAGAAACTGTCCGCTGATATAATCGTTGTCCCTAACTGCATACCAGGCTGAAGGGTCGTGACCGTTTTCACTGCCGAGGATGACCTTGTGAGGGAAGAGTGTATGGTCTGTTTCATAAAAATGCTCTCTGTAGTTATAGCCCAGAATATCGAGTGTTTCTGAAAATCCTGTTTTTGTTGATAATTCAGGGAATGAGAGTGCTGAAAGCACAGGTCTTGTCGGGTCAACGGCGTGAGCGATATCAACCAACTTTTTTGCAACGGTTGTAAGTCTTCGTGCATCAGGTTTTTTATCGTCGTATCTGCGCTCCTGTGCAGGCTTGTTGGCGTCATTGTTGCCGAGCACCTCATCAAAAAGGGGAGTGACATATGGGTCATTCGGATAATCGATTTCGTTTCCGATTGACCAGAGGATGACCGAAGGATGGTTTCTGTCACGCAGAATCATCGCTTCAAGGTCTGCTTTATGCCATTGCGGAAAATCCTCTGCATAACCGAATTTCTTTGGCGGATAAACATTGTGTCCCTGCCACCATTTATTTTTTGTGCCTTCCCATTCGTCAAATGCTTCGTCCATTACAAGCAGACCGAGTCTGTCGCAAAGGTCAAGCAGGTCGGCTGAAGGGGGATTGTGTGCAGTTCTCAATGCGTTACAGCCTGATTCCTTGAATTTGCGTAATCTTCGCTCCCATACGGCGGCAGGCACAGCCGCACCGAGTGCACCTGCATCGTGATGCACGCACACACCCTTGAGCTTCATATTGATTCCGTTAAGGAAGAAACCCTTATCGACATCGAATCTGAATGTGCGTATGCCGAAGGGAATTATTACCTCGTCAGAGATGTTTCCGTCCTTGATTGCCCTGCAGGCGAGCGAATACATTGCAGGGGAATCAGGTGACCATAAATCGGCATCGGTAACGGTGAATTCAATATTATTCTTCGCACCGTCAGCCTTTGCTGCGGCAACGCATTTGCCTTCTTTTATTACCGAAAATTCTGCGCCGTCACATTCGAAGGCTGAATATTCAATTGCAATAATGGCATTGTTATTTTCGTCAACGCTTTTTGTTGAAACGAAAATACCGTTTTTATCGAAGCAATTTTTTTCGCAGATTTCAATTTCAACATCGCGGTAAATACCGCTGCCTGTAAACCATCTTGAATCAGCGGTTTCGTTGTGCTCACAGCGTACGCAGATAACATTTTCGCCCTCGCGGATAAATTCGCTGATATCGAAAGTGAAGGTTGAATAGCCGTAAGCCCATGTGCCAAGATAGTAACTGTTAACCCATAAGGCGGCGTGCTTATAAACTCCGCCGAAGGTTATGCGGACTGTTTTGCCGCATATATCATCAGGAAGAGTGAAACGCTTTCTGTACCACGCTGTACCTCCGCAAACATAGCCTGTGCCGCTTGAGTTGGATACATCAAACGGATATTCAACCGACCAATCGTGCGGCAGGGTAACGCTTTTCCACGCGTTATCGTCATAGCCCATATAATCTGCGCCGACAGCGTTCCCAAGATGAAATTTCCAGTCTTTGTTGATGTTGATTATATTTCCCATCAGAATGCCTCCCGATGAATTTTATTTCTTTTTTCTGATAACAAACTCGGTAAACATAACGCCCATTTCAGGCTCGCTTAACTCAAGGTCTGCGCAGCCGTTGATAAGCACATCTTTCGGAATTGTGTAAGTTGCGCTTACAAATCCGTTGCAGAGCATCATTTCGTCAAATGCTTCGTCTGTTTCTCCGCCGAATTGAGCACCCTCATAGATGGTAACGCCGTTGATTGCAACCTTGTGGCTGTGTGAATCAATTTTTCTGTTTACATATGTTATTTTCAGCTCATAATCGCAGTCTGCGGTCAGACCGCCGATTTTACACTTGAAGGTAAGGTTATCATAAACTTTAAACATACAAACAGGCATCGAGCCGTTGTTGACATTCGGTCTGTCACCCTGGAAATTCATATATATTTCGCCTGTCTGTGCAACGCCGCATTGCTCGAGACCGTTAAGGGCAACGGAGAAATAGTATTCATCGCCGTCAATCCTGTTGCGGTCAAGAATTCTGCTCATATATGAAGCGGAATCGTCTGCGTTTGCGGCGGCTTCAAGTTTACCGAGAAGCCATTTTCTGTCAGTTATCGGTAAATCCATTGTTTCGAGGATTGCGCCTCTTTCCCAACCGTCTGCGCAGTAATTTTCAACATCCGATTGCAGACCGATGAGGTCAAAGAGTTTTGCGGCAAGGTCGGTTATGTCATTACGGATTTTCTTATACTTCTCGTCAAAATCGGTGAGAAGAATTTCTTTTGCCGAGTCAAGTTTGCCGAGTCTGATTTCGCGCTCTGCTTTTTTGATAAGACCGAGCTCAAAGAGTCTTCTGCGGCGAAGCACCCAATCGCATTTCGCTCTCATATAAAGCTGAAGGAATCTCCAATTATCATTGAGGAAGGTATAATCAGCGGAAAGCTCGTCAAAAATTCGAAGGGTGTTGTCAATTGAGGGATTCTCCGCAGGGTCGCATTGCCAGTTTAATTCGAGAAGCATAATGGCATCAGCCAACTTCTGTGCATCTGCGCCGAAGAAGAAGAGTCGGCAATAATCGAGCAGAGAAGTGTTAAGGTCGCAATCGGGGAAGAAATCCATATCTGCCCATACAGCCTTGTTGACATCGTCGGTTATACCCTCGGAATAACTGACAGAGCCGATAACATAGGGTCTTGTAAGGCGGTGAATCAATCTGTATTCACGCGGTCTGGGATTGGTACATTCGCGGCTCAGACCTGTTGTGAGAGCAAAATGCCAATCATCGCGGTCAAAATGAACGGGATATTCGCATCTTACATTATGTGTGATATCCGGATAGAGTCTTAAGGGATATTTTGCAGGAAGTCTGCGGCGAAGCTCATCAATCGGAAACGCCTTGTTAGGGCCGATGATAACGCCGTCAATTTCGTCAGGCAGATTTTCCATTTCGCCGATGAAACGGATTCCCCAATCAGGAATGGAGTGAGGCTGCTGTGCTGACGGCCACATCTGACAATCGGGATGTGCGGCTTTTGCGGCCTTTGCGATTTCTCGGCAGCGAAGAACAAATTCTTCGGGCTGAAGTTCGCCGGGGTCACCTCCGGGAGGAAAAACAACATTGAGTCTGGGCATTTTTTTATAGAGTTTTCTGCGTCTTTCTACCGCAAACTCAATGCTTTCGCCGTCGTTGTTGGGATGCCAGACGGAAACATCAAGGTCAAATTCATCAGCCATTGCCGATGCGTTGACTATGAATTCTTCCTCATCATATTTCATAAGGCGGTTTCTGTGCGAAACACCGCTCTGATATGGGATATGTTCAACGGTATTTGTGCCGAAAAACATCATATCGAGGTAATATCGGCGGTAGTCATCGTAGCTCCAGGCATCGTAGGTATTAGGCGTTGTTCTGTAGCCAATCTGATGTCCTCTGATGGATTTGTCAGGTGAATAAATACCGGAAATATCCTCAATAAGAGCGACTGCATCGCCGTTTTTTTCGATTTTGCGAAGAAACATACCGAATGCGAAGATGAATCCGCGGATTCCGCTTGCACAAAGGGTAATGTGGTTTTCATTGCGTGAAATTGAATAACTGTCTTTTGAAAGAGCTTCATTTTCAATGAAAAGGAGGTTTGCCTCGTCTTTAACGCAGAAAGTGACAGCAATACTGTTGTTACGAAGTCTGATTTCGTCAGCAAAAAGTTCAGCAGCTTTTATTGATGAAGATGTATCAGAAAATGTTCTGAATTCTGTGTATTTTATCATTGTGAACTCTCCAAATCCTCTTTTTTCATTGTTGTTCGTGCTATTCTGTGAGCTTCAAGCTCCGCCAGCATCTGCTCTTTCTTCTGTCCGTGAACATTGAAAAGGAGAAGCGAGAGGCCGTAACCGAATCTTGCCGCGGCAGGAGCAAGGCAGAAGATTCCCCAGATTCCCTGAAGAACTTTGGGATTAGTATGAGGTATAATATTGCCGTAGATATCTTTCTGCGGTTTGAACTTAATCCAGTCAAATACCGCGCCTGAAAGCCACGAATGAACACTTGAGGAAAGCTTGTTGACATAGCTTGAAACCGCGTTTACGATGCCTTCGTTACGGATGCCTGTTTCCCATTCAAGATAGTCATACATATCGCCCTTGAGCAGGGGATCACAAACGCCCATAATGTGATTGGGAAGGCCACAGATTGTGAGAGCAACTGTGACCCAGATGAAGTCAACAAGGCTGTTGCCTGTGGGTTTGTAACCGACAAAATAAAGAATTGTATAAGCTGCACCGCTGAAAATACCTGCGGAAATAGCGGTTGTGCGAAGTCCGAGTTTTGCAATCAGTTTGGGAGCAAGGGGAGTGATGAAATAGTTGGGAATGCCTGTGAAAAGGCTGCAAAGAAGTCTGTTTGAAAGTTTACCTGTGCAGTTGAGCCAGAAGAAGTCTTCCGAAGCGCCGCCTACACCTTTGATTCCGCCGAAAAAGTTTGAGAGAAGAAGTGCACCAAGCGGACGGCAGGTGATGATGGATTTTGCAGATTTGAAAAATCCTGTTTCCTTCATTTCTTCTTTTGATGCGATTGAAACTCGCTCTCTCATATTGAAGAATCCGAATAACGCACCTGCAACCGCAAAAAGAACAAAGAAAAGCGAAAATCCTTTGTAAACTTCGGGTTGTGTAACCGAATTCTGCGTTACATTAGGCACGAAATCAACAAATACAGGTACGAGTGAGGGTAACCAGGTGAAGAGGTTAACGAATTTCTGTGTTGCAATCAGAGTACCTCTTTCAATGGTGTTTGGTGTTATGTTGTAAAGCAAAAGTTCCCAACCGCTCAGATATGAAAATCCGATACCGTAAACGATTGTTGCAATAAGGGCATAGATAAATGTCTGTGTGTTGTTAAGCGCGCCCGGTACTGTATAGAAAAGCACCGAGGCAATCGACCAGAAAGGCATTGAGAAAATAAGAAACGGACGGAGTCTGCCCCAACGGGTGCGGCATTTGTCGATGATAACGCCCGAAATCGGGTCATCGAGAGCGTCCCATATGGTTGAAACCATGCTGAGTGTACCATACGCAGTGCCCGAAATCCCCATAAAACTCATCATAAAATATTGCTTTGTTGCGCCGATGAATGATGTGAGATTGTTGAGCGTATATGATGTGGCTGCAAAGGCTGCGATTTCTCGCGGACGGACAAGGCGCTTGACCTCGCGCTTTTCTTCAGGCGGAGTGTTTGATTTGTTGTTTTCGCTCATTGGTATCTCTCCTTTGAGTGATATAGTGATATTTATTAAATAGTAACATATACATATAATGTCTGTCAAACATCAATATAAATGTGAACAGAGCAGAGTGAACTTGTTCGCTTTTGATGGTAAGTGTATAGTGAAAACAGATGCTGAAATAAAGCCTGAAAATAAAAATAAATTATTTTTCAAAAATATATTGACATTTTTGAAAAATCGTGTATAATAATAAAGCATTCAGCAAACAGAATATATCGCGGAGTAGAGCAGCTCGGTAGCTCGACGGGCTCATAACCCGGGGGTCGCAGGTTCAAATCCTGTCTCCGCAACCAAAACAGATACCGCTGTTGATACAATCGTGTCGACAGCGGTATCGTTATTTTACCGAGAAAAACATAGACAGAATAAGCACTTATAAAAACAAGCGTTGCATTTTGGGAGTATTCCACCCATCCTGCAACGCTTTTTTCATTGTGTTTATTGCCCTACCCCGGGACTTAACCCAACATTCCTGCCGACCTATCGTTAAACAACCGCTAATCGTTAAACGACCGACTCTTTTTTTGCTTTGCTCTTTCTGTCGCTATAACAAGGTCTACCGCAGCCTTCTTGATTGCTTCCATCCGTCTTGCACGCTCCTCTTCGGTTAGTATCGGACGGTACACCCTAACAGTACAATTGTTGTAGTGGCACACTTCCGGCTCCATATAAGTATCCTGACTTTTCTTCATATTCATCCTCCTAAGTTGTAGTTATGAAATTATAACACACTAGAGTCAAATTTGAACTTTAACCTCGCTGCCGTTTTTGAAATGAAACACTAAACGTTCATCTGCGTACACCGTAACGTGGTCGACGGTGGTATGCCAGAGGGGTGGGTTGAACTGAAGCCGAAGGGTGTCAAGCTCGGTGATGGCGAAAAGGAATCCGCTCATAACGTCTGCCTGGATGAGTCTGCGGTCACGTTTTTTCTGCAAGGTGTCATATCGGTTTTGTGCCTTTTCGTGGCGTTCCACCAGGGAGTTATATCTGCTGATATATTCATCTTGGTCGATAGCCTTTACCGCATTTTCGTTGATGCACTTTTGGATAAGACCTGCGACCACATCCATCTCCTGAAGTAGTTCCTCGCATTCGGTGTCAATCGCAGCAGTATCCATCAGTTCGCGACGGATGAGTCTGCCGTCCTCAAGGAGTGCCTCTCGATCCACAATCAACCGACTTAACGCTACCACGAACAGTTCTTTGATGTCATCTTCGTATAAATGCGGTGTGGTGCATATGGTATCGCCCTTGAATTTAGCGTTGCATTGCCATATAGTTCGGCGGTATTTGCTGTTTGAGTGCCATACCTTTGAGCCGAAGATCTCACCGCAATCTCCGCAGATGAGTTTCCCAGCAAAGGGGCTGGTAGAAAAAGTGCGTCTGCCGCTGTCTTTTCTGCGTTTAAGCTCCAGTTGAACTCGCTCCCACTCTTCCGGGGAGATGATGGCGGGATGGCTGTGTTCCACATAATACTGCGGGACTTCACCCTCGTTGACCTTCATCTTTTTCTGCAGAAAATCCACGGTGTATTTCTTCTGCAAAAGTGCCGATCCTTTGTATTTCTCGTTTTGAAGGATGCTCTCGATCGTATGTCTTTGCCACACCGCTTTCCCGGAGGGGGTGGGTATACCATTTTCGGTCAAGTGTTTTGCAATAGAGCCTGCCGACATACCTTCCACAAACATTCGGTAAATGGTGCGGACGATTTCTGCCTCTTCGGGAACGATTTCGGGCAGACCATCTGCACCTTTTTTGTACCCCAGGAACTGTTTGTACGGCATATTGACCTTGCCGTCAGCAAAGCGTTTGCGTTGTCCCCAGGTCACGTTCTCGGAAATGGAACGGCTCTCTTCCTGGGCAAGAGATGACATAATAGTGATGAGCAACTCTCCCTTGGAATCCATCGTCCATATGTTTTCCTTTTCAAAATAAACCTCAACGCCTTTGTCCTTTAGCTTGCGGACGGTAGTGAGGCTGTCCACGGTATTACGGGCAAAGCGACTTACGCTCTTGGTTACGATGAGGTCGATTTTGCCATCAAGGGCGTCGGCTATCATTCTGTTAAAGCCGTCACGCTTTTTGGTGTTGAGTGCGGATATACCTTCGTCCGTATAGACCTCAACAAACTCCCATTCGGGGCGGCTTTTGATGTAATTGGTGTAGTAATCCACCTGCGCCTCATAGCTTGTGAACTGTTCATCGCTGTCGGTGGATACACGGGCATAACCTGCAACCTTGCGTTTTGCTTTTGAGGTTGTGGGGATACCCGTGTGCAAATTTCGTGTGGCGGGTATTACGGTTACGTTTTTAGCTGTTGCCATTTTGCTTACTCCTTTCTTTTGTTTTCTTACCGACCGCTGCCCTCATCTCGGGAGTCCAACTTTCCGAGCGTGAGCGGTCTTTCCATCGTTTAACGATTGTTTCTCCGTTTGAAAGGGAGAATATCAAGGTGTTATCTTTGTCGGCTGTAATTGCCGTTATTTTACTGAAATCATCAATCTCGGCGGCAAGTGCCATCAAAGTCGGTTCGGGGATGGCTTTCGACGGGCAGGCTTTCTTACCGAGGGTATTGTAGGTGGCGCATATCCATACGGGGCCCGTTTTCGTTACCTTTCTGCGGTAGTGCTTTCCGCATCCGGCGCAGGTTATAAGTCCTGTGAAAGGGTATTCAGTTTTCGTTTGTGGCTTTGAGAACCGCTCCGCCCGTTTTTCCATTTCCAGTTGTACCAAGTTATACGTACCGATATCGATGATCGGCTCGTGGGTATTCTCTGCGTGGTACTGCGGAAGTTCTCCGCGATTTATAAGGGTGCGTTTTGTAAGGTGGTTCTCGCGGAATTTTGTTTGAAGCAGAAGGTTGCCCGTGTAAGCGTAGTTGCGAAGGATTCGGCTTACCGCACTTTGGTGCCAGGTGCAGCCTTGCTGCGTGAGAACCCCTTCTTCGTTGAGCCGTTTCATAATGGCGGCAACACCCTTGCCGTCAAGGTAGTCACGAAAGATGGAGCGAACCACCTCTGCCTCTTCGGGAACGATGACATATTTCTCACCATCGTAGCGGTAACCCATCATAAAACCTCGCCAGGGTTTTCCGTTTTGGAACTGTTGTCGCACCCGCCACTTTTGATTCTCGCTGGCGGAGAGGCTTTCTTCCTGGGCATAGCTTGCGAGGATGGTCAGCATCAATTCACCGTCCGAGGTGGTGGAGTGAATATTTTGCTCTTCAAAGTAAACATCCACACCCAGGTTCTTTAGTTCCCTTACGGTTTCGAGTAAGGTCAGCGTATTCCTTGCGAAGCGCGAAACGGACTTGGTTAAAATCATATCCACCTTTCCGTTTCGGCAATCTGCAAGGAGCCTTTGAAAGTTTTCTCGATTATCTTTTGTGCCGGTCAGAGCTTCATCGGCGTATACACCTGCGTACTCCCATCCGCCGTGGTTCTGTATCAATTTGCTGTAATAACTCACCTGAGCGGAAAGTGAGTGGAGCATCGCATCCTTGCCGGAGGATACTCTGGCGTATGCCGCCACCCGTTTTGCTCTCGGCAATTCCGTTTTTGCAAAACGAGTCTGTGTAACGATCCTTTCCAATACATTTACCTCCTTTGTATCAATTAAGGTCACTACATATTCGCTCTAAACGGCGGATATATCAAGCGGATTCCGCAAATATACTACCCGAAGATAATCCGTATTTACAGGACAGCATTGTCGATAACTTACAATACTCTTTTTCGGTAAAAATGCCGTCCTCCGCAAGGCTTTTGGGCAGAGCCAGGGAGGTTCGGTATAGCATCATATTTTCGGCTGCGTATTTATCCTGCTTGTCTTGACGCAACATAGCAGGCACGGCTGCAGTATTTTCTGTTTTTGTTACCATAGCACTCAAACTCCTTTCCGCAGTATTCGCAGGTGAGATTATAGTAGGCTTTGCGATTCACCGAGTCCCGGTGGGTGTTCCACCACAGCATTCGGCAAGCATCCGAACAGAACTTTTTCTCTCGGCGTTTTTCTGTTTGAAGCACGGGCTTACCGCAGTTCTTGCAAAGCTTGGTGTTTGGTATCTCCGGGTATCTGTGAATGTGAGCACGCACGGTCCCGGCAGATAAACCTAAAGTGGCGGCGATTACAGAAGGGCTATGCCCCTCAAGCCGCATATTGTTAATGGCAATTTTGTTTTGTAGTGTCATGGCATATCTCCTTCCTATGACTACAAGTGCAAGGGAGAGCGACCCGAAAGCCGCCCTCCCACACAACCTTATTCCTTATCACTCTTGACCTTAAGCATCTTTACCGCTTCGGGAAAAACGAGTTTTGCATCTACTCGTTCGGTGGTGATAAATGCAACCTGCCCGTGATCAGCGTAACGCTCTACCAGGCGTTTAATGACTCTCTTGCCTCGGTCACCGATCCAGTAGTAACTGAAGTCACCGAACATTACCGGAATGCTACCGGGGGTGACATCATCCATATGGTTACAAATGTAGACGGGATAGCCGAACAGTTTCTTAGGCATTTCCTCTTCAAGTCCGTTACTCCAGATAGGATTGCCACGATAATGGCGCAGTTGACCGAGTCTGCAATATGCATCGTTGGACATAATCCACACCGCATTTTTTCGGTACGGCTCTGCCAAAGAAAATTCCATATCGACCAAGTCATCCGCACTTATTCTTCCGATTTCATCCGTGATTTTACCGACGGATGCCTGATGGATAAGGCCAATAGGCTTTCCGTTTCCGTCTCCGCGAATAAAGGCAGATTCCTCAGCATTTCCAATTCGATGCGCAAAGGCTTCCTCGATATATTTTTCAAGGTCTACGCCACCATCCTCAAGCAGTTCATCAGAAACGAGAATTGAACTGCCGAGCTTATACGCATCGATCTCGATTTCACCGAATTCAGCTTCGCAAAACGTGTATGGCTCGTTTTCCGGCATCCAGCTTGCGTTTTCACCTCCCAAAGAAACGGGAATGGTCAGTTTCTGCGTTGTAGGAACGATGGTGGCAATTTGACGAAGGACATTCTTTTGCTTTAACGCCTGCACAAGCCTATCGTCATAAGTATCGGGAACAAGGTAGCCGCCCGAACCGTCGCTACCTTCCTTTAATGCATTCTGGGGCATACCGGTGTGCATAGTTTCCCAGAAAGCGGTATTGTATGCCTCGGCCTTTTTCTTGGCTTCGGCGGTTGTATCTGCCTGCTTTTTAGCAGTATTGCCGGACAATTCGTCCAGACGGGATTTAAGTTCTTCATAGGTTCTTGCTGTTTTCATATGGTTAATTCCTCCATTATTTTTGATTAGTTGATGTTGGGGTTAATACCCCGTTTGATTTTGCGATTTTTTACGTGAGACCCCACGCCCGTTGCATAAGTAAAAAGCTGTGGAGATTTCGATACCCCCCAGGGGGGTCTAAATCTCTACGACTATGACTCCGGGCAACGGCCCAGGGGTCGCGTGCAAAAATTCGCATAAGTTTTAGAGGGAATAGCCCCCCGAAGTTATCTGCATCAAACCTGCGGACGCTCGTACCTGAGTTCTCCGAGGTTCTTTTCCGTAGCGGCACCGGTGCGACAAAGCTCACAAGTGTAATCGTAGAGCCTGTTTATCACATTACCGATTTCCGAGAATGGTACTTCCTTTATGCACGTAACCGTGAACGCACTCCCGTACCACAAAAAGATGACGGCTTTTCTACGTTTGCTTGTGGTGTGCGTTCCACTAACCTCTACATTAAATCCGTTGCCGAAGTCACGGTAAATGCATCGTTCTACGTCAATGCGAAGAATACGACACCCATTGCCGATTTCGCGGCAGAGTTTGTCTTGGGCATAATCCTTTTTGGTTTTGAACATACTTCCACCTCCTTCTGTTATTTTTTTCTTTTGTCCTTTTTCGTCACATATATCATAACAACGGCGCTATAAGACTCCACCGAAGGGGTTCTTGAAACGGGCGTTGCAATACTCGAAAATTTGGCTGAAGTTGTCAAATGTTTTACTCTGATTTTCATATATGAAATGCCACCTTTTATCGCAGGCATAATTACTGTATGCGACAGTGACGCTTCCTTCTTTAAATGGTATGACCTTTATGATGGTGAACCGCTTTTCATCAATATCTGCCATATCCTTTTCTCCTTCCTGTATTTATGTCCTTTTTGTCACGCTGTCCGTAAGCGTAGGTGTGGGGGTAGGCATCCGTATATAGAAAGCAGTAGTTTAACGATTACTTTTTCTATATTTTTCTTTATTCCCATACCTTTTGGACAAAGGGACATAAAGGACAAAACTCGTTTACGATACTTTTTCATAGAGATAAGGATTGACAAGATAGGTTTGACCCGAAGGTCTGCCTTTGTTGTTTTGGGCATCAGCGGTTTTAGGGGCAATGTATCCGTACTCGGATAAGTGGTTTAGTACCGGTTGTACTTCATCGGCTGTTTTGAAACTTCGACAAAGTCGCATAATGTCACGGCGGGTAAACTCTGTAAGAACGCTTTTGCAAATGGCCTCCAGCATATATTCACTTTGTTTCACCAAGGCATCCGCTCCCATAAGGGAGAATGCTGCCGAGGAATGCTCGGTATAATACCTGCCGATTTTAATGGCATTTGCCATTGTGGTTTCATCCACCACCAGGGGTTCGGCAGATTCCAGAAATCCGTTGTTGCGATAAACCGAAGCACGGCATAAAACACCTGCAATACGAAGAACAGCGCCGACAAGTTTGCCTGCCCAATCTGCCATATCCGCATATTCGGTTTTTAGCTTGGATTCTACTTCATAGGAAAAAGCTTCAAGGATTTCATCTGCTTCCGGAGTTAAAGTTATCTCCTCGGGGATTTCACCTTGCTCTTCTTCCAAAAGATTGCGGATAAGAAGATCATATTGTCTTGCCACATCCGCAGGAATAGGTTCGGTTCTATATCTGCGATTACCGACTATGGATTTTGGCATACAGTAAAGAAACCTTGCCGTAAGACCTCTGCCGCGGAAAGTGCCGTTTTGCATCATTCCCGACAGCACATTCGGTTGCACCGTAAGCAGAACCGTCAGCGCAGGGTTCATGATACTTTCGCTGTTTCTGCCGATACGATCCACACGGATACTGTCGCCTGAGTGGCCTTTGAGCATAACGTCAATATTGACATTCTTACTGTAAATACCCGATAGCATATCGAAGATACCACCCTCTGCTGAAACGATAGCTGCCTTGCCGCCACCATCCGCCAAAACAGCTGTTAATTTTTCGGTGGTAACATCGTCAACGTATAAACGGAGCGGTATCTTTTCCTTATATGCAGCAAGTTGCTGTGCGAATTGCTCCAACTCACCATCCTCAACTTTTCCTTTGGCGGCTTTGTCCTCCAAGGCACGTTGTCGACGTTCCAAGATTCGCTTATTCATTTTGCTTGTTTCCAGTTCGGCTGCATTTTGTCGGTTGTAATCCGCTTCAAAAGCATTCACGGGACGGGTCATCAAGCTGATAACGGCACTCTTTCTTTCCGAAGGTTCTGCTACCACAACCACGAACAGATTCAGCGGTTCTGTCCAATCCGCTTTACCGCGAATACGGAATTTGCCTTGTTCGCAAAGAGCGAGAATGGCAAGAGCCGCCGAGGCACTCATATCTACAGGGGTCTGTGTGCTTTCCGCTACCGCTGTTACGTAATCACACACCACCTTCGGCAAAGCCTCTGTCGGGAAAGACGGCAGATTGGCTTTTTCAAAAGGTATCGGTATTTCCCACTTTATCGGTGAGGGAGCGTTATACTCCTCGGGAGCGAGGTATCCCGGTTGAGAGCATACCTTTTTATAAAACTTCCTGCCACTCTGCCATATGGTTTCAAGCTCACCGTCCTCCAAAGGTGGGGTGCAAGATTCGGCTCGTTCAAGAAATTTACTGTGAGCCTCGTCTGTATCTCCGAGTCTTTTGAGTAACTTGCCTGCGAAAAGGGACATTGTGTTATTACGGCTGCCTTCGGAAATGGCTTCGCCCAGCTCGGCAAACGCCCGCTCCGCAACCTCTTCTTCAATAAATGTGGTTAAGGTAGTGTTACCTTCAAAGAAAGTCACCTCGGTGTCGGGATTGCCGAAAAAGAACCTGGCGGCATCCAGAGCGTTATCATCGAAAAAGGGATACATCTGCTGTACCGACTTCATAAAAGCGGTATATTCCGCAGGGTCTGTAATAGGTTTGATTGCGAAGATGACGTGAAACCTGGGACGCGGTGATTTGCTTCCTTTCTGTTTCATATGGTGTCGGCTGGTGCTGACCGCACACGAAACACTGGGAAACAGCCGAGAGATATCCTCCGGGGAGATCCACCTCGCAGCATCTTCCGTAAAGTCGTTATCGCAATCAAAGACAGCGGTGACGGCTTCTTCAAAGTTTTTGCTGTTTCGGTAGTTCCCGTTAAAGCGTATGAATACATGATCCCGAGCCATACAGCGTTTTAACTCTTCGGGAGTTGTCACCATTGCCTTGTGGGGATACTGACAGTTTTGTGGGTTGCCGCACACGTCGGCATAATACACGGTGATACTGTTTTTCATCAGTTATCACCGCTTTCGGATTTTGTTCGGAGCCAAGCCTTAAAACCTTCAACCGGAATCAAGATGCGAGTGCCGATACGGAGCGTGGGAAATCCCGGTTCCTTCACAAGGTCGTATGCCTTTGGGAGGCTGATGCCCATGTGAGCGGATAACTCCTGAACGCTCATTGTTGATTTTTCCATACTGATTTAACTCCTTCCTTTAGTATTGTTTTTCGTCCACCTGCATCACAGAACCAAGTCGTCTCTCCCTTGGTGGTTCGGCTGTCGACCTGCGCTCTGGTTTTACCATCGTGGCACGGTGTCGGCAGTATATCTGCGTGGATGGGATTCAGTTGTCAAGGAACGCGGAAACTCACTAACTGTGAGATTTCATTTTATATGATACAACATTGCGTTATCTCTGTCAATAGCAAATCTCACACTTTGTTAAAATATTTTTTCGTATTGTATCTTATTTAGTGAGAAAACCATTGACAAAACTCACAGATGGTGGTATTATTGAAACATCGGAGGTGCAAAACTATGTTTGCTGAAAGATTAAAAGAGTTACGAAAAGGTAAAAATATGACCCAAGTACAGCTTGCAGAGGCATTGGGTGTTTCTAAAGGCACCATTGCAATGTGGGAGATCGGTAAGCGAGAACCGAACTTTGAAACATTAAATCGCCTTTCCGATATTTTTGATAAACGTATCGATTATATTTTGGGGAATTCCAATGATGCCTCGTCTCCTCGTTTTACCGAAGAAGACATTGATCAGCTCGGTCGTTGGGAAGTAGAGGATCAATTCAGAGAAATCATAATGGCTTATCTTTCCCTTGATGAATATGGAAAAACGGCTGTTGAGAGCCTCATAAAAGCAGAAAAACTCCGCTGTCATGAACAGCAGAGTATCTGTAACACAGAAGATATTGTTTTGAGTATTCGTATAAATAAAAGCAAGTGATATAGGTGTATAAAGACGATGATGAATTTAACCGAAGAACAAAGAAAAGCTATTGTTGATGCAATGAATAAACATATTGAAACTGAAACTCAAAAGAGTATTGCGGAGTTAGATAAAGCTCTTGATATTGCTGTTCAGAAGTTAGTAAACAACGGTTGGACTTTACCTGCGGAAATACCGCTAACTGCAATTTATGCATTAGGCCAGACTAATAAATTGGACAATGTTAACGATTTTATGAAAATGTTTTATTCTTTTGACGATTACAAAAATATGAAGAGTATGATTGATGGAATTCAGAAGTCAAAAATAAAACCCGGATTAATAAAACTGGTAAATGAGTGTTGGCAGGCATTTCAAACAAAAACATTTGCCGTATGCGCAACATCATTATTATCTGTTATCGAAGGAATACTATCAGAATTTAGCGATGACAAAACCGATATACGTATGATGATGGTATGCCAGAAACACGTAGACAATTTTCCTGTAGGAGAAAGTACAATTCTCAAACACGTGTGGATATCTTATAATCAGTTCATTAGAAATCTATATCAAAAAAGCGATTTTACTGGTACAGAACCAGATGATATAAATAGACATTGGCTGCTTCACGGCAGATCAGATTTCGAAATAGAAGAAATTGAATGTATGCGTCTATTCAACGCTATTCACAGTTTGTGTATGGTCATAAATAAAGAACCGGCTTAAATTAAACACCCATAGCATTCCAACGATCAAATGCTATGGGTGTTTTTTCTTATTAAATTCATAACAGCATTTTGCGAATTCATAACAACTGCTGAAAGGGCTGTTGTGGTAAAATTACGGTGGACTATTCTTTAATGACTCGACAATGGTCATCACCATAAACCACACCAAGGGATGAACCGCAATCCCACCGAACGTGAACGGTTCCGATATCATCTACCGAAACGACCGTCCCTCTCGCCCCCGGAAACAGTTTCGTGTTATACGGATCATTCATATGGACAAGCTCAACCCTTGCTCCGGCAGGATACTCCTTTCTTAATCGTTCCAAAGTTTCTTTACTAATGTTAAACATAACCTTCCTCCTTGATTTTTGGTGTACCATATATCACTCTAAAAGAAAAGGAAGTCAAGTGGTATCGTAGATATAAATTCAGAATCCACGAATAAATTTCACAATTTTACAATTTCCTCTTTATTTTTCGGACGATTTGTGATAAAATGAGGACAGATTGACCTAACCAATAACAGGAGGACTCACACATGAATATCGGTGAAATGATCAAGGAAAAACGAATTCGGCTCGGATTGACCCAAAAGGATTTTGCTGACGCTTTGGGTATGGGCAAAACGGGCGACCGCACTCTTCGCCGTTGGGAGAATGGAGAATCTACTCCTTCGTCATTAGAGTTTAATAGTATTATGCAGTTTGCAGAATCAATTCCTTTCGAAAATAGCAATCCTTGCCCCTCTTTTTCGTTTATAGATTTATTTGCTGGTATCGGTGGTATAAGAATACCATTTCAAGAGCTTGGAGGAAAATGTGTTTTCACTTCTGAGTGGGATAAATTTGCCCAAAAAACATACAGGGTAAATTTTGGTGAAGATCCTCAAGGTGATATTACCAAAATCGACGCAAAGGATATTCCGGATTTTGATGTATTACTTGGTGGATTTCCTTGCCAGCCATTCTCACAGGCGGGATTGAAAAAAGGGTTCTCTGATACTCGTGGCACATTGTTTTTTGAAATAGAACGAATTCTTGCAGAAAAAAGGCCAAAAGCTTTTTTGCTTGAAAATGTTAAACAGCTACGAGGACACGATAAAGGTAGAACATTGAAAGTCATACTCGAACATATTGATGCTTTGAATTATTATGTAAAAGCTGAAGTCTTGCGTGCTGGAGATTTTGGTGTTCCACAGAATCGAGAAAGAATTTATATTGTGGGAATTAGTAAAGATTATTATGATTTACCGGAAGATTATGATTTTAAATTCCCAACTCCCACATACGAAAAAACTCGTCTTGGCGATATATTAGAACACAATGTAGACGAAAAATACACTATTAGTGATGCTCTATGGGATGGCCACCAAAGACGAAAAAAAGAGCATCTTGAAAAGGGAAACGGATTTGGCTTTTCACTTTTCAATGACGAGTCAGAATATGCTAATACAATTAGCGCCCGCTATTATAAGGATGGAAGCGAAATTTTGATAGATCAAGGCGCTGGAAAAAATCCGAGAAAACTAACCCCGAGAGAATGCGCACGGCTCCAAGGGTTCCCAGAAAAGTTCATTATTACGGTTTCGGACACACAAGCATATAAGCAATTCGGAAATTCCGTTGCAGTTCCGGTTGTAAGAGCGGTAGCCACACGTATGGTAGAAGAAATGAATGTTTTACCGCTCAAAAAAGAAAGTAGGTAAGAAATATGAGTGAATATATAGCGTTACGTGATTTAGGCGAAGTTGTTGAAAATACAAAAAAGAAAATATCTACGGAATTTACTAATGAGGATACCACACTGAGTAGTGGTTTCAAATCCGCTTTTGCAAACGCCATAAAAGCAAGTGGTAATAATATTCAAATTAAAAAAACAACATCGGTTATCACTACGTCCGCAAATCAACAGATTTTCTTGCCCAACCAGTGGTTTGTTCTTGCTGCATACGCAGTAGATTTAGTTACTGAAATTGTGCGCTACAGAAATATTACAGAGGCTGTTTTAGAAGCTAATATTGATGCTTATGTCTCTGGATCAGATAATTTGGTTAAAAAGAAACAAAAGGCGTATGATTTGTTAAAAGGCGAAAACAACGATGCTGTTATTGGTAGATTTGAAAAGGACTTACTTGTATATTTGCAAACAAAAGGAGTCCCACAGGACCAAGCAGAAAAAGATGCTACCTTGCTAATAAGGTTTGTTAGCGATGAAGCTTGGTGGCTCGGCGGTAAGAACATTAGTAGATCGAATGATTTTTATGTTTCTCCCACCTTGTCTGTGCTCAACTTAGTAAATGCAAGCCAGTCATATGTTGCAACCATAACTTGGCTATATATCAACGATGCGAATCTTGCTAAAGAACTAAGTGCTATGACATTGGTTGATGAAGAAAAGTTAATTGAAGATGAGTCGAAAAACGAATACGAAAGAGCTGCCCGATATCTTCGTTCTTTTGTTTCTGAAACAGGATTTGATATTCCTTCAAAAAAAGCCGATATTGAATCTGTGCTTTCTGAATTCAATGAAAAGTTTTCCCCCGAAATGCTTGCTTCTTTATCGGATGATGGGGTTTTAAATTATATTTTCTATACTCTTGGCGATAACTTGGAGTCTCTTTGTTGTTGGCTCGAAATGAACAAGGAATGTCGCAATCATTTTGGTAGCATCTCCGGAGGATCAGCATATAAATTTGGCCTGTTTCAAAAACAAAAAACCGGTGAATGGACAACCGGTAGTCCGCAAAAACCGCAGGTTCTTACTGAAGATGAAGCATTAGAACTTGGATGTAAAATCCGCGATGCTTTGATAACAGCAGCCGATATAGTTAGAAATGCAACGCTCGATACTATTGAAGATTATGAGAGATTAGATGACGAACTCTGGGAAAAGGTTGGTGAACCATACTGCAATTGGGGATGGTTCCACAAATACCTCTCAATGGTATGTCCCGACAAGTTAAGTTCGTACCACTCCTCCGATTGGCAGCGTCATGTTCTGTATGCATTGAAGATTAAACCGAGCGAAAAATATTTTGCTCGAAGCGGCCAGCTGGCAATGATAGAAAACTATGCCGGATGGTATTATAGCGAATTCAAGGATGTATTAGTGGAACGCTTTGGTAGCGAGATTCTTCAGTTTGTAAGAATTGGCACTTCTGATGACGAACAAAATTACGCGTCTGAATGGAGCCAAAAATCTGTTTTCGGAATCGGTTGGAGAGATATTGGTTCTCTCGATGATTATGTCGCCGGAGAAGGTTTGGATAAAGGTGCAATTGCGGATGCATTAAAAGAAAAATTCGGGTATCCAGATAATATAGCATCCAGAAAAGCAGGCGAACTTATTCGTTTTTATAAAACCGATTCAAGTACTGTTGCTGTTGCTATGGATGGCCAAAGTCTACTTGCTTTTATTGACAATATTGGCGAGTATTTCTACGACCCCACTTCAGCTATGGCCAACATGAAGCCGGGTACTTGGCATCGTAATTTCGCATCTGGAGAACAATTGCCGGTAAAATCCGAGGGTAAATTGACATCCTGTTATCAACTTACTGATATTGAAAATGTAATGTTCTTGTATGATAGATATTTCTACGGAAGCGAAGAAATCATCGAGTCAGTAGAAGAGTTGTCGTTTGATAATCCCGAAGAACGCAATAAGCGTAAATTCCGCACTTGGATGGAATCGCAAGTAAAACCCGAGGGGGATTCCGACGCAGGACAACCTTATACAGCAAATTCCATTAATCAGTATGTAAGCAATATTGCGAACACCACTCTTCCGTCTAATCAGGAGCATAGTGTTTTCTTTACGAACAGTATTGTTGAAGTGCAGGAATGTATAAACGTGTTGGAAAACTCCGACAAAAAGAATAATACTCAAAAGAGTGCCGTCAAGAAGTATTTAGAATTCTTGATAGAAATGCAGGAGGTCAATATGCCTTTACAATATAAAACTGAAATACCAGCTACTTACGAAAGAAATCGTATTGTATTCGGCGCTCCCGGAACAGGTAAGAGTTTCAACTTGAAGCGCGATTGCGAAACTTTCCTTAAAAACACCTCTGGAACTTATGAGCGTGTAACTTTCCATCCAGATTATACTTATTCTCAATTTGTTGGAACATATAAACCCGTTTCTGATGGTGTAGGAATTCGCTACGAGTTCGTACCTGGTCCATTTATGCGTGTATATGTTGATGCCTTGAAGAGTGCTCGTTCTGCATCGCCTCAGCCTCATATTCTCATTATTGAAGAGATCAACAGAGCTAAAGTCGCATCTGTTTTTGGTGATGTATTCCAGCTTCTCGATCGCGATGACGATGGTGTAAGTGAGTACGAAATTCAAACTTCTGAAGACATCAGAAAACATTTAGCCAAAGAACTTAAGTGCGATATTTCTCAATGTCAAAAGATTAAAATCCCCAACAATATGTTTATATGGGCAACCATGAACAGTGCTGACCAAGGTGTATTTCCGATGGATACAGCATTTAAGCGTCGTTGGCACTTTGAATATCTGGGAATTAATGAGGGGCAGGATAAAATCAAGGGCAGCCTTTCTGTGGGAAGCACTGTCATTCAGGCAATCGAATGGAATGTCCTTAGAAGAGCTATTAACGAAAAACTTGCAAAAGAGTACAAGGTTAACGAAGATAAGTTGATGGGACCGTTTTTTATTTCAAAAAATGTGCTTAAAACTGTTAGTGAAACCGACGATACTCTTGTAGATCCTGCTCGATTTATTGAGGTATTTAAGAGTAAAGTCATTATGTATCTGTACGAAGATGCCGCAAAGCAATATAAGCACAAGTTGTTCTCTGGATGCGAGGATACAACAAAGTATTCTGCCGTTTGTGATAGCTTTGACGAAATTGGCATTCAAATTTTCGGAGAGGATTTTGTAGAAGTTTATTATAATTCGCAGAAGGGATGAGTAAAAGATGGAGAAGAGAATTCGTTCTCGCTTTGTTCGAGAGCAACAGCGATATACAAAAAATCAACTCCGTATACTTTTCTCTTTTGACGATGCCGGCGTAGAAAAATTCATTAAAAACCTCAAATCTTATGGTGTGTTGAAATCGGTTGCTAACACTGCAGAGCAAAGAGAACTAACAGACCTTGTTGACGAAGATATTCAGGTAACAGATGAAACAGCCGGAAATGACGATTGTTACTACGTATTTACCTATGTAGGTGTTATAACTATCGGTGATCGAGTAATAATGGTTTATCCAAAATATATTCTTTCTGAAAATGAACCCCTTGAAAGAATGAAGCAAATAGTAAAGGTTTTAGAACGCTATAGTCATTCCGAAGAGCAAATCATTAACCTTTTTAACGGCGATGGAGATAACCGCAGTTTCAATATTCTTGCGGTTATCCTCTATCTCCTTAATGATTACTACGAGTATGGTGTTTACAACAACATTGAGGATATTATTGAGGTTAATGGTGAAGGAGATATTCTGTGGAACAGAACAATTGATGATGGCTTTGCTATTATCGAAGATGGTAGGCCATACTATACCGAATTCTTTACACATAGATCTGCAGAAGATGAAACAGATTATTTCAAGCGTTTACATGAGTGTGTTCTCACCGAGTGTTCAAAACAGCTCCAAGATGCCGAATTGGATGATTTATTTGGTATGGAAACAATCTGCTTGAGCGAAGAAACCTTAGATGATTTTGGAGAAAAGGAATACATTCTTGAGCGTATAATGAAAGAGCTAAGTGTTCAATTTAATACGCATCGACAAATCTTGCTAAAAACTCTGTATACATACATTTCGCAGGACAGAAAAATGCTGGAAGAAAACCAAGGAATCAGTATGTTCGGTACTACAGCATTCCATGCTGTTTGGGAAAAAGCCTGTGCTGCAGTGTTTGGCAACAAGTTAGATATGCCAATAGGAAAACTTAAAATGAAAGTTCCTTTGGCAAAAGGATATGTCAAAACCACCAAATTGATTGATTTGGTTGAAAAACCCAAGTGGTGTGGAGAGGATTTTGTACACGAGGCTAAAGATACCCTCATTCCCGACCTAATAACTATCAACGAATATGATGGTCAAGATTGGTTTATTATTTTCGATGCAAAGTATTATTTACTTCAACTCGAAAAAGGGCGCAAACTGAAAGGTAATCCTGGTGTCGGTGATGTTGTAAAGCAATATATGTATCAACTGGCATATAAACAATTCTTAGAGGATCATCACATCTCTGTTGTTCGAAATTGCTTTTTGATGCCGACAGAAAATACAGAGATAGTAAAAGCTGGATGTGCAAGAATGAATATGCTTGCAGGATTAAGTGATTTAGTAGATATTCAAATTCGCCTTATTCCGGCAGACAATCTATTCAATTGCTATTTGAGCCGAAAATCGATTGATATTCAAAATTTGGAACTTTAAATTCACTTGCCCTATGTTGTAGGCTGAGACGTTTAGAGGTTATTTGATTATGAAAGTATGCAGTTTGTTCAGCGGAATAGGTGGCATCGACCTCGGCTTTATACAAGCTGGGTTTGATGTCGTTTGGGCAAATGAATTTGACAAGGATGCAGCAACTACATACCGCGCTAATTTTGGCAATGAATATTTAGTTGAAAAGGATATCCGAAAAGTAGACGCCTCAGAAATACCGGATTTTGATGTTTTGGTTGCAGGTTTCCCTTGCCAGCCTTTCTCGATCATGGGGTTTAGAAAAGGGTTTAACGATCCTCGTGGCAATTTGTTTTTTGAAATAGCACGTATTGCTGAAGCGAAAAAACCAAAAGTGATTTTTTTGGAAAATGTATCAAATCTATTGGAACACGATGACGGAAAATCATTTTTAACAGTTTATAATGCTTTAGCTCCGCAAGGATATGCTATTCGTTATCAAGTGATGGATGCCATTGAATACGGCAACGTTCCTCAATATCGGACGCGAATATTTATAGTAGCTTTTCAAGATGAAACGGCCTGCGAAAAATTTAAGTTCCCAGAAAAGCAGGAACTTACTGTTAAGCTTAACGATATTTTAGTTCGTAGTCAAAAACATGATAATAGTTACTATTACAACAGCAGTAGTTTTTATTACGATGATCTTAAGCGAATTGTAACCGACAAAAAGGCCTTGTATAAGATTTATGACTCCGGTGTTTCCCGCAAGCCACACTACGTGTGTCCGACGCTTACGGCAAATATGGGGACATACCCTGACAGAGTACCTATTATCCTTGATGATTATGGTATCCGAAAAATAACACCGTATGAGTGTTTGGCTTTACAAGGTTTTCCGAAGGACTATCGCTTCCCGAAGATTCCAATGGCAAGCGCATATAAACAATGTGGTAACAGTGTAGTTGTGCCAGTGATAAGAAGAGTAGCGGAGAATATCAAAAAAACAATGATTGAAGAAAATAACATAAGGCAGGTAATCATTACGTGAGAGAAGCTATAAAACAACTCCTTCATCATACCATTGTGTATAAATACCAGTTGCCTTATAATGGTATCGATAAAACAAGCTTGTCTACAGAACCAGACAGGTGTTTTAGTGTTGCCTCCAACGCTGCGTTATCCAAACTTATATATAATGGAATTGTCGAGTATGCGTTGGGCGAAAAGCATGTAGATCTCGCTAATTTACAACTATGTCAGCGTAAAGCTATTGTGTCCAGGTTGCGTTTCGAAAACGATGCTTCTCAAGATACAAAATTAAAATATGGGTTTTATGGCGAAGTAGTGTTAGACTTAATACTTCAAAATGCCTTTTCTTCAAGCGTATTGTTAGCCAAAGGTTATTTTTATAATCCTCTGGAAAATTCTGAAACAAAGGGATATGATGCTTACCAATTTTATTATGATAATAATCAACTATCTTTGTTGTTAGGGGAGGTAAAATTCTACGCTTCTTTTTCTGCAGCCGTTAAGAAGATTCTTGATAATTTAGAGAAAGCGGTAAGTCCCGAATATTTTAGTAAAAACGTATTAGCCCTTATCAATGAAAAAGGGAACTTTGATTCTGTACCATCTGAAATTTCCGAAATCATAAAAAAATGGGAGTCCAATCCGGACATTAATTTATACAGTGAAGTCATCCACCACAACATAAAATTACATTATCCTATGCTTGTGTTATATGATGCTACAGAATCAACATTTGATGATATCATAAAAAATAGCATAAGAACAATTAACACCGAATTTGCCAAACGCACAATAAATATTGGAATGGATATAGAATTGTTTTTCATCCTTATACCGGTTGAAAGTGCTAAAATCATAAAGGAAGGGGTAATTGAATGGATTTTAAAGAACGAGCCGCTTCTGTAATTAAAGATCTTTCGGCATACAAAAACGAAGGCGGCAATATCCATCATTTAATTTCCAATGTATGTGCACTTTTTGATATAGCATCGAAAGAAACAGTATCTCCCCAAGATTATCGTTTTTTGCGTTTCATTGCATCGGAAATTGGCATTCCTCAATATTATGACTTATTATGCACAAAGAAAAATATTGAAGGTATTGAGCTTAGTTTATCGGATGTGTTAGCAGTAACACAAGATGCAACGCTATGTGTTTCGGAGGATGTTTTTTTACACCGTTACCAAAAGGAAGTGTTTGACCGTTTTGTGTTAGGAAATCAAAACAGGTATTTTTTGTCTGCGCCGACTTCTTTTGGAAAAACTTATATTATTTATGAGATTATTAAAAAGATGGCATATGATAATGTTGTTTTGATTTTTCCCACAATAGCGTTATTGGGCGAGAATTATTTAAAAATACTCGACTTAAGAAAGAAAAATGATTTTTGGGCTCAGTACAGTGTTCACACGCTTTCAGACGAGGAAACTACTAACACAAAAAATATATGGATATATACGCCAGAAAGGTTTATGTCCTTTATAGATAAGCACCGCACACAACAATTTGATTTTATATTTATCGACGAAATATATAAAATTGACAATCAATACATCATTGATGTTGAAACAGTAGGAGAAAATGAACGAGACATTTCTTTCAGAATAGCATTATTTGATACATGTTTAAGAGCAAGAGATATTTTGTTAGCCGGTCCATATATTACATTCCCTGATGAAAAACGCAATCGTTCTTTAGAGTATTTTTTGTCAGATAATTCGTTTATAGTACTAAACTATAATGATATTGAAATTGTAAATAAATCCTTTCTGTCTGTCCAAGAGAAAAAAGATTACTCCATTGATGATTTGGTTTTTTCCATCAAAAGCAAAGAAAAAAGAAAGAAGTTATTAACTGTCTTAAAAAGCGTTGATGCCAAAAACGTCAATTCCGAAGAAGGAACGATTGTATATTGTTGCCGAAAACTGGAAGTGGAATCACTTGCGAAATATTTGGTGAAAAATGCAGAATCCTGTTCGTCGCTCTCGCAAGATATGGCAGATTTTGTTGATCATGTGTCTGCTGTATTTGGTGATGAATGGATTGTTGTAAAGGCGCTGCGTTATGGTATAGGTATTCACCACGGTCTGGTTCCCAAATACATACAACGTGAGATTATTTCGCTATTCAATAGCGGAGATATTTCGGTACTATTGTCCACAACAACTATAACAGAGGGAATAAACACTACCGCAAAAAATGTTATAGTAATGTCGGATATGAAAGGGACCAAAGTTTTAAAGCATTTCGATGCTCAAAATATTGCCGGACGCGCAGGTCGATTCAATTCTCATTACTCCGGACGTGTAATTGCAATCGATAACAATTTTATGAATATGTTGTTGGAAGATGGTGAATGTTTAACTCATAGAGGTTATGATATCAATAGTCGCAAATCGGATGTGGATTTGGAAATAACACATAAAGATTACTTAAGTGCGGAAGAAAATACGCGCAAAGCAGATATCGCACGAATGGTTGCTGAAAGCGGGCTACCTGATGAAATTATCAACTCTTTTAAGGCGGTTAGCAAAGTAGATAAAATCGCTCTATATAAGAAGTTGGAGCAGTTAACCGCAGAGGAACAGCAAGGAATTGAGTATTTTTGCAAGCAACTTTTCAGAGGTGCTTTTGATTGGGATGGTTTTGATACTATATGTCACATTTTAGCAAGCTGTGTTAAAGAGGACAGCTTGCAATCTATGATGACGCAACAAATTGCAAATGGTCATTGTCTATTAACTCCAAAAGTATATTTTTACCTTAAAGATGGCTTTCTTGGTGTAATCGAAAATGAGAAAACATATTATAGGAAATCTATAGACAGTGCCATTAGAAATGCATCAAAATTGGTTTTCAATACTTTTCGATATCAACTATCCAAGTATCTTGGCGTTTTTGATCTTTTGTACCGTTATTACATTGCAACCCAACGAGATATAGACATAGATCAAGTGTTAGGTCTCAATATTCTAATACAGCTATTAGAGTACGGATCGGTTGTAGAGAGTGCAAAAAAGGCAAATGACTATGGTGTGCCATTTTCAATAGTAAGATATTATGAAACCGGAGACTCTAAGGTCATTGGAACTTTTGATGCATATGAAGCCAAAGTTTTTGCACGAATCAAGGGGATTTTATAAGAATTTGTTGAATATATAAAGTCCATTTGAACCTCAAGGTATCCGTGCGATATATTTTCAGTAAAATGTTATTACTCAAGGCTGTCATTCAACATTGCAAGGTAACAATGCAAACTCCCCCCGACACTTTGCATCCTTGACCATATGTAAAGTGCCACTTTACAAACCGCCGAAAGTGTAACTATCAGTTTACTGCAAAGTTTTTGATTGATAGATAGAAAAACAACTGGACTTTTCGGAGATATGACGGTATAGTGTTGTGCTACAAGGAGGTGCAGCATTATGCCACGTATAAAAACAAAACCGAAAAAGACAACTGAAAACATTAAAACGACCGTATCACCGGGAATGCTCTCGGAGATGCGGTCGTTTTGTTATGTGCGGAAGGAGGTAGAGTATGCGGACGTTGCTTGAAGAGTTTTGGTACGGAAACGTCAATCCCCAGGAGCAGAGCACCGAAGGTAATCGGGAAATCAAAAATCTCCTGAGCCTAATGGGTAAGAATCGAGATAATCTCTCCGATACACTCACCAAAGAACAGAAAGAAACCCTGGCAAAATACGATGATTGCGTCAATGAAATGTACGGCATTATCGAGCGTGAGATATTCGCATACGGGTTTCGTCTCGGCGGGAGGTTAATGCTTGAAACGCTCACGGGGTTGAATTTTGAAGATTAAGACTTAAACCAATAAGCAGAACCGCACGGGTAATCTGTGCGGTCTTGTTTATTTGCTGTAGTCTTTTATAA
>JAZRBF010000002.1:0-33840 GCA_045634985.1 Acutalibacteraceae bacterium | reverse complement strand
TTCTCGTTGTTTAATTTTCAAGGTGCGGTGCGCTGCTGTATTTCAGAGCGCTCCGATATATTACCAAATTCATACCCATTTGTCAACACCTTTTTTCAATATTTTTTGTCCTTCTTGTCAACCTCGCCGCGCGTTTCGTGTCACCTTGGATATGTTGCATAAAATCCTTAAGGATAAGCTGAATATTGTATTAATGTTACATATATAACAGCCAAAATGCCTTGAAACACGCTCAAAAACTTTTTTCGGCAATTTTTGAAAAAGTTTGATTTTTCTCTTGTTTTTTAGTTTTGTTTCAAAAAACTTTTATAATTTATCAAAGAATATTTTATTAATTTATCGTTGTTTAAATCCTCTTTTTTCATATCAACGCAGACAATCTGCGCTGAATCATACACTTTATAATAGTATATTCCCCTGTCCGTATTGCAGCAACTTGTGTAAACCGAATAGTGAGAGCTGCCGTCCAAAAGCCGATTCAGACCTTTTATCTGCTCAACACATCCCAGAATGCGGAAGAATTGATTGACGGTTTCGGTTTCATTTTCGCCTTTGAATGCATATTGTTTAGCAAAATTCACTCTGACAAACCTCGATGCTGACGACCAATCTCCCGGCAAACCAATTGCTCCCATCCCGAGCGAATACGGTTTTGTTTTCGTTTCAGGTTGGTCAGGGGACAGGTTGACATAGTTTGCGAGGTTATGCAGATGATATTCAAACGGCGGATTATTCGTCAGGATTCCGACGGGATTTTCGTAAATACGCAATCCATTCTCAGTCTGCTCGATAACAATACACCGTTTTTTATCGGCAACAATCCAATGAAGCGGAGTTGACGGAAAATCCTCGCTGAACGGCAAATCGCAGATATTGATCCCCATCAATTCGTCATACGCTTCGTCTGCAGTTGCGCATTTACCGAGAATATATGGTATCAGTTCAAACGGTGCGACATTCTGTTTCGCTTTGTTTTCAGGATAATAAACCGCATTGTCAGGGAAATTCAGACCTGCCGCGCTCAATCCTTTTTCGTTCGTCGCTTCATAGTAAAGCGGATAATCCTGCGCAACGGTTGCCATACCAATCATTGCATAATGATTTTTCATTATTTCTCCGTTGCGGAAACAAAGCGGAAGTTTTCTCGGCGTAACGGTTACGGTTTCGTTATAATGATATGACAAATCGAGAGTTCTGCCGAAATAAAAATCCTTTGATTCAAATGTTATTGCAGTGCACATAAAAAAATCCCCCTTCGCGGTTATTCTGCCACGAAAGGGGATTATTATTATAATATTACATTATATATAAGGGGCGGATTATTTATCTTCCTTGCTTATCACTTTTTTCTGCCAGGATTTTTCGCCGCATTCGGGGCATTTCATATGTCTCGTTCTGCCCATATGAGGCGCAAAGGTGATTGCTTTGAAGGTCGGGACGTATCTGTGACCGCAATGCTTGCATTCATAATATCCTGCTACCTGCTCGATTTTCATGCTAAAAAAGAATCCGACAAAAGCAGGAATCATTCCCGATAAAATAATAATCAGCGCCTGCCACTCCTCGATTGCACCTGCCTCCATGGAATATGATGCAACTATGCACGGCACAAGCAGAATAATTAACGAAAGAATACCGATTACCCATTCAAGCTTAAGCAATCTTTTATCTGCTTTTTCTTTTTCTTTAATCATTTCAAGAAGCTTTTTTTCCATTTCCTTGTTGTAGTTATCCATTGATACTACCTCCCCACTCAATAAATCATTTACTGTAATTCCGAGAATACCGCACAGCTCCAGCATTACGGATGAATCGGGCATTGCTTTGCCTGTTTCCCATTTGGATACGGCTCTGTCGGTGATTCCGAGTTTTTCTGCTAACTGCATCTGCGTTAAATTCGCTTTCTTTCTGCACTCGGCAATGAATTTTCCGATTTTAACCTGGTCCATACGGCCACCTCCTTACACACTTATTATATATAGGGACACCTGATAAATCAACAAACCGCTGGTTGAGTCGGGGAAAATCAACCGTCGGTGAGGAGAAAAAACAGTAATCAGGAACTCAATATGCCCATTATTACTATATACGCTAAAGAAACAACATAAAAAACGCCAAAAATAATCAGTACGATTTTCAGAACCTTTTTGCCAAAAGCTCCGTCATCATATTTCTGCACTTCCGCTCCGCAATCGGGGCAGAAATTGTTTTTGCCGCCAACCCTTGCTCCGCACGAAGTGCACCTGACGGTTGCTGATTTGACTCTCGCATAAATATAAAACGGCAGACTATAGATATTGAACACAAATGCAATGATGCCCCAAAAAACGGCTTTCATACCGCTGCAACGGGCATCGATAAAAACAATGACAGCAAGTATAAGCGCCATCAGAAAGAGGCAAAGCATAGCTATACCTCCGCCTATCATACCGATAAACATCGCACCCAGACCTGCCATTCATTCAACTCCTTTTATTGATAATGGGATTATTTTATCATATTTTTTCGGATTGAACAAGTCTGCAATAAATTTCTCACCGCAAACAAAAAAACAGCCCGCTGTTGCGGACTGTTTTGCTCATCAGACCAAAACTCTTCTTTCCGTCAATTTCTGCCTGGCCCATCAGAAACATAGTCGCACTGCTCACTGCCGTTCGCATTTCTCCTTGTTTCTTCACCTCATCGCCTCGCTTCTTCCGCCGCAGGCGGCGCTCCGGCGGTTCGCCCCACGCCGTCCCCGGCACGGGTTTCGTCTCCCGCAAACAAAAAACAGCCCGCTGTTGCGGACTGTTTTGTTTGGCGGAGAAGGGGAGACTCGAACTCCCGCGCCGGTTTCCCGACCTACGCCCTTAGCAGGGGCGCCTCGTCACCAACTTGAGTACTTCTCCATGGTAACGTATATATGAATTATATAGTTTTAAAAAAATGGCGGAGAGAGTGGGATTCGAACCCACGGTACCCGTAAAGGTACGACGGTTTTCAAGACCGTTCCGTTATGACCACTTCGGTATCTCTCCGTAAATTGCTTTAATATGTTATCATAAGTTTTTCATTCTGTCAATAGTTTTTTATTTTTATTTTTTCAAAATGAAGATTTGTTTTTTGCTGACAAAAAAAATCAGCTTGAACAGACACTGAATCTGCTCAAGCCGATTGTTATTCATTCAGTTTATATCAGACACACTCGTTGATGTTGCTTGCGCCTGTGTAAATATCGAATGTAAGAACTTTTTCTTCACCGTTTTCAATGAATGTAAGACGGATTGTTTCATTATCGATATATTCTGCGCCTGTTACCTTGTAATCTCTGTCATCAAAGAAATCCTTGAGGTAGCCGAGAGTTTCCTCTGAATAATCGCCTGCATTGTCGGAAACGAAAAGAACGTTGCCGCAAACTGCGTTAACCTTACCGAGAACGAGCTTCTGCTCAAGGTTGAAGGTGAGGTTATTATCGCGAAGGAAGAATACGTCGGGGTCATTGCAGAATGCTCTGCCGTCAAGGTGATTGCGGAATACTGTGTTGTTAAGAGCGTTCTGAGTTGAGGGAACTTCGTTGTTGAGGCCGAGTCTGTTGACCCAGTCGCCCCCGAATGCCTTGTTTACATCGCAACCGATACGGCAAGCGTCGAAGATACCCATGCAGGGGCCGAGCGGAATGCCGCAGCCGAGGATGAGCTTATCACCGCAAGCCTCGCGAAGAAGGTCAACGCCTTCGCACATAATCTGGCCTCTTGTCTTACCTGCTCTGGGCTTTTCGCACTGAGTGAAGAGGAAGTCAAGCTTAACCATATCGTAACCCCATTCGTTAAGAATGGTGTGGAAGAAGCTCTTGATATATTCTCTTGCTTCGGGATGATAGATATCGAGTGTATATGCGCCGCCCCAACCAACATGGCCAAAGAGCTTTTTGCCGTTATCTTCATCAACAATCATCCAATCGGGATGCTCTTTAAGTACTTTTGATGACATCTGTGCGCAGAAGGGAGCAAGCCAGATACCTGCAAGATAACCCTTCTCGTGGATTTTGTCAGCAATATATTTCATACCGTGGGGGAACTTTTTCTTATCGGTGCTCAGCCAGTCACCTGTTGCAGTCTGATAACCGTCATCAATCTGGAAGATATCAACGCAATCCTTTGCTCTGTCCATACCCTCAAGGTCGCGAAGGCAGATATCCTCGGAAATCTTTGCAAAATAGTTATACCAGGATGTGTAACCTGCAAGATGGCTGATTTTGGGCTTCTTGCAACCCATAAAGTCGAAGAAATATTCATCAAATGCGGCATCGAATTCCTTTTCGATAACAGCGATGTTGAAAACTTCATACTTCTCGCCTGCGCGGAGCATAAGACCTTCAATATCCTTCTTGATAACGAACTTGCCGTTCTGCATATCAACCTTGAATACTGTGAAGCCCTGACGCTCTGTCTTTGAGCCGTAAAGAGTGATGTTTCTGTCACCCTTCTTTCTGAAGTAGGTGTAGGTGTATGAGTGGAAGCTGCCAACCTTACCGTATTCTTCAAATTCATAGTCACTCATAATTCCGCAGCAACGGGCAGCAAAACCGCCGAGCTTTTTGCCGAGAGGAAGGATATCCTTGAGAAGACCGTATTTATTGAATTCGCGTGATGTTGACCATGACTGATAGCCGTTTACATAGAAAAGGTCATCAGCGGCAAACTTCTTTTCTGTTTCAAGCTCAAGAGCCTGCATTCTGAGATCGGTTTTAGCGGTAAGATAAGCGGAAATAACGCCGTTTTCCTCGCTCATTTCAAAAAGGAAATCTGCATTATCCATTTTGGTATGCTTAACGATTGCTGTTCCCTTTTTAACCTTAGCAACAAACTTATACATTTCTTGTTCCCCTTTCGGTGCATATTTTAACATTTTATATTATATATGCTTCGGATGATTTCGTCAATAGAAAAACAGAGAACAATCATAAACTGTTCTCTGTCTGATCTTATTTTTTAATTTTTGGCGGAGTTATGCGAAGCCATTCACAAACTTGCCCATTGAACGCTCAAAGACCTCTGCAAGCAGAATTGTTATTGCAAAGCACACCGCCGCATAAACAATCGGACTGTCGTTGCAACCAAAATGCTGAAGAATAATCATAGGTATTCTCTGGAGTATATAGACTCCGAAAACTCTCGAGCCAAACCAACGCAAAACAGCATTATTGACACTGATTCTCATTGAAATCAGCGAAGTACCGATTGCAAAAATCATAGCCATAAAGATAAATGCCGCTATCGAATCTTTTTCTTTGAACACCATTCTCAACGCCAGGAAAGATGCTGCACAAAGCGCAACTGCAACAAACCATTTTCCGAAACTCGGCAAAAGCTTTTTGTCAAGATATGGCTTAGCAATATAATACCACATACCGAGAGGATAACACATAACTGTATCGTACCACCAGTTCTGCTCTTTAAAGAAATACCAGAGCACCGCAGTTGCGGCGGCACTCAAAACTGTCATAACGATTACGCCTGCAAGAAAATGCTTCTTGCCGCCTGTTATTCCGAACGCGATAACAGTAAGGATATAAAGAACAATGATAACAAATATAAACCAGTTACTGTTGCCCAGCGATTTAAGACCGACAAGCGACCAGAGAACTGTTTCAAGATTGTACTTCTTTCCGAGAGCCAGAGAAAGCAGGAAGAAAATCATAACCGCAACCGCAAAATCCAGCCACACTTTGAGAATCCTGCGCTTCGGAAGAGTTTTTATGTAGCCGTCTTTTTTGCTGACAGAAACGGCAATTCCGTAGCCCGAATAGAAAAGAAACATAACAACCATAAGCTGACCCAAGAAATAAAGCACATCGAAATACAGCTTATCAGCTCCCGCATGCGGAACGGAAATATACTGTCTGACATGGGAATACAGAACAATAATAACAAAAATACCCTTTATTGCTCCTGTTTTTTCAGGCGACATATAATCTTCAAATCCGTCTTTGAATCGGAAGCCTATGCCTGCAACACAAAGCACTATAAGAGCTAATATATATATACTCACATTTATCTCCTCTTATATATTACATTATAAATACATACTGTTATATCTCGGTGCGCAGTCGATTGTGCCGTCGGAATGAAGGGTTGTTACCGTTACGCCCTGATTCCATTTTTCTTCGGGGAAGCCCATATTTGTGCCAAGATGATAGAGATTATAATTCTGCGGAAGGTTATAAACAAGACGGATTCCCTTATAAATTCCGCACCAATCGTTGTTATGGTCGTGACCGCAGAAAATTGCAGTTGCGCCCTTTTCAAGCGCCGCTTCAAACATACCGCTGTTGAATTTGGGGCAACCTACGCTCTCATACTGCTTACCGTAGAGAATTTCGGCGTTACCTGTCTGCTTGTATTCCTCTGCGCCGCCGCTTCCTTCAAAAGCAACCGCAAACTCGGGAACAGGAATATGGAAATACATCATTGAGCCGAATTTACCGTATTTCTTCTCAAACTCATCAACGCTATTTCTGTAGAAATCAATCTGCTCTTTCTTGAGGAAATCATATCCGCCGAAATCCTTGGGCAGACCGTATTGCTCTGTGTATTCTTCGCGCACATCTCTGCCTGAATCGAAGAAGAAAAGACTCTGTCTGATATTGTTTTTGCTGCCCATAATGTTGACAATATAGTTACCGTAGCCGTAAAGCTCATCGGGGCCATGCACCGCAAGGCAATGCTCATAGTCGCTGAAGCTCTTCATAAGAAGATATTTATAGAATCCTTTTTCCTCTCTTACCTCGTGATTACCGAAAACTATTGTCCAGTAAATACCGATTTCTTCCATCATCTTTGCAAACTGAATTGCATCAATCTGCTGATATTTCGAGAGAATCACATCACCTGTCAGCACAACAAGGTCAGGCTTAACTTCCTTGATATGCTTAAAAAACATCGTGGTTGTTTTCTGATTCATTTCGTGGTCGGTATCGTAATGGAAATCGGTGCTGGAAAGAATAACAAAATCGTCATCGCTGACGCTTCCGTCAGGATTGAATTTCGCAATATTGGCAATGTGACCGTTTCTCTCAATCACCTTAACGCTTGTGCCGATTTTTTCAACACCCGATCTCTTTGCAAAAAGAGATTTCGGAAGCTTACCGCCGCTGATTTTATGAATTGCGCCTGCAATACCGAGATGAATCTTAACAAGGCTCTGTCTGACAAATGCCCATATCTTATAAAACATCATTATCACTCTCCGTTATTATGTTAAAACAATTATATTGTCTGCGCCGCACGATGTCAACATAATTGAAGCTTCAAAAAATATATTTTTCTGCTGATTTTGTTCGTTTTTTCGTACTTTTTGCAAAACTCCGCCGAAAAAAGAACAAATTTTTGTTGCAATAATATCTATTTATTGTGGTATTTACCCTTGTTATACCGCATATATTGTGGTAACATAGAGTTGCAAAAGAAAAAGATAAAAATTTATCGAACATTTGTGTTGACAAACGAATGTTCACCTGCTATAATAAAACTCGTAAGAACAAATGTTTCATTCAAGGAGGACTTCAAAATGGCACTTTCAGATATAATCTTATCAGTTTTCGAATTCGCGGCAGTTGTGCTGCTCATCGTCGGCTTCATCAACGAAAAGAAAGTTGTTGCTTTCGAACAGAAACTCGCAAGAGCAATCCGCATCCATCTTCGCAACCGTCGTCTTCGCAAGCAGAGAGAGCTTGCCGCCGCTCACGCAAACGCACAGAAGCGCGCCCCTGCGGATGTTATTGAGGAAACTCCCATCATTTCCATCACAGACGGTAAAATCAAGAATTTTCACGTTGCATAAAACAACTTCTTAATCTTTTTCATTTTTTATCCCTTCAAAACGGTACGGTGCGGTTATACCTCGCCGCACCGTTTTTTCTTTGCATAATACTGCACTTGATTTTTGCTTCATCGTGTGATAAAATCATTTTATGAATATAAAAACACAATTTATCAAAAAATCAATATCCGCTCTGCTGATTCTTGCAATTCTTGCAGGCTTTTCGGGTTGCGGAAAAATCATCGACAAATTCTCACCGCGCGAGCCGATAACCGAGCGGCCGTCTGTAAGGCTGACCTTCCCCGAAGGCTCAACGATTGCTGAATTTGCAAAAATCCTTGAAAACGGCGGAGTCTGCACTGCGGATGAATTTGTTCTGACCGCGCAAAACTACTCCCTGCTTACGGAATACGGCTTCGAAATTGATGAGCCTGAAAACCGCTCTTTTGTTATGGAGGGTTATCTTTTCCCTGACACCTATGATTTTTATATCGGCGAGGGTGCGGAAGCGGCGGCGAGAAGATTTCTCAAAAACAGCCGTTCAAAATTTGATGATGAAATAAGAGCTCGTTGCAATGAAATCGGATATACACTTGATGAGGTGCTGAGCATTGCATCAATAATTCAGGAAGAGGCAGGCGACCCTGCAGATATGGGCAACGTGTCATCCGTACTTCATAACCGACTTTCAAGCTCCTCTTATCCGAAGCTTCAATGCGACGCAAATTCATTTTATCTGCGCGATTCCGTCAAACCCTATGTGAGCGAAGAGAGATACGAAACCCTTCTTCAGCTTTACAGCACATATAACTGCGAGGGCATTCAGGAAGGACCGATTACAAACCCGGGAATCGAAGCTGTCAATGCCGCGCTCAACCCCGAGGAAACTGATTATTATTTCTTTATCACCGACTCTGAAAACAACTATATATATGCAAAAACATACAAGGAGCATCTGCGCAACTGCGAAAAAGCAGGTCTGAACTGATGCACCGCGAAAGGAAGATTTCTTATGAAAAAAATTATTGCTCTTATTCTTGCGGCACTCTGCATTCTCGCTGTGTTCACCGCTTGCAACAAAAACCCCGATGTTGAGCCTACAACCAATCCTGCCGCTCAGATTATGACTCAGGAAGATTTCAATTTTGTTATGCTCGATGACGGCACAGCAAAAATCGTCGGCTACGCCAAGACTCAGGCTCCCACCGACCTGCAGATTCCTGCTTATCTCAACGGCGCAAAGGTAACCGTTATCGGCGAAAACACTTTCACAAGCGAACATCAGCTCATCAATGTTGAGCTTTCAAGATTCATCACAAAGATTGAGCCCAAAGCTTTCAATAAGGCAACTCTCAAGAGCATCAAGTTCCTTGATTCAAAGATTGAAACAGTTGAAGGCTACACATTCAACGAATGCGACAATCTCGTTCAGGTAGTTTTCAATGATTCCGTTAAAAATCTCAAGGACCACGCATTCTATCTCGGCAAGATGCCCCGAGTAATCCATTTCACCGCCGATCCCGTTGAAATCAGCGCAATGTTCCTTGATACAGGTAAGAGCTACGAATACCTCGAAATCAAGCATCACGGCGACATCAGCGACTTCCCCAAGGTTGAGAATTACGCAAATCTTCTTGAAATCGACCTTGTTCTCGTAGAAAAAGTTTCCTGATAAATAAATTGAAACTCCGCCTCATATATTTGAATGAGGTGGAGTTTATGTTTTATACGGTCAATTCTTTAATCAGCTCCGTTATCTGGGGGCCGCCGATGCTGGCGGTTTTCCTCGGTACGGGGTTTTTTCTTTCCGTCAGAACAGGATTTTTTCAGATAACGGGAATCCGCAAATGGATTTCTCTGACCGTCGTTGATGCTTACAGGAAAAGAAAAGAGCCTCCGAAGAATGACGGCTCTGTTTCGCAATTCGCCGCACTGACCTCAGCTCTTGCCGCGTGCCTCGGCACAGGAAACATAACAGGCGTTGCAACCGCTCTTTATGCAGGTGGCGCAGGTGCGGTTTTCTGGATGTGGGTTTCTGCCATTCTCGGAATGATGACCTGTTGCTGCGAGAACATTCTCGGCATAAAATACCGAATCCGTGATTCGCTCGGTCATTGGCTCGGAGGTCCGATGCTCTACATCGAAAGAGGTCTGAAAAAACCGAAGCTTGCAAAAATTTATGCATTTCTTCTTATCGGTGCATCTCTCGGAATGGGCAATATGACTCAGGCAAACTCCGTTTCTGCAGGGCTTGAAACTTTCGGTATTTCTTCCCTGCTCTCGGCGTTCATTCTTGCACCGCTTGTTTTCATCTGCATTTCGGGAGGACTGAAAAGAATTTCCGCCCTTTCCGAAAAGCTTGTCCCCCTGCTTTCGTGCGTTTTCCTCATCCTCTGCCTTGTTGTCATCGTCAGAAACCGCCATTCCCTGCTTCCCTCCTTCATAAGAATTTTCAGGGATGCTTTTTCGCCGAGAGCTGTGTCGGGTTTCGGTCTTGCAAAAGCGGCGCGCTACGGAATTTCAAGAGGCGTTTTCTCAAACGAAGCAGGTCTCGGCAGTAACACCGTAATCCACGCAAATGCAGATTGCGACCAACCTGCAGTGCAAGGTATGTGGGGCATTTTTGAGGTTGCATTCGACACGCTTTTTATGTGCACCGTTACCGCAATAACGATTCTTGCAAGCGGAGTGTGGTCACCGTCAGGCTCACTCAACGGAATTGCTCTTTGCTCGGCGGCTTTTGAGAGTGTGCTTGGCAAATTCGGCGGAATAATCCTCGGAATATGCATTTGCCTTTTTGCATTTGCCACCCTTGTTGCGTGGTCATTTTACGGCAAAAGCGCCGCCATCTGCCTTTTCGGTGACAGGTCAGGCGTATACTATAATATTATATATGCCGCGGCAACCTTTATCGGTTGCATCGCGAAACTCGATGTTATCTGGAATATTTCCGATATTTTCAACGGTCTGCTCGCTATACCTAATATATATGCAATTCTGAAGCTTTCGGGCGAAGCAATCTCCGAACTGAACAAAACAAAAGACCCCCGACAATGTCGGAGGTCCTGAAAGAAATCTTATTTGTAGTATTCAACTGCAGACTCGAAGAGCTTGAGGTCAAATTCGCCGGGAACATTCTTGTAAAGACCGAATGCTGTTCTTTCGGAGTGACCCATCTTACCGAGGACTCTGCCGTCGGGTGAAACGATACCTTCGATAGCGAAATCGGAGTTGTTGGGGTTGAATGCAATATCGTTTGTTGCATTGCCGTCAAAGTCAACATACTGAGTGATAATCTGACCGTTTGCGGCAAGCTGTCTGATGAGAGCTTCGTCAGCGATGAAGCGACCTTCACCGTGAGAAATCGGAACGGTATAGATTTCGCCCTGCTTTGCCTTTGAGAGCCAGGGGGAATTGTTGGAAACAAGCTTTGTTCTGACAAGCTTGGACTGGTGGCGGCTGATTGTGTTATAAGTAAGGGTCGGGCAGGTTTCATCAGTGTCGATAATCTTGCCGTAGGGAACAAGACCGAGCTTGATGAGTGCCTGGAAACCGTTACAGATACCGAGCATAAGACCGTCACGCTTTTCAAGAAGCTCTGTTACAGCATCCTTGACTTCAGCATTTCTGAAGAAAGCTGTGATGAACTTACCTGAGCCGTCGGGTTCGTCACCGCCTGAGAAACCGCCGGGAACAAAGATAATCTGGCTTTCGCCAATCTTTGCGGCGAAATCTTCAACAGACTTTGCAATACCTGCGGATGAGAGGTTGTTGATTACGAAAATCTCTGCCTCTGCGCCTGCTCTTTCAGCATACTTCGCTGAATCGTATTCGCAGTTTGTGCCGGGGAATACGGGAATGAGCACCTTGGGTCTTGCAGTTCTGATTGCAGGCTTTGCAAATGTTTCAGCCTTGAAATCGAAGGTTTCAATCTTCTTTTCGGGCATTTCGATGTTGCAGGAGTAAATCTCCTCAAGCTTATCTTCATAAGCGCCGAAGAGCTTTGTGCAATCAAGCTTCTCGCCTGCATATGCGATTGCCTTTTCTTCGGTTGTGTAACCGAGAAGAGTGCCGCAATCTGTATCGTCTGTAAGCTCAACGATGAATGAGCCGTATGAATAACCGAAGATATCTTCGAGTGAAAGTGCCTTATCGAATTCAAAGCCTACGCCGTTACCCATTGCCATCTTGAGAACTGCTTCTGCAACACCGCCCATGCAGGGTGTATAAACAGCGGCAACCTTGCCTGCCTCAACAAGAGCGTGAACTTCGTCATAAACCTTGAGAAGAGAAGCGGTTTCAGGAAGATTATCAGCAGTATATTCGGGCTTGATGATAACAACCTTGCTGCCTGCCTTCTTGAATTCGGGAGAAACGATATTCCTGAGTTTCTCGGTTGTAACTGCGAAGGAAACAAGTGTGGGAGGAACATCGATATCCTCGAATGAACCGCTCATCGAGTCTTTACCGCCGATAGCTGCAACCTTGAGGTCGGTCTGTGCCTTGAATGCACCGAGAAGAGCCGCGAGAGGCTTGCCCCATCTTGCAGGATCCTTCTTGGGCTTCTCGAAATATTCCTGGAATGTGAGATAAACATCTTCAAACTTTGCACCTGCAGCAACGAGCTTTGAAACTGATTCGATAACTGCGAGATAAGCGCCGTGATAGGGGCTCTTCTCTGTGATGAAGGGGTTGTAACGCCATGACATTACGGAGCAGGTATCGGTTTCCTTCTTTTCAACGGCAACCTTATGCACCATTGCCTGAATGGGAGTGAGCTGATGCTTGCCGCCGAAGGGCATAAGAACTGTGTTTGCACCGATTGTTGAGTCGAAACGCTCGGAAAGACCTCTCTTTGAGCAGATGTTGAGGTCGGATGCCATTTCAACATACATATCAGCAAATGATGTGCCGATTTCCTTTGAGTAATCTTCAAACTTTGCGGGAGCAACGTCGATATGCTTCTCTGCGCGGTTTGAGTTGAGGAATTCGCGGCTGATATTAACGATAGCCTTGCCGTTCCAATACATTACAAGGTAGGGCTTCACTTTAACCTCGGCAACAACTGTTGCTTCAAGGTTTTCGCGCTCTGCGAGCTCGCAGAATCTTGCAACATCCTTTGCTTCAACAACAACAGCCATTCTTTCCTGGCTTTCGGAGATTGCAAGCTCTGTGCCGTCAAGACCTTCGTATTTCTTGGGAACTGCAGTGAGGTTGATTTCAAGACCGTCGGCAAGTTCACCGATAGCAACGGAAACACCGCCTGCACCGAAGTCGTTGCAACGCTTGATGAGTCTTGATGCCTCTTTATTTCTGAACAGACGCTGAAGCTTTCTTTCTTCGGGAGCATTACCCTTCTGAACTTCTGCGCCGCAGCTTTCAAGTGATTTGAGATTGTGGCTCTTTGATGAACCTGTTGCACCGCCGCAACCGTCGCGACCTGTTCTGCCGCCGAGGAGGATAACAACATCGCCGTCAACGGGACATTCGCGGCGAACATTTTCTTCGGGAGCAGCCGCAATAACTGCACCGATTTCCATTCTCTTTGCAACATAACCGGGATGATAAAGCTCATCAACGATACCTGTTGCAAGACCGATCTGGTTACCGTATGAGCTGTAACCTGCAGCTGCAGTGGTAACGATCTTTCTCTGGGGAAGCTTACCTTCGATTGTTTCGCTTACGGGTACGGTGGGGTCACCTGCACCTGTTACGCGCATTGCTGCATAAACATAGCTTCTGCCTGAAAGCGGGTCTCTGATAGCACCGCCGATGCAGGTTGCAGCGCCGCCGAAGGGCTCAATTTCTGTGGGATGGTTATGAGTTTCATTCTTGAAGAGAAGAAGCCATTTTTCAGCCTTGCCGTCGATTTCAACATCAATCTTAACTGTGCAAGCGTTGATTTCTTCGCTCTCGTCAAGCTTTGCAAGCAGACCCTTCTGCTTGAGGTAACGGCCTGCAATTGTGCCGATATCCATAAGGTTAACGGGCTTTGTTCTGCCGATTTCTTTTCTTACTGCGATATAATCGTCATATGCTCTCTGAAGAAGCTCGTCCTCAAACTTAACGGAGTCAATGTTTGTGAGGAAGGTTGTATGACGGCAGTGATCAGACCAATATGTATCAATCATTCTGATTTCAGTGATTGTGGGGTCTCTCTGCTCGCTGATGAAATAATTCTGGCAGAATTTGATATCATCAAGGTCCATTGCAAGACCGAATTCTTCAACGAAATCTGCAAGACCCTTTTCATCAAGACCGATGAAACCGTCAAGAGATCTTACGCTTTCGGGAATATCATATTCTGTTACAAGAGTTTCGGGCTTCTCAAGAGTAGCCTCTCTTGCTTCAACGGGGTTGATAACATATTTTTTGATCTGCTCGAGCTGTTCATCGCTGAGATTACCGTAAAGGCAGTAGACCTTTGCGCTCTTAACAAGGGGTCTGTCACCCTTGGAAATCATCTGGATGCACTCTGCGCAGGAGTTTGCTCTCTGGTCAAACTGACCGGGAAGGAATTCGATAGCAAAAAGTCTGTCACACTCGAGATTCGGCTCTTCGGAGATGATATCGAGCTGAGGCTCGGAGAGAACAGTTGTTTTTGCATAGTCAAAAAGTTCTTTTTCAAGACCCTCAACATCATATCTGTTGAGAACTCTGACATTTTCGAGAGTTGAAATTCCGAGAAGAGAAACGAGCTCATTCTTGAGGGACTGCGCTTCATTATCGAGTCCTTTTTTCTTCTCGACATAGGCTCTGTATACCATAATTCATCAGACCTCCATTGCTTTCTTGCCGATATCCTTGCGATAAAAGGCATTTTCAAAATTAACGGTTTTAACTGTTTCATAAGCTTTTTCGATTGCTGCGCCGAGAGTTGCGGCTGTTTCTGTTACGCCGAGAACTCTGCCGCCGCCTGTGAGAAGCTTACCGTCAGCAAGCTTTGCGCCTGCGATATAGATATTTTTATCAGCGGGCATTGTGATTTCAAAACCCGTTTCATATTTTCCGGGATAACCGTCGGATGCCATAACAACACAGCAAGCGCTGTTGCTGCTGAATTTAACCTCGGCATCAGCGAGAGTACCTGCGGCAACGTGCTTCATAATCTCAAACAGGTCGCTGTCGAGAAGAGGAAGAACAACCTGAGTTTCGGGGTCACCGAAACGGCAGTTATACTCGATAACCTTCGGACCGTTTTTGGTAATCATAAGACCGAAGTAAAGGCAACCCTTGAAAGTTCTGCCCTCTGCATTCATTGCGTTGATTGTGGGAAGGAAGATTTCCTTCATACATCTTTCGGCAATTTCCGCAGTATAGTAGGGGTTGGGAGCGATTGTTCCCATACCGCCTGTGTTAAGACCCTTGTCACCGTCAAGCGCACGCTTATGGTCCATTGATGAAATCATCGGAACAACGGTTTTTCCGTCTGTGAATGAAAGAACGGAAACCTCGGGACCTTCAAGGAATTCTTCGATAACAATCTGATTGCCGCTGTCACCGAACTGCTTATCTTCCATAATGCTCTTGACTGCATCCGCAGCTTCCTCGCGTGTCATCGCAATGATAACGCCCTTGCCCAGAGCAAGACCGTCAGCTTTGATAACGGTGGGGATGGGAGCTGTTTCAAGATATGCAAGTGCCTTTTCAGCATCGTCAAACACCTCATAAGTTGCGGTGGGGATGCCGTATTTCTTCATAAGATTCTTTGAGAAAACCTTGCTTCCTTCGATAATTGCCGCCTTCTTTTCGGGACCGAAGCAGGGAATTCCAAGCTTTTCAAGCTCATCTACCGCGCCGAGAACGAGCGGATCATCGGGCGCAACAACCGCAAAACCGATATCGTTATTCTTTGTGAATTCAACAATACCGTCGATATCCTTTGCGCCGATTGCAACGCACTCTGCGTCAGCGGCAATACCGCCGTTACCGGGAAGTGCGTATATCTTTTCAATTTCTTTGCTTTCTTTAAGCTTTTTGATAATTGCGTGCTCGCGACCGCCGCCGCCAACAACAAGTACTTTCATTTTATCAGCCCTCCGTAATTTCTTTGCAGACCTTTTCAACGGAAAGAGGAAGAATAATCCATTCAGCCTGCTCCATAACTCTCTTCTGAAGAGTTTCAGGAGTATCATCGGGCTGAATTTCAACCGCTTTCTGCATTATAATCTGTCCGCCGTCGGGAATTTCGTTTACATAGTGTACGGTTGCGCCCGTCACCTTAACGCCGTAATCAAGCGCCGCCTGATGAACGCGCAAGCCATAGAAACCTTCGCCGCAGAATGACGGAATCAGCGAAGGATGAACATTGAGAATTCTCTTTTCAAAATGAGAAGTGAATCTCTCGCTCAGGATGCTCATAAAGCCTGCGAGAACAATAACATCTGTTTCGTTGGCTTCAAGAAGCTCAATAAGTCTGCCCTCGAAATCGGGGGTTTCTTTTTTGATAACCGTTTCGGTCTTTATGCCGGCATTCGCCGCTCTTTCGAGAGCATAAGCCCCCTCTTTATTTGAAATTACAAGTGTAATTTCGCCGCTTCCGATGATTCCGCTTTTTTGCGCATCGATGAGCGCCTGCAGATTTGTTCCGCCGCCGGAAACAAGAACGGCGATTCTGGCTTTTTTGACCATTAATTTATCTCCTTGCCTCAGCAAATAACAACTTTCTCATCTGATTCGATGATTTCGCCCATTACATATGCGTCTTCACCGTTAGCCTTGAGGATTTCAAGAGTCTTTTCAACATCTTCAGCAGCAACAACGATGCTCATGCCAACGCCCATATTGAATGTGTTGAACATATCTCTCTCGGGGATGTTGCCCTTCTTTGCGATAAGCTCGAAGATGGGAAGAATACGAAGAGCGCTTCTGTCAATTTTTGCGCCGAAACCGTCGGGAAGGCTTCTCGGAATGTTCTCGTAGAAACCGCCGCCTGTGATGTGTGAAACAGCCTTGACTGTAACTTCTTCGAAGAGAGCTGTCATGGGCTTTACATAAATCTTTGTGGGAGTGAGAAGGGTTTCGCCGACTGACTTGCCGCCAAGCTCTGCAACGGGAGTTTTGATATCTGCGTTTTCAACATCAAATACCTTGCGGACAAGTGAGAAACCGTTTGAATGAACGCCGCTTGAAGGAAGAGCGATAACTGCATCGCCTGCCTTGATTTTGCTGTTATCAAGCACCTTATCCTTATCAACAACGCCTACGCAGAAACCTGCAAGGTCATATTCGTCGATGGGATAGAAGCCGGGCATTTCAGCGGTTTCGCCGCCGATGAGAGCAGCGTTTGACTGAACGCAGCCTTCAGCAATACCTGAAACGATTTCAGCAATTCTCTCGGGAACATTCTTGCCGCAAGCAATATAGTCAAGGAAAAGAAGGGGCTTTGCACCGCAGCAGATGATATCGTTTGCGCACATTGCAACGCAGTCAATACCTACTGTGTCATGCTTGTCCATAATAAATGCAAGCTTGAGCTTTGTGCCGACACCGTCTGTGCCGCTTACAAGTACGGGCTTTGAAATGCCTGTGAGATCGAGTTCAAAAAGACCTCCGAAACCGCCGATGTCTGACATTGCACCTGCAGTAAGAGTTCTTTTGATGTGAGTTTTCATGAGCTCAACAGCTCTGTAGCCTGCGGTAATATCAACGCCTGCTGCTGCGTAGCTTTCGCTGAAGCTTTTTTCCATAATTTATTCCTCCTGTGATAATCACATTTTTTCTGAATTTATTTTATTCTTTACCTGTCCAGCAATATGTGCAAATGCATTCCTCGGGCAAACCGATTGCCTCGATAAGACCCTTGAGACTCTGGTATCCGAGAGATGCAAAATTGAATTTTTTGCAGATGGTTTCCAGCAGCTTCTTGCCTCTTTCGGTTGAAGCGTCCGAATACTCATCAATATACTTATCGCCATCAATACCCTCAAGCTCGTGGATAACTCTTCTTGCAATCAGGTCATCAACCGATGTGTTACGCGAGAAATTGAGATATTTGCAGCCGTACATAATCGGCGGACAAGCCGAGCGCATATGAACAGCCTTTGCACCGTTATTATAAAGGAACTCAACGGTTTCGCGAAGCTGTGTTCCTCTTACGATACTGTCATCAACAAGAAGCATACTCTTGCCCTGAATATTATCGTGAACGGGAACGAGCTTCATCTTTGCAACCTTGTTGCGTTCAAGCTGATTGGCAGGCATAAAGCTTCTGGGCCAGGTGGGAGTGTATTTAACGAAAGGTCTGTTATAAGGAATCTTGCTTTCGTTCGAATAACCAAGTGCATGCGCAACACCCGAATCGGGAACACCGCTTACAAGGTCGATGCCTTCGGGACGCTTTTCATCTCTCGCCATAACTCCGCCGTTTCTGTTACGCATAACCTCAACATTTACACCTTCGTAGGTTGAGTTGGGGTAACCGTAATAAGTCCAGAGGAAAGCGCAGATGCGCATTTTTTTATTCGGCTTTGAAAGAGTTTCAACCGAATCGGGAGTCAGCCTTACGATTTCGCCGGGACCGAGTTCCTTGCAGAATTCGTATCCGAGCTTTTCAAAAGCGAATGACTCAAACGAAACACTGTGACCCTTTTCGTCTTTACCGATAATAACGGGCAGACGGCCGACTTTATCTCTTGCCGCAAGAATTGAGCCGTCTTCTTTCAGAATAAGAACCGAAAGCGAACCCTCAACCTTTTCCTGCGCAAATTTGATACCTTCGATGAAATCGCTCTTCTGATTGATAAGAGCCGCTACAAGTTCGGTTGCGTTGATTTTGCCCGAAGTCATCGCGTTGAAGTGACCGCCGCTGAATGAAAGAAACTGCTGTGCAAGTTCCTCTGCATTGTTAATGCAGCTGATGGTTGAAATCGCATAAACGCCGAGGTTTGAACGAATGATAAGCGGCTGCGGGTCGCTGTCGCTGATGCATCCGATGCAGGCATTGCCGTGCATCTCATCAACTATTCCCGCAAACTTTGTGCGGAAAGGAGCGTTTTCAATGTTGTGAATATCGCGCTGAAAACCTTTTTCCTCATCAACCGCAGCCATACCGCCGCGACGGGTACCGAGGTGCGAATGGTAGTCAACACCGAAAAACACGTCCAGAACAACATCTCTATTTGATGTTGCGCCGAAAAATCCTCCCATAGAGGTACCTCCCAATAATGTGTTTTAAACAGAATTATTTATTGAACTTTTCTTCGATTTTCTTGTTTGCTGCAAGAACTTTTTCTGTTGCGGCGGCTCTTGCATCAGCAAGCTTCTTTGCAAGCTCTGCATCTGAAACCGCAAGAATCTGGATTGCAAGAAGAGCTGCATTAACCGCGCCGTCAATCGCAACGGTTGCAACAGGAATGCCTGCAGGCATCTGTACTGTTGAAAGGAGGGCATCAAGACCGTCAAGAGTTGATGCTTTAACGGGAATACCGATAACAGGGAGAGTTGTGTTTGCGGCAACCGCACCTGCCAGGTGAGCAGCCTTGCCTGCGGCGGCGATGATTGCGCCGAATCCGTTATCGATAGCGGACTGCGAAAAAGCCTTTGACTGTTCGGGTGTTCTGTGAGCGGAATAAACATGAACCTCGTAGGGCACACCGTATTCCTCAAGAGTTGTTATTGCCTTTTCAACAACGGGCAGATCGCTGTCGCTGCCCATAATGATTCCGACCTTTTTCATTGATTTTTCCTCCTTGGAAATATAATGTTATAAATAAAAATAACCTTTATTATTATACTATATAACAACATTTTATTTCAATACTCCAAGCAATAAAATTTGATACAATTTTGACTTCTTATTTTGTAACTAACACCAAAACGCACCTCCTCATCAAAAGCTTTGTCGCAAACTATTGACACCGATGTTTTATTGTGGTATATTGTAAAAAATATGAGGGAGTAGCAAGCGCCCTATGCGTAACAAGTCAACATACTGACCTTTCGGTCTGGCTTGTTTTAATTTGCGAGACTCATGTAAAGCCGCGCGGCTGTACATGGGGTCTTTTTCTTTTTTCAGACGCCGAGTACGGTTTGCCGTGCTTGGATTTTTTTATGTTCGGAGGAATTTTAAAATGGGTTTCACTTTTTTCTTCAACAGCATTCTCCTCGGCATCGGTCTTGCAATGGATGCATTCTCGGTTTCTCTTGCAAACGGACTTAATGAGCCTGAAATGAAAAAAACAAAAATGCTCGGTGTTGCAGGAATTTTTTCGCTCTTCCAGTTTGCTATGCCGATGATCGGATGGATCTGCGTTTCCACAATTGCGCAGTATTTCACCGCATTCGAAAAACTCATCCCCTGGATTGCCCTCATCCTTCTTTGCTATATCGGCGGTAAAATGCTTTATGACGGAATCAAAAACAAGGATTCCGACGAAGAAAAGCCTGCCGTAGGTTTCACCGCCCTTCTTGTTCAGGGTGTTGCAACATCAATTGACGCCCTTTCAGTCGGCTTCACGATTGCTGACTACAAGCTCCTTCAGGCTCTTATCGCCTGCCTTCTCATCGGCGTTGTAACATTCTTCATCTGCTTTGCAGGTATTGCCATCGGCAAAAAAGCAGGCACAAAACTCGCAGGTAAAGCAGGTATTCTCGGCGGTTCAATCCTCATTTTTATCGGTCTTGAAATCTTTATAAAAAGTTGGTTCTGATATTTTAATTGATTTGATTCATTTTTTGTGATATGATAGCATCAGAAAGGCGGTGACGGTTTTGCCGAGAAAAGACTCAAAAAACACGCGTATGAAAATCATCAACGCGGCGTGGGAGCTGTTCTATGAGAACGGCTACGAAAACACAACAATCGAAGATATTGTTGAGCGTTCCGAAACATCGAAGGGAACTTTTTACCATCATTTCAGCGGCAAAGATGCCCTTCTCTCAACTCTCTCATATCTTTTCGACGATAAATATGAATCTCTCGAAAGCGGCATCGACTATGACGGCGACGCGTTCAAGACTCTCATCGACCTCAATAAAGAGCTTTTCTTTATGATTGAAAACCGCATTTCTCTCGACCTTCTCGCGAGAATGTATTCAACTCAGCTCATAACAACGGGCGAAAAACACCTGCTCGATAACAGCAGAACATATTTCAAACTTCTCCGCAAAATCATCATTCACGGTCAGCAGAACGGTCAGCTCCGCTCCGATGTTTCAACAAACGAGATTCTCAAAGCATATGCGCTTTTTGAGAGAGCGTTGCTCTATGACTGGTGTATCTGCAACGGAAACTATTCTCTGTGCAACTATTCGCAATATCTTCTGCCGATGTTCCTCAACGGCTTCAAGGCAGAAAAATAATTAAAAAGTCTTTTTTTGATTAAAATTTCAGTATAATAATCATTCTATGTTAACCGTCTTGATTTTTCAGGGCGGTTTTTATTTTTTATCATTTTCGGTATAAACTCCGTTCTAAAATACAGTCCGTATTGAATATGTGTTAATAATCTGTTAATATATCTCTACTTTATTTTTATAGGAGGTACATTTTATGGCTGAATTTTTTGATTTCCAAAAAATGGACAGCAATACAATTCAGATACTTATCGCTATGGTTGTTTATATGGCGGCTGTTATCGGAATCGGTATTGCTTTTGCAAAAAAAGCAAACACAAACTCAGAAAACTATTTCCTCGGCGGCAGAAGCCTCGGTCCCTGGGTCACTGCAATGAGCGCAGAAGCTTCCGATATGAGCGGTTGGCTCCTTATGGGTCTTCCCGGCGTTGCATATTGGTGCGGTCTTGCTGACGCAGCCTGGACAGCAATCGGTCTTGCAATCGGCACATATTTCAACTGGCTCATTGTTTCAAAGCGTCTTCGTCGCTACAGCATCAGAGCCAACAACTCAATCACTCTCCCCGAATTTTTCTCAAACAGATTCCGCGAAAACAAGAAGATTATTATGACTCTTTCAGCTCTTTTCATCCTTGTTTTCTTTACAGTTTACGCAGCAAGCTGCCTTAAGACCTGCGGCCAGCTCTTCTCAACACTCTTCGGTGCTTCCTACCAGAGTATGCTCATCGTCGGCGCAATCTTCGTTCTTGTTTACACAATTCTCGGCGGCTTCCTTGCGGAAAGTGCATCCGACTTTATGCAGGCAATTGTTATGATTGTTGCTCTTGCAGTTGTTGTTATTATCGGCACAATCAAGGCAGGCGGAATCGGTGCTATCATCGAAAACGCAAAGACAATTCCCGGTTTCCTTGAGTTCTTCGGTCTTGCTTCTCCCTCACTCGGCGAAGATGGCAAGCAGCTCATCGAAGCAGGCAAACCCGTATTCGGCGAAGCAAGCAACTATGGCCTGCTTTCTGTATGCTCCTGCATGGCTTGGGGTCTTGGCTACTTCGGTATGCCTCAGGTTCTCCTTCGCTTTATGGCTATCCGTGAAGAAAAAGAGCTTACAAGCTCCAGAAGAATCGCTATGATCTGGGTTGTAATTTCTCTTGCAGTTGCAGTATTCATCGGCATTGCAGGCAGAATGCTCTTCCCTGTTAACCACCTCACAGCCGTTGATGCAGAAAGCATTTTCATCACTCTTTCAACAAGCTTCCTCCCCCCCATTCTCGCAGGTTTTGTTATGGCAGGTATTCTTGCCGCAACAATCAGTTCCTCCGACTCATATCTTCTCATCGCTGCATCCGCAGTTTCAAAGAATATTTTCCAGGGCATCATCAAGAAGGACGCAACCGACAAGCAGGTTATGTCAATCTCAAGATTCACTCTTCTTGCTATCACCGTTATTGCTACCATCATTGCTTTTGACCAGAACAGCACAATCTTCAATGTTGTTTCATTTGCATGGGCAGGCTTCGGTGCAACCTTCGGCCCCCTTATGGTTCTCTCACTTTTCTGGAAGAGAATCAACAGACCCGGCGCAATCGCAGGTATGGTTTCAGGCGCAGCTATGGTATTCATCTGGAAGCTCGCAATCAAACCTCTCGGCGGTGCATTCGGCATCTACGAGCTTCTTCCTGCATTCATCGTTTCTTGCCTTGTTATCGTTGTTGTTTCGCTTGTCACCAAGGCTCCCTCAAAAGAAATTGAAGAAGATTTCGAGGCAGTCAAAGCAGGTAAGGATTGCTGATTTAATGCCATAAAACAAACCAACTCCCGATGTTCAGCCGAGCATCGGGAGTTTTTCTTTTTCTGGAGCTAGTGAAGGGACTCGAACCCTCGACCTATTGATTACGAATCAATTGCGCTACCAACTGCGCCACACTAGCAAATATTAACTTATCCGTAAATCACGCAGATTATTATAGTTTATAATCATCGATTTTTCAAGGTGTTTTTCAAATTATTTTCAAAAAGAAACACCTTGTCACAATTCAGAAACAAAAGCTTTACAAATAGGTTAATATATTTTATTAATCCGTACTTGATTTTATCCGCAAAATCAAGTATTCTATATATCGTGGACATCAGTCTGCACTAAAGCATTACGGGAAACCGTAACCACATACGGAGGAAAATACTTATGACTAAGAAGATTATTGCAATCCTTTCTGTTTTCGCTATGCTCTTTGCAATGGGCGCTTGCAAAAACGGACTTGAAGGCAATCTTGAAGGCAACACAACCACACCTGCCGGTGAAGAAACAACTCTTGACCTCGGCGTAACCGAGCTCTTTGTTGATGACGGCAACGGCAATATGATTCCCGTTGTTACAAACAAAAACGAAAACGGCGATATCATCTATGAATACACCGATGCAAACGGCAACAAGGTTACAACTCTCGATAAGAATAATGTTATCGGCGTTACAAAATATTCCGAAAAAGAGCAGGCTCAGATTTACCTTGAAGAGCTCAGCAAACAGTTTGAAGAGAATTCAAACGCATTTGTCGAAGATACAGAAATCGACTTCCTTCTTTCTGACGGTCTTGTACCCGAAGATAAACTCACAAAAATCACCGTTGACCTCGGTGCAGACGGCAAACCCGTACGCGACGAATCCAAGTCATACCGGAGCATCATCGCCAGCGACACATTCACTCTCAAGCTGAATATCAAATCCATCGTTGACGGCGCAGAAACAAATGTCCCCCTCTCCTGGAGCAAGTCGGGTCAGAATTTCATTATGGAAATGGTTACTCCTGCCGATATTTCAGGCTCTGCTCTGAAGACCAACATCATTTACACAAACAACAAGTGCTACATCACATTCCCTGCACTGCGACTTTATGCAGAAATGCCTGCAGAATCACTTGCTGACCTCTTCGATCCCGAAATCTTCGAGAGCGAAATCTTCGAGAGCGAAGTTGAAGACAACACAGTTTACGATGCAACCTACGAATACAAAGCAGGCGGCAAGACATATTACTGCGATGTTTACAAATCAAAAACAGACGATACAGTTATCAGAAATTACTATGACACAAAGGACAATCCCGTCAGAAATGAAATAATTTCAGGCAGTGACATCACAATCTGGGAAATCACCGAGATTTCAAAGACTGCAGACACCTCAAAATTCAAGCTTCCTGCAGGTTACTTCAACATTTCTTCCGTTTACGGCGAAGACTTTGACCTTGGTTTATAAGAAATGAATAACAAATGTGCATTCATCACCGGTGCATCGGGAGGAATCGGCAAAGCAATCGCGTTGCGACTTGCCGCAGACGGCTTCGATATCGCCGCCTGCTACCATTCCGATGAAAACGGTGCAAACGAGCTTAAAAATGAGCTTGAAAAACTCGGTGTAAATCACCGTATCTATAAGGCAGATGTTTCTGATTACGCTTGTATGAAAGAAATTTTTGAAGATGCCGTCGGATATTTCGGCGGAATTGATGTCCTCGTCAATAACGCAGGTATGGCTCAGCAAAAGCTTTTCACCGACATCTCAGAGGAAGAGTTTGACCGCATCTGCGCAGTCAATTTCAAAAGCGTTTATATCTGCTGCAAATTTGCCGTACCCGATATGGTCAGCCGTAAGGCAGGCAAAATTATCAACATCTCCTCAATGTGGGGTGTCAGCGGGGCTTCCTGCGAAACAATCTATTCTGCCACAAAAGCGGCAGTCATCGGTCTGACAAAAGCTCTCGGCAAAGAACTTGCCCCCAGCAATATTCAGGTTAACTGCATTGCTCCCGGAGCAATCGACACCAAAATGAATTCCATTCTCTCCGATGAGGATAAGGCGGCTTTTGCTGATGAAATCCCTGCAGGCAGATTCGGTTCTCCCGACGAAATTGCAGGCATCGTTTCCTTCCTCGCAGGTAAAGATTCATCCTACATCACCGCGCAGACAATCGTCGCAGACGGCGGATTAATTTAATAAGAATAACTGCAAAGAGTGCTCATAGGCATAATGCCGAAAATCGAGCACTCTTTTTAGTTATTGTTAACAATTGATTTAGCCGCGTTATTATGTTAAAATTTATTATATTATGAAATACTATAACTCGTTACTATAGGAGGAAAGCATATGGCAAACTGTCCTAAATGCGGTCGTAAACTTACATTATTTGATTGGCGTCCCAACTGCCCCGGTTGCGGTGTAAACCTTGTTTATTACGGTCTTGAAGAAAAGCTTCTTGACGAGGCCGATGCCGCCGAAGCAGAGCACGCCAGACTTCAGAAGAAGATAGACAGACTCAAAGCTTCGTTTGTTGGCTCAAAGCTCACAATAATCAGAATTTTCCTTTCGCTTCTTCCCATCGCGGCTCTTCTGATTCCTCTTTGCACCGTTACATTCAAGGCTCCCTTTATGGCTGAAAAAACAACAGCCGTAAGCCTTATCACTCTTATCGATGTTTTCTCAAACCTCGATTTTGACGCTCTTCTTGCAGTAATCGGCTCAGCTGCTCTTCAGACAGCATTCATCGGCTATGCAGGTGCTCTTCTCTGCCTTGCTCTTTCGCTCGTGTTTGTTATCGTCAGCCTCATCGCTCTTATGGGCGCTTGCAGCAAGGGCGGCAACGCAAGAAACTTCACTTTCAACGGCATTTCAATTGCTCTTGCCGTAGCATCAATCATTTTCTTCAATATCTTCGCATCAAACGGCGCAGCTGTTTTTGCAGGCTATCTCAGCGCTAAAATCGGAGCAGGCATCTTCGTTTATATCGGAATGCTCGTCCTTCTCCTTGCTCTCAACATCGTTATTGCAATCAAGGGCACACCCATCAAGTATAAGGAATGCCTTGTCGGCGGTCTTCCTGCTGACCTCTATTTCGATCTTGTTGAAAAAGGCACTCCCAAGGAAGAAATCCGCGCTATGATGAACAAGGCTCTCGATGCAATCGAAGCAAAGAAAGAAGCCGAAGCAGAAAAGGCTGAAGAAAAAGAAACCGTAGAAGCATAAATAACATAACAAATTGCGGGAGGCTTTACGGAGCCTCCCGTTTATTGCGAAAAAATATAAAGGTAGTGAATCATTATGACATTTATCAACCAGATTGTATCATCCATTCTCGTGCCCATTTTTATGTGCCCCTTCCTCCCCTTCGTTCATGTTGCAAAGATTTTCAACAGACCTTTTGAACTGATTTCTCTGAGCGAAAACGGCATCGGAAGCACAGATGACCCGATTTATCTCACCGCACACAGAGGTATCACCGCTGTTGCTCCCGAAAATTCAATCCCTGCTTATGAAAAATCAGTTGAACTCGGTTTCTATTCAGCAGAATGCGACATTCGTCTTACAAAGGATGGTCATTGGGTTCTCCTTCATAACGATGATGTCAACGGTCGCTTCTGCCAGTTTGGTGCAGTTGAAGATATGACTCTTGAGGAAGTCCGTCAGCTCCGCTTCAAAAACGGTTCAAGCTTCTGGGCATATGAAAACCTCGGAATGCCCACTCTCGAAGAATATCTTGATGTTTTCGTTGGCTCATCAACAAGACCCCAGATTGAAATCAAATCCGAAAACTATGACCAGCTCCACACTATCCTTGAAGCTGTTGAAGCGAAGGGCCTTACAGAGCAGTCAATCATCATTTCCTTTGACCTCGAGCAGCTCAAGGCAATCAGAGCGCTCAACAAGGATATTGAACTCTGGTATCTCATCGACGAAATCAACGAGCAGAATATTGCAGAGGCAAAAGAGCTCGGCAATACCTGGCTCTCACCCAACCTTGCAAAAAACAACACCCAGACCATCCAGCTTGCAGTTGACAACGGAATCGGCCTTTCATTCTGGACTGTAAACACCATCGAGGATGCAAAGATGCTTTATGATATGGGTGTGCGTTATATGGAAACCGACACACTCTGCTATTAATCTGATATAAAAACAAAATGCGCAGCGGCTGAAATCAACCGCTGCGCTTATTTTTTCTTTTGTTTTTCGCTTCGTGTGGCGAACTTTTGACAGACGTCACACGGAGATGAAAAAACCGCTTTCTTCCGATGAGAAGCGTATGTGATACGCTGAATCGGAAAAAGCGGTTAAAAAGAAACATAAAAAATTTTTCAAAAAACCTGCAAAAAGGCTTGCAAAGGTAAAACACCTATGCAAGCCCTTTACTTATTATTTTGTTTCTTTTGTTTTTCGCTTCGTGTGGCGAGCTTCTGACAGGCGTCACACGGAGATGAAAAAACCGCTTTCTTCCGATGAGAAGCGTATGTGATACGCTGAATCGGAAAAAGCGGTTAAAAAGAAACATAAAAAATTTTCAAAAAACATCTGCAAAAAGGCTTGCAAAGGTAAAACACCTATGCAAGCCCCTTACTTATTATTTTGTTTCTTTTGTTTTTCGCTTCGTGTGGCGAACTGTCACTGCTGGAATCGGCTCAGGAAAGCCTTTGTTCGCTCGTTCTGCGGATTCATAATTACCTGCTCGGGTGTACCCTGCTCGGCAATAACTCCGCCGTCCATAAAGATAATATGGTCAGAAACATCTCTTGCAAATGACATTTCGTGAGTAACGATTACCATCGTCATATTATCCGCCGCAAGACCTTTGATAACCTTGAGGATTTCGCCTGTCAGCTCGGGGTCGAGAGCCGATGTCGGCTCGTCAAAGAAGAGGATGTCAGGTTTCATCGCAAGAGCTCTTGCAATCGAAACTCTCTGCTGCTGACCGCCCGAAAGCTCGCAAGGATAGGCATCCTTTTTCTCTGCAAGACCGACCTTGCGGAGAATTTCCATAGCCTCGGCATCAATCTGCTCAAGAATCGATTCTCTGTTTGCCTTGTAATCAGGTCTGTCCTTTGCGTGGAGTTTAACCGCAAGGGTCACATTCTCAAGCACGCTGTACTGCGGAAACAGGTTGAATGACTGAAAAACAAGACCAACCGAAAGACGGGCTTTGCGGATTTCTTCTTTAGTGAATTTATGCTGATTTTCGCCGTCGAAAACAATATTTCCGTTTACAACGATTTTACCCTCATCAGCATTTTCAAGCGAGGTTATGCAACGCAGAAGCGTTGTTTTACCGCTGCCCGATGAGCCGATAATCGAGAGCACCGAGCCCTCCTCAAGAGAAAAGCTGATACCGTTGAGTACATGGTTGCTTCCGAAGCTTTTATGAACATTTGTGACTTCAAGTATTGCCATTGCCGCACCTTAACCTTTGTAATAATCAAGCTTCTTTTCGATCCATCCGAAGAGAAGAGTAAGTCCGCCGCAGAAAACAAGGAAATATACTGCCGTATAGAAAAGAGGCCAGATAACGCCTTTTCTTGAAAAGCGTTCAGCCGCCATCAGAATTTCCGAAACGGCAATAACTCTTGCAAGCGATGTATCTTTGACAAGAGTGATTATTTCGTTGCTCATCGGGGGCACAACGCGCTTGACAACCTGCATCAGAATAACCTTGAAGAAGGTCTGACTCTTCGTCATACCGAGCACCTGACAAGCTTCATACTGTCCCTTGGGAATGCTTTCGATACCGCCTCTGTAAATCTCCGAAAAATATGCGGAATAGTTGATAACAAAAGCGATAAGAGCCGCCGTCATTCTGTTCTGCATCGGAACATTGAAAATAAGTCCGGGAACATAGAACACAACGAAAAGCTGAAGCATAAGCGGAGTTCCTCTGATAACCCAGACGAACATCCTTGATAAATATTTAATCGGGGCAAACTTCGACATCGAACCGAAGGTTATGAGAAGTCCGAGAGGGAGCGCAAACAGAAGGGTGAGCGAGAAAAGCGTAACATTTTCCCACAAGCCTTCAAGCAACGATATCGAAACCTCTGCAAACTCCGAGTTCGCAAAGCCGCCCTGTGCAGCACTAAGCAAAATTTCTGTCATTAATATCTTCCTGTGTCTTTAATTATTTTGCGATAAGTTCGTTTTCAAGCTTATACTTTGCAGCGATATTCTGGAGAGTACCGTCAGCAACAAGCTCTGTGATAGCAGCGTTAACCTTATCTGTCATATCGCTGCCCTTGCGGAATGCGATACCGTACTGTTCGTCGTTACCAAGCTCAAACTTTGCGCTTTCAACAACAACGAGGTCAGCATAGTCTGTGCCTTCACCGATTGAGCCGAGAGCTGTAATATAGTCAATAACACAAGCGTCGGATGTGCCTGCCTTAACTTCCATAAGAGCAGCAGCCATATCTTCAACCTCAACAAACTGTGCGTTTGCGAAGTAAGCATCGTTTTCGATAACTGTTGCACCTGCGGAGCCGCCTTCTGCAGCAACCTTAAGACCGTCAATTGAAGCAAAAGCAGCAGCCTTGTCAGCCTTCATGATGAGAACCTGCTTGTTCTGCATATAAGCTGTGGAGATTGACATATTAGCCTGTCTTTCTTCTGTGATTGTCATACCGTTCCAGATGCAGTCGATTGTCTTGCCGTTAAGTTCGGTTTCTTTAGCTGCCCAGTTGATTTCCTGGAATTTTGCAGTTACGCCGACCTTTTCGCAAACAGCCTTTGCGAATTCTGTTTCAAAACCAATAAGTTCGTTGTTTGCATCATAGTAGTTCATGGGAGCAAAAATTGTGATACCGATAATCATTTCACCCTTGTCAGCGATGTATTCAGCATCGGTTTTTTCAGCGTTGCCGCCGCAAGCGCCAAGAACAAATACCATTGAGAGTGCGAGGAGGATAGCAAGAATTTTCTTCATAATAATAACTCCTTTTCAGCCTTGAAAGGCTTTTATTGTGTTAATACATTATCATACTAAAGCAAAAAAGTCAACCAAAATCACTCTTTTCGTCATTTTTACATATAATAAATAAAATAATACTGTTAATTTGTTTGCACCGCAGACAAAAACCGATTGACAATGCGGATAAAATCTGTTAGAATAGCAGAGCTGAAAAAAGAATATACGGAGAGTTGTCCGAGAGGTCGAAGGTGCAGCACTCGAAATGCTGTGTGGGGAAACTCACCTAGGGTTCGAATCCCTAACTCTCCGCCAGAAAAGATACCGCAGTTGATACAATCGTGTCAACTGCGGTATTGTTATTTAACAATCTCAAAGCCTTGTATATCAATAATTCCAAAACAAAAGCGTTGCATTCGTGGCATATTTCACCCACCCTGCAACGCTTTTTTGTGTTATTTTCTGCGGTTGTTTCCGAAACCCTATACAACCATCGTTATACAATACATAACCGTTGATTTATATGATTTTCGTTAAATGACGGGAACATCAAATGTGCCACTCAAATCACCGTTCGAATGTGATGACTGAATATGATAAGTGATTTTAACATTTTTACCAGTTGGCTTAATCAGGATACCACAGCAAAGCCATTTACACTCACCAGGTCGTAAATTGCTCACATCAAACTCATAATAATTTAAGCCGTTTGCTGAAGCAATGAACTCTTGCAATTCCAATGCATAATCTTTCTCTGATTTGGCTGGGTAACCGTATCCAGATGATGTATAAATCGGTGTTCTTTGCGTATACCGTGCAGGATTAAGTGGTATATCTTCCGTGTGAACGAATCCATCCTCTTTTAGTCCGAAGAGTTCACAAATGACACCTACATCTTCGTCGACATCATCGTCTTTTGTGTCTTTCCGACAAAACAATCTTTGTATTCCTTTATATTCGCTCCAAATCAAATCTTCAGTAGGTTCAATAATTTCTCCGTTCTCAACATTTAAAACCACACAGATATTTTCATCTTGCTGCGCTGATATGTTTTGAATTGCAACAGGAATGAAAAGCATTCCATCAAAAGTTTTTAAATATGATGTACGCAATTCTAATTGAGATAAACACCTTGAAAGTTCACGCAATTTTTTATACTTTACTTTTTCATCTTTTGAACCCGATGGTTCTGGTGGAGCATCAAACGGGTTGTAACCAGGCTGTACATATTTTAAGTTTCCCAAAAAGAAGAAATCCTCAGCAACATCAACTCCAAGCCAATCTTTTATCCGTCTTATATCCTCTTGAGTATTTCTCCAAACAGCAGGGGTTTCTTTTGGCTTGAACATTTTGGTTAACGCATCAAGTGCATCGCCTTTCACGTCAACATATATATTGCCTGTTGAATCCGATGTGATAGGTTTATAATCCGCATGAGTTGGGTTAATCCTAATATTCAATTCTTGAATTTCACTGAAGATACCTTTCGCTTCTTCCAATAACTCTGCATTATGAAAAAGATATCCTTCTTGTTGCTTGATGTCAATAGGAGCAAGGATTTCTTTAACAATATGTTCTTCAAAATCATATGTTCCTAAAATATGCGTTGCCATACCCACCTTGGCTCTGGGTTTGAGTTTTCTGATGTCTCTAATGTTTGTAAACAGTATTCTTGAAACTTCACCCAAAGCCTCTTTTTTGCTTTTACCTTCTAGTGAAAAAGAAGTGATTCTGTTATGAGCAATGTCAAAAGGATATTCTTCTCCAAAATCAGTGTTACAAAGACAAATCACACGCTCCCAACCAAGAGTTTTCACGGCATATCCAAGTTCTAATAAAACATTGGGATTAGGACTTTTCTTTGCTTCTTTAGTATCACAAGTATAGCAAAGGCTTATATCAGCAACAAAAAGATCGCAATCATCAATTTTGGAAAAGAGAGTGGTTACAATATTCGGTGAACCAGTGGTTCCCTTTGTTGCTTCATCTCTTTCAGCCTCAATAGCTTCAGATTCTTCAGCCAAATCAATAGCTTCATCAATGCATTCTCTTATGAAGTTTCTTGTTTTACTTCCTGGCAAATCTGATTGCCAAGAATAGAATATTTTAAATTTACGCATATCAAACCAACCTTTTATAATATAAATCCATCATAATTATACCTATTATCTGAAAGAAATACAATAAGAAAATGCGGTTGCCACAATAGCAACCGCAGATGTAAATATGTATAATTTATTTTGTTCTTTTTACGATATCCACCCTGTAAACCGCACCGAGGGATGAACCGCAGTCCCAGCTTATATGGATGGTGCCCATATCGTCAACGTGGTTTACCGTTCCTTTATCGCCTGTAGTAAGTTTGGTGTACGGGTCATCCATATGCACAAGCTCGACTCTTGTGCCTTTCGGGTATTTCTCTCGCAGCATTGCGAGCGTTTCTTTTGATATTGTTTTCATTTTCTCACCATCCTTATTGCTTTTGAAACATCCTTCTCGTTTGTTGTCAAATCGATGTATGTTTCCTTTGCATCCGTTATGCCTGCCATTGTGAAGCCATGCTTATCGAATGCTGCAAGAATTGTGATGAGTCCGCTGAAATTGCTTGAAATTGAAAACTCGTTTATTTTGTAATAATTCAGGTTTTCGACAACACCTTCAATGTCACGTTCCCAAATAATATCATAAAAGTTTATCAGGTCATTTCCTGCTTCAAGGCTGTGTTTATATGCCCAGAACAACCTTATATTGATGTTTTCTTCTGTTGTTTTTGCTTTTTCTGCAATCACTTTTTCAATTGCCGGAATTGGTGTTTTCATAGTAATATCTCCCTTGCTTTTAGTAGTGACATATTAACTCTGAAAAAACATATTATCCAGTTATTTATGAACATAATTTGCACAAAGATATAAACATCAAGCCGCCCGATTGCTCGGACGGCTCTTTTTGTTCGGTCAGATTAAAACAGTTGTGTGGGAAGTTTCAGCTTTTCTTTCGGAGGGAATTGTTTGTCGAATCCTTCGGCTTCTGCCTCATCAACAAAATATCCTTTCGGCGGAGAGTATTCACCGCTTATACCGTCAAGATAACCCTTTTTAAGCTCCTTACACAGGAAGAACGATGCGTCTGCGCCTTCGGGCAAACCGTGGTAACGTATACCAAACACGCTCGCATAAGTGAATCCGCTTTTGCCGTAAAAACCGATGTTTCCCTCAAAGCAAAGTGCTCCGCAGCCAAGCTCTGCCGCCTTTTCCAAAGAATAATCAAGCAGAATCTTACCGTAACCCTTACCCTGTAATTCGGGCGTAATGCAAATCGGTCCCATAGTCATAATGGGCAAATCTGAGCCGTCATCAGCTTTGATAACCGCCCTCATAAACATATTCTGACCAATCAGCCTGCCGTCTTTTTCCATAACGAAATTCAGTTCGGGCACAAACGCTTTATCGTTTCTCAGCTGATTGAGCACGTAATGTTCAAGACAGCCGGGACGGTAAACGTTCCAGAACGCTTCTCTGACGAGAGTTTCGGTTTCACGGTGTTCTTCTGTTCTTTCCAAACGAATGATGCAGTCATTTTTCATTGTTAAACCTCCAAAAATTGTTGACTTTCAATCACCGAAGGCTTGCGGAGAAGTATTTGCAAACCTCACGGTTTACATTACTATCTCCAAGGTGTTGTTCATTTTCAAACAGCATTCTCCAAAAAATTTATTCAGGCACAGCCCGTAAATTCAGTATAGCATACGTGAGGATAAATAACAAGAGCAGACCGTCGGTCTATGTGTAACATTGCAATTGTAATTGTTAAAATACAACCGACATCTGCTTTGATAACAATAATATTTATCTAATAGCAAATTGATTCATAGAATAAAACTCCGTTTGCCGAATAATCGGTAAGCGGAGTTTTTGTTAATCAATTTATTCTACATTCTTAAGATCATCTAATAGCGTTTCGGTAAAAGAATCTATACGAGTAGTAACTTTAGTATCATCTGGTTCTTCCGTAATATATAAAACCAAATCATAGA
>JAZRBF010000001.1:0-82129 GCA_045634985.1 Acutalibacteraceae bacterium | reverse complement strand
AATAAGCGAGCCTTTAACGATTCCGCCGCCGGGAACTCTGTCAAGCTCTTGCATTCCTGTTTTAAAGCGGATTTCATCTTCAGCATCAATTTCATTGACCGTCTGAGCAAAAACAGACTTAACAGGTCTTGAGGATACTTTTTGTTGCGCAGGAGTTCTGATATCTTCTTCCATGCAGTTCCATTCGCCGCATCCGGGGCAACATCCGTACCATTTTGCGCTTTCGTATCCGCATTCGTTGCAGATATATATTGTTTTTGTTTTTCCTGCCATTTCAGGATTCCTCCGTTTGATTCAGATAATCAACAATACCCATTGCAATGAAAAAAGCAATGTCATTCTGATATTTTTCGGTTTTTAATAAATCAGCCTCAGCTTTATTGGATAAAAAACCGCACTCAACCATAACAGCAGGTACGGTAGCTGAATTGAGAAGATAAATTTCCTTACCGCTTTTCTTGATTTCTCTTGTATTCTCTTTCTGAAGATTGTTTATAATAGCGCTTCTTATAAATTGAGCAAGAATTTCGGAATCGGGATTATTCTTTGAATAAAATATCTGTGTGCCGCTGTATTGTGATTGAGTATAATAATTCTGATGAATGCTGACAAATACAGCGTTTTCTGTTGTTTCAATAATATGAAGTCTGTTTTTAATATCAGATATTTTCTGATTTCTTATTCCTTGAACACCTTCCGAATGAATCGAATCATCAGTTTCGCGTGTCATAACAACATTAACACCGAATGATTGTAAAATATCTTTTAATTTTATTGCAATACTCAGGTTAAGCTCTTTTTCTAGTGTACCGTCAGCCGATTGTGTTCCGCCGTCAATACCGCCATGACCGGCATCAATAATAATAATCGGTTTAATATTATTGTTATTATTCGCTGCAAGTGTTGATTTTTTGATTAATATGGTATAACCGGAAAGCAAAAATCCTGCTATAAGCACTAAAACAGAAATAAGAATAAAATGTGCTTTTAATTTTGATGAAACAACAACTTTCATTATATCAGCCCCAAATTCGTTTTGTAAAATAATATGCATTTGCAGGGCTGAAATTTCCATTATTTTATGTTATTAAGTTTTCTGTAATCAATATAATCCTGAAGAATAACAACTGCAGCAACCTGGTCTACAACCGCTTTTCTCTTTTTTCCCCTTGTGTTTGTAACATTAAGAGCGTTATGTGCAGTAACAGTTGTCAGTCTTTCGTCACGCATCACAAAAGGAATACCCGTTGATTCACTGAGTTCTTTTGCGAATTCTTCGCACTTTTCAGCTCTTTCGCCGATAGTTGAATCCATATTTTTAGGTAATCCAACAACGAGGAGTTCAGGTTTATGAACAGAAATAAGCTTAGCTATTTCTTCAATAAGAAGCTCTTTTTTTCGCTGAGTAATAACACACACAGGAGAAGCGAGCATCTCGAATTTATCACATACGGCAATTCCTGTTCTTACATCACCGTAATCAATCGCCATTATAATCATTTTATCACCGTTTCATAAATTACAAACAGCGGAGTTTGCGTGGGTAACAAACTCCGCGTTAATTATTTTTATCCGATAACGTTTTCTACAAGTTCGCCAAGAATCTGGTCAACAAGGTCTTCGCCTGATCCCGGAACAGTAAATGCAGAGCAGGATGTGCAGGTTGCAGGGAGTGAATCTATTTTATACCAACCTGTTCCTTTTGAACAGTTCGGGCCTGCCAAAAGTCCTGTTGAGCGGCAATAAGTCTTCTGAACAGTCTTATCACTCTTGGGGAAGTCTTTATCAGGCAGATCTTTATGAACTCTGTCAAATACAGTTATAAAGATTTTACCGCAAGGGTTAACATTGACATCAAGACTTTCGGGAATATCAAAACCAAACCAGATTGCTGTTACATAATAAGGTGTACCTGCGCAGAACCAGCGGTTAGTGTTGTTGGTTGTTGTACCTGTCTTGGCCATAATCGGGAATTTTCTGACATTTGAGCCGGTTCCGTAATAGCTTGTGTCAACAGTCTGAAGAAGTTCGCACATAATATCAGAAGTTTCTTCTGAAATCGCTCTGTGACCTACAGGTTGTTCATTCGAGAGAATAATCTCGTCGCCTTTACTGTTGGTTACTTTGTAATATGAATAAGGCTCATAGTACATACCGCCATTGCCGAATGTTGCATATGCAGCTGCCATTTCAACGGTAGTTGTACCGTTATGAAGAGCACCTGTTGCAAGAGGCGCAAGCTGTCTGTCTTCCTTCTCATCAAGCTTTGAGAGCTTGAATGCATCTCTGAGGAAAGTAAATGAATTATCAATACCGAGGTCATAGTTAATAATTCTTGCAGGAACAGTGTTGTGAGATTCCTGAAGAGCATACTGAACGGTTGTCATCTTATTTGAACCGAGAGTCTTATCAACGTTATGAGGCCAGAGTGAACCGTTAACAGCAATCGCGTAGTCTCTTACGGTTGTTGAATAAGTGATAAGATCAAGTTCGATTGCGGGAGCATAACAGGCAATCGGCTTAATTGTTGAACCGGGCTGACGGAATGAATTTGCGGCTCTGTTAAGACCTCTGTTTTCTGTCTTTTCGCCGGCCTGACCAACAATTGCAACAACTCTGCCGTTATAATCCATAATGGTCATTGCAGACTGAACGGGAATGCCTTCATCCTCGCTGTAAAGTTCGGGGAAGCTTTTTCTGTTAACATAAACATCTTCAAGAACTTCCTGAACTTCGAGATCAACTGCGGCATAAATCTTAAGTCCGCCGTAATAAATCTCATCGATAGCTTGTTGCTTAGAGTATCCGTATTCTTCCATCAGGTCATCTCTGACGCACTGGATAACATAGTCAACATAGAAGCTGTTGATAACCTTATCTTCCTCAACAATTACCTTGCTGTCTTCGTCGGGAACATACTTGTCACTGTTGGTGAAAATAAGCTCATAGTTGCAGGCTTCTTCGTATTCAGCATCTGTGAGCATACCGTTTTTCCACATTTCCTTAAGACAATGGAGCTGACGCTCGCGGTTGTTTTCGGGATTAAGCAAAGGATTATTTTTGGTGGGTTTCTTTGTGATCGAAGCAATAACCGCACATTCAGCGGCGTTAAGCTCCGAAACCTCTTTACCGAAATATTTTTCACTCGCAGTTTCAACGCCGTAGCAACCGCTACCAAGATAAAGAGTGTTAAGATAAGCTTCGATAATCTCATCTTTATCGTAATTCTTCTCAAGATTAAGAGCGGTAAGAATTTCCTTGAACTTACGGACAGTTGTTGTTTCGCTCTGATTGGTTAAGTTTTTGATGAGCTGCTGAGTAATTGTTGAACCACCCTGACCGATGTTTGAAGGTTTGACGATAACGCCGATTGTTCTTCTCCAGTCAACACCGTGATGCTCATTAAAACGAGTATCTTCAACAGCAATAAAAGCATTTTTCATATGAGGAGAAATATCATCAAGGTCAACCCAGACACGGTTTTCTTCACCATGAAGTCTTGCAATTTCAGCAAGAGATCCGTCCTCGTTATATGCATAGATAAATGAAGTCTGATTCTGCTTTGCTTTATATTCATCAAGGTCAATTGCAAGATCACCGTTAACAAATGAGATTGCATTAAAAAGGACATATGATGCAACAACGCATACTGTCAGAAAACACACACATAAAAATCCGAGAAAAACGGATAACACCATACGTTTTTTATCTTTATTATTATCTTTATTTTTTGTGGTTTTGGCCAATTTTAATTACCTCCCCATAACCGATAAAACTATTAAAATAAAAATGAATTACAAAATTATGATTCATTTGTTAATTTTTATCATCATTCAACATAAGTTTCAACTCTTCAATTTCTTTTTTAACAGCAGCAAAATCAGGATTTACCGTTATATCTGAATCAGCAGATGTTTTTTCTTCATCAGAGCTGATTGTTTTTGAAAGCAAAGATTCATATGTTAATTCGATGGATTTAATTTTTTCAATGATTTTTTCGATTTCAACTCTCGGAGAATCCATAAAAACATCCTTTGATTATTATTTGAGTTTTTTTGCGAATTTAATCCTGTGAATCAGAAAAGCACCAAGAACAATCCATATCCAGATAATAAAAGTCAGAATAAGAGTGATTGCGCCGATTGCAATTATTGCAGGACCTTTTTTGCTTTCTTTAACAGTAACAGGCTTTTCTGTCCATTCAAGTTTATCAAAGCTCTCCCCTTTTGATTTGAAGGGAAAAATCTTAAGCACTGCTTCATATGAATCAATTTTATGATTGTAGAGCAAAGGCTCAACAAGACTTGCTGCATCAGGAACAACTTTGATAATCTTTTTCAAATCGACCTTAATTGTTCTTAATATACTGTCGATAATATTAAGAAGACCGATTGTAATCTTATATGTCGGTGTTTCAGGCGGATATTTACTTTCACCGCCGTAAAGATTGAGCACAAGCTCGGTAATAACATCAACAACTTTTTTGTCCTTGATATCTGCATAATCGGAGAGCTTCAGACCTGTTTCTTTTTTAGTCCATTTTGCAACTGTGCCAACTTTAAGAGAATTAAGCAGTTTAAAAACAGGTTTGATAATCCAGCCGAATTTATAAATAACTTTGGGCTTGATGCTGATTGCGGTTGCCATCTGAGCAAGTTTATCAACATCTTCCCCTGCCGCATGAATCATACCTTTAATTGTGCCGATCAGCTGATTTTCAAAGATATCGCGAAGCTTTCGGCCCTCGCGAACAAATTTCTCAGGCTCATTCACATAATCTGTAGAAGCGGTTACAGTTTCATCCTCGGGATTGATATAAATATTACGAATAACACCGGGATATCCAATCGGAGTGCCTGTGCAGATGTCGTAGATAACATTACCGCATTCGCTCTGAGAAGCTGAAATATTATGAATATGAGTATGACCTGTCAGAATGAATTGGACACCTATATCAGCGAGCTGATGAAGTCTGAATTCATAATCTCCAAGCATATCGCCCTTACCAATAAGTTCATAAATCGGCGACGGAGCAATAAGAGGATGATGAGTCATTGCAATAATAAACTGACCGTCTTCTCTTGCTTTTTTTGCCTGAGCTGTAATCCATTCAAAGCATTCGTCTGAAAAACCGCTTTTTCCATTGAGATTTGAGTCATCATTCAGAGCGAAGAGTCTGTAACCGTCGCAAAGCTGAACGATATATGACATACTTTCTCTGTGTACCGCAATAGCTTCATCAGGGCCGAATTCGCGGTACATATCAAAAAGCATATCGCGAGTAGCAGTCGGAGTGGTTATAACATTATCGCCATCATATGCATCTGTAACACCGTTACCTCTGTAATCATGTGTAGCAGTAATGACATAAACTTTTTTGCCCTTATTCTTGAAATCACGAAGCAGGCTGATAAACTCATTATGAGCGGTTAATTCACCGTTATTTGTTACATCGCCGCTGATAAGGAGAATATCACTTTCATTATCGGCAGCAATCTGATTAAATGCGGAAACAAGGACATCTGCGCTTTCGGCAAGAAGTTTCTGACTCTTTGCGCTTGCTGTATCGTATGCTTTTCCGCTTGTACCGCTGCTTTTTGAATAATAGTGAGTATCAGTGAGAACTTTGATTTTTAAGGGCTTATAGTTCATTTATTTTTCATTCCTCTTTGCAATTTCAACGAGATTTTTATAACTGATTGCCATTGATTCTCTGGGATCGATTTCGCAGGTATCCTGTTCAATAACAATATATCTGACGCCTGAAGCCTTGCAGGTATTATAAATAGCATCAAGATTAAGGTTACCTGTGCCGATTTCAGCAAACATAGGTTTATCATCTTTGAATTTATAATCTTTAAAATGGCAGACCTTCATTCTGCCTGCAATCTTTTCAATATAATCGCAAGGATTAACGCCGCCATACTGGAACCAATATGTGTCGCCGATGAAGCTGAATTCTTCAGGTTTTGTATCTTCGATAAGCATATCAAAAATTCTTCTGCCATTATCAAGCTTTGCAAACTCAAAAGCATGGTTATGATAAGCAAACTGAAGTCCGTTATCATGCATTCTTTTACCAATTTCACTTGTAATTCTGATAAATTCGCGGATACCGTCAGCATCCTTTCTGAATTCATCAGGCATACCGCCGATACCGAGTGTATCGCAACCAAGCATTTTATGCTCTTTCATAACCGAATCAAGGTCGGTTCTCATTCTGTCAAAAGATGTGTGGGTAACACAAACATCCATATTATATTTTTCGCAAAGATAGGCAACCTTTTCAGCAGGTATCGGACCGATGCCTGAAATCTGAATAACATTGATTCCGATACTGTTGAGATATCTGAAGGTTTCTTCGCAATCTTCATAATTCTTAATAAAATCACGCAATGTATAAAGCTGTGCGCCAAGTTTAATGGAGCTCATAAACATACCTCCGCATTATATTTATTACATTATATTACTTTTCTTAAAATATTGCAAGATTTATCTTCCTCTTGTTAGCAATAATTTAATGTAAATCAAATATAATTTACAGAGGTGATTTGATTGATTACATTGTTATTTGAGCTGATTTCGAAGGGGTTGCTGTTTTTTGCACTTCATATCCAGAATGGAAGCTCCTTTCCTCCCGCGCTCAGTTCAAAAGAAGAAAAAAAGCTGCTTGAAGAATTCAAAAACGGTAATATTATTGCCAAAAACAAGCTTGTTGAACATAATCTCCGTCTGGTGGCCCATATTGTCAAAAAATATTATTCAAATTCAGAAGAACAGGATGACTTGATTTCTATCGGAACAATCGGACTTATAAAAGCAATTAACTGCTTTGATGCAGATAAAGGAATCAAGCTTGCAACATTTGCTTCAAAATGCATTGAAAATGAAATTCTGATGTATTTCAGAGGAAAAAAGAAAAGCTCGCAAGAAATATCATTTAACGAGCCGATTGATATTGACAGTGAAGGCAATCCGCTTACATTGATTGATATTATCAGCGAAGATAACGATATTGCCGATGATATTGATTTAAGGATAAAATCAGAAATGTTATATAAATATATTGATGAAATCGAAGATGAAAGAGAAAAGACAATACTGATAATGCGTTACGGGTTATATAATACTGTTCCATATACCCAGAAAGAAGTTGCAAAGAAGCTGAATATTTCACGATCATATGTAAGCAGAATTGAAAAAAAGATTCTCACGACACTTCGTCATAAATTTAATATAAAATAAAAAGAGCTGCTCCGAAGAACAGCTCTGATTACTCTTTTTACTTTAAGAAAAGGAAAAGAAGGTTGGCACCGAGAGAAAGAACAAAGAAAACAGTTGCAAGAATCTTTGTGATTTTAACAAGCTTCTGTTCGATAGTCTTGCTCTTGTTTTTGCCGAGGAATGTTTCTGCACCGCCTGCGATTGCACCTGAAAGACCTGCCTGGCGTCCCTCCTGGAAGAGAACAACAGCGATAAGAGCAATCGATGTAACGATAAGGACAATGCCTAAAACGATTTCATACCAAGCCATGAAAACTGACCTCCAAAAATTTTTGTACTAATGGATTTTAACATATAACAAAAGAAATTGCAAGATATTTTTTTAATTTATTTCCATAAATTTCAATGAATTTTAATTAATGATACGCAAAATATATTATTGCAGAGGAAATCAGATTGCGTTTGCCGATTTACTCTGCCGGGAGCTGTCCCCACCTTGCTTTGGGTGAGGGCGGCTCTGTTGTTTATTATTCACCGAATAATGTAATCTGCTCCCCTTCATCTTCAGCGCTGAGAAGAGCACCTGCGGCAGGAAGATTTTTTGCTTTATATCTGTAAGGTTTTGCAAATTCTCCCTCTCGGTAGACTCTTGCAGAGAGCAATCTCTGTCCTTTTTTGAGAGTCATAACACCAACGCCGATTGTATCTTTTGTCGTTTTCGGAAGAATAACAGCTGTATTGATGAGCAAATGACGGCCTGCGCTTGAAACAATTACAAGTTCTTTATCGGATTCAATATGCATAATTGCGGAAAGCAGAGCCTTGTCTGAATATGCTTTAATAAGTTTCTTTCTCTTTGTAACAGTCTGATAAGCGTTCATATCAACTTTTGCAACTTTTCCGTTTTCAAAGAAAAAGAGCATATATCCGCTGTAATCAGATGTAACGGCCATATAAACAGGGACTTCACCGTCTTCCATCTCAAGCTTAGCGGCTACAAAATCACCAAGCACACTGGCTTTAGTGTCTTCAAAGAAAGCGGCTGATGTCTTATATACCTGCTGTTTATTAGTGAAGAAAAGAAGCTCTCTTGCGTTTGTGGTTTCGAATGTCTGAACAATTTCATCGCCATCCTTGAGCTTTTGCATTGAACTCATACGCAGAGAAAGAGGTGTAATCTTTTTGAAATATCCCTCTCTTGTAAAGAAAAGATGCACCGGATAATCGGGCACTTCTTCTTCAGGAGCGGATTCTTCAACTTCTGCAGAATAAACAATTTCAGTTTTTCTGGGTTTTGAGTATTTCTTGATAACTTCCTTGAGCTCATAGATAATAATCTGCTTGATTCGTTTGGGAGTTGCAAGAATATCTTCGAGATCCTTGATGGCTTCTTCAAGCTTTTCAATATCCTTAAGACGCTTAAGAATATATTCTCTGTTAAGATGACGAAGTTTGATTTCTGCAACATATTCAGCCTGAATTTTATCAATTCTGAAGCCAATCATAAGATTGGGAACAACTTCGCTTTCTTCATCCGTATTACGGATAATTTTAATTGCTTTATCGATATCAAGAAGAATCTTTTCAAGACCTCTGAGAAGATGAAGTCTGTCTTTAGCTCGTTTTAAGTCAAAAGCTGTTCTTCTTCTGACACAGTTGCTTCTGAACTCAATCCACTCATTAAGAAGTTCCTTGACTCCAAGTACTCTCGGATTTCCGTTGATAAGAACATTGAAATTGCAGGAGAATGTATCCTGAAGCGGTGTTGAAGCAAAAAGCTTCTTCATCAATTTATCAGGATCAGTTCCCTTCTTGATGTCAATGGTGATTTTAAGACCTTTAAGGTCTGTTTCATCGCGGATATCATTGATTTCTTTTATTGAGCCGACTTTAACTTTTTCAATAATTTTATCAATTATTGCTTCTGATGTTGTTGTGGGCGGAATTTCGGTGATTTCTATGCAGTTATTTGATTTATCATAGATATACCTTGCCTTGACCTTAAAGCCTCCCCTGCCCGTTCTGTAAATCTCTTCCATTGCTTCTCTGTTATAAACAAGCAGACCGCCACCGGCGAAATCAGGAGCAAGAAGAGTATCAGCAACATCGTGTTTGGGGTTTTTAAGAAGTTCGATTGTTGTTTTGCAAACTTCTTCAAGGTTAAATGAACAAATTGAGCTTGCCATACCTGCGGCAATACCTGTATTTGCATTGACAAGAATGCTCGGATACGTTACAGGAAGAAGTGCAGGCTCTTTCATTGTATTATCAAAGTTGTCAACCATATCAACAGTATCTTTATCGATATCGGAGAACAACTCTGTACAGATTTTTTCAAGCTTAGCTTCGGTATATCTTGATGCAGCCCACATCATATCGCGCGAAAACGCTTTACCGAAGTTACCCTTTGAATCAACATAAGGATGAAGAAGTGCTTCGTATCCCTTTGAAAGACGAACCATTGTATCGTAGATTGCGGCATCACCGTGAGGATTGAGCTGCATAACCTGACCGACAATCTTTGCGGATTTAGCTCTCGGACCTGCAAGAAGACCCATTTTATACATCATATAAAGAATCTTTCTGTGCGAAGGCTTGAAACCGTCAATCTCGGGAATGGCTCGGCTCATTATAACGCTCATTGCATAAGGCATAAAGTTATATTCAAGCGTATCAACAATAGGCTGGCTTACAACCTCGCCTGCGCCGAGAATATGCGTTTTCTCATCAAGCGTTCTGAGGGATGCAGATATATCTTTAGTTTTTTTCTTTGCCATAATTATCTCCGTCCCTTCAGTTTAAGATACATCGGTCAAATCGAGATAGAGATGACCGTTTTCAGCAATATAATCCTTTCTGCCTGCAAGGTTATCGCCAAGCAGAAGGTCGAATTTTTCAGATGTTGCTTCAGCCATTGAAGGCTCGATTTTGATAAGACGCCTTGTTGTAGGATTCATTGTTGTAAGTGACATCATATCAGGATCGTTTTCACCAAGACCTTTTGAGCGCTGAATTGTATATTTTTTGTTGCCGATTTCAGCAAGCACATCAGCTTTTTCTTTTTCTGTATATGCAAACCAGGTTTCATCTCCGCAGGAAATTTCATAAAGCGGAGATTCGGCAATAAATACCTTGCCTTCTTCAAAAAGTGTAGGCATAAGGCGATAAATCATTGTAAGAATAAGGGTTCTGATATGGAATCCGTCAACATCAGCATCGGTACAGATGATGATCTTGCTCCAACGAAGTAAATCGATGTTGAATGATATCATATCCTTGCCCGATTTATGCTTTGAAGGTACTTCAACACCGCATCCGATAACCTTGATAAGGTCAGTGATGATATCACTCTTGAAAATACGGTCATATTCAGATTTGAGGCAGTTGAGAATTTTACCTCTGACAGGGATAATTGCCTGGAATTCAGCGTTTCTTGACTGTTTACAAGCACCGAGAGCTGAATCACCCTCAACGATGAAAAGTTCGCGAAGCTCAGGGTCTTTGCTTCGGCAATCAACAAATTTCTGAATTCTGTTTGTAAGATTGCTGACATTCTGAATCAATGATTCCTTCATACCAAGCCTTGTTTTTTCGGCTTTGATACGGCTTCTCATATTAATAAGAATCTGGTCTGCAATCTTATTTGCTTCAAGAGGATTCTCAATAAAATAAATTTCAAGCTGATGTCTTATGAAATCAACCATTGCTTCCTGAATAAATTTATTTGTAATAGCTTTCTTTGTCTGGTTAGCATATGAAGTCTGAGTTGAGAATGATGAGATAACAAGCACAAGACAATCTTCAATATCCTGGAAACTGATTTTGCTGTCACTCTTCTGATACTTGTTATTCTGCTTAAGAAACGCATCAATCTGAGCAACAAAAGCAAGGCGTGTTGCCTTATCGGGTGAACCGCCGTTTTCAAGGAGGCTTGAATTATGATAGAATTCTTTAAGCTGAATTTTATTGGAAAAGGTCAGCGAAACATTCATTTTGAGCTTATAATCAGGCAAATCTTCTCTGTCTCTTCCCACAGCATCGCCTGACCAGGTCTGAACACTCGAGAGTGCATCATTGCCTACGCATTCCTTTACATAGTCTTCAATACCGTTTTCATAAAGATATTCAAATGTTTCGAATCCCTTACCAACCTGATTTCGGAGAATAAACTGAACACCTGCGTTAACAACAGCCTGCTTTTTAAGTGTATCCTGGAAGAATTCAAGAGGGATATCGATATCAGTAAAAACATCAAGGTCGGGAAGCCATTTGATACGGGTACCTGTATCCTTTTTGTTATACTCTTCTTTTATCATATCTCCGACGATGAAGCCTTTTTTGAATGAAAGAAGGTATCTGTATCCGCCTGTATGCACTTCAGCTTCCATATAATCGGATGCAAACTGAGTTGAACAAAGGCCGAGACCGTTAAGACCGAGAGAATATTCGTAACTTCCATTATTATTGGTGTCATACTTACTGCCGGCGTACATTTCGCAGAACGCAAGTTCCCAGTTATATCTTTTTTCTTTGTTATTATAATCAACAGGAAGTCCTCTGCCGAAATCCTGCACTTCAATTGAATGGTCAGCATATCTTGTGACGATAATTTTAGTACCGAAGCCTTCTCTTGCCTCATCAATTGAGTTAGAAATAATTTCAAAAGCAGCGTGCTGACAGCCGTCAAGACCATCCGAGCCAAAGATAACGGCAGGTCTTTTTCGGACTTTATCAGGGCCCTTGAGCAGGGTCATACTTTCATTATTATATACGGGCTTTTTAGCCATTGGATTAACCCTCCCGAAAATGCAAATTTTTACAAATATCATTATACCACATATTGTTTCAATGTCAAGATAACGCACAAGGTGTTGTTAAGAATTTAGCATAAAAAAAGCATCGGAAAACAGCTCCGATGCCTTAAATATGTTATATTTTATCAAAAAAAATACGATATTATTCAGAATGAAATCAAAGAATTACATTTCCTTTGCGTTCCATTCGAAGATATGAGCCTGCAGGGATTTCAACGGGACATTCAAAGCTAAGCTTCATCATCGGATGAGGAGCATTATCAATGCTCTCCCCTTCTTCATTTTTCAATGACTTAACAGTTACTTTCACAGGCTCAACACCTTTAATCATAACTTCAAGCTCATCACCTTCGAAGAATCTGTTTCTCTGCGAAGCGTAGAGAATACCGTCTTTCCACTCTTCTGCAACAGCAGCAACATCAAACTCCCTGACATAACCGCCCTTATAGAATATCTGCGCATCATCCATCGGTGTGGAATAATAAAAACCTGTGCAATACTGGCGGTTGCTTGCTCTTCTGACCTCGTCAATAATCCATTGAGCAGGTTTATAAAGAGGGTCAAATCCTGATTTGACGTAACCATCCACAGCGCATCTGTATGCATTTACAGAAACTGCAGTATAATATGCGGATTTTGCTCTGCCTTCAATCTTAAAGCTGCTTATGCCTGCCTGTGCAAGTTCTGCAACATGTTCAATAAGACACATATCACGAGAATTCATTATATATGTTCCTGTTTCATCCTGCTCAACAGGAAAATACTCATTCGGACGCTTTTCTTCAAGCAAGGTATAACGCCATCTGCAAGGTTGAGCACAGTCACCGCGGTTAGAATCTCTGCCGGTCATATAATTGGAAAGCAGGCATCTACCCGAGAATGAAACACACATTGCACCGTGAACGAAACTTTCGATTTCAAGCTCTTTCGGTGTTTTTGCGCGGATTTCAGCAATCTCTTCAAGAGAAATCTCTCGGGCGGTAACAATTCGTTTTGCACCCATTTCATAGAATGCACGAGCCGCTGCATAATTTGTTATACCAGCCTGTGTAGAGATATGAATATCAACATCAGGTGCGTACTTTTTAATAATCCCGAGCACACCGATATCGGTAACAATAAAAGCATCAACTCCGCTGTCTTTTGCATATTCAACAAATGAAGGCAAAGCGTCAAGCTCATTGTTTCTGGGGACGGTGTTGCAAGTCAGGTAAACTTTTGCTCCGTTTTTATGAGCATAATCACACGCATCTTTTAATTCTTCGCCGCCGAAACTTGCCGCGGCAGTCCTCATTCCGAAGCGGTCAGAGCCGAGATAAACGGCATCTGCACCGTATTCAATTGCGGCACAGAGCCTTTCTTTATCTCCTGCAGGAGCAAGGATTTCAGGTTTAAGAAAATTATTCATTATGAATCTCCGAATTAATATTGGCTGTTTACCTTGAGAACATCATTGCCGTTTTCATCGTGTTCAGCCTGTGTTTTTGCCATATAAATCTTTCCGTTCTTATCGTGACGGAAATAGTAATAATCTGCATAGTTTTCATCAGGATAAAGAGCTGCGTTGATTGCATCATCGCCGGGATTACAAATCGGTCCGGGAGGAAGACCCTGAATCTGATAGGTATCATATGCATTTGATAATGCGAGCGCTTCGCTTGAAGAAACTCGGTCAGCAATACTGTTTGAAATATAATTCTTTGTAGAGTCACAACCAAGTGTGGGCCATGAAGCAGGTTTATTAAGTCTGTTATGAATAACCGCAGAAATTTTACCCATCTGATCGGAGTTAGCAGCTTCTCTTTGAATGATTGAAGCAATAGTAAGGACTTCGTCGCGTGTAAGACCGAGTTCAATTCTTCTCTGCTCATATTCATCTGTCCATTTATTCTCCGAACCCTGAAGAAGCTTTCTGATTACACTGTTTGCATCGCTTTTTTCATAGAATTCATAGGTATCGGGATAAAGATATCCTTCAAGAGCAAAAGTGCGGTTAGAATTATTTCCGATTTCCTTGACAAAATCAAATTCGAAATCAGCTTCAGAAATTGCAGAAAGCATCTCCTCTTTAGAGCAAACATCAAATTTATCAATCTTATCAATAATCTGATAAATTGTCCAACCTTCAGGGAAAACAAGCCAAACAGTATCTGAGTCTTTTTTGGAAACCTTGAATCTGTTGAGGAATCCTTCAAGTCCGAGATTCTTTTCAACATAATAAACACCGCTGAGATAAACAGGGTCAGCAGGTTTATTCTTTTTATTGATATTTTTGAACCAGGTGAAAAGATTGTAATAAGTCTTGCAGAAGAGCTTGTTATGAATCAATCCGTTATCGTCAAGAATATCAAGAATATCATCGGTTGTAGCATTCTGGGGAATGGTAACTTTAACCTTTTCTTCAGAACGATTAAGCGCGAGAACATCATTCACACATGAAATTCCGAAAGCGGAAAACGCAGTTGTAAAAACCAGCACAATTGCGCAGAATACAACAAGTCCGTTTTGTAACCCTTTCTTGAATGCTTCAGATGAAATATTAAATTTTTTCTTACCGCTTGATTTTTTCTGCGAAGAAGTACTTTCGGGCTCTGAAGACGGAGCTTCTCGCTTTGTGGGTCTTCGGTTTGAAAAATAGATTTCACCCTTATATCGCGGACGATGATCAGATGCAGGAGTCTCCGGTGACGGTGTTTCATAATCCTCGATATGCACTTCAAACTTCTTCTTGGGAGGCGGTTTGATTGCTTCAAGGTCAGAAGGGCTCATATAATCTTCGTCGTCAATATGAACAGTAAACTTCTTATCCGATTTTTTCGGAATCTCAGGGAAGTTGTCATTATCCATATGTAAAACCTCCTTATTAATCAGTAATATAATTTTTAATCACAAAATCAAATTCCTCTGACGGAATGATTTCTGAAATAAAATCTTTTCTTATTAAACAGATGTGCTCAATATTATTTTTGCCAAGAAATTTATCATAATACCCACCGCCGTAGCCGAGTCTGTTTCCGTTAGAATCAATAGACAGTGCAGGAACGATGCAGAGAGTTTTTTCAGTAAGATTAACGGGAATACGGCCGGTAACATCAACCGTAGGAATCCCGAATTGTATTCTTACAAGCTCGTCTGTAGAATGAATTTCATAAAAACTCATTATTCCATCGGCGCAATGAGGCACCGCTACTCTTTTATTATTCTTAAATGTGTAAGAAATAATATCTCTTGTATCGATTTCAGACCCTGATGAAACATAAATCAGAATCAAATCTGAATCATTATATAATTCGTGAGTTATTAATTTGCGAAAAATCTCACTATCTGCAGATTCACGATATTCCATCGAAAGAGAATTTCGCTTTTCAAGAAGTTTCTTTCGGATTTCAGTTTTTGTCATGAGCATTGTAAAGTGAGTTTCAATTCATCTGCAAAAGATTGACCCTTAAAGTAAGCAACAATCGCAAGGCCGAAATTAACAGCGCTACCCATACCTTTTGCAGTAATTATGTTACCATCAACACAAACATATTTGCTGCTGATTGAAGCGCCTTTTAACTCGTCTTCAAATCCGGGAAAACATACGGCTTCTTTACCTGCAAGCAAACCTTTTCTGCCAAGAATAAGCGGCGCGGCGCAAATCGCGCAAATAAGCTTACCGTTAGCATCGCAATAATCAACAGCCTTGTGTATTGTTTCAGAATTAAAAAGATTATTAGTACCAGGCATTCCTCCGGGAAGAATCACTCCGTCAACAGAATCGAAGGGAATTTCATTATCTGTAATATCGCAAACAACAGGTATTCCATGAGAGCCCGTTATAATTTTATCACCAACACCGACGGATTTAATCTCAATTCCGCCTCGTCTTATAACATCGAGAGTCGCAATTGCTTCAACTTCTTCAAATCCCTGAGCATAAAACATATATAACATTATTAAAATCCCCTTTAATCCAGAGTTAAATTCAGATAAGCGTTGCTGATATTATCAATTAAGGATTTTGCTGTATCAGTAACGGCAAGAGCCATACCGTTATTGATTATTTTGCCTTGAATATCAGTTAAATATCCGACAGGCAAATCAATAATAATCTCATCAAAACTGTTATTATTTTTCAAATATGAAACAACTTTCCGGAGCAAATCCGCCGTAAAGCAGAACTCCTTTACAGTGCATTTATTGTCTTCAACATTGTAAAGGCAATAACCATTACAGTCTGACAGAATCTTTCCTCCATAAAAACAATGATGCTTAAATGCGAAATCGATCGCCGAATTGTCCCATTCAAAAGAATCGTAATCGGTAAAAATACTGTTTCTGCAACAGTCATATGATTTAAAACCGGATGATACATAAAATCCCGGATAATCAAAATTATTTATCTTGATTCTTGATACCGTGAAAACAGGTTTATAGCCGAATCTGCTATAAAATCCGTACAGACTATCCTCAGCAGGTTTAAGGCATATAAAATCGATATTTCTGCTTAATGCAAGATTTTCGGCATAAGCAAGAAGCTTTGACATATACCCATTTCCTCTGTATTTCTCTGCAGTTGCAGCGGCATAGAGATAATATGAAGAGTAATATCGGCCGTTAATCTTCAGCTTTCCTTCAAGAAGGAAAAGCATTGATATAATTTCACCGTCTTCCTCTGCAATAACCGTATTTTCAGGTATATATCGAGAATGGTAAAACATTCTGCCAATCGTATCATCATCGTGAAAAGTGTCCTTCCAAAGTCCGAAGATACCGCTGAAATCAGTTTTAACCGATAACCTTATCATAAATCAATTCCAATCGCTGCCGAAACAGCTTCGTAAACTTTTTCTGCAATAATTTCAATAGGAAGAGGCTCGCCGTTTTTGGCGCAAACTATTCTTGTCCAACCAAGTTTTCTGCAAGAATAATCTGCCGCTCTTCTGCAACTGTTAAGATAATCAACATCTTTTTCGTGAATATCCTTTTTGCTCTCATCGCCCTTATATCTGCCTGACATCAGTTTTTGAGAAACATCAATCGGCATATCGAGATAAATGACCGCATCAGGTTTCGGAATACCCAATTTTACATATTCAAAATCCTCGAGCCACTCAAGATATGAATCCCATTCGGACTCGGGTGTTTTGGTGAGCTGATGATATGCGTTGGAAGTTGTGTATCTGTCTGCAAGGAAGATTTCACCGGCAAGATATTTTTCTTTCCAATAGCAATTGTAACTAACATATCTGTCAACCGCAAAAAATGACGAGGCGGCATATGCGTTAACATCGGAGGGATTGTTTCCGAATCTGCCTGCAAGATACATTTTGACAAGTGCGCAGGCTTCATCATCATAATTAGGGAGTTTAATGCAATTGACCTCAATCCCCTTTTTGGCAAGCTTTTCTCGAAGAAGAATCTCCTGCGTAGACTTTCCGCTGCCGTCAAGACCTTCAATTACAATAAGTTTACCCATATCTGCCACCACCATACCATAAAATTATTAAACAATTAATAACAGTATATCAAATTTGTTTGTACAAATCAAGTATTTCATATATTATATTACAATCTTCTGCATTAACAAAATAATGCATCTGCACCAATTATCATGATGCAGATGCCGTTGATTGATATTAAGCGAAAACAATAGGTTGAAGCTGTTTGCTGTTTATGGCATTAAGAATCGCCTCTTCTGTTTTTGAGAAATCAGATATCATTGACCTGGGCTTTTCATTTGGTGCATCTTGTCTGAAGGGCACAAAATAAATATTTTTTGTATTCATAAGTTTTCCGATATTTCCTGACGATCCTGAAAGTGCATCATTTGTTGAGACTGCAATAAGCAATGGTCTGTTATTCCGAAGGTGAGATTTTGCCGCCAATGTAACAGGCGTGTCTGTGATACCATTGGCAAGTTTCGCAAGAGTATTGCCTGTGCATGGTTCAATAAGAAGAATATCAAGAAGTTTTTTAGGGCCTATAGGTTCCGCTTCGGTAAAAGTGGCAATAATTTTTCTTTTGCATAATTCTTCTATCTTTTCGATATGTTCTCTTGCTTTCCCGAATCTTGTATCTGTTGAAAAAGCGTTAAAAGACATTAACGGTATAATATCGTATCCTTTGTTAAGCAATGATTCCATTTCTTCAATTACCTGCGAAAATGTGCAAAATGAACCGCAAAGAGCAAACCCGACAGTCATTTTATCCATCGTACCCCTCCTTGATTATGTTCAGAACACCGTTTGCTATAATTTCCCCCGCTGTCTTTGGAGCAACCTTACCCGGCAAAGAAGGACAAAGAATTGCATTCAATCCAAGTTCCGATGCAACAGCAAAATCAGTTCCGTACGGTGCAGAAGCAACATCGATTATCAGGCAATCTTTTCTGATATGAGAAAGTATTTCACGATTAAGAATTACCGAAGGAACAGTATTTACAATAATATCAAATTTTTCTGCAATTAATGAAAAATCCTTGATAAAGCAAGCGTTGCATCCTTTTGATGATGCCCTCGCAATGTCGGATAATTTTCTTGCGCAAACCGTAACTTTTGCACCGATAGCCGATAAAACATCTGCCGTAAGGCTTCCTACCCTGCCATATCCGAAGATGGCGCAATTGCTTGAATTGATGGTGTATTCAATATTATCAATCATTGTTTTGATTATACCTTGAACAGTAGGCACGGAATTCATAACTGTCACATCATCTCTTTTGAAATAATCATATACTTTGCATTTTTTCTTTTCAAATTTAGCAGTGAGAGTATTACTTATCATACCTGCAAAAATTCTGTTATTTTCATTAAACATTGATGATAAATCATCAATAGTTTCTTTCATTTGTACTGTTGAAAAAAGATATTTACCATCTTTTGAAACAGGTAACGGAAGGATTATATTTTCTGTATTTTTGATTTCTTCGCTTAAATTTCTGCAACATATTCTGTTTATTTCAGGCAGACCGTAAATCTGAACAGAATATCCGAGATTCTCAAGATAATCAGCCATATATAACTGACGGTTATCGCCGCCGATAATTAAAAATTTTTCTTTCAAATCAGCACCTCCTTGGTGGTGATAGTATATTTTATGTTATACTTTCGTTGTTGTTACAGAAATAATTTTAAAAAACTTAATTTTATGCTTTATTTTTATTTATAGGTGTATTATAATAATTTTAATCAGATTTGAAAGGAAGAAATTGATATGTTTGAAATTGACAAACTGCTCAAACAGGTCAAAAGAATACATTTCATTGGTATCGGCGGCTCAGGAATGTGTCCTCTTGCTGAAATTCTTCATAAAGAAGGATATCAGTTGAGCGGCTCAGATAATAACGAAACTGATACCCTCGCCAGAATTCGTTCGCTCGGCATTCCCGTTGCAATGGGTCAGAGAGCAGAAAATATCGAAGGCGCCGAAATGATTGTTTATACAGCGGCTCTTCTCAAGGATAACCCCGAGCTTGTAGCTGCTCTTGAATCAGGAATTCCTACATTTGAAAGAAGCAAGCTTCTCGGCGCAGTAACAAGAATTTATCCTAACAGTATCTGCATAAGCGGTACTCACGGCAAAACAACTGCCTGCTCAATGTTGACCCAGATTCTTATTGAGGCAGATTTTGATCCTACAGCGGTTATCGGCGGCAAACTTCCTCTTACAGGCTCAAATGGTATGGTCGGCCACAGCGAGCATATGGTTTGCGAAGCTTGTGAATTTGTTGATACTTTTCTTGATTTATCACCTGATGTTGCAGTAATTCTGAATGTAGATGAAGACCATCTTGATTACTTCAAGACATTTGATAACCTTAAGAAATCATTTATCAAGTTTTCATCTATGGCAACAAAAGCTATCATCTATAATGGTGATGACCCCGATTCTGTTTTTGTTGCAAAAGAGGCTGAAAAAATCAGCGGTAAAACACTTATTACTTTCGGCGTCGGTGAATGTTGCGATTATAGGGCAATAAATATTGATAATGAAAATGAGTTTTATTCATTTGAACTTATTGTCAAAGGCGAATCATTCGGCAGAGTCAAACTTTCTGTACCCGGTGAGCATAATGTTCATAATGCTCTTGCGGTTATTGCATCCGCTATGTATTCAGGTGTTTCATTTGAACAATGCGTAAACGGAATTGCAGGTTTCCGCGGTGCAGGCAGAAGATTTGAAATCCTTGACAAGATTAACGGAATTACAATCGCTGATGACTATGCACACCATCCCAAAGAGCTTGAAGTAACACTCAAAACCGCGATGAATATGGGTTATAACCGTGTATGGGCCGTTCATCAGCCTTTCACTTATTCAAGAACACATATTCTTTTTGATGAATTCGTAAGAGTACTTCAGATTCCTGACAGATGTGTCCTGACTGAAATTATGGGCTCAAGAGAAGTTAATACCTATGGTATCTATACATCTCAGCTTGCAGAAAAGATTCCCGGCAGCGTTTGGTTCAATACTTTTGATGAAGTAGCTGAATATGTAGTTGCCAACGCAGAAAGCGGTGACCTGATTATCACACTCGGTTGTGGTGATATATATAAAGCGGCAAAAATAATGATTAATTTATTAAAAGAGAGGGAATAAACCATGAAATACGGAATTAATAAAACCAATTTCAACGATTTCTCGGTCTATGAAATCAATAAACTTGAAGGCAGAGGTTACGCAATACCCTATTCATCAAAGGAAATTCTTGCAAAAACACCTTTCAAAAAAGAACGAATCTCCTCTGACATCGTAAGAGTACTTTCTGGCGATTGGGATTTCAGATATTACGAGTCAAATTCGCTCCTTCCCGATGAAATCGATACAGATGCAGTTGAATTCGATACTATCAAAGTTCCCTCAACATGGCAGAGAATCGGATATGACAGCCCTGCTTATATCAACTGTCCTTATCCTTTTGACGATGCTCCGCCTTATGTACCTGCTGAGCAGCCTGTTGCAATTTACAGAAAATTCTTCGATGCTGAAAAGTGTAACAAGAAATTCATTCTTTCATTTCTCGGTGTAATCCCCTGCATTGACCTTTATATCAACGGAAAATTCGTCGGTTACAGCGAGGGCGCTCATAATACCGCTGAATTTGAAATCACAGATTATATTGTTGATGGTAAAAATGAAATTTTTGCTGTAATTCATAAGTGGTCAAATGCTACTTTCCTTGAGTGCCAGGATATGTTCAGAGAAAACGGTATATTCAGAGATGTTCTTCTCTATGAAATGCCCGAAACATATTTCTACGATATTTATTACAGAACAAAAGAAACAGCTAAAGGCTGGAATCTCGATGTAAACGTTGAACTTAACGGCGATGCCGCGGACTATAATGTTTGCGTTGAGATTTATAACAGTAAGAAAAAGCTTGTTGCTAAAAAATCTGTAAAAGCAAGCGATAAACTTTCAGTTGACTTCAAGAATCTTGATGTTATCCCCTGGAACGCAGAAGTTCCTACTCTTTATACCGCTTATGCGACTCTTTATAAAAACGGCGCAGAGGTAATGACCGTTCGTAATTATATCGGCTTCAAGACTGTTAAAATCAAGAAGGACATCTTCACTGTTAACGGAAAGAAAATCAAAATCAAGGGTGTTAACCACCACGATTCACATCATAAGACAGGCTATGTTATGACTATCGCTGACCTTGAGAAGGATATCAAGCTTATGAAATCTCTTAATGTCAATGCTGTCAGAACATCACATTATCCTCCTGACGCACAGTTCCTTGTTCTTTGCGATATGTATGGTCTTTATGTTGTTGATGAAGCTGATATTGAAACTCATGGCTGCGGATGCTCACCTCACGAAAATATTGAGCTTATCAGCCATGACCTTGCATGGGCACCCAGATACCTTGACAGAGTCAAGAGAATGTATCAGCGTGACAGAAGCCGCGCGGGTATAATTATGTGGTCGCTCGGCAACGAAGCAGGCGGATACGCTTGCCACGATGTTTGCTACGAATATCTTCACGATGTTTGCCCTGAAATTCCCGTTCATTACGAAGGCGTTGTCAGAAACGAAAGACATTCATATGATGTTGTTTCCGAAATGTATACCAATCACGCTGATTGCGAAAAAACAGGCAGACACATCCGCGGAAAGAAATACACTCCCAAGCCCTTCTTCCTCTGCGAATATGCTCACGCAATGGGAGTTGGTCCCGGCGGACTTGAAGAATATTGGGATATTTTCTATAAATATGATAATCTTATGGGCGGTTGCATCTGGGAATGGAGCGACCACGCATATTATCATCCCAATGGTAAATTGAAATTCACATATGGCGGCGATCACGGTGAATGGCGCCATGACGGCTGCTTCTGCGTTCATGGTCTTGTTTATCCTGACAGAAGACTTCATACAGGCGCAAAGCAGATGAAGAATGTTTACAGACCCATCAGAGCTTCTCTTGAAGATAAAAAACTTAAATTCCTTAACACAAACAGATTCAGAAATACTTCCTATATAACTGCAGTCTGGGAAATTGTTAAAAACGGTAACAATCTTCTTGCGGTTGATGAAGCGGTAATGGATATCGAGCCTGAGTCAACTCTTGAGATTCCCTTCGATTTCAAGATACCTAAAGATAAATGCGATTGCCACATTAATATTTATTATTATTGCGGTGATGACGAAATAGCATTTGAGCAGATTACCCTCAAGGAAGAATTTGAAATCAAACACGAAAAATCAAAGGATAAAGTTTCAATCGCCTGCGATGAAGAAAAGACTGTTGTCAACTTCAATAACGGAAGTATCACTTTCTCAGCAACAAGCGGTATGATTGAAAGTTACGTTGTAAACGGTAAGGAAACTGTCAACGACTCCCCTGCCTTTGCAAAAGGCTTCATCCCCAATATTTACAGAGCTTATCTTGATAATGACACTCAATACAGAGATGAATGGATGAAAGCCGGTTATGATGATTATTCCTGCATTCTGACCGACTTTGAAGCAGAGCTTGAAAAAGGCAAGGCCGAAATTGAAATCTCATATAAACTTAAAAGCAACAAGACAGGTAAAATTCTCGCTAAAGTTGAGCTTGAATACGAAGTTTATTCCGATGGATTTGTTGAAGTTGAAGCAAAATTTGCTCCTGTTACAAACAAGCGCCTTGCTGCTCATATGCCGAGATTCGGTCTTACAATCGAAATGCCTGAAGCTTTCAGAAACATTGAGTATTTCGGTATGGGTGATTGCGAAAACCTTTCAGACCTCTATGCACAGTCAATAATCGGCGTTTATAACACATCAATTGAAGCAATGCACGAGCCTTATATCAGACCGCAGGATTCCGGTAACAGATGTGCTGTCAGATATCTTAAGGTCACAGATGCAGACGGCGACGGAATTATGTTTGCATATAACGATAATTACTTCAACTTTAATGCACGAGAATTCTCGCAGAAGCTTCTTCAGAAGGCAGCTCATCAGGAAGACCTCCACGATGAGCATACAACTGTAATCAATATTGATGGCTTCACCAGAGGTACAGGCACTGCAAGCTGCGGACCCGATATTCTTCCTCAATTTGAAATTGACGGAAGCAACGGTCTTGAATTCAGCTTCTATATGATGCCTGTAAAGAAATAATCCAAAAAATATAACCCGTTGAGCTTAAAGCCCGACGGGTTATTTCTTTATTCAAATATGTTTCTGAATTTAAATTTATCAACGAAATTGAATTTATTATCAAGAAACTTTGAAAATATTCCAATTAATCTTCCGCTTAATAAAGCGCTGATAATTGTGCCAACATTAATTCCGACAAATTTACCGAATCCGAAAAACAAGAATGAAAGAATAATATGATTATATATACCGCTTCGGTATAAAATTTAATCTTTTTCATAATATCTCAAAAAGCAGCCTCTGACATAATAAAAGTCAAAAGCTGCTTAATACTATTATTTTGTACCGAAGATTCTGTCGCCTGCATCACCAAGGCCTGGAACAATATAACCGTGATCATTAAGATGATCATCAAGTGCACCGATATAAACATCAACATCGGGATGAGCTTCTTTAAGAGCTTCAAGTCCCTCGGGAGCTGCAATGATGCACATAAATTTAATATTCATAGGATTGCGGAGCTTAATCTGGGTGATAGCATCGATTGCAGAGCCGCCTGTTGCAAGCATAGGATCAAGAACAATAACTTCACGATGCTCGATATCTGCAGGTAATTTGCAATAATATTCAACAGGTTTAAGTGTTTCAGGGTCTCTGTAAAGACCGATATGACCGATTCTTGCTGAAGGAACAAGAGAAACAACACCGTCAACCATACCAAGGCCAGCTCTGAGAATAGGAACAAAAGCAAGCTTCTTACCTGCAAGCACCTTGGTTTTTGCCATACAAATGGGAGTCTTGGTTTCAACTTCCTTAAGAGGAAGATCTCTTGTTGCTTCGTAGCACATAAGAGTAGCAATTTCGCTTATCAGGCTGCGGAATTCCTTTGAAGCTGTTTTTTCATTTCTGAGAATAGAAAGCTTGTGCTGAATAAGCGGATGATCCATTATAAAAGTTTTTGACATATCAATGCGCCTCCGTATAATTAAAATCTTTCTTCAAGGTCTGTAATCTGAGAAATTCTTCTGATATGACGCTCATCGTTGCTGAATTCTGTATCAAGGAAAACATCAACAAGCTCGATGGCCTTTTCAACATCAATTACTCTGCCGCCAAGGCAAAGAATATTTGCGTCATTATGGAGTCTTGTCATTTCTGCCGAAAACTTGTCTGAGCAGCAGCAAGCTCTGATACCCTTAACTTTGTTTGCAGCGATTGAAATACCAACACCTGTTCCGCAGAAAAGAAGACCAAGACGGCATTCTCCGCTCACAACAGCTCTTGCTGTCTTTTCGGCATATACGGCATAATCAGCTGAATCCGTTGTGTATGTGCCGTAATCCTTATATTCAATTTTTCTTTCATCAAGATGAGCCTTGATTGCTGTCTTGAGTTCAAGACCAGCGTGATCACTTCCAAGAGCTATCATTTCATTTATTCTCCTTTTTTAATTTTAATTCTCTTTCAGCCTGAGGCATACGAAGATAAACAGGGGCAAGAAGAGAAGAATCCGTGAATTCATTGTGTGCAAGAGCCGCAAGAGCCGCACCGTATGACCGTTGAAATCTTCTGAATTCGCCTGAAAGTATGATATTATTAAGCAAATCCTTCATTGCCTTGTAGCATATTTCAGCACCGTCACCTGCAAGAATAACTGTTTTATCAAGCTTTGAAATTTCATCGGCAAGTTCTGAAATCAGCACTGCATAGTCGTCGCAGATTCTGGTAACAACACCATTCTCAATATTGAATAACGCCGCATAAACCTGATTACATCGTGCATCCATTGTTGCGCAAACAACAACATCTTCATCGACAAAATTATAGGCAATCGCTTCAAGTGTTGAAACTCCTGCGCAAGGTTTTTCCGAAGCGAGAGCAAGACCTTTAACTGCAGCAACTCCAATTCTTATGCCGGTAAATGAGCCCGGCCCTGCATTAACGCAAAAAGCATCAATATTATCAATTTTTAAATCAGCCTGACAAAGTACATTGTCAACCATCGGCATTAAGGTCTTGCTATGCGTCAAACCTGCATTAACAAAACACTCACTGAGCAGTGTTGAACCGTCAACAACGGCAACGCTTGCAGTTTTGGCTGAGGTATCAATCGAGAGGATTTTCAAATGACTCAACTCCGCAAATTTCTATTATTCTTTCATTAAAATTATCTGATTTATTGATTGTTACACGAATACAGTCATCAGGTAGAATTGCTTCAATGTTTTCGCTCCATTCTATAATTAATGTAGCGCCTTCATCGAGATAATCGAAATATCCTGTTGAATAAAGGTCATCCCAACCTGAAATTCGGTACATATCAAAATGATAAAGGGTTTTACCGTTCCCTCTATATTCGTTAACAAGCGCAAAGGTCGGACTGCTGACATCGCAATCAATGCCCATTCCTTTTGTAAAACCTCTGGTAAATGCAGTTTTGCCCGCTCCGAGATCACCGAACATAGCAACAACTTTTCCATAAGGAAGACTTTGAGAAAGATCGAAAGCAATCTTTTCGGTTTCCTGAGGATTATTTGTAATAAATTTAAGCATAATTCACCATCCGAGGCATAAAAGAATATGTATTGTTTTAATTAAAATTTTGCAACAAGCTCGTTTGCCATTGCAGGAACATCGGTAATAATACCATCAACGCCGTATTTAATAAGCTTTGTTGCAATTTCAGGTTTATTTACTGTCCAGACATTGACCTTGATTCCGTTTTTATGAAGCTTTTTAACATAGCTTTTTTTAACAGCCAGAAAATGAGGATGAAGATAATCCACCTTCAATTTCTTTGCAACTTTTAAATAATTAAAGAGCATATCAGAATAGAAGAACGGCTTATTCGGTGCATAAAGAAAACCTGTTTTGCAGTTAGGATCAATTCTCTTGCACTCAATAAGAACATTTTTATCAAAACTCGAAATAAGAAGCTTATCAAAAAGACCTTTAGCCTTGACTGCTTCGATAGTCTTTGCAACAATCTCAAGATTACCGTCAAGAGGCTCTTTGATTTCAATATTCATTATTTCAATATCACCTTTTGCGCTGACATCAAGAAATTCATCAAGTGTCGGAAGCGTTGTTCCGGCAAATTCCTCGTTGAAGTAGGAACCGAAATCATATGAGCGAAGCTCTTCAAGAGTCATTTCGCTGACTTTACCTTTACCGTTTGAAGTTTCATCGATAGTGTAGTTATGACAAATAACAGGATATCCGTCAGCCGTAAGATGAATATCTGTTTCAAAACCGTCGCAACCGATTTCAAGTGATTTTTCAAATGCGGGTATAGTATTCTGAGGGGCAACCTTATTAGCTCCTCTGTGAGAGATTACTTTACACTTTGACAATTCAACCCATCTCCTATTTGTATAAAAGAATCAATCTTTTGTTTTATAATAAAGCATACAATGGCAATATCCTTCAAATTCAGGATCCGCAATTTGTGCCTTGAATTCATCGCAAATGCACTTATATTCTTCCTTGATTTCAAGTCTGCAAGGACAATAGCCGCCTTTTCTTTTTAAGCCCTCGCGGATAGCTTCGACAATTTCTTTATCCTCATTAAGCCTGATTGCCATACTTTATTTCACCTCATTCGATTAATTATAACATAATTAGTCTAATTTGTATAGTAATGAAAATAATTAATTTTAAATATTTACAATATTTTTTTAAAATGATATAATTTAGGAAAAAGAAAGTAAGGTGTTTGAAATGAAACTTGGCATAATCAACGGTTGGAGCGAAGGTTGCATAAGCTATGTTCGTGACAAAGGACTTGATGCAGTAGAATTCTGCGTAAATTACAATTATGATTCAGCTGAATTCCTCTCAAAAGCAAATGAAATAAAAGGATACAGCGAAAAATACAATGTCGCTGTTGGTGCAATAGGCAGATGGGGAATGCAAAGAATCGATGACAACGGCGAAATCATCCCTGAAGCACTTCAGAATGATAAAAATCTTATTGAAGCTGCAGGTATTATCGGATGCCCTGTTTATAACTGCGGCGTAAATTATACGGAAACTAAATCATTCTTTGAAAATTGCGAGATTGCAATTAATTACTTCAGAATTCTTGTTGAATTTGCAAAAGAAAGAAATGTAAGAATTGCTGCATATAATTGCAGATGGGAAAACTTTGTTGTTGAGCCCGAGGCATGGCGAGTAATCCTTTCTGCTGTTCCTGAAATGGGTATTAAATACGATCCTTCTCACAGCATCGGTGACGGCGGAAATTATCTTAAAGAAATCCTTGATTTCGGCGACAGAATCTTCCATTTCCACCTCAAAGGTACTGTTGAAATTAACGGAGAACATTATGATGACGCTCCTGCCGGAATGGATCAGACCGATTGGAAAACAATAATGGATTTACTCTATACAAAAGATTATGACGGAATGCTTTCAATCGAACCGCACTCAAGCTACTGGACAGGTAAAAAAGGTCAGTGGGCAATTGACTTCACAGCAAACTATTTCAGACCTTACATTATGCCTGAAGATTATGAATACAGCGAAAATCCTTATATGCCTTAAAAAATTACAGCTCCGATTTTCGGAGCTGTTTTTTATCTGTAGTATCTGCCTGTTCTTTTTAAGTATTCAATAAGCATCATAGTCCAGTCAGTCTGAATGAAGTCAAACCCCTTGTCTGCGAGCCATCCCCAACCGAAGTCTTCTGATACAGTTAATGCTGAATCATCGCTGTGACAGCCTGAAAGCTGTTCTCTATAGTCATAAATAATCGAGTTAACCCATACAAGTTTTCCGTCTTTATGCATCATTTCGATGAATTTATCCCCTGCTACTTCAGAATTATCATCCTTAAACAACACCTCTGCACCAATATAATTGATTTTCATTTTCTTCAATTCTTCGTGCATAGGATGAGATTCGGAAACAATCGGAATAAACGGAAGCTCAGGACAAAGATTTTCAAGCACAGAAATAACAGATTTTGATATTTTGCTCTTAACAAGAATCTGGTCAAGCATACCATGGCGTTTAACTGCCTCATATATCTTCTCGGGATTACTCCAGAATTTATCGATATTTATGAAGCATCTGCCCTTAAACTGTTCAAGGAAATCATCAAAACTATCAATTCCGAATTGAGTTGGAGTATTATCATAATTGACATAATGCATTTTCGAAATTGAACTGAATTTTTTTGTCTTTAGCGAACAAAACTTATTCAGATGTGCAATTTCCATTCCGGGATGAAAAAGAAAAAGTTTACCATCTATGCTGCAACTGACATCAGCCTCAATCATATCAGCACCCTGTTTAAGTGCAATTTCATATGCGGCCATTGTGTTGCAGGGAATATTTCCGCCTGCTGCACCTCTGTGAGCAACAACAATTATATTCTCTTTTGATTTATCAATTAAATTCATAATATCACCTAAAAAGCAGGAACATCAGACGATGCTCCTGCTGAAATTTTAAACGGGATTTCTTGTAAGGTCTTCTTCGCCTGCACTTCTTGACTGACGAAGAGCAGAATACATAATATCAAGTTTACCCTTATTAAGAGGATAACCAAACTGGAAGAGAATGAATACAAGAGTATAAACTATGGCAGGAATAAGTGTGCATACAAAGAGAATTCCTTCGCCAACACCGTCAACATAACCTGCTGAGCCGTGAACAGCGCCGTCATAACCTGCAACAACAGAAAGAAGCTTCATACCGCCTACATCAGCGAGGGTCTGACCAAGCTTACGGCAGAATGTATAAACAGCGTAGACTTCGCTTTCGCTTCTGATGCCTGTTTTATATTCCTGATAATCAATAACATCGGTGATAATTGCCCAGTTTGTGATGCTGACAAATGAATAACCGAAACCGATTATAAACATAAATATCATAAACACAACGGGAGCGTTGCCGAGTCTGTCACACTTGGGAACAATAAAGAGCATAAGGATTGATGCAAGAGCTGAGAAGAATGTACCGAATCCGCAAAGCTCTTTTTTGCCGAATCTCTTAACGAGCTTGGGCATAAAGAGAATCATAATAACCATCGGAAGATAGTTTGCAACAGTACCGATAATTGAAAGGTCAGTATTCTCAAAATAGTTTTTATAGAGATACTGGTTAAGTGAAGCAAACTGAAGCTGACCGCTGATAAGAATACCTGAAAGAGCTGCAACAACAAAGGGTCTGCTCTTAATCATACCAAGATATGTTTTCTTAGTATCAGTCTGGGGTGTTTCAGGAGAAGCAATTCTCTCTTTAGTTGATCCGTAGCAGAAGAAATAGAAAAAGATTGAAAGAATGCCCATAATAAGGCCAAACTTGATCATTCCGCCTGCATCAGCAGATTTGATATCCATACCCTGAGCATTCTGACCTGTAACGGTATAAATGATCATCGGGCCGATAAGAAGAGGAATAGCGCCGCCGAGACCTGCACCAACAGAACGGAAGGTTGAAAGAAGAGTTCTGCCTTCGGGATCATCAGTAATAACGGATGCAAGTGAACCGTAGGGAATGTTGATAGCTGTATACATCATACCGAAGCCGATATATGTTGCATACATAAGGAATGTTACAATAGATTCGTTATTTGTGAAATCTCTGAAATTAACAAAGCAAAGAATTGCAAAAACGCTTACAGGGATAGACACCCACTTAAGATAAGGTCTGAATTTACCATCTTTTGCAGGCTTTCTTTTTGCAACAATGCTGCCCCACATAGGGTCGTTGATTGCATCCCAAAGACGAGAAATGAGCAGAAGAGTTGTAATTTTGCTTTCTGCAGCCTTGAGAACGTCGGTGTAGAAAACCTTAAGATACGAAGAAACATATGTAAGGATAAAGAGGTTACCGGCATCGCCAAAAGCATAGCCGAGACCTTCTTTGAATCCAATTCTGTTAGGGTGCTGATTTTCTGAAGTATTTGTTTTTTTGTTTTTACTCATCGCATTACCTCCTATTCCCTAATAAAATACCATTTTTATATAAAAAATGCAAGTATAAATTTAAAAAACACACCTCAATAATGAAGTGTGTTTTAAAAATCAACTGAATTTTCTTACAAGATTGTCAACCATTGTGTAAATAAATCCGACAGCCTCAATTAATTTATATGAAAGCTTTCTGAAGAACTTATCAGCGGTGTTATCATTATGCTCTTCAGTTTTTACAATCACAATGCTGTCAAGAATCTCGTGGTTATCCCCTCTTCTTGTTTCAAGAATCAGTTCATCGCCCTTGAATTCAAGAGTAGTATAAGTTGTAACTTCGTCTTCAACAAGTTTATACGCAAGATGTTCAGCATCAAAATCATCGTCATAAACATCGCTGACAACATTTGAATTAAGATATATGATGCCTTCGGGATTAACAAATCTGCCGCCGCTCGGAGCTTCAGTTTTAATCTTACCGCTATGCATAAAATGAGAGCGGCCCTGTGAATGCGTATGACCTGTTACAACAAGGTCAATATCGTAAATCTGGAAAATAGGAGCAAAAATATTGGTAAGAAGAACCTCTGTTTCTGTATCACCTATTGCATCACCTGCGCCGTAAAGACCGTGATGAATCAAACCGATTCGCCATTTTGCATCCTGATTCTTTTCGATTGCTTCTTTTGCAAATTTCATATGGTCAGGAGCGTTACCTGATGTTGAATCAAAGCAAAGATAAAGCACATCGCCGTATCTGAACCAGAAATCACGGTCAAGACCTGTAAAGAATCTGCCATAATATTCATTCGGCATATTGGTGAAATAATTATACGTCATACCCTTTTTATCGTGGTTACCGATAGCAAGAGCAACAGGCAATGATCTGAGTGCCTCAGGCATAAGGAATGTCTGCCATTCAGCATCTGTGTTTCCTGTTGAAGTATTATCACCGGGTGAAATAAGGTAGCTGATATCGGGATTTTCAGCAAGCACCCCTGCGAGGAAGTTGTTCCAATACAAACCAACTCTTGATTGATCGGCGAAGTTATTATCTTCATAAACTTCAGTAATCTGAATATCGCCTACTACCATTACTTTATGGTCGCCAAATGACTTGGTTTCATATTTATAGGCCTCGCTCCAGCCATTATCAGTATACCACTGATAATAATAAACTGAATTTTCAGCAAGACCGTCAATAACAACTCTGCAAACAACCTGTTCAGGATTTTCAGCAGACGTCTTAACACCTTCGAAAATCTTTGCATTATTCATTTCTTCATTGTCAGCAACTCTGACCTGCGCAACAGCTTTCTGTGCATCAGAATGCCAACAAAGACTTACCTGAGTTTCATCTGCACCGACATTAAGAGTAGGCAATGTGTTTTCTTTTGAGAGCGATAAATAAACATTATCCCATTCTTCAGCAGAAAGATTTGAAGGCTCAAAAGCCGCATTAGAACTGATAAAAGAATTCATAATCATAATAAAACTAATAATAATTGAAATTGTTTTCTTCATTTTATACACGCTTTTCTTAATAATCATTATTCAACAGGAACTTCCGGTGAAGGTGTTGTTGAAGGGCTCTGGATAATCTGGATTAATGTAATAATCTTTGAATAAATAAGCTTGATAAAGGAAGGCATTGTTGCATCAATAAGAGTATGAAGAACGCCTGCAAGACCTTCGCAATTCTCATAAGGAGGATGTGCGTAGCCGACCATTACGGCTCTTGAACCGTTAACAGGTCTTGTTTTTTCTGTAACATATTCTGAGCCTTCATAATTGAGGTTTGATGTGTTACCACCAATGCATTTGATTTTAGGATTACTTGCTGAACCCGTGAAACCGCTTTCGGTGATAATTTCAACATGATGAACATCATCAGAGCCGTCAAGTGCAGTGTTCATAAATACAATGTCACCCTTCTGAGGAACATAGTCGCTTGTTGCAGGATAATAATATCCCCTCTTGATAAACCATTGTCTCATACCGTCAACAGTAGATCTTTTGGGAATTGCAGAGCCTGTTGCACCGGCCTGCGCACCACACCAGGAAACGAAAATAGTGCACCAATAAGCATCTGTAGGATATCCGTAATACCATTCTGTGAATTTGTTGGCATTACTTTCGTACATACCAATCTGTGCTCTTGCAATCTCAACAATCTCATCGGGAATTGATGATACTACTTCTTCGGTTTCGCCGTCATAAGGTGTTGTACCTTCAACTGCAGCAAACGAAGGCGATGCAATGCAAAAAGCCGTAACAAAAGCGAGAACTACAGATACAAGCCTGATAAAAATACTTCTTTTTTCCATAAGCTGATACCTCTTTCTGAAATTATAATTATATATAATAACACTTTAAAGATAAATCTTCAATACATAATCGAAAATAAATATCAAAAATTAAGCCTGCAAATTAATCTGCAGGCTTAAAAATTATTTAGCAACAGGAACATTGATTTCAAGGTCTGTCAATGCATATGAGCAGCAAGGATGAATGCATCCGAATTTATAGTCAGCAAGTCTGCGATATTCGAGATGCTTCGGAACATATACTTTACCCGAAATAAGATGTGAATGGCAGAAACCGCACTCACCGCTTCTGCATCTTGCAGGAACAGCAATCTTATTCTTTTCAAGAATCTGCATTACAGAATCTGCGCTTGAACCCTGAACGGTATAAGTTTCATCCTGAATGGTTACCTTGATTGTAACTGTTTCAGGAACTTCTGAAGGATAGTCAGCCTGTGATGCAGGGTTATGGAATTCACCAAACATCTCGTGGCGGATAAATTTCTTTTCAAGATTAAGCTTTTCAAGTTCTTTATCAAGGAAAGCATACATCTGCTGAGGTCCGCAAATGAAAACAGAATACTCCTCGTTTTCTGGAGCATATTTTTTAATTAACTCTGCAGTAATAAAACCTTTTTCGCAGTTCTTGGGAACTCTCTTTTCATCGCTGAAAACGTGAACAACCTTTATTTTATCACATTCAGAAGCAAGTTTATCAAGTTCATCGCGGAATAAAACGGAATCCTTGTTTCTGCTGCCGTAAAGAAGAGTCAGTTCAAAATCTTCATCGCCGTCATTGATAGCGTTAGCCATTGAAATAAAAGGAGTAATACCGCTGCCGCCTGCAAGACAGATAACTTTTTTCGCATCGCGAAGAGGCTGATATTCAAAGTTGCCTGCAGGTGCAGAAACCTCAACCTTTGAGCCAACCTCCCAGGTATCAAAAATATAACGGGACATAAGTCCGCCTTCAACAAGCTTTATTGTAAGAACATACTTGTTATCAAGTGAATCTTTGGGTGATGACGAAATTGAATATGCTCTTGTTACAGGCATACCTTCGATTGTTTCAAAAACAGTAAGATATTTACCTGCTCCGAAATATGCAAGAGATGTTGTTCCCCTCTCTTCATCAGGAACAAGAACATAGCTTTTGCAATCTTCAGCTCTTTCAATAACTTCAGCAATTTTAAGATACTGCTTTTTAGGATGAAGCGCTTTAGCAATAACCGTAGCCTGATCAGAAATCACAGGAAACTCCGCTTTAGCCTCATCAAATCTTGACTGACGTTCAGAGAGCATCAGGAAGAATTTATTTGCCTTAAGTTTCTTGATATTTGACATTTTATTTGCCCTCCTTCATAGCCTTGATAACAATTCCTGCGGCTTTTTCGCCTGTGTAATATGCGCAGCCGTAACCGTCGCCTCTCTCCTGAGTTGCACCGCAGAAGAAGAAATTATCGAACGGCTGATCTCCCATATACTGAATTGTTCTGGGAAGCATACTATCCCATTTTTCGAGCATATAGCCATAAGGTGTACCCTGCGGAGTATTAAGATAACGAGAGAATGTAGGCGGCAAAGCAATTTCAATTTCCTCAATATAAGGCATGATTGACATATTAAGCGCCTTTTCGCATGTTTCAATCATATCCTTTGCAACCTTTGTCTTAAATTTCTTATAATCCTGCGGTCTGATATCCTTCATTACATCGCCGAATGTCATTGTTGTAAGGAAGAGCTGACAAGTACCCTCGGGAGTACAATCAGGAATAATCTCATTAAGACAGTTGATAATACAGTATCCGCTGAAATAATTCTGAGCCGCTTCATACTGCTTATCAGAATCTAAATCAGGAGCAATGAAAACGGAATAGTCTGTAATTCCGAGTTCTTCTTTTGTTTTATTCATTCCGAGATAAACTGTTGTAAGTGCACAAGCAGTCTTTCTGGCATTAAGCATTTTAAGCTGCTTCTCAGGAATATCTTTTTCATCAAACAAATCCTTGAAAACAGCATAAGGATAGGAGTTACAAATGAAATATTCACCGTAAACTTCTTTTTCGCCATTGATAACAACGCCAACAGGTTTACCATCTTTTGTGATTACTTTTGTAACCTCGGAGTTATACCAGATTTCTCCGCCTGCATCACGGATAACCTTATCAAGAGCAAGGCTCATTTCGTGGCTGCGAAGCTTGGGAATGCCTGTACCGTTCTGGACATAGCTGTGAAGAACACACATATAATAGAGGAAGTCAAACTGAGATGCGGGAGAACCCATATAGCACCAGTAGGTGTTAAAAATATCCTGTGCTTTTTTAGGCATTCCAAGAGAATCAAGAGCCTCTTTCATAGTATGAGAAACCATTCTCATAATGTCGGGCAGATTTTTAAGACTGCCGGGAATCTTCTTGGGATTGTCAAGGCATTCAAATGTTGCAAATAATCTTGATGAAAGGTCAAAAGCTGCAAGACAGCTTTCATATGAACCGGGAACAAGGTCGTCAAGCTTTCTTGCAAAGCTTTCGAAACCAACAGGCATACGGGCGTCAACAGAAACCAACACACCATTTTCGTTTACAAATGCATCAGGGTCTCCTTCTTTTGCAGGAACAACAAGTCTGAATGTTGAATCGTGAGTGCACCATTCAACATCGCCGCCAAGACGGTCAAACATCTCTTCAATCTGACCTGACTTATCAGGTGAACCAACACCTGCAAGTTCATGAAGAGAAGGCTCAAACTCAAATCTGCCTCTGACAAATGAGGAAGCAGAGCCGCCGGGGATATTATGTCTTTCAAGAAGAAGAGTTGAAAGACCGGCCTGTGCACAGTTAGCGGCAGCAGCAAGGCCGCCGTTACCTGCGCCGATAATTATAACATCATATTTTTTCATCATTCAGCCTCCGTATCTGATTGATTATTTTTTTCTGATTGTTTCTTTTTGCGGATACTCATAAATATTGATGCTGCAATTGCAAAAAGCAACGCAGGCAGAGCATATAAGAATGAAAGCGGATTTGTAAGGTCACCTTTTGTACCTACAAGACTCCATAAAACATTAAGAACAAGCATTCCGAGATTGGATGCAATAAAGTATTTTCCAAAAGGAATATCAAGAGCACCAAAAATAAGACTGCTCAGGTCAGACGGCATAAAACCGCCTGCTTTAAATATGAAAACAACTGAAAAAGAATTCTCATCCGCAAAATCATCAAGCTTTTTGATAGCTTTGAATCTGACTTTAAGAGAATTCACCATATCAGCGCCTGTGAATTTACCAAGAAAATAAGGAAGAATTAGACTGCAGGCGGTTGCGATAAAATTTACAATAACCGCAGTTAACAAATCATTAAATACAATTCCTGAAAGAACAAATAATACCGCAGGAGGAAAAACAAGCGCAAATGACTTGATAACGCTGAATCCGATAATCATCATCGCAACGGTCAATGTACCGCCCGAAAGATATTGTGTCAGACTGTCAACATTCTTGATTGAGATATCATATTTATTCATAACAACAACGCAGAGAATAAGCATAGCAATCATAAACAAACCCGATAATATCTGCAACACCTTGATTAATTTATCGTACTTTTTGTTTTCCTTCAAACCAGTCACCTACCGATAATTGTTTAATATATATAATATAACATAAAACTATATATATCAATACAAAAATGAATATAATTTTGCCCCCATAATAATATGGGGGCAAGAAATTGATTGTTATTTACTGTTTTGCACCTGCATCAAACATTTCAAGCATCTTAACGCTTGCTGCGAAGCAGTTTGCAATACCGTCTGCGTTCATATTATCATATGAATCAAGTCTTGTATGATAATATCTTTCAAGCTTATGGTTAAGGCCTGTAACACCGGCTGCTCTGAAACCGCCCTGTGAGAAAGCTGCAGCGTCAACAGCACCGCCCAGAGGAGGAACCATACCCTTTGTGCAAGGAACGCCGACTTCCTGGCAAGCCTCAAAGAAGAGGTCTGCGCAATCCTTATCAGACTTTACAGTACCGTTAAGGTCGCGGTAGTTAGCCATGAGATATTTGGGGTCGTTAATTGTATCGTATGCATAAATGAATGTGGGAACATCCTTGAAATCATCTTTATGCGCTTCAACCCATGCCTTTGAGCCTCTGAGACCGATTTCTTCAGAACCGGTAAGAATAACACCGATTTCTGTGTTTTCAAGTTCAATACCTTCGTCTTTAAGGAACTTAAGAACAGCGATACCCATATAGCAACCGGTAAGATTATCATTTGCGCCGTCAACAACTCTGCGATAGTTAACCATAAAATAAAGACCAATCATAAAAGGAACAAAAAGAAGACCCCAGAGCGCTGCTTTTACAAGTGAATCCGAAAGATCGGGCATACCAAAGGAAATGCCGTTTCTTAAAACATACATAATTGAAATAACAAGATAGAAAATAGCACCAAGAACAACAATAATTGCGTGACCTTCAAAACCAACGCCGCCGAGTGCATAGTTAACAGGCCATTCCCAAGTAGCATCGGGATGTCCGTTGAAGATAATTCTTCTCTTTGTTTCGCCTGTGCACTTCTTGATTGCCGTTACATTATGGCTGGTCTTTTTCTTAAAGAAAGGATCAAGAACTTTTTTATAAAAGCCGAACTCAAGCAGCATAAGTAAAAAGCCAATAAGAATAAGTGGAATTGAAATAACAGGAGCAAAGAAAAACAATACAACAGAAATAAGAACCAGTGTCATTGTGCAATAAATCCAACCGTAAAAAGCTTTGGGAGCAACTTCATATGATTCAATTTTTACATCTTCGCATCCGCAGTCTTTTTTAAGAACTTCTGCCATATATTCGCAGGATTTCTTCTCACCCTCTGAGCCGGGATCTCTCTTACCGCAGGTTTTAATAACATGAGTTATTTCGTCAATCATATACTTTGCGGCTTTGTTTTTGTTTTCAATAATCTTCTTTAAATCCATTATATTCTCTCCTTTATTCGGTTATAAGATTATTTTATCACCATAAAAATATTTGTCAATAAATTTAAGTGTTAAAAATACAAGAATTTGTAACATTAACTAAAAAAATACCGCAACCAATTCTTCCGAAAAGATTGCGGTAAAAAATTATTTGTTGATGAACTGTGATTCGGCAATTGCTTCCATCTGCTCTGCATCTGCATCCTTCATCAAATTGGCAACCTTGCTTCTTCTTTCGCGAAGCTCTGCATACATCTGGTCGCGTTTTTCAGCTGAAAGAGGATAGAAGAACTTGGGAATAATACCGAGTGCACTTGTGATAATCGGAATACCGGTACCAAGAGCGAAAATCCACCACTTTGTCTTATCGCTCTGTGTGCCTACCTTGAGGCCCTGAACATAACCAACCTTTTTCATAACGATACTGTTGACACTGCCCATAACAGCCTGCTGAAGCTTTGAAATTGTTGACTGAGCAACACCAATCATAGCTTCTGCGCGGTAACCGTTTTTCCATTCGCAGTAGTCCATTGATTCGTTATTGATTTCGGCAGGGATAACACGTCTCAAGCCGTAAACACACATCTCGAATATTTCTTCAAGACCCATCAACGGCAGAATAATTCCCTTTCGCATAAAGTTCTTGTTAATCGAACCTATGCCGAAGACGGTTAACCAAAGCATATCCGTCCATGCATCTTCAAGAATCCACAATGCTTTCGTTGAGAATCGTTTTCTGAGAGGCTCAACAAAACCATAGCTAATAAATTTAATCGGGAATGCAGGAATACCGACGATTGTTTTCCAGGTGATTGAACCGATAACATCAATATAGAAGTTCGTTCTGCTTGATCCGATATTGAAGCCCGAGAGGAAAGATGAAAGCACCTGAATAAACATCGGTTTATTATTAACGATAGCTTTCAGACCCTGAATAACACTCGGTTTCTTGATTGTCTGAGCAACTCTTTCTCTTGTGTTCAGGAAGAAATAAAGACAAAAGGCTGCGCCAAGAACTGCAAAACCAACACCAAAACCTGCAAAAAGTTTCGGAAGTTTAATTTTGATTTTTTCTGCTATTACAAGGTCATAAATAATACCAAAGACCTGTTTTGGTATATCTTCAACGAAGTGCGACATAAGGTTCGCCGTTGCTATCAACCTCGAACGGTCTAATGGCTCAGGCGTTATCGTAGAGCCGAAGCCTGTTCTTGCAACCTGAGTAAATGTTGTTGCTGTTTCGGTAATGATAGACATTGCAAAATAGAAAATCCATTTCGGCAAATATTCACCGGGAGTATCGGGGAAGATAAAAGGAACAAGCCAATACCACATTCCGAGAATAGTCAACGGAAGCTGACCAAGAAGAAGATAGGGCTTGAATTTACCCCAACGAGTTCTGGTTTTTTCAACAATAACACCAATAAATGTGTCATTGAAGGTATCCCAGACTGTTGCAACTATGTTCTGAATCGCAAGATAACTGAAGTCGATTTTAACTACATCATATATGTATCTGTCTTTAAAATCATTGATGTTAAGGCTTGCAGCAATATCTTCGAGAACATAGGCTACGGTTTCTTTAGTACCGACAAATCGTCTGTTTTTAAGAAGAGCTGAATTGTCAACTCCATCAACATTTCTTTCGACGCTGATAAAACCTCACCTACTTTTCTTATATTTCTTAAAGAATATCATATTATATCAATTTTTGCAACCCTAATAGAATAAATTATTAATAAATTAAAAGTTAAAATCCCCTTAACAATTGTCTGTTAAGGGGAAATTTTATTCTATGGTTAGATTATCCCTTAATTAAGAATTAAATCAAGGAATCCCTTTGCGCCGAAAATCATATAAATCAGGTCATTTGCACCTTTGAGAACACCGTTAAGAGCTTTATCGCCAAATCCGGGTTCCTCACCTTTTTCATAAACGCCGATTTCAACAAGCATTTCATAAACTTCCTCAATGATAGGATCATCAACTTCGGGATTGTTTACGGTGTTGTTTGCCATAGCTTCTGCTTTAGCAAGAATTGCTTCCTGCTCTGCGGTAAGGACATAACCTGTTTCTTCGCAATATCTCTCAAGATCGGGAAGATAGCTTCTCTTATAATTCTTAAGATTTCTTGCGCCGTTGAACTGCGGGAAATAATATCCGTCTTCTTCAAGATTATCACAATCTGCAACAGTTTTGATATTACCTGTTGCAAGTTCAAGAGCAAGAGCAAGAGCTGTGTTGTTATATTCAAGCTCATGTTTCTGCTGATAGAAGAACCAGGATGAATCCTTGCGATATGTTGTTGAAATATCGATAGAACCATCGGGAGAAAGAATTCTGCCCTTTGTATCTTCAAATTTAGTGCCGGGTGTAACAAATGAAGTACCGGGAGCGGTTGAATCAATATTGATAATTTCGTCGGAGTTTGTTACAGGAGCACTCTTCATAAATCCGAATGCAGAATAGTCCGATGTAATAGCACCAAAAGGAAGACCGTAACCTGAGATAAATGAGAATGTTACGCCCTCTGCCTCAAGGTTTTTCATTGTTGTGTCAAGATTTTTCTTTGCCTGCTGGAATTTATCAGCCTCCGCTTTAACGACGGGTGATTTAATAAGCTTTGAAACTTCTGCATACTGATCAGCAGGAATAAGGTTGCAAAGAGAAGGTGTTGCGCAGAAAAGCTCAGTAGCGATTGCACTGAGAGCCTTGTCAACAAAACCTCTGAGAATAGTCTTCGGGAACAAACGAAGTGCAATGTTTACAACATAGCCCCAGGGTTCACCGATAAGATCGGAAAGAAGTCCGTTATAGAAAAGATCAGCGGACTCATCGCAGAATCTGCGCATAAGAAGATCAGCAACAACATCGCTTCCATCCCATGCACCAACAATGCTTACAACTCTTCTGATGTGATTTTCAGCAACAGTGGGATATGCATCCATATATGCTGTAACAACTGATGCACCCATACTCATAGGAACAAGAACTATATCTTCAGCTCCTACTTTGTTATTGGCAATAATTGTTTCAACAAACTCGTGAAGAGCTTCTACATTCTTTGAGGTATAAGAGAATGCATTGTAATTGAAAACATAAAGATAATCTTCAAAGTTTTCGCCAAACTTTTCAAGAGCAATGTCCTTGCAGGGAATTGATGAATAGAAACGGTTTTTTGCTTCACTTTCAAAGTTACCGTTTTCATCAATGATTCCGGGGAAATCAGATACAGGCATAGCATATCTGGGAGTAACGACTCTGGGGTTACCGTTACCGTCTTCACCGACAATATTAAAACGGAAGAGATCTCTGATAAGCTTATCAGCTTTATTCTGATCGATCATATCAACGCGCATAAGTGATGAAACAAGCAATTCAATAACTGTTCCGATAAGGGTGGAAATAGTGCTTGTATGAGAGAAAAGTTCATCAAAGCTGTTGAAAAGATTCCATCTTGAGTCATACTTACCTTCTGCAATAAGAGGTGCATAATTCTCATAATCGTGAAGTGTACCATTATCAAATGCATCTTCAGCAAGATAGCTCTCGTCAAAAAGATAAGAATAGCTCTGACCGATACCGGTTACAAAAACTACAAGGCTGTTTGTGCCTTCAGCAAAAGCGCATTCCATAGTGTCAGCTTCATTTACAGGAATTTCCGAAACTGTCTGATTTGCGCTCGCAGGAAGAACAGCGATAGGAATAAGAAGTGCTATTGAAAGAATAATTGCAATAATTTTTTTCATATTTATCCTCCTTGTCATTTAATAGAACTTCCTATATATATTAACACTTTTTCTCATTTCAGAAACAGTTTTTTTAAAATTCAGTTATTTACACAAAAATAGAATTGATTTTGTGTATAATCTGCCGATAAAGAGCTGTAATTTATTTACAAAAAGCCCTTTTTCGTTGAAAAAAGTATCAATTATATGTTGTTATAAAAAATTTATTCTGTTATAATACCGATGAAAGATGGTGAAAATATGTTCAATTTTTTTATTGAAGAAGGAAACAGACATAATAACCGCTATTTAATCAGCGGATCAGATTATAATCACATCAAAAATGTTCTTCGAATGAAAATCGGTGATGAATTTCTTGTCAGTGAAAATAATGTAAGCAACCTTTGCCGTATCGAAAGCTTCGAAGGAGAATGCGTTATCGCAGAAATAATTGAAGAAAAATTTCAGGACACTTCCCTGCCGATTAAGATTTATCTTTTTCAAGGCTTACCCAAAAGCGATAAACTTGAGCTTATAATTCAGAAAACTGTTGAGCTCGGTGTTGAAGAGATTATCCCTGTTGAAATGAACCGAAGCATCGTTAAGCTCGACGATAAAAAGAAAAAAAGCAAAACCGAGCGCTGGCAGTCTATTGCAGAAAGTGCCGCAAAACAAAGCAAACGAACGATAATCCCTGCTGTCCAGAGTGTTATGACATACAAGCAGGCTCTTGAATTCGCATCAAAGCTTGATGTGTTTATGGTTCCTTATGAATGCAAGGACGAAATGAAATCAACAATTAAAGCATTGACAGAAATTAAGAGCGGAATGTCTGTCGGAATTCTTATCGGTCCCGAAGGCGGATTTGAATTAAACGAAATTGACGCCGCAATCAACGCAGGCGGTATACCCGTTTCACTCGGAAAAAGAATCCTGCGTACCGAAACTGCAGCAATTACCGCGGTAGGTATGTGTATGCTTTATGCGGAAATGAACCTTAACGGAGAAAACGAATGAAAGAATTACCTCTTGAATATTCAGATAGAATGCAGAAACTCCTTGGAAGTGACTTCGAAAATTATCTTATTGAGCTTTCCAAATCCCCTGTTCGCGCATTCAGAGTAAATACTGACAAAATATCAATTGATGATTTTGATAAAATCAATATTTTTTCAAGCCAAAGATTACCGTATGTCAGCAACGGATATTATCTTGAATATGATAAAATCGGTAATCATCCTTATCACCACGCTGGAATGATTTATGTTCAGGAACCTGCGGCAATGGCGCCTGCAGAATGCGTTGATATCGAACCTGATTGGATAATCCTTGATATGTGCGCCGCACCGGGTGGTAAAAGCACTCAGTTAAAAAATAAACTCGGCGAAAACGGCGTTCTCGTTTCAAACGAAATCATCCCCTCCCGATGCAAAATTCTTACAGGCAACATTGAGCGTCTTGGTCTTCGTAACTGCGTAACAACTTGTATGGATACATCAAGACTGGCAAAAGTGTTTCCCAACAGATTCAACCTTGTTATGTGTGACGCACCTTGTTCAGGCGAAGGAATGTTTCGCAAAGAAGAAATTGCAATTGATGAATGGAGCATCGAGAATGTAACAAAATGTGCTGAAAGACAAATTGAAATTCTCGAAAATGCTGCAAAACTTGTTGCAGACGGCGGATATATCATTTACGCAACCTGCACATTTTCTCTTGAAGAAAACGAAATGACGGTTGACAGATTTTTGAAATCTCATCCTGAATTTGAACTTGTTCCTGCAAATGAAAATGTAATTAAAAACACAGTTGACGGCATTAAATTTGACGGTTGCGAATGTGAAAACATACATTATGCCAGACGATTCTATCCTCACACAGGCAAGGGTGAAGGTCAGTTTATGGCAGTATTGCACAGCAAATTGAATCCGTTTTCATTCCCGAAAAACCACTCAAACTCAAAAAACAAAATTGATAATGTTGTTAAGTCTTTTCTTGACGAAACACTCACCTGTTATGATGAATCAAATGTCCTGATGTATAACGGCAATCCCGTTTATTTCACCCCTGATTTCGAAGTACCTAAAGGCGCGGCATTCTGTTGCGGTGTCACCATCGGAGAAATCAAAAAAAATTATATCCTCCCCCATCATCAATTCTTTATGGCAATGGGTAAGTTTTTCAAACGCAAGATAAATCTTTCTGTTGATTCTGAAGAAATCAGAAAATATCTTCACGGTGAAGAATTTGAAACTGATTCTTCAAACGGATGGGCTGTTGTTATGGTTGACGGCTGTACTCTCGGCGGCGTTAAAGTAGTTAACGGCAGAGCAAAAAACCATTATCCGAAAGGGCTCCGAACAAAATAAAAAGTGCTCCTGAATCCATAAAGATTCGGGAGCTTTTTTATTATAAATCTGATAAATATTCCGCAAACAAACGCCAGTTATTAACTGCGATGATTTCATTATTATTATGCAATCTGACTTCAAATTCAATATCTGAATTTTTGTCAATCAAAACTGAGTTCATTCCGACAGATAATGAGCCGCAAACATCGGGAATAAATCCGTCTCCGCAATAAACGCAGTCACAAGCATCAACGCCTGCATATTTAAGCGCGGCTTCAAATATTTCATTTTCAGGTTTCTTTATTAAAAGGTCAGCACTTGTTAAGCAGAATTCAAAATCAGATTCGGGAATCCAATATTTTATTGATTCTTCAAGACTTTGACCGCTCATCATATTATTGCTGATAACAGCCGTACGGATACCTATCGCTTTTATCGTTTGAAGAAGTTCATTGACTCCATCAATAACAACTCGCGATGAATTATATCTGTCAAAAATCTCTTCCTGCTTATAAATCGGCAAATTAATGTGTAATCCTGTATTCATAACAACATATTTCAGAACTGCTGAAAGAGGAATTTCAAGATTATCAAATGAATTTCTCGCATAATCAATATACTGATTCCAATGCTCAACCATCTTATCAACCGTAGTTATTTCAGGATTCGCGGCTGTAATACGAAGATGTTCAAGACCATCTTTTGCATTGAATTTTCCATCATCAAACAAAGTTCCGCCAACATCAAAAATTATCATCCGAGGCTTGGATTTCAGCATTAAATCACACCCTGTAAATTTTATATGAGCATCTCAGGATTCCATAACTGATAAATAAAGTCCTTATTTTTTATTATATCATACACATAAAACAAATTCCACTATAAATTATAAGAAAAACCCCACAGAAGTCATTACTTACGTGGGGTAATATATTACTCATTGAATTGTTATATCATAAAAAGTAAGATTAGAACTTTTACGGCGTTCTCCCCTATCAAGAACGCATATAACAGGCTCTCCGTTTTCATCAGAGTAAACCGTCAGTCCTTCCGCCTCAAAACCTTTACCGATATTTCTCACAAAGCATACTTCAACCTCACCCGATTCAACATCAAGTGTAAAAATACGCTTCATATCATTTTCTTCATCGCAGGACATATAAAGCTTACCGCCAAACATTTCAGCACCCTGAATTCTGTCTATCGGTTCAGAAAGAGTAACTGTTTTAACCAGGCTCATATCTTCAAGTGAAAACACATTCAGTACGGTTGCGTTAGTCCATTCTGCTGTATAAAGATAATTTCTTTCAACATCAGCAGCGCACCACGGCACACCCTCTATATGAAGTTCGTGCGGAAGCTCATAATATGTGCCCGAAAACTCGAGTGTATCTGCGTCATACAACACAATAAATGAGTTAAGATAATCGGGGCCGTCTTCAACGGCAGCATAAATATATCCGTTATAATAACTCAGGCCGCCGATATGATTGCAACCTTTTTCCTGAAGTTCATCAGGAATAGCATTTGTGTTTATAAGGAAAATTTCTCCCGATTCCATATCAGCTTTTCCGAGGTGTTTATTACCGCTGAAATAAAAATATTCGCCGTCATTTGTAACGCCTTGTGAAGTAACCTGATAATCAAAGAGGACATAAGTATTTTTAGCAATAATTTCTGCACCCTCAGGCATAGGAAGATTTTTCTCATCTGCTCCGACAACCAAAAGCATAATAGCCGAAATTATGCTGATTAATTTTTTGAAAACAACATAAACGGTTCCTAAAATCATAAAAATTCTCCTTAAAAAGATTTTTTAAATTATACATCAGATTTTAAATATAATCAACTGATTTTGCAATGCAACTGTCTGAATTAATTTCTTTCTTATTTTCAATCTTTATTTTTTTACCATTCGTTCAACTTTTTTATTGTCAAAGAAAATGTGCATTCCTTCCCAGTGAAAAACTCGGCGCTTGAACCAAACAGACGAAGCATGTTTATAAACAAATGAAGGGCAGGCTTTTTTTAACGGAGCATAATTGATGTTATATACATCGAGCAACCTATAATACGAATCTGCTTTAGCGATAAAATTCTGAAAAGTTGCAGCGCCATTCGGTGACCAGGCATTTTCTGAAATTGCTCCAAGTCTCGGAAAAGTCAGAAACTCAAGCTTTTTCATATTCGGAACATATTCTGTCCACATACACGCTTCAATTCCCCAGGTATCATCATCATTTTCAGTTAATGCTCCGTTATCGTCACAAACTTGTTTCAACGATGTCCATCCATACGGAAAATCAAGATAATATGGTCTGTTTCTTGAGTTAATAAGTTTTCTGCCACGCTTGAGTTCTTTTTTTATTGCATCTTCAGTGCAATTGGGTTTGTAAACAGTCCACGCTATATCTGCGCTCAAAGAATCTGTAGCTCCTTCTGTATCATTTCCCCACATTATTGATGTGTAACCTTTTGATTTGAGATAGTCATTTACTTTGCTCATAAAATGCATTTGAAGGTCATCTTCAGAGCTTAGGTTATTATTCTTAATAGCTTTTTGACAGTGCGGACAAATTTTCCATCGTTCTTTAAATGCTTCATCACCGCCGATATGAATTATTTTGTCAGGAAATAATTCAATCAACTCATCAAGGACATCGTATACAAACTTGTATGTAGTTTCTTTGCCTGCACAAAAAATATCACGCTTGACACCCCAATGGGTTGCAACCTCAAGATTTCGATTAAAACACGAAAGATAAGGATAGCAAGCTATTGACGCAACATTATGACCCGGAACATCAAATTCAGGAATAACTTTGATTTTATGTGCATGGCAATAAGCAACAATCTCTTTAATATCTTCCTGTGTGTAATATCCGCCGTGAGGTTTACGATTAAAATTTGTGTGACTTCTTTTTGAGCCTTTATCGGTCAACAAAGGATATTTTTTAATTTCAATTCGCCAACCCTGGTCTTCGGTTAAATGCCAGTGAAGAACATTAAGTTTATGGAGGGCGATAAAATCAACAATTCTTTTTATTTCATCAACAGTATAAAAGTATCTTCCGCAATCAAGCAGATATCCTCTGTAACTGAAACGAGGATAATCCTCAATTTCAAAGCTGGGAATAATACCGCCTGACTGCAAAAAAATCTGTTTGAGTGTTTGCAGAGCATAAAAAATACCGATGTCATTTTTTGCCGTTACAGTAATTTTTTCATCCAAGCATACTATAGTATATCCTTCTTCATAAAGAAAAGATGAATCAGTTTTCAGGATAATGTTCTCTGTTCCGTCATTGCAAATAAGAATATCTTTCTTGAGTGTATTTTTTACAAACACGATAAGTTCTTCGGCTATATTAAGTTGGGATATCTTTGAATTTGAATTAATTGTATATCCTTTTTCATCGGGGTTAATATCGATTTTCACAGGCTGAGGTATTATATTGAACATTTTATTCCTCCATCATTCGAAAGAGTATTAATCTTCGTGTAATTTATAAATTACCACTCAATAATTTAATTATATCATATGATTAATCAAAAAGCCATAAAAACATTAGATTGATTCAAGTTCATTCAACTTATTTATGTATTCTTCGGACAACTGACAACATACAGACTTTGACAGCTCCGTTACTTTATCAAAGCATTTACCGTATTCAGAACCCCTCACAAAGCTTATTTCATTAGGGTTTATGTTGCCATAGTATAAATCTTCAAGTGTTGTTTGTTTCATTTGATTTGCTCCTTTACAAATAGAAAAAGTGCAACAGGATTTTATATCCCATTGCACTTGATAGTTTTCTATTTATCTCCTAGTTTGTCACATCAATTTCTTTTATGATATTAACAGTAGTATCCTCTGTAACTGCGTTTCCTGGTGACGGATTGCAATGTGCAACAGAGCCTTCTGGCACAGCATCGGTATCCATACCTCCACTTTCATTATATTGAATTCCTATACTTTTCAACAATGATTTTGCTTCTTCATAATCCATACCAATAATATCTGGCATTGTCGTATCATCAGCTTCTGCGGGTAAAACACCATCATTTACATAATTGTCTCTGTAACCATTGGCTGTAACCTCTCTACAAACAATGCTACAATCTTCAACGTTAATAAATATGATTATATTGTCAAACAAAAAGGAGTAATGTTTGCCCGGAATATCACTAACGACAACAGGGTTAGTTTCTCCCATCAAATCTTCGCCTGTGATATTCGAGTTTCCTAAATGATAACGAGCGTATTTTGCCGCTTTTTCTAAACATTCTTCATAGCTACAAACAACTTCTATGTTTTGCTTTTTCTCATTTTCTTGGAATTCAGCCACTTTGCTAGACAGCACATTTTGAATTGCTACAGCATCTTCGACTATATCTGTGTTTCCAGCACTATCTTTCAGTTCCATTACTCTCGACGAATCATTGTCCTGTAATGCTTCAATTGCATTTTCCAGATTGTTTTTCAATGATATACAGACTCCTACCAGGTTACTCCAGTTATCCTGCAGACCATACCCGTCAAGCATCTCTGTTTCAATGATTGCATCTAAAATTAAATTAATCTCTCTTTGGATAATCAGAAGTTCTTCGATGCTTTTCTCAGCATCAGAAGATAATACATTAGGAATAACAATACTGTAGAAATCATTAACATGACGCAACAAACTATAATCTGTAATTGGCGTTATTATGTATAATAATTCCTGTAATCGTTCTTTTTCATTTAATGCCATTTCTTCTTTAACATTATAGACAGAATTTTCATTCGTATCATTTATCATATTGTTACCTTGTTCCACCTGCTGACCACAAGCAGTAATTGTACAAATCAACAGCATGATTAGAATTAGCATAATATATCTTTTCAAAGTATATTCCTTCTTCCATAGTAAAATTGCAATTTGTCGAGATGATTATATAATATGTACATTAAAAAATCCACTATGAAAACATCAATCGACGACGGTGACGGATATTCTTGCCGACCATGAGAATATTTATGCTCGGTCTACCGTCGTCTTTCGGTCGTCGAAAGTGGGTTTTGGGTATATTTTGCAGTAGTTGAAAGCATAAGAAAAACCCCACAGAAGCCTTTACTTCTATGGGGTTCGGTATTAAATGTTGTTATGAAAATAATATAAGATTTGTGCGTCAACATCAAAATAGTAAACATCATAATTTTCGAACTTACGATATGTTCTTTGTCCAATCGGTTCCCCTTCTTTTGTTTCTATGTAGAAGAAATCCCCCTCAGACACAATGGATTTATCAAAGTCATAATTTTCCTTGAGTTCTCCACCACAAGCTTCAACCCATCCTTCAAAATCTTCGATAAACAACATGATATTTTCAACATCATCAGCAGTTGTTATTGTAAAATATTCTGAAGATTCAAGGTCTTGTATTGTTATGTTATCATAAATGCATTTAGCATAATCGGTATAATCCTGAAAACCATCATTGGTGTAAAATTCTTTACTTTCATAATCAGGCAAAGAAGCAATCACTGACTCTTGTTGAAAATATAAAAATCCAAAGAATATTGAAGTCAGCAATAAAACAAATCCAAGAACAACCGCTGATAAAATAATAAAAAGCTTTTTCATATACTCACCTCAATTATCATATTAAAGTAATATTTTGAATTAAGTGTTAACATTTCGTAAACATAAGTAGAAAAAGACACAAGAACCTTAGTTCTATGGCTTCTGGCGGAGAGCAAGGGATTCGATTCGCGCGACTGCGGTCGCTTGGTCGCTCGCGGTCACAACAGTCCACCGGACTGTTGCTCTGTACCGCTCGTCCTTCGAATCCCCTCCTAACTTTCTGCAAACAAAAAAGCAGTCACATCAAAAGATGTAACTGCCTTTTTCATGGCGGAGAGCAAGGGATTCGAACCCTCGAACAGGTTATAGCCCGTTACACGATTTCCAATCGTGCTCCTTCGACCAGCTCGGACAACTCTCCAAATCTGCAAATCAAATGCTTGTATATTATATATGAGTGTTTCAAAAAAATCAAGTCTTTTTTTAAATTTATTTTATTTTCTTAAAACAAATTCACAGAATAACATCTCTAATTTTCTTGACAAAATTATTTCTAAATGATAATATCTTCTCTGGTAATGCACCTGTGGCGGAATTGGCAGACGCGCCAGATTTAGGATCTGGTATCTTCGATGTGCAGGTTCAAGCCCTGTCAGGTGCACCAACAAAAAAGCGGCTTGTTTTCAAGCCGCTTTAATTTTTATTCATCAGAATCATTTGCATCCGTTGTATGTTCAGAATTTTTAGATTTCTTAATGGTCATTCCCGCAACTGCTCCTCCGACAATCAGCAATATTACACCTGCAATTACAACTACTCTCTGCAAAACAAATCCTGTTGTCAGGTCCGATTTCATAGTCAGAATCTCTGTTGATGATTCCTGAGCGTTATTATTCGTCACCACAACCGTCGGAACAGTTTCAACAACAACAACCTGGGAAACAACTACTTCTTTCTCATAAAAATAAACATAAGTTTTATCTTGCTTTTTTGCTTGTGTTTCTTTTTGAGTTGTTTTAGGTGTTGTTGTTTTCTCTGCTTTTGTTGTGGTGGTTTTCTTTTCGGTTGAAGGTGGTTTTGCAGTAGTTGCTTTTGTTGTCTTTTCGGGTTTTGTTGTCTTTAGTTCTGTTGTCGATTCTATCGGAGAATCAAAATCAAACGGATAAAAATACGAATTAATCCCTTTACCGTCAATAAAACTTACAGAACCATTAATCCCATTCGGCAAACCGCGTTTGAATCCGATAAGAATCTCGCAACAGGCTGAGTTATTATCAAAATATTTTATCGACGAATCAACAAAATATTTGCTCTCGTCCCCTTTTATCCGCGCACCGCTTGAATCAACAGTAATTGAAAAGTCATCAGAAATTTCAACAATAAACCCTGCGTTTTCAATTGTACCTGATGTATTATCAGAAAGATATAAATAGATACAAAGTTCATAATCATTGATAAATTGATGCTTCATAATGGCATAATTTACATTGTTACTGTGCTTGCTTCTGATTGCAACATCATTCTCTATTGCCTGCCATTCAACGCCGTCATCAATTCCGTCAATCTTAACTGCATATGACGAAATCAAAGTTATAAACATCATTATTAATGATAAAACAATTATGAATGTTCGTTTCATATATTATCAATCTTTCGACAAGTTTTTTATTATTGTATCAATTCTTAAATCATCAGTCAAGAATATAATTAAAATAAAAAACACAGCCGTAACAGGCTGTGTTTAACATTTTATAAACCGATTGCACCCAAAAGACCGTAAGAAAAAATTGACATAATGATATTAGCTATCAATATTCCAAACGCAATAACAGGAAATGAATGACTGATTCTCATATCAAGAAGAGCTGCAATCAACGAACCTGTCCATCCGCCTGTACCGGGAAGAGGAATTGCAACAAAAGCAAGAAGACCCCATAACCTGTATTTTTTTACATTTTCGCTTTTTCTCATCGAACGAATCTCAAGTTTTTCGATAAGATTTCCGATTTTATCAAACTTTTTCAGAAACTGAAAAATCTTTCTTATAAAAAGAAGAATAAATGGAATCGGGAGTATGTTGCCGATATAACAAATAACAAAAGCCCTGATAAATTCAACATCAAGAAGCTTTGCAGCAATCATACCGCCTCTTAATTCAAGAATCGGAAAAAGCGAAATAACAAAAACTATCAATTCGCTCGGTACGGTATCTTTGAAAAGGTCAACCATTGAATTGACTATGTTTTCAACCATATAATTACCTCATTCAATAATATTATGGTTTACAAGGAAATCGTGAGCACTCTGAAGAATATTACGGTCATTGATAAAACGAAGTGTATCAAGTGCCTTTTCATAACTGAGCCAGATATAATCCTCAATTTCTTCGCGTTGGATAATAGTCTGCGTATCTTTTGTTTTGGCAAGGAAAATCGTAACTGATTTTTCAACTCTGCCCTGAATTGTATATTCAGACTTCGATGCAAACTGAGGCAGAATCTGAATATGAATTCCTGTTTCTTCAAGCACCTCGCGGATTGCGGTCTGCTCAAAAGTTTCGCCCTTTTCGACATGCCCCTTCGGGAAACCCCAGTGGGTGCTTCTTCTGTTTTTAATCAAGAGATAACGCACCTCATCGTTGATATAACGATAAACAACTGCACCGCAAGAGCGCTCATAGAGACACTCGAGCTTGTAATCTCTGCCGTTTTCCGCAAACGAAATCGCATCCTCAATCTGATAGGAAATAAACCTCATACTCTTCGGCGCAACAACATAAACAGTAGGGCTGCCGTCAGCGCGTTTAATAGCAGCAATCACGCGGCCGTCAAAAGTTCTGACAGGATGAGTGATGCCCATAATATAAGCACCAGATGAAACGCTGTCATAACGCTTTTTGCCCTCAATAGCACCGAAATTAAGCTGATAGACAAATCCGAATTGTCTGTTTACGGAGCGGATAGGGTTAGTAACCCTTACTCTGACATATTTGCCGAGCATTTTAACCACACCTTTCGAAAAGGTCATTTTGACCCAAGTTAAATACTAATGTATTATACAGAAAAAAATTAAACAAAACAATAGGAATATGAAAATTTTTTCATTTTTTTATAATCTGATATTTTATTTATAATTTGACAAAAATTTTTAGATATTTTATCAATAAATATCCTTCGGATAATAAAATAAGACTTTCTATGCTTGATTTATTATAATGTAATATGTTATTATATCTATATATACCTTTATGAAAGTGGTGTCCATATGCGTAAAATACTCGTAGCAGATGATGAAGCGCTCATCAGACGCCTTGTAAGCGACTTTCTCCGCAATTCCGGATATGAACCTGTTGAAGCGGTGAACGGTCTTGATGCAATTGATAAGTTCAAGGCAGATCAGGAATTCTGTCTTGTTATATGTGATATTATGATGCCCGAAGCTGATGGTTGGGAAGTATGCAAAAAAATCAGAGAAATCAGCTCTGTCCCTATCCTTATGCTTACAGCAAGAAGTCAGGAATTCGATGAACTTATGTCGTTCGAATCAGGTGCAGATGATTTTGTTACCAAGCCATTCAGTCCCTCTGTTCTTATGAAAAGAGTTGAAGTTTTATTAAAAAGAAGCTCTGCATTCACTTCAAAGAATGATGATAAGATATCAATCAATTCTCTCGTGATTGATATTCCTGCTCATACAGTCTGCGTAGATGGTGTCAATATCGACCTTACAATCAAGGAATATAACATTCTTCTTAAACTCGCATCAAACACAGGAAGAATTTACTCCAGAGATAAGCTGCTTGATGACATCTGGGGTATAGATTTCTCAGGCGACCCCAGAACAGTTGACTCCCACGTTGCAAGACTCAGAACAAAGCTCGGCAACTGGGGCGAAAAACATCTGAAAACAGTTTACGGTGTAGGATATAAAATCGAGGTGAGCAACACTTGAAAAAACCGGTTTTAAATGCCAGATTCAGCAAAATACGATTCAAACTTTTTGTTGCTATCCTCCTTGTTCTTATTCTGTTTTTCGGTATTATGACCGCCGTTACATCCCCTGCTCTTTTTTATGTTCTTTCCGGACAAACACATAAACAGCACACCAAGGCGGCTGACGAAATCAAAACATGTATTCCCGGAACGGTAACTTATTATTTCGACCTTTACTCAATTGCTCTTAATAATAATATTGATTTTGAAATTCTTAATCCTGACGGTACAATATATTATATGTCATCCAAAGGCTCCGTTCAGGGAACAGAACATTTTCCTTCTTCAGGAAATTCAAACTCATATTATTCCAATACAACCAAAAACAACAACTATAATTATGCGGTAAAACGCGATGGATTTGAAATCAGAAAAATGATTGCTGCTGATGCATCATATTTTGTTTTCACAACTGAGCTTGATACAGGCGAGACCCTTCATATTTATTCATCTGTTGCTGATGTTGAAAACATAGTTTCCGTTTCGCGTTCAGTTTTCCTCGCGTTATTTATTCTTCTTTTTGTTATTATTTCTATTCTCCTTTACCTTCTAGTTGCAAAATTCACAAAACCGCTTGTTGAAATGAATGATATAACAAAAGATATGGCGGCATTGAATTTTGAAAGACGATGCGGAAACTACGGTAACGATGAAATAGGCCAACTCGGACTGAGTATCAACATTCTTTCGGATACTCTTGACGAAACACTTATCGACCTTAAAATCAAAAACGAACAACTTGAAAGAGATATTGCGCACAGGCATGCGCTCGACAATGCAAGAAAATCATTCATCAACAATGTTTCTCACGAACTCAAAACTCCGCTTGCAATAATTTCAGGTTATGCTGAAGGGCTTTGCGAAGGAATCAGCACAGATCCTGAAGTTATCAAGGAATATTGCACGATTATCAGAGAAGAAAGCCACAAGATGAACGGCCTTGTTGTTGAACTACTTGAACTTTCGAAAATTGAAAGCGGAATTCAGCCTTTCAATCCCGATTATTTCAATCTTGGTGAAATAACAAATTCTCTTCTTAACCATTTATCACTTCAGATTGAATCAAAAGGAATCACAATCAAAAACAAAATTGCCACTCCGACAATGTGCTACGGTGAAGCTGATAAAATTGAAATTGTGCTCAAAAATTTTGTCACCAACGCCATATCACATTGCTCAAACGAAAAAATCATTGAAATCTTTTGTGAAGAAAAATCTAACAGTTATGTTGTTACCATTTTCAACACAGGAGAGCATATCGCGGATGATGACATCCCCGAAATCTGGGACAGCTTTTACAGGGCTGATAAATCACATAAAAGAAGCGAAAACAGATTTGGGCTGGGTCTTTCAATCGTCAAGGGCATTATGTTAAATCACAATTGCTCCTACGGCGTTGAAAACACAGAAAAAGGCGTAAGCTTTACTTTTGAAATTGCCAAGGATTCGAGTTATTATGAAAAATAAACCGAAAAGAAAAAAGTTAATAAGATTCTTTGCGGCGATAATTATTCTTGCAGGAATTACAGTTACCATTATTGTTTCAGGTTTATACACACCTTCTCAGGTCAGAGTCATAAATTCTGTCGAATCAATAAACACAATTGTTAACAAGGCAGATAAAGCTGAAATTCATTATTCAGCTTCTCAATCATCGTTCACAGATAAAGTTGCGGCATCAGGTCTTGTTGAAATGTATGTTGATCCTGATACTGTTTCATTCGGAGTCATCGAAACAGGAAATAACAGATTATGGAGCGCTTTGCCATTGCTTGATTCTGTCAAGACTGATAACACACCAATCAGTGACGCTTCGATGGCAATGCTTAAGATTCTCGGCGGAAGCGATATTTATTATCTGAATACGCAGGATAATTCTCTTTTTTATAACAAAGCTTCTTATGAAAAAATTGAAAACGGAGCAAAGTTTATCTTTGATTTATTCCCCGACAAACAAACAGCGGATAAAAAAGAATTTTCAAGCAAAGACATCGGATTTCGTCTGAATATTACAGTAACACTTCAGGATGGTAGTCTTTTTGTAAATTGCACTCACGAAAACCTTACCAATAATCCTGATGCAGTTATTGAAAGCATTGAATTACTCAACCATTTCGGAGCCTATAATGACAGCCTCGATGAAGATTTCATTCTTGTGCCTGACGGTTGCGGAGCAATCATCAAAACATCGATATATGATGAATCCTTTGAATCGCTTTCATTCTCTGTGTACGGAAATGACCCTTCTTTTGAAACAGAAACAACAGGAGAAGCAATTATACCTGCATTCGGAATAAAACACGGTAAAACAGCTTTTGTATCTATTATTGACAAAGCCGATGCAATCGCTACAATCAAAGCTGAAAAAGCAACCTCAATCAGTGAATTTAACCGCGTTTATCCTTCGTTTAACATTACTACAATTCAATATAAAGACAAGAAATTATTCATATCCGAAAATTCTTATAATTCAGACATATCGCTTTGCTACAGATTCCTGACGGGCAATAATGCAACTTATTCAGGACTCGCTTCTGCCTGCCGTGAACAGTTAATCAGAAACTCTGTTCTTTCAACCAAAAATGTCGAAACAGGCGATTACCTGCCTTTCTACCTGACTCTCGGTGCATCGGTCAATTCCGATTCAGGATTAATTGATACTATAAAACCTGTAACAACATTTGAACAAGCAACAGATATGCTTATCCACATGAAAAGCAAGGGTATCAACAATATCAGCGTCAGATATACCGGAGTTTTCAACGGAGGGCCTGACTCTTGCATAACAGAATCTCCGAAGCTCAATAATGAATCGGGCGGCGAAAATGGACTTTCCGAATTAATTGAATATACTTCGAAACAAAAGATGAATGTATTTTTTGATATCAATTTATTAAGCGGAAATAACATCGATTCAGATGATACTGTTACTGATATCTTCAGAAATGAATCATCATTTACTCCCGATACTTTTTCAACCGAATATAATAATACAACATCCGAAAAAAGAATTCTGAAAAAAGCAGATAAAATCAAGGATGCCGTTTCATCGTTGATTTCAAAAACAAAAGAAATCAATTTTTCAGGCTACTGCATCAACGATGCCGCATCAGTTCTTTATTCGGATTTCGATAAAGACGGATTTAATCGCCAGGATACTGCAATGATGATTTCAGCAAGTGTCGCTCCCCTGTCAACAGGAAAATCAACAATGGCTGTCAACGGCAATTTCTATATGCTCAAAACTATTGATTCAATAATCAATATGCCGCTCAGAAACAGCGCATCAGCAAGCGGAGCATATGTTTCGATTCCCTTTGTACCGCTTGTTCTTCACGGTACGGTTGACTACACGGGCGAGCCGATAAATACACTTATTAATATTGAAGAGGCTATGCTTAAATATGTTGAGTACGGAGCTTGTCCGCATTTTTCGTGGAGCTATGAACCAACATCGCAAAATGCCGAAACCGACAAATATTATTACATCTCAACACTTAATTCAGCCGCAGAATATTATCAGAAAGCTGATTCGGTGCTCAATGACTTGCGTGATGCAAGAATGACTGATCATTATTCTGTTTCAGACGGAATATTCTGCACAGAATATGATACAGGTTCTCTTATATATGTAAACTATACTGATGAGGATTACGAAATCCTCGGTGTAACAGTTGAAGCCAGAAACTTTACAAGAGTTAACTAATATTTTCAGGAGGAATAATTATGCCTTATATCAGAACAACAGTCAGCAATTCAATTTCAGACTCAGCAAGAGAAAATCTCAAGAAAAAGCTCGGCGAAGCTATCGCCCTCATTCCCGGCAAATCAGAAGCCTGGCTTATGCTCACTTTTGAAGATAATATGAAAATGTATTTTAAGGGTGAATGTTCAGAAGAATATGCTTATGTTGAAGTCAGCCTTTTCGGCTCAACATCCGACGCAGCATATGAACGCCTTACTGCAGCAATTTCTGAAATAGTTAACGAAGAGCTCGGAATTGACAGATCCAATATCTATATTAAATATGAAGAAGCCGACCACTGGGGCTGGAACGGTACTAATTTCTGATGAAAGACAGCAAGAAACAAACATTGATTCTGTTATCTGCGGCATTGTTTCTGATTGGTATAATGTTTTTGGTATCTGCGCTTTCATCACCGCGTTTCAATAATATCCCTGTTTATGAAATTACTGAAATGCCTGCACCAACAAGAGCTTATGAAACTACAGCACCAATAACACAAGCACCAATTGTTACGCTTCCCGAATCAGAAACTGTCAATCAGACAACAACATTATCCCGAATCAATATCAACACCGCAACCAAAGAAGAGTTAATGCTTCTCAAATCTGTCGGCGAAGTCAAAGCGCAGGCTATTATAGATTATCGTAACAACAATGGCGGATTCAGAGATGTATATGAGCTTTCAAATGTTGAGGGTATTTCTGATAAAATTATTGCAGAAAACCTCGGCAATATCATCGTATAAGTAGAGTTTAAACCGGAGGAATACCTATGGACAGAATTGAGATCAAATGCCTTCACGAATCAGCTGAAGAATATGGTAACCAATCGGTCACCGTCTGCGGATGGATTAAAACATTAAGAGATTCAAAGGCTGTCGGTTTCATTGAAATCAATGACGGAAGCTGTTTTAAAGGAATTCAGATTGTCTTTGAAGCTGATAAAATTGATAATTACAAAGAAATTGCAAAATTGAATGTCGGCGCTGCAATCAGGGTAAAAGGTAATCTTATTCTGACACCCAACGCAAACCAACCGTTTGAAATCAATGCCGATGAAATTTTAATCGAAGCGCTTTCAACTCCCGATTATCCGCTTCAGAAAAAAAGACATTCTCTTGAATATCTTCGCACTATTGCTCATTTAAGACCGAGAACAAACACATTTAATGCAGTTTTCAGAGTTCGTTCAGTAGCGGCTTACGCAATCCATAAATTCTTTACAGAGCAAGGATTCGTATATGCACATACTCCCCTCATTTCCTGCAGTGACTGCGAAGGCGCAGGTGAAATGTTTAAGGTAACAACTCTTGATCTTGAAAATATTCCGAAAACAGAAAACGGCGGAATCGATTATTCTCAGGACTTTTTCCAGAAGCCTGCTTTTCTTACTGTTTCCGGTCAGCTTCAGGGCGAAACGATGGCTCTTGCTTTTGGTAAGATTTATACATTCGGACCTACATTCAGAGCTGAAAAATCATATACCCAGCGTCACGCGGCTGAATTCTGGATGATTGAGCCTGAAATGGCTTTTGCAGAGCTTTCTGACAATATGGATGTTGCCGAAGCAATGATTAAGTTTGTTATTCAGTATGTTCTTGATAATTGCTCACAGGAGCTTGAATTCCTCAATAAATTTATTGATAAAGAACTTATTGAAAGACTTACCGCTGTTGCAAGCTCCGATTTCGGAAGAGTGACCTACACCGATGCAATCAATATACTTTCAGAGCATAATGAAGAATTTGAATATAAGGTAAGCTGGGGTTGCGACCTGCAGACCGAGCACGAAAGATATCTAACAGAAAAGATATTCAGAAAACCTGTATTTGTTACTGATTACCCGAAAGATATCAAAGCATTTTATATGCGACTCAATGATGACGGAAAAACCGTAGCCGCCTGTGATTGCCTTGTTATGGGCATAGGCGAAATCATCGGCGGAAGTCAGCGCGAAGAAAGACTTGATATTCTTGAAACAAGAATCAAAGAGCTTGGTCTTAACCCTGATGACTATGATTGGTATCTTGACCTTCGCAGATACGGCGGCGTCAAGCATAGCGGCTTCGGTCTCGGATTTGAACGACTTATAATGTATCTTACAGGTATTTCAAATATCAGAGATGTTATTCCTTATCCGAGAACAACAGGCTCTGCTGATTTTTAAACAGCAAAAAGGCTTGTATGGTTTATTCCATACAAGCCTTAATTTTATTTAATCTTAAATTCAACTGCAAAGCTGAAAGGCTCAAAATCCCATTTACGCTCAGGCTCAAGGGTTTCATATATTCCCCTGCCGCTTCTGGAATCTATCTTATAATCAAGATAAACATAAGTGGTATCGCCTGCAACAAGCTCGTCGTCGTGCTTTGCTGCTTCAAGCATTTTGGGAGTGAAATGAGTTGCATTAAAGCAGAATGAATCGGTATTTACAGGTGCAAATTCAATTGAATTCTTGCCGTTAGCTACCTTGCCGTAAACAGTTGCAAAGTGTGATCCGTTTTCAATAGGTCTGATATAATGAACAAAGTTATCATTAACTGTTGTTTCAAACATACCGAATCTTGCTCCCTTATGGCGGTCACAATAGGTTTCAATCGGTCCTTTGCCGAAATATGTCATATCCTCAAAACCATCTTTAAGAGCAAATCTGAAACCAAATCTGGGAAGACGCATTTCCATTTCCTTAAGAAGCTGACGGAATTCGCCGCTGAAAGCAATTTCAACCTTGCCGTCTGCATAGAAATCATAAACAAGAGTACCGTTGATTATCGGTACAACTGCAGGACCGCCAAGTGAAATCTTGCATTCGATTGAAAGTTTTGTTTCATCAGCTTTGACTTCGGTTGAATATGTCTTCTGAATTGCGTTGTGAATTTCTGCGCTTCTTCTGTCGTCTGCGGTACCGAGCTGATTATATCCGTGTGCCGCCCATGTTTCAAGGGAAACAGGCTCTGCAAGAAGTTCGTTACCAGCTGCCTTAGCTGAAATAATTCTGCCGTAAGGTTTATCAAAAACAAACTCTGAATCACCTGCAGTAATATTGATATATCTTGCTGATTCTGTGTATGCAGGAACAGATGTCTTGACCTCTTCCTCTTCGTTTTCAACTGACAAATCAAACTGTTCAAAACCTGTTTCATAGTCAGCATCGGCAAATGAATTTGCTTCTTTATAATGGAATGTGAGAGTCAGATAGCAACGCACATTATCCTCTACACTGTCAAAGAGTTTATAAACTTTTGTGCTCTGGGGTGCGATATCGGTATCATCAATTCTGCCTTCAAGAACAGCTTTACCGTTAACTTCAAGTTTCCATATGATATACATATCATTCAGCGACTCAAAATATCTGCGGTTGAAAACTGAAATCTCGCCGTTTACATAGTCAGCTTCAAACTCCTGATATGCTCTCTTCATATCGAAGAAACCGGGTCTGAAGGTTCTGTCAGGGAAAATAACGCCGTCTATGCAACATACGCTGTTATGGGGATAATCGCCGAAGTCGCCACCGTAACGGAAGCCGTTTTCAGTTTTTACTGCGTGGTCAGTAAGCTCCCAGAAGCAGCCGCCCCAGATTGCAGGATACTTTCTGAACAAATCACAATGAGCGTGAATGTTACCTGTTGACATTGAGCAACAGAATTCACAGAAATAGAAGGGCTTCTTGGAGCTGACATTCGTTGCATACTTTTCGGTATAATCAAGTTCAGCATACATACGGCTCTCTACATCTGAAATATCGCTGAAGTTTTCGCCGACAGGAACTGCCTTGAATTCAAGGTGTGCATTCTCATAATGAACAATTGCATCAGGACAACGGCTCTTGATATAGTTACGCATTGCTCTGTGATTCTTACCGCAACCTGATTCATTACCAAGTGACCACATAATTACACAAGCGTGGTTCTTATCTCTTTCAAAAAGACGCTCTGCTCTGTCAACATATGCAGCTTCCCATTCATCGTCGGTTGAAAGCTTTGACCATCTGAACCAATCCCATGTATCGCGGTATTCAAAGCCCATACCATGGGTTTCGATATCAGCCTCGTCAACAACCATAAGACCGAATTCATCGCATAAACCGAGGAATCTGGGGTCATTGGGATAATGTGATGTTCTGACGCAGTTGCAGTTACCCTGCTTGATAATTTTGACATCCTTGAGCATTAACTCATAATCACAATAAAAACCTGTTTCAGGATTTGAATCGTGACGGTTAACGCCGAAGAGTTTAACAGGCTGATTATTTATATATGCAACATTGCCTCTGAATTCAAGACGCTTGAAACCAATTTTGAAAGGAATGATTTCACCGCCACAGTTAAGAATCAGAGTATAAAGTTCAGGTTTCTCGCTTGACCAGAGAACGGGATTCTCAACTGTAAATTCAACGCCGCTACCCTGCTGAATAACCTTTCCGTCAGGAGCGATAAGCTTGAATGAAATATCACAATCGGAAATAATTTCGCTTGTAACAGTTGCAGTTTTAAGGTCTTCAGAAACAACAGGTTTGATATAAATATCCTTAAGAAACTTTTCATTTCTTTCAAGAATATATACTTCTCTGAAAATACCGGCAAGACGATACATATCCTGGTCTTCAAGATATGAGCCGTCACACCATTTAACAACAAGAACATCAATTGTATTTTCACCGTCATTAATCATATCGGTGATATCAATTTCACTTGTGTTATGACTTACCTGGCTATAGGCGGCAAAATTGCCATTAATAAAGAGATAGAAGCAAGATGCAACACCCTCAAAATTAATAAAGTATTTCTTGCCGTCCTTTTTAAAAATATTAATCTTTCTGTTATAAAGACCGCAAGGATTTTCGTCAGGAACGAAAGGCGGATCAAGCGGAAATGCATAAAAAAGATTGCTGTAAAGCGGCACATCGTAACCTTTGCCGAGTGCATTCTGCCAACACATCGGAACGGTTAATTTATCATTGAAACCAACGGAAAGAAAATCTTCCTCAAGGTCTTCGAACGATTTATAGAATCTGAAATTCCATTCACCGCAAAGGTCGGTATAAAATTCCGAACTCTTTCTGCATCCTGAAAGCGCAGTATCTTCATCGTGATAAGGGATAAAATAAGCGCGAGGCTTTTCGCATCCGATATGAAGACTGTTTAAATCTTTGTGATAAGCTTTGATATTCATGGTAACCTCCTTGAATAATATAATTAATTTATAACATACAAGCATCTGTTTTTCAATAGAATGTTTTATATTTATGCAAATCTACCATTGAAATTTATTCAAAAAAATGCTATAATTTTTTTCAAGAAAGAAGGAATAAAATGAAAATTGAAAAGATTAAGAAAATTGTATTCGCAGCTTTAATGACTGCAATCATCTGCGTTGCTACATTTATAGTGCAGATACCCGTTCCTGCAACAGGCGGATATGTAAATCTCGGCGACTGCTTTGTTATTCTTTCGGGTTATATGCTCGGCGGATTATACGGAACATTAGCGGCAGGTCTCGGCTCTGCTCTTGCAGATATTCTTGCAGGTTATGTTCAGTATGCTCCTGCAACATTTATAATTAAAGCAATTATGGCTCTCGCTTTTTATTATATTTACAAGGCCCTTTCCAAAGCATTAGGCGAAAAGCTTTCAATTGTTTCAAAAATAATTTCCGCTGTAATTGCTGAAATAATAATGGTTGGCGGATATTTTGCATATGAAGCTGTAGTTCTTCATTACGGATTATCTGCGGCGGCAAGTATTGTGCCCAACCTTATGCAAGGCCTTGTAGCCGTTATTGCTTCTGTAATCATTTCAACTGCATTTGATAAACTTAAATTTAAAATTTAACCCATAGGATGATTTAAATGACAATTTTTGAACAGGCAAACGCCGCTGCAAAGGAGCTTATTAATAAAGCTTCGCTCAAGAGCGGAGATGTTGCGGTTATCGGTTGCTCAACAAGTGAAGTAATCGGAGAAAAAATCGGTACAAGCGGCACTCTTGATGTTGCATCAGAAATTTACAACGGATTATTTGCCGCATTCAATGAAAAAGGAATATATATTGCCGCACAATGCTGCGAACATCTCAACAGAGCAATCATCATTGAAAAAGAAAAAGCTGACTCACTCGGACTCGAAATTGTATGCGTTGTTCCCCACCCCAGAGCAGGTGGCTCATTTGCAACAGCTGCATATCAGTCAATGAAAAACCCTGTTGCAGTTGAAGAAATCAAAGCCGATGCAGGTATTGATATCGGTACAACTCTTATCGGAATGCATCTTAAAAGAGTTGCTGTTCCGCTTCGCCTTGAATGCAACACAATCGGTGAAGCAAAACTAAGCGCTGCAAAAACCAGACCGAAATATATTGGCGGCGAAAGAGCAAAATACGAATAATGACAAAAAAACACCGTCGGAACCAACCGACGGTGTTAATTTTTTATGCATTTGCTTCTTTAAGTTCTCTTTCAAGCCAGATGCATCCGATATCCATAGCATTATAGATACCTCTGCGTTCAGCTTTCTTGACAATCTTATCTTTCATTCTGACATTAGGGTCTGTGTTAACGAGCTGAACAACAACTCTGTCAGCAACCTCAACGCCCTTAACATCCCTTGTGCTTGTTATCTGCATAATGACAACATAGGGATCGCTCATATATCCGTAATATAAAGTCTTACCGTTTCTTACAAGCGGTCTGCCTTTATACATCAGGAAACTGTGTTTTTTTGCCATCGGGACTTATCCTCCAAATTATTTTATTCCGAGATAACACTTAACCATTGCCTGAAGAAGCTCATCTCTGTCAAGTCTTCTGACAAGGCTGCGTGCATTATTATGAGTTGTGATATATGTCGGGTCTTCCGAAAGAATGTAGCCTACAATCTGGCTGATGGAATTATATCCCTTTTCATTCAAAGCCTCATAAACCGCCAGAAGATTTTTTCTCATCTCGGTCTCATTTTCATCCTTGATTGAAAACTTTATTGTTTTATCAGTCATTGCGGTCACCTCCGTACCCGTTTATTATATAACACCTTTAAAAATAAAACAATGCTTTTTCAAAAAAATTAATGACTTATTTAAAATTTTTTGAATTATGCTCTGAGGGTAACACCGATTTGGGCAAGATTTGCAAGAATTGTGTCAATCCAGCCCTGAACTTCTTCCATTTCAAGTGTTCTGTCCATAGCAGCAAATACAAGACGGATTGTAACGCTCTTAACACCATCCTTCTCATAGGTATCGATTACCTTTGCGCTCTGAAGTTCATCAAGACCAAGCTTTTCCCATGATGATGCGATATCGGAATACTTGATACCATCTGAAAGAACAAGTGAAATATCATAATAAGTTGACTGCTGTGTGCTGGGCTCGCGGAATGAAATGCCTGTTGCAGCAATTTCATTGAATGCATTCATATCAAGCTCAATGCAAACTGCAGCTGCTGTTTTGTCAAGTTTTGCTCTGTTTGAAGGATGCATTGCGCAAAGAACACCGATTTTAACGCCATCAACTGAAATTTCAGCAGTATTCTTGGGATGCTGCCAATTCTGTTCAGGAGCAATCTTTGCATACTTTGCCTTTTTCTTCTTGATAACATCAACAATTGTGTTAATCATTTCAACTGCTCTGAAATAAAGTGCCTTTTCATCGCCGCCCTTATCATAAAGAACAACACCAAGATGCTTTCTTTCATTGCAAGTTCCGTCCTCTTTTGTTCCTGCTACTACCCTGCCGATTTCAAAGATTCCGTATTTATCACCGAAATCTTTGTTTTCGCTTGCCATAACAAGAAGAGTGGGAAGCATTGAATTACGAAGAATGCCGTTATCGGAATTTTCAATATTAAGAACTCTTACATTATCCTGAACATCGATTCCAAGCTTCTTATACTTTCTGCCGTCGCACCATACATAGGAATGAACTTCGTGCATAAAATATCTCTTTACAAGGAGATCCTGAATTTCAGCATCTTCAAGTCTGCTGTAGTCATTGGGAACAGGCTTAAGAGGACTACGTGTTGTTGTTATTTCAAAGTTATCGTAGCCGTAAATTCTTGTGATTTCTTCAATAATATCAGCCTTGATAGTAACATCCTTTGTAGCTCTCCACGAAGGAACCTTAACTGTATAATTACCGTCAGCATAATCAACACCGAAACCAAGAAGAGTGAGTGTTCTCATAATCTGCTCATCGCTGATATCAATTCCTGTGTAACGGTCAACATACTTTTTATCGAAAGTAAGAGTAATTTCAGGATATTTTCTTACATAAGCGTCAGTAAGCTTTGATGCAACCTTTGCCTCGGGATCGATGCTCTTTACGAGTTCAACAAATCTGCCTACTGCAGTAAGTGTAAGCTCGGGATCAAGCATCTTTTCATATCTTGCGCTTGCGTCTGTTCTGTGACCGAGTCTTGATGAAGACTTACGGATTGAAACGCCGTCAAAGTTTGCGCTTTCAAGAACAACTGCGGTTGTATCCTCAACAATTTCAGATTCAAGACCGCCCATAATACCGGCAATACCTGTAGGAGTTTCACCGTTCCAGATCATAAGAGTATCTTCATCGATAACTCTCTCTACGCCGTCAAGAGTCTTGAAATTGAATTTTTCTTTAGGAGTTGTAACAACAATATTCTGCATTGATGATGCATCAAATGCGTGTGTGGGCTGACCGATTTCAAGCATAATGTAGTTGGTAACGTCAGCAAGAAGATTAATTCCTCTCATACCGCAATAATAAAGGCGGATACGCATATCAAGAGGACTCTTATTCTTTGTGATGTTATCCATCTTGATGCAGGAATATCTGTAAACAAGGTCTTCTCTGCCAACAGTTACACTGATTTCTTCATCGCCGTCATATGAAAGATCACCAAGCTTGAGGGGCTTGAGTTCTCTACCGGCAAGAGCAGCGAATTCACGAGCAATACCGTAATGGCCCCAAAGGTCAGGACGGTTTGTAAGCGACTTATTATCAACTTCAAAAATAATATCATCAATGGGGAAGATATCCTTGATATCTGTGCCGTTGACAAGGCTCTTATCAAGATCCATAATGCCGCTGTTATCATCGCTAAGACCGAGTTCTTTTTCAGAGCAGCACATACCCTCGGATTCATAACCAGCAACTGTAGCGATACCGATTTCGCCGCCGCATACTCTGCCGCCTGCAAGAGCAAGAGCAACCTTCTGACCAACAGCAACATTGGGAGCACCGCAAACGATATTGCAAACTTTTGAACCTGCATCAACCTTAAGAAGATGAAGTTTCTTTGAATTGGGATGATTTTCAACAGAAAGAATTTCACCAACAACAACATTCTTGATATCTTCGCCCTTAACGATGATATCTTCCACCTCTGCTGTTGCAAGAGTGAAGCTTTCAATAAGTTTTTTTACATCAAGACCGCTGAGGTCAACATAATCTTTAATCCAGTTAATTGATACAAACATCGGTTATGCCTCCTTGCTTTCTTCAGGCTTTGTGAAGGATTTTTCGGTAAACTGAGAAAGAGCCTTAAGATTACCGCTGTTGAATACGCGGATATCCTTAACACCATATCTCATCATCGCAAGTCTTGTCATACCAAGACCAAAAGCAAATCCGATATATTTTTCGGGATCAATGCCTGCTGCTGAAAGAACATTGGGATGAATCATTCCGCAGGGGCAAAGTTCAAGCCAACCTGAATCCTTGCAGGAAGGGCAACCCTTACCGCCGCAGATTGAGCACTGAATATCAAGTTCAAATCCGGGTTCAACAAAGGGGAAGAAACCGGGACGAAGTCTGACTGTGATATCTCTCTGGAAAACTTCAGAAAGCATTGTCTTCATAAAGTATATAAGGTTAGAAATCGAAATATCCTTATCAACCATCATACCTTCCATCTGGAAGAATGTGTTTTCGTGGCATGCATCGATTTTTTCATTTCTGAAGCATCTTCCGGGGAAAATAGCTCTGATGGGATTACCGCTCTCAAGAGAAGCCTTATATTTTCTGAGAATTGTATTCTGAGCTGCTGATGTATGGGTCTTAAGAAGCTGACCTGTGCTCAGATAATAGGTATCCTGCATATCTCTTGCAGGGTGATGCTTGGGAATGTTAAGAGCCTCAAAGCAATTGTAGTCATCAGTAATTTCGGAATAGTCCTCAATTGTGAAGCCCATACTCAGAAAGATATTTTCAACCTCTCTGCGAACAAGAGTAATGGGATGATAGGAGCCGATATCGTTATCGGTAGGCATTGATTCATCATAGCTTTCGCAAGCATCAATGAGCTTCTTCTCTTCAAGCAATCTGAGCTCTTCAAGCTTTGCTGCAATTGCGCCTTCAATGAACTGTTTTGTATCATTGATAGCCTGACCTGCTTCCTTTTTCTGGTCATTGGGAATATTGCGAAGCTCCTGCATAAGAGCAGCAACAGAGCCCTTTTTGCCGAGGAATTCGATTCTAAGCTGCTCAATATCAGCACTTGCAGTTACTACAGCAAGTTTTTCTTCAAACAGCTTTTTTAACTCTGCGGGTTTTTCAAACATTCTATATCAATCCTTTCATAATTTACAAAATTAAAATCCCCCGTTGCCGAAAGACAACGAGGGACGAATAATTTCCGCGGTACCACCCTGCATTTCCGATAAAAACATCGGACACTTTGAAACCAATAACGGCGGCTAACCGTCAGAACCTACTGCAATTTCAGCCCTGCCGCTAACGGGTGAACTTCAACAGCTTATCTCATAATCCGCTTCCAGCCGATGACGGATTTTCTCTTGAATGAGAATCAGATGCCTACTCTCCCGATCATTGCGTTTTTATATTGCAGATATTTTATCATAATGATTTCAAAAAAGCAAGGTATATTTATTATTATTTTATAATTATTTAAATAATATTATAAGTACAAGCCATATAATAGATTTTTTCAAAGTATAATCATTCATAATCCTGATAAAAACATAAAATAATATCAGGAGGTGTAATTATGAATGCTTGTGAGCTTACAGCTGCTGTTACCGCAGTTGCAAACACCCTTGCATGCAAAATGAGCAATGACGAATTGACTATCCTTGCATCGGTATTGGTACAACTTGGAGATACACTTGTTACAATTGTAGCCCAAAGATCACTTTGCGAATGTCAAAACAATAAAAATATGCTGAATAGAACTAAATAAAACGGAATAAAATTATAAAGGTGATTTTATGAAAAAGACCTTGAAATATTGGCAAATCAGCGGTTTTGTTTTCACTTGCATAGCAGGAGTCTTGCTTCATTTTCTTTATGATTGGACAAACCAAAGCATAATTATCGGACTGTTTTCTGCAATTAATGAGTCAATATGGGAACACTTGAAACTCCTGTTTTTTCCAATGTTCACTTTTGCATTGATACAATACAAATTTATCAGAAATCATTTCAGAAATTTCTGGTGCGTAAAACTTGCAGGAATATTGACAGGATTATTTTTGATTCCGGCTATCTATTATCTCTATACAGGAATTCTTGGAGTTAACGCAGATTGGTTTAACATTATAATATTTTTTATTGCCTCGGGTGCAGGATACAGCATTGAATATTTAATATTTAAAAACAATTTCAGATTATACAAATCATCATTGATACCTTTTCTGATACTTTGTCTGATAATGATTTTGTTTTTTGTGATGACATTTATTCATCCCGAAATACCGCTTTTTCAAGATATGACAAACCTTTCAAAATTGCAATAATGAAACAACCGCCTTCGTTAAGAAAGGCGGTTATATTTTTATTCAATTGTTACAAGATATTCAGCGTATTCAGTTGCAGAAAGAAGAGGATGAGCAAATGCAACATCCGTCATTTCAAAAAGCCAGCATTCATACGGGTCAATGAGAAGCGGCGAAGCATCAATAAATAAAGACTCATTAACCTTTGATATTTTGCCCTTAACAGGAGCAACAATCTCAAAATATCTGCAGGATTCAATTTCGCAAATAACATCCCCTGCCCTAAAAATTTCATCTTCATCAGGCAGATGCAAAACAAAATTTTTGCAAATTTGTTTACAGGCATAATCGCTTATTCCGATTCGCACGCCGTTATTTGTTTTTTCTAACCAACAATGGTCCTTTGAATATCTTAAACTCATTTTATCATCTCTCTGAATTCTTCTTCAGTTATAATAGTTATTCCAAGAGTTTGCGCTTTGACAAGCTTACTGCCTGCCTCTTCGCCTGCAAGCACAAAGCTTGTCTTTTTTGAAACTGAGGAAGCTGTTTTTCCGCCGTATTTTTCAATCAATTCGCTTGCTTCATTTCTCGAAAGAGTAGGCAATGTACCTGTAAGCACAAATGTCTTGCCCTCGAATCTGTTGTCAATTTTCTCTTTCAGCGAGGTCATATTTACACCGTATAATGCCAATGATGCAATCTCATTTTTAGTCTGATCAAGAGCAAAATAATTCGCAACACTCTGCGCCATAATTCCGCCAAAACCTTCAATTGTAGCAAAATCTTCTGCCGATGCATTCATAATAGCATCCATACTGCCGAAATAATCAGCAAGTATTTTACCGGCCTTCTGACCTACATGACGGATACCAAGAGCAAAAATCAGCTTTGAAAGGTCATTGTTCTTTGATTTTTCGATTGCATCAACAAGATTCTGCGATGATTTATCTTTAAATCCTTCAAGAGTCATAAAGTCCTGCTTACCGAGAGTATAAATCTCACTGGCTTTTGTAAGCATACCGCTTGAAACAAGTTTCTCTAAAACTGCATCGCCCATACCTTCGATATCCATTGCATCCCTTGAGCAGAAATGAATCAGATTTCGAAGAAGCTGAGCAGGACACTCGGGATTAACGCATCTTACCGCGGCTTCGTCCTCTTCTCGGATAACCTTTGCACCGCACGATGGACAAACCTCGGGAAGTACGAACCTTTCACTACCTTCTTTATGGCTGACTACTCTGATAACCTCAGGAATAATGTCACCTGCTTTACGGATGACAACTCTGTCACCAAGACGGATATCCTTTTCATCAATGAAATCCTGATTATGAAGCGTTGCTCTCGAAACAGTTGACCCAGCAACAAGGACAGGTTCAAATACAGCTGTAGGAGTAAGCACACCTGTTCTGCCGACAGCAACTTCAATATCAACAAGAGTTGTTTCCTTTTCTTCAGGCGGATACTTATAAGCAAGAGCCCATCTGGGGAATTTTGCTGTACTTCCGATTTCTGATCTTTGAGAGAAAGAATCAACCTTTATAACTGCGCCGTCAATATCAAACGGAAGCGAAGAACGGATTTCACCGATTCTTTTCAATTCAGAAATCACTTCTTCAATGGTGTCAAATCTGTTATAGAACGGAACAGTTTTAAATCCGAGTGTTTTAAGGAAATCAAGCGACTGTTTATGGGCTGATATCTCATTTCCGCTGTATCTCTGAATATTAAAAACAAATATATCAAGTTTTCTTGATGCAGTAATAACAGGATTCTTCTGACGAAGTGAACCTGCGGCCGCATTTCGGGGATTTTTAAAGGTTTTTTCGCCGTTAAATTCCTGCTCTTCAACAAGAGATGCAAAAACCTTTTTGGGCATATACACTTCGCCTCTGACCTCGATTTGCTCAACATCAGTTTTAAGCCTTAACGGTATGGAATTGACCGTTCTGAGATTTGCGGTAACATCCTCGCCTGTTACACCGTCGCCTCTTGTTGAACCTCTGACAAAAATACCGTTTTCATATTCAAGAGCAACAGAAAGACCATCAATCTTCGGCTCAACAACATATTGCACATCGGGAAAAACTTCCCTTACTCTCGCATCAAATGCCTCAACTTCTTCAAAACTGAACGCATCTTGAAGGCTTTCAAGAGGGACAGTATGAACAACAGGCTCAAACATTCCTGCGGCACTTCCGCCAACTCGTTGTGTAGGTGAATCGGGTGATATAAGCTCGGGAAACTGCTTTTCTATTTCAGCAAGTTCCCTTTGAAGCATATCATATTCATAGTCCCCTATTTCAGGACTGTCTTCTACATAATATTTATGGCTGTGATAATTAAGCTGAGCGCGTAATTCTTCAGCTCTTAATTTTGCAGATTCAAAAGTCATAATTCAACTTCCTTAAATTTGATATAAATATTATACCATAAATAACAATAAAATCAATGACAGATATCATTATTTATCAATCATAATTTCAGGCACAGACCCTACAATTATCGTCTGAGCCACGCAAAATGATGTTTCAACAGTCTGGGTTATTCTTCTTCCTGCAAGATTGAGAATTACTGTGGTTTCTACATTTAGCATAATATTGTGTTGAGTCTGATTAACCCCTGCGCTGATAAATACATTTTCAAAATCAGTCTTTGTTGATGATGAAAATCCAACATCAATTCCGATATCCGGTCCAAAACCTGAAAATAAGATTATTCCGCTCGCAGTACCGAGAGAAACAGGTATTTCTGTTTCAGGATTCAAATCAAATTCTCTGTCTATTGCATTTGTAACTTGTGATTTTAAAAGGTTCATCTTTATAACATCAGTTGTAATACCTGAGATTGAATTATTATTGCTGTAGCATATCTCTGCAATATCAGAATAAGACGGAGCATTCTCGGTAAGAATTCTTTCAACGGCAATGTTTACTCTTTCTGATGATAAATCAAATGCCTCAAGAGCAGCAAGTTCATAAACAGACGGTCTTATTTTTGCATCAATAAGCAGAAAAAATATCAAAAATAAAATAACAGAACAAATAATAATAAATACTTTCGGATTTCTCCGCCGATAAAACCGTCTGTATATCATTTAATCACCCATTATATTATATGCTTGAAAAAATTTACATTCTATTAAATTCTTCGATATTGTTTAATGACATAATATTAATTGTTGAGGTGATAAAATGAAAACATTAAAAAAGATTTCAGATATATTGGTTGTAGTTCCGACTGCGCTTGCATTGATTATTGCTTTAATAAGTGCAATAACAGACTGGACTTTTCTTGCAGGGACAATAAACGGCAACATTCTTACTGCAATTCTTTTCTCCTGTTCTGCATTTTTTATTCTGGTATCAACAATAGCGGCGATTATTGCCAAAGACGAAAAACAAACTGCTAAAAAATCAATCTTAAATCTAATATGTATTGTAATATTATGCATAATAATGATTTTTCTAAAAATCTCCGATAACAAAGACCGCAAATATTATGAATTCACATCGCCTGATTCAAACTATACGATTGTTGCCGAAGAACGAACACATTTAAAGCGCGGAATAGTCCGTTTTTATGAGAGAAAAAATCCGTTTTTTGTTATCCATAAAGATTTTTTCATAACTGATGATTGTTACCGCCCGATAAGTTCAGGTGATTACACAATAGAATGGAATGATAATATTATGTGCTTCACAGCAAACAACGGAAATAATGTTTATAAAACAATATATGTTATAATATAGAAACAGAGCTTCCTCACCAAAAGGTGAAGAAGCTCTGTTTTTTAATCTTCAATTGCAGCTTTTCTTGAATTGATAGCTTTGAAAATCTCGGGGTCAAACTTCGGGGTACGGTCATAATAATAAAGACCATTCTGCTCCTGCTCAATATCATAAAGCTGAGTATAGCAGAAACCAAACATTCTGTAATTATCAAGAAGAGCATCCGTCAGACCCTTATAACGCTCAACAAATTCTTCAAAGGTTTTAGGTGCATTACCATATCCCCAGGCGTCATCGCGGTCACCTTCTGACCACTGGAGTCCGCCATATTCGCTGACCCATGCGCAACCTTTTCCGCTGTACATCTGTCTGTCAGGGAATCTTTCAAAGAGGATTCCCTCGGTCATAAGTTTATCATAATTATTTTTGAATGTTTCAACATCCTGCTCATAATCGTGAACATCAAAAATATCAGTTTCAACATGGAAGTTACCGCTTGTATCAATGCAGGGTCTTGTGTTATCCATATGCTTTGTAACGCGGTAAATTGTGCTGATAAGAGTATCATTCTGCTGTCTGCCTGCAAAGTCCCATGTTTCATTGAAAGGACACCAACCGATAATTGAAGGATGGTTAAAATCTCTTTCAACGCATTCGCACCATTCGGGAAGCATTGATTCAAGTGCATAGGGATTTGAATAATCAAGTCCCCAGTTGGGATATTCACCCCATACAAGATAACCGAGCTTATCGCAATGATAAAGGAATCTCGGCTCAAAAACCTTCTGATGAAGTCTTGCACCGTTGAAACCAACTGCATATGAAATTTCGATATCCTTGATAAGGTCAGCCTCTGTAGGTGCAGTATAAATACCGTCACGATAGAATCCCTGGTCAAGAACAAGTCTCTGGAAAACAGATTTACCATTGATAAGGAATTTATAATCGTCGAGCTTAACTGAACGAAGTCCGAAATAGCTCGAAATCTCATCGCCGTTAAATGAAAGTTTAAGGTCGTAGAGTCTGCCGCAACCGGGCTCCCAGAGATGAGATTCAGAAAGAGCAATTTCACAGCAAACTGAATCAGATGCCTTTTTCTTTGCAATACCAACAGATTTGCCTTCATAGAAAGCTTCGGCAACAAATTCGCCTTCACCCTCAACATTTGCAGAAATTGCAAGACAAGCATTTTCAGCATCGGGATAAAGTCTGAAATTCTTAATATACTGTGCAGGTGTGAATTCAAGCCATACTGTCTGCCAGATACCTGTTGTTCTTGTGTAATCACAACCGCGTGAATGAAGCACCTCGCACTGCTTACCTCTGGGTACAAGAGGACTTCTTACATCATCAACAGCATTGACGATGATTGTATTTTCGCCTTCAGCAAGATATTCGGTAATGTCAAAGCGGAATGAGATATATCCGCCCTTATGATAGCCTGCCTTTTTGCCGTTAACATAAACAGTTGCTTCATAATCAACCGCACCGAAATTAATAAACACCTTACCTTCAAGGTTTTTTGAGGTGATTTCAACAGTTTTACGATACCATACAGCAGGAATAAAATCAGTGTACTCAATACCCGAAAGTTTACTTTCAGGGCAGAAGGGAACAATTATCTTTTTATCCCATTCTTTTTTATCGAGAATGCCTGCGTCACGCTTGCTGTTGCCGAAATCAAATTCAAAATCCCACTCACCGTTAAGGTTGAGCCAATTTTTTCTTTCAAGCTGGGGATTCGGATGCTCAGGTCTGGGAATACTCATAATAATACCTCCATTATATCTTTATACTTCAAAATAATTTTCTTCAATCATAGCCGCAAGGCAATGATAAACAGGAAGCGTAAGCTCCTGAATTTTAAAAGTTTCTGTTTCGGGAATACGAATGCAGATATCTGACAATTCACTTAACTTGCTTTCTTTTTTTCCTGTCATTGAAATAACTTTTATCCCTTTTGCTTTTGCAGCTTCAACAGCATAAACAACATTTGATGAATTGCCTGATGTGCTGAATGCAACAAGAACATCTTCTTTTTTTGCATATGCATAAACTTGCTGGGCAAAAACAAAATCGGGAACTTCATCATTTGAGAATGCGGTCATCAGCGCGGAATGAGCACAAAGTGAAATAGCCGGCAAACCCTTCTGCAACCCATAGCCAAGTTTATTATCATTAAATAATGATATTTCATCATCAGAAAGAGGTCTTTTTTTGAGAAAACCTTTCATCAATTCGCCTACAAGATGGTCGCAATCCGCAGCGCTTCCTCCGTTACCGCAGCAAAGCAATTTACCACCGTTATCGTAACATTCTTTCATTATTTTATATGACGAAAGAATATCGTCTTTACATTCTGAAAGCGATGGAAGTCGTTCAATCAGATTAACAAGAAATTCACTCATTTTAATTCCTCCGCATACATTTTAGCAACACCGAGAGCCGCATAATCACCAATACTGTCACCAAGATTTGCGGGAACAATTTTGCAAGCTTTTGCAGATTGTGTCAAAGCTTCCTGACTAATAACTTCAAGCATCTCTTTTTTCATCAATTCGCCTGACCGCTCATAAATACTGCCAATAACAATCATTTCAGGATTTAAAATATCAATCAGAATTGAAAGCGCATAACCAAGCTTTGTTCCGCATTTTCTGTAAATTGCGTTTGCAAGTTTATCGCCTTCAAATGCAGCTTGAGCAACTGTTGCAGCAGTAACATTATCCTTCGGAATTGTTGTTACACCATTATAAATCGAAAGCATTTTCTTTGCCATATCAGCAATACCGCCACGTGAGCAAAAGCCTTCAAAAGAGCCTGCTTTTCCGTATCCGACAGGTCCGTCGGAATCAAGTCTTATATGACCGACCTCGCCTGCCATACCGCAGGTACCACTATAAAGTTTGCCATTCAGAATAAGACCTGCACCCATACCTGTGCCAAAAGTAAGAAAAATCATATTTTTTGTGCCTTTGCCTGCTCCGAATTGCCATTCAGCAAGCGCGCAAGCGTCAGCATCGTTACAAACTTTGCAAGGTATACCAAGACTGTCCTTTATGATTTTGGCCAAAGGAATGCAATCCCAATCGGGAAGATTAGGCGGAGAATAAATAACACCTGTTTCACTGTCAAGAGGGCCTCCGCAGCTCACACCGCAAGAAATAACATCCTGAGCAGTGATATTATTTCTCTCAAGCAAAATTTCGGTGCTTTCAATAATCTCGCCGACAACCTTATTCCAACCGCGTTCTTTATTTGTATCAAATCGGATTTTATCTTTAATCAATCCGTTAACCTCTTCGCTTATAACAACGGCACATTTTGTTCCGCCGATATCTATGCCGAGATAATAACGCATCTGTCATCCCTCCCTGATTATTTGATTATACACAGTAAATTAAACTTAGTCAATAAAAGAAAGGCGGACAGCAATGATAATTTCTTTAATCAGAGCAATTATTCTTTATGCCACTGCAATATTACTGATTAGATTAATGGGTAAAAGACAAATCGGTGAGCTTCAGCCGTCTGAATTGGTAATAACAATGCTCATTTCAGAAGTTGCTTCACTTCCGATGCAGGATAACACAATTCCGATGTTTAACGCAATTGTAGCTTTGTTTATTCTTGTTTCACTTGAAATTCTCTCATCTGCATTAAGCCTCAGATTTCATAAAATCCGAACTGTTATGCAAGGTCATCCTGTAATTATTATCAGAAACGGCAAAATTGATATTGATGCATTGAAGAAATTGCGGATATCAATCAACGATTTATTAAGCGCATTAAGGCAAAAAGATGTTTTTGAAATTTCACAGGTTTCGTATGCAATATTTGAAACAAACGGAAAAATCAGCGTATTATTAAATCCGCAGGACAGAAACGCAACAGCATCCGACCTGAATCTGGCTCCTGAAAATAACGGAATGCCTTTTGCAGTAATCTGCGACGGAGTATATAATAAAAACGCTGCTAAAGAAGCAGGAATCGATAAAGCAGAAACACAAAGAATAATCGAAAGAAAAAATCTTAAATTCAAAGATATTTTGCTGATGACAGTAAACAACAAAAAGCAATCAGAGATTATCAGAAAGGAAAACAAAAATTGAAAAGAGTAGTCATTGCAATAATTATGCTTCTGTTTGCAATCTCAATATCATCATTAAATGCATATTTAATCAATAAAAAAATAATTTCTATAGAGAATTCTGTTGAAATAATTTACAATAAACCTGACCGAAAGAAAATACGACAAATTACTGATGAATGGAATAATTCAAAATCATTTCTAAAATTTGTAACTGTTCACGAAATTGTGAATGACCTTGATATTCTTTTTGCATCGCTTGAAATTGAAGAAAATAACGAATCAATCAAAGACCTATGCAACGAAATAATTACAACACTGAATTTCCTTAAAAATTCAGAAAAACTGCTTCCGGAAAATATATTCTGAAAAGTATGTACCATTTGTAAATTCGGATAAAATATATTGAAAATCCGATAAATGAATGCTAATATATAATTGAGCATAAATATTATGTATCAAAAATCGAGGAGGAATTGATATGGCTCAATATATGCTCGCATTCTGGATTATATCGTTGATTGCGTTTGTTATTATTGAAGCAATGACAGCGCAGCTTCTTACAATCTGGTTTGCCGCAGGCTCGGTTGCGGCAATAATTGCTGAAAGACTCGGTGCTGAAATATGGCTTCAATGGACAGTTTTCGTTGTTGTATCAGCGATTATACTCGCCGCCACAAGACCGTTTGTCAAGAAATTGACAAAACAAAAAGTTCAACCAACAAATGCGGACCGATGCATCGGAGAAACTGCAGTTGTTACTGAAAGCATCGATAATATCGCAGGCAAAGGCGCAGTAAAAGTTAACGGAATCGAATGGAGTGCCAGATCAGATTCAGGCGAAACCATCGAAGCCGGAAACAAGGTTACAATAATCAAAATTGACGGTGTTAAACTCATCGTTAAATAATTAAGGAGGATTACTATGGGCCCTATTCTTATTTCACTCGCGTTACTCATCATCATTATTCTCGCATTGAATATCAAAATTGTTCCTCAGTCCAAAGCATATGTTATTGAAAGACTCGGAACATACAGCGCAACCTGGCAGACAGGTCTTCATTTTAAAATACCTTTTATCGAAAAAATCGCAAAACAAGTTTCTCTCAAGGAACAGATTGTTGACTTTCCTCCCCAGCCCGTTATCACCAAAGATAATGTTACAATGCAGATAGACACCGTTGTTTTCTTCCAGATTACTGACCCCAAACTCTTTGCTTATGGCGTTGAAAGACCTCTTTCTGCTATTGAGAATCTCACCGCAACAACCCTTCGTAACATCATCGGTGAAATGGAACTCGACAACACTCTCACATCACGCGATGTTATCAACGCAAAAATCAGAGGTATTCTCGATGAAGCAACTGACCCCTGGGGTATCAAGGTAAACAGAGTTGAACTCAAAAACATCCTTCCTCCCAGAGAGATTCAGGTCGCAATGGAAAAGCAGATGAAGGCTGAGCGTCAGCGAAGAGAAGCAATTCTTACTGCTGAAGGTGAAAAAGCGGCAAAAATTCTTGTTGCAGAAGGTAACAAAGAAAGCCTTATTCTTGCCGCCGAAGCTGAAAAACAGAGCGCAATTCTTGCTGCTGAAGCTATCAGAGAATCAAAAATCAGAGAAGCTGAAGGTGAAGCTGAAGCTATTATTAAAGTTGAGGAAGCCCGCGCAAGAGCAATTGAGTTAATCAACAAAGCAGCTCCCGGTCAGGGATATATTTCACTCAAAGGTCTTGAGGCGTTCATTGCAGCCGCAGACGGACAGGCAACAAAGCTTATTATCCCCAGCGAAATCCAGTCCATTGCAGGTTTGATTGCAAGTATGAAAGAAGTTTCATCAGATAAATAAATCCTTTTCAGGCCGACAGTTTCGATACTGTCGGTCTTTTTTTACTCAATAAAAAATAAAAATTAGTTAAAGATTTTTTAATTTAATATTGAATTTAATTATATATAATGTTAATATAAATATGTAAACAATCGGTCATAGACCGATATTTCTCAATTCATTCAGAAAGGACGATCTCGACAATGGATTATAAGATGAATCTCACTCAAGAAGAGCTCGATATTCTCAACGGCTCCAAGGGTGAAACAATGGCAAAAGTCATGAAAACTCTCGTTCTTTACGGCGACGCTTTTGACGCAACCAAAATGGTTCCCGTCACAAGCGACAAGGGTCACCTTGTAACAAGCTTCGGCCTTAAGGTTATGAAGCCCGTTTACGACCTTATGGATCAGCTTATTAAAGGCGGCGCAGTTTCAACTCAGAAATTCTCAGTTGACCCCAAACCTCTTGATCCTAATGTACCCGCAAACCTCCTTCAGAAAGTTATCTTTAATGCTGCTATGTACAGCATGCAGGATATGTATGATGATCAGCTTGCAAAGCTCGGTCTTATTGACAACAAAGCATACACCTGCACCTGCTATATGGATGAAGTAGGTAATATCCCCAATAAGGGTGATATCCTTTCATGGGCTGAATCATCAGCTGTTGTATTTGCTAACTCCGTTCTCGGTGCACGCTGCAACAGAAACTCAGGTATCATCGAGCTCTTCGGTTCAATCCTCGGTAAAGTTCCCTATTTCGGACTTCTCACCGATGAAGGCAGAAAGGCAACATGGATTGTTGAAGTCAAGACAACCAAGAAACCCGAAGCTCAGATTCTCGGTTCAGCTATCGGTATGAAGGTTATGGAAGATGTTCCCTTCGTTAAGGGTCTTGATAAGTGGATCGGCACAAAACTTGATGGCGATACAAAAGCATACCTCAAGGATTTCGGTGCTGCAACAGCTTCAAATGGTGCTGTAGGTCTTTATCATATCGAAAATCTCACCCCCGAAGCAGTTGAGCAGGGTGAATCACTCATCGTTGAAGGCGCAAAGGTTTATGTTATTGACGATGCAGAACTTGAAAGAGTTCAGGCTGCTTATCCTGTTATGTGGAAAAATAAAGAAGCTAAACCCAAGCTTTGCTTCGTTGGTTGTCCTCACCTTTCACACGCTCAGCTCATCGAATGGACTGACAAAGTTGCAGAAGGTCTTAAGAAGAACGGTCTTAAGAAAGTATCAATCAACACCGTATTCACAGCAGCTCCCGGTGTTATTGAAGAATTCGAAAAGACTCCCTATGCTGCAAAGCTTAAGGAGACAGGCGTAATTCTCAGCTACATCTGCCCGCTTATGTATATGAACAATCCCCTTTGCAAGTCCATGCCCGTAATCACAAACTCAAATAAACTCCGTACATACACAACCTCTCGCTACTACAGAAGCGACGAGATTCTCAATATTATCACATCAAAGGAGGCAAAATAAGATGAAACAGTTTAAAGGTAGACCTGTTGTTGCAGGCGAATGCACAGCTGAAGCTCTTGTTTCTCACGGCGGTTTCAACACTCTTGCCTCTTTCCAGAACGCCCTTCAGTTTGGCGATCTTCCCCTGATTGGTGATAAAGAAACAAAGTGCGGTGACCAGAATAACGCTGATCTTTACGGTAAGGCTATGGGCGGCAAGGCACTTTGCCTTCCCCAGACAATCGGTTCAACAACCGGCGGTATGGTTCTTTACTGCGCAACAGTTATGAAGAGAAACCCCAAATGTATGCTCTTCTCAGAGCACATTGACTCTCTTGCTTGTGCTGGTGCTGTTCTCGGCGCCGTATGGACAGATGAGCCTATGACAGTTATTGATTGCCTCGGCGATGAATTTCTTGCTTACGTTAAGGACGGTATGGAAATCAGCGTTGCTATGGACGGCACAGTAACAGTTAAATAATCAAACAAATAATTTACCGCCTCGTACTTAACAGTACGGGGCGGATTTTTTACTGTCTTTTTTGATTAAACATCCAATCAGACCATAGCTCATTCCGATAAAATCGATTACACATTTTATGACCGTATTTATCCCAACGAGTATATTTCACATCAATACCGAGTTTTTTTAGTTCTTCAACACAATAATCGTCAGACTTAATCGAAACATTATCATCATCTGAAGAATGTGCAACCCATAAAGGAGTCGATCTGAAATTCTCAAAATTAATTTCTGAATCATTAACGCCTCCTAAAAGAGTTCCCATTACAGGAATTCCGCAAGCAAACAAATTAGGATTATTATTTATCATATTCCAAGTACACCAACCACCATACGATGTTCCAACAAGATATAGTCTTGAATTATCAACATCTATCTGAGACGATATCGAATAAATCAGTTCAGAAACAGCTCCGATATAATCATATATTGTTGGTGCGATAAAATTTGACGATGAAGGTGATTGGGGAATAAGTACAGAACAATCAAAATTTTTTAGTTGCTTATGTATATGATTATAATACTCATAAATAGGCTTGATATTATCATAACCATGACATCCGCCACCTGCCATATAAATAACTAATGGTTGATTTAAAGATTTTGAAGTCTTCAGTCTAAAATTAAAATTAACATTATATTTTTTACTATAAAATTCAAAAGAATTAAATTTACTATAACTTTTCTTATTTATGATAACTGAATCAGAAAATTTATTATCATAATTAACAGTCCTTTTAATCGCAGATTTTGATTTCTTAATCTTACTTTTATAAATCATCAAATTATAAAAGTAGCGAAATATTCCCAGTTTATTAGAACTAATAAGGCTCTCTTCAGTTAAAATATAAATAAAACCATCTGAACCAAGAAAATTTAAATTATTCAATAATTCAGAATGAGTTTTTATAAGTTTAAAAGATGAATGATACAAATTAACAATCTCATTAATATCAGACTGATCAAATCTAATAATTAAATATCCCGATTCAACAGAACCTTTATATCTATATTTGTAAAACATCGATAAATCAAATCCTGAATCAGCATAAATAATATCGTAAAACTTCATATACTCACCTCACTGAAATTCTATCATAAAACTAAAAAATAAACAACAAAAAACCGTCTCAAACGAGACGGTTAACTTTCATTTTGTGAACACACCCTGAAAACTGAACAAAGATTAGAAAATGAATAGAGAGAAATCATATGGTCAAGCCCTCGACCTATTAGTATTGCCAAGCTGAACGTGTCACCACGCTTACACATGCAACCTATCAACCTCATAGTCCATGAGGGGTCTTACTAGCTTACGCTATGGGATATCTTATCTTGGAGGCGGCTTCACGCTTAGATGCTTTCAGCGTTTATCCGTTCCGCACTTAGCTGCCCGGCTGTGCTACTGGCGTAACAACCGGTGCACCAGCGGTGCGTCCATCCCGGTCCTCTCGTACTAAGGACAGCTCTCCTCAAATATCCTGCGCCCACGACAGATAGGGACCGAACTGTCTCACGACGTTCTGAACCCAGCTCGCGTACCACTTTAATCGGCGAACAGCCGAACCCTT